>NZ_JBVIVK010000001.1:464688-833982 GCF_055595715.1 Streptomyces sp. NPDC040410
CCTCCCCCCTACCCCCCCCCCCCCCCCCCCCCCCCGCCCCCCCCCCCCCCCCCCCCCCCAACCCCCCCCCCCCCCCCCCCCCCCCCCCCCCCGGGGCCCGCCGGAGGAGTCTCGACGACCGTGCGGCGTACGGCATCGGCGGGCGCGGGGACCGGACCCTGTCACACCGTGATCCGCCGTCCGGTGACGACGAGGGGATCGATGCGCAGCCACAGGTCGCGGTCCCCTCCGGCCCACGGCGTGCTGTAGGCCCGATCCGCGAGCCGGCGTACGGCGTCGGGGTCGGTGACGGCCCGGGCCCGCCCGCGCAGCAGCACGCTCCAGCCCTGGCTGAGGGTGTCGTCGACGCG
This sequence comes from Streptomyces sp. NPDC040410, assembly GCF_055595715.1. Taxonomy (NCBI): domain Bacteria; kingdom Bacillati; phylum Actinomycetota; class Actinomycetes; order Kitasatosporales; family Streptomycetaceae; genus Streptomyces; species Streptomyces sp. NPDC040410. Next base: position 465,039 of record NZ_JBVIVK010000001.1, read on the forward strand.
GTCGACCTCGAAGGCGACCTGGCAGTCGAGCGCCTGGGACGGCGTCGCACCGGGGTCGGTCCTGAAGACGACCGCCCCCTCGACGACGCTGTAGTTGACGGGGACGACGACCGGCCCGGAGACGGTCGACAGTGCGAGTCTTCCCACACCGTGTGTCGACAGCAGCGCCCGGCACTCCCGCACGCTCAGCTCCGTGAACCGTGGGTGTCCGCCGGCCCGTCCCTGGCCGGGCGGCAGATCGGCGTCACCGCCGGAGAGCGCCGTCACGGTGGTTTCCAGGGCTCCCGCCAGCCTGCGCAGCACGCTCACGTCCGGTGCGGCGGCGGGGTGCTCCTCCAGGTGCCGCAGATAGCTGGGGGCCATGCCTGCCCGGGCGGCCGTCTCCCCGCGGGTCAGGCCGAGGTCGGCGCGCCGCCGGGCCAGGCGGCGTCCGAGGTCGCCCAGGGGTGGGCCTTCGGGGGTCGCCGCCGCGTTCGGGGGTGCCGTTTCATTCATGGCACCTCACTCCCTTCGTCGGGCCACCCGCACGGCCACGGCTTCGTCGGGCCGCCGGACTGCCACCGCTTCGTCGGGCCGCCCTCGTTTCCACCGTTCGTCAGGCCGCCCGTACCGCCACGACATCGTGCTGTGGTCCGCCGAGTACCACTTTCAGCGCGCCGGTGTCGGCGGCCCGGGCGAAGACGTCGTACGCCTCCTCCATGCGCTCCAGCGGGAAGACGTGGGTGACCAGCGGCGAGGTGGGCAGCCGGCCGGCCGCGGCCATCCGCAGCAGGGTGGGGGTGGAGTAGGTGTCGACGAGGCCGGTGGTGATGGTCACGTTCTTGATCCACAGGTCTTCGAGGTGCAGCGTCGCGGGCTTGCCGTGGACGCCGACGTTGGCCACGTGCCCGCCGGGCCGCACCACGCGCGTGCACAGTTCGAAGCTCTCCGGCACGCCGACGGCCTCGATGACCACGTCGGCGCCCAGCCCGTCGGTGAGGTCGGCGATCAGTTGCTCGGGGCCCTCGCGGGCGTCGGCCACGGCGTCGGCGCCGAGCCCCTTGGCCGCCTCGAGGCGCGGGGCTGCCAGGTCCACGGCCACGATCCGTTCGGGCGCGAACAGGTGGGCCGTGGCGACGGCCGCCAGTCCGACGGGGCCGGCGCCGACGACGGCGACGGTGTCCCCGGGCCGTACCCGCCCGTTGAGCACGCCCACCTCGTACGCGGTGGGGAAGATGTCCGCCAGCAGCACGGCGTCCTTGCTGTCCACGGCGCCGGGCAGCGCGTACACGGACAGGTCGGCGTACGGCACGCGGACGTATTCGGCCTGGGTGCCGTCGATCAGGTGGCCGAGGATCCAGCCCCCGCCACCGCGGCACTGGCCGTAGGCCCCTTCGCGGCAGTAGTGGCAGCGGCCGCAGGCGCTGATGCAGGAGACCAGAACCCGGTCGCCCGGCCGCACGGTGCGCACGTCAGCGCCGACCTCGACGATCTCGCCGACCGCCTCGTGCCCCAGCACCGTGCCGGGCTGCACCTCGGGCACGTCGCCCTTGAGGATGTGCAGGTCCGTCCCGCAGATGGTGACGGCGTCGACGCGCACGATCGCGTCGGTGGCGTCCTTGATGCCTGGGTCCGGAACGTCCTCCCAGGCGGACTGTCCGGGACCGTGGAAGACGAAGCCCTTCATGACGACCCTCACCCTTCCTGAGCTCTCCGTCCCGGCAGGCTCGCCGGAGGACCGCAACGAGCGGATGCCTGCGCGGCGCCGGGCTGTATCCCTCAGGTTCCAGCTTGTCCCGTGCCGCCGGGTTCCGCATGGGCCGGCCGGCCCTCACCTGCCACCGGCCGGCCCCCGCACCGGTTCTGTACGGCGGTCACGCTGCGTGAGTGGGATGATGAAGGGGAGGTGCGGAACCATGGACTCCAGGCGAACCAAGAAGAGGCTGTGGCGGTGGCGGAACAACCCGCTGCGGCGGCACGACGACGTCGTCGAGGCCTGGGTCGTGCTCGGCACGTGGGCGGTCGTCGCGGTGGGAGGCACGTTCGCCGGTGTGCTGACTGCCGATGCCGCCGACGAGGTGTTCGTGGAACAGCGCGCCGAGCGGCACAGCGTCCAGGGTGTGCTCGTCACGGACGTCCCGCGGCCCGTTTCGGGGCTCGAAGGAGCGGGGGGCCAGGTCCTGGCGAAGGTCCGGTGGACGGCCGCCGACGGCTCGGCCCATGTCCAACGGACGCTCGTGGACCCCGGACAGAAGGCCGGGTCCCAGGTCACCGTCTGGACGACCAGCCGGGGCGAGCTCACCCCGCAGCCGCCCGGCCCCACGGAGGCGGCCTTGGAGGCGTCCCTCCTGGGCGCCGCCGCAGGGGGCGCCTTCTCCGGCCTGGTGATCGGCGCCGGAGCCGTCGCACGGTGGCGCCTCGACCGGCGGCGCCTCGATCAGTGGGGCAAGGAGTGGGACCTCGTCGGCCCGAAGTGGGGCCACAAGACGGGCTGACGCCCGGCCTGCCGGCTCACCTCCTTTCCGGTTCGTCCAGGAGGTCGGCGGCGACGCGGGCCGCCCACCCCTCGATCACGGTGAAGTCCCGGAAGTCCCCGCCCTTTCCGTTGCGGAGGATCATCCCGGCGACCCAGCCCTTCGCGCCCTCTTCGAGGCAGCCCCCAAAGGTGACGTGTTCCCTGACGTCCAGCCGGGCCATGGCCTTCTTCACACCGGGCACGGGCGGAATGTCCCGCTCCGACGCCGAGGCGTCGAGCGGTCCGCTGCTGAAGAACCACAGCGGGCGCTCGGCCAGTGCGCGGCCGTGGCGCCGGACGAACCGGCGGGCGTCCTTGTGCCAGCGCCCCGCGTACAGTCCGCCGCCGACCACCACGGCGTCGTACGACGCCACGCTCGTAACGGAGCCGGCCGGCCGTGCCTCGGCGGTGAGCCCCGCCTTGGACAGCACCTCGGCCACGGCTTCGGCGATCTGCGCGGTCGATCCGTTCGTTGTTCCGTAGGCGACCAACACGCTGCTGGGCATGGCGGTCCGCCTCCTCTCACATGTTGTGCGGCCGGTCATCGGCGACGCCGTGGAGCGCCGGCCCGTCGGGCCGCAGGTGTGAGTCGTCCGGCCGGCCGCTGAGCTTGCCGGCCACGGCGACCACACCGTCGATCTGCCGTGTCACGAGAACGGCGACGCCCGTCTCGCACTTGCGCGCCATGGAGCCGGTGTGCGTGACCACGCTCTCCGTCACGCACACGTCGGGGGTGCGGGCGCCGGCCCCGGCACCCGCACCGGCACGTCGTCGATCACTTTCCGCCGTATCCGCGCATCGGGCCGCAGGAAGACCTGCGGCAGATCGCGCCGGGTGACGAGGCCGACGACGCGCCCGGCCTCGTCCACGACGGGCAGCCGCTCCGCTCCTGGTGCTTCATGACCGTTGTACCCCTCTCGACACTTCGATCCTCCAGCGGATCGAAGGGGGTGCCATGGGCTGTCCGGGTGCGGATCAGGGGCCGATCGGCCCTGATCCCTCATGTTCGGCCCATCCCCGCCGTCGTCCGCTCGGCTGTCGGCGGGATCGCGGTGGACGAGCGCCTCGTCGTCGTGCGCCTGTGCCGAGGCGTGGACGGAGTGTGGGCGCGTCGCGGCGCAACCGCACGTGGGCGCGGCCGGCGGACCGAGCGGACCGGAGCTCACCCGCATCCCCGTTTTCCGCGTCCCCGAAAAGCAGAAAACCCAACGTGAAGTGGGGTTTCAGCTAGTTCTGCCTGGTGGGACGTTCACGAGTTCCCTTGACCAGGCACAACAGGGCTAATTGATGTTGAGGTCCCCGCGAGCCGCAAAGATCACTCCCCGAGAGCATGCGCATGCATTTATTGATGGCTGCAACTACGCCCCTGAGGTCGTGGTGCCTTACCCGCTGAGGAGCCGAGGGGTGGGACTCCCCTCGGCTCCTCAGCGGGAAGCTTCATTCGTCGTCATCCCCGTCATCGAGGTCGAAGTCGAAGGCCAGCTGGCCCGACAGAGCGTCGTCCGGCGCGGCCGCAGCCTCGGGCTCCGTCGGGTCCAAAGCCTCCTCGATCTCGTGAGGCAGAGCGTAATCGTCCGCGAGTCGCGCAAGATGGAGGATCAAGGGCAGAGCCAACCCCTCACGACCAGCACGGTAGTCCTCGCTGAAACGCTGCTGGTGGACGAATGCAGCCCATGCCTCCGCGTCGTCACCGGGTTGAAGGCACGCGACGGTCAGTTCCAGGAGGTCCGGGTTCCAGGCATTCACCGTCGGCCGGAAGGCGTTGTTGCCCGAGGCATTGGTGTGCGGAGTCAGTTTGGCGTCGTCGTTGGTGAGCTTCGTCTGCGTGCCGGACTTGCCGATAGTGCTGTAGAAGACGCGGTCCGAGTCTCCTCGCAGGCCGGGCCGCCACAGCCCCATCGCGATGCCCCCACGCTGCTTGCCCTTCAACTCGGAGGAGAGTTCCTCCGCCTCGGCCCAACACTGCGCCGTCTCGTCCCGGCTGCCGTCGGCGATCCGGATGACACGCAGCTGCTTGCCGTAGAGACCGATCCGCTGGGCGGGGCCTCCGTCGAGGCCGAGCCTGTCCCGTTCCAGACCGTCGTTCCTCAGCCACGGCCAGCGCTTGCGGACGTCCTGGGCGTGGGCCAGGACGAGCGTCGGGGTGCTGCGCAGTTGTGCGAGGGTCTTCTTGACGAAGGCCGCCATGAGGGCCGACTGCTCCGCGCTGTTCTTCCTGCCTTCGACCCTTCCCGTCAATGACTTGAGGAGTTCGGGGTACGGCACCCATGCGTGCATGTCGGCCGACTTGCCCAGCACGCATTTCGCGCCCGGTCGGATGAGCACCGCGATCGGCGTGAACTGCTGCTTGCCTGTGGGCCCGTCAAGGCGGCGTTCCACGAGGTGGAAGGCCACCTGGTTCAGGTTCGCGGGGATGAGCGTGTCACCGAGCGTGTGCTGGGGCACCAGCCGCATACCGGTCTGGCGCAGGCCGTCCGACCAGGCCGCGGCGGCACGCAGACCAGCATCGGCGAGAGCCTCCTCCGTCTCCGCATCCGGGTCTGGTGGACGGATGAACTGGGTCACCAGGCCTGCGTCCGCGCAGCCGAGGCGGATCGCGTGCTTGGGGTCGGTCCGTCGCTTGGCGTGGCGGAAGGCATCCTGCCCGTCGAGCTCCACGAAGGCCAGCCGCACCCCGGGTACGGCTTCCCGCAAGGCGGCCATGGCCCGCGCGACACCGATACGGCGCTCCTCGATGGCCTTGTCGTGCTCCTGCCCCCGGCGCGGCACGCTGTCGCCTCCCAGCGGTGCGCCGAGAGCGCCCAGGGGCCGCGCGTGCAGCCGGACGGTCAGCTCCTCCGCCTCCCACACCCAGGTATCGGGGCCTTGCGCGTGCCGGTGCCCGGCCAGCCCCAGCCCCATTTCCGCCGCTGCGATCATCTGATCGCGGATGGCATCGTTCTGGTGGAGCACGACCGCGGTGAGGTCTTCCCCTTCGAGGGCTTCGGCCAGGCGTGCCCGCAGAACCTGAGCGTTGTGGGCCGCGTTCAGCTCACGCTGGTCCAGGATGACCGCGCGCTCTTCGGGATCCTTCTCTTCCATGTTCTTGGGAATGGACGGCAGCTTCTTGAGCTGCTTCTTGGGCGGCCGCGCGTACGCACTGCGCTCGAGCTTCGGAACGGAGACGAACTCGGGAGCGATCGCCTGCTCCGCCCACTCGATCAGCCGTCGGCGTTCACTGGGCATCAGTCCGGTGCCGATCGTGTGCCTGCCCATGGCCGCCTGGTGCCCGATCGCGATCCGGATGCCGTCCCGGCCGTGGATCCAGTGGTCGGCCTCCTTCACCAGCCGGTCCGGGGACGGCAGTGCGTCGAGTGCGCTGATCCCGGCGAGCATTCCTTCTGCTCCGCCCTGACGCCAGTCCGTGGTGCCGTTCTTCCACTCCAGCATGGCGACGGCGAAACGCTGCGACTGCGGGCCATCGTGGACGAGGGAGTCGTCCGGGAGCAGGTACGCGGACACGCCCTTGCCGTACGGCATGTAGACCTTACCGGTGGCGAACCGACGTACGCCGGCGGCCACGTGGACGCGCGGGACGGGTGAGAAGGGAACGGTGCGCACGGTGATGCGGAGGGTCGCCGCGTAGTAGGCCGGCTTGCCGTCGCCGCCACCACGCCGCCCGGGTACGTACTCGATCACGTTCGACATCAGCTCGGCGCCCCCGCTTCCCTGCCCCCTGGCCCCCGTGCGGCCGGCGACCTGTCGGAACGACAGCTGCTGCCCGTGGTGTTCGTACGGTCCCTGGCGCGCGATCCTTTCGGCGAGGACGTCAGGAAGCAACCGGTACACGTGGGGCGCGGGCAGAGCGGTTCCTCCGGGCGACACCTTCTGCTCGAGGAGGTCGACCCTGCCGGGCCGCCAGCTGAGAGCCGCGGTGTCGAGGTCACGAAAGCAGTTCATCAGCAGGGCCGCGGTCTCGGGATCGCCGGCATCGCGCGGGAGGCTCCTGAGCCAGGTGGCGATGTAGAGGTTCGTCACCGCCATCGGGTACGCGTCCTGGCAGTACAGCCAGGGGTTCTCCGAACCGAACCGTGCCGTGGAGTCGACCGTGACGATGTCCGGCGCGGTGGCGCGCATCAGCTGGTTGACAGCCGCTGTGGGTACGCGGCGCCGTCGCTCGGCCTGCCCCTCTGTCATTCCGCCGTGGTAAAGGCGCAGGAGTGGTTCCTCCCAGTGGGCGGGCAGGGAGAGCGTGTGCATCGGGAAGACGAAGGGTCCCCGTGCCGGGTCGGGCAGGTACGCCGCCGGACGGTTGTACTGGTAGGCCATGGTGTCGGTTCTCCTCGGAGCAAGGCGTTAAGTCTTCGGACGCGACGCGAACACGTCGGGGGTGCGGTGTGGTGACGGATGCCGTCAGCCCATGTCCACCAGGGCGCGGTAGAGCGGTTCGTACAGCTCACGGACCAGGGACTTGTCGATCGGGGCAAGGTGCCGCTCCGCCGTGTTCCCGTCCTCGAAGAAGGGGGCGAGCACCTCACGCATGCTCGCCAGTAGGCTGGTGTCTGGGGTGTCCGTGTCCTGGAATCCGGCTTCTCTGGGAGAGAAAGCCGCGTCGACGAAGACCACCCGGGCCGGCACGCCGCCGCGCACCAGACGACCGATGACCTGCCACATGACGACGAGCTGGTCCCAGGTGAACGCCGTCTTCTCCTCGTCCCGCAGGCTGGACCAGGCCAGCCGCCGGGTGAGGAAGCGGTTCCACTGACGGCGTGCGCGGCTGCGGAACGCCACAGCCGCCTGGTCGGGGGTGGCGGCGGCGAGCGCGTTCTGCCGGAAGGATCCGTCAGCATCCCGGAGTTGGCGTACGGCCCAGTCGTTGATGGACTGGATGGCGAGCGCGATGTCGTCGGGCCGAGGGTGTGGGCGTGCCAGGAAGTAGACCGTGCCGATGGCCGCCTTGCCATCGCGCAGGACGATGTTGTGTCCCCGCTCCACAGCGAGCAGCGGCGCGACGAGAATGTCGCCGCCGACCGAAGGGAAAGCCTTCACGTCACCGCGGGGCAGCGTCCGTGCGGCGGCGTCCTCCGGCAGCCGGGTCCAGGCGGTGTCGGAGTCCGCGTCGTCGGACACCAGTCGGGTGACGCGGCCGTTCCACTCGGGGATCTGGTTGAGGTACTCGGCGGCCCGACGTGCCTCGTCGTAGCTGCCGACGAGCAACAGGATGCGGCGGCGGTCCGGATCGTCGATCTCCTTCAGCTCGGCGTCCAGCATGCTCTCGGCGTCGGGCAGACTCCGGTCGGGCACCGCGAGCTGGTGCAGCATGTGCAGAAGGGCCTGGGGCCGTTCTTCGGGGTCGCAGCCGGACAGGCGCAGCGGCTTGGGCCGGTCGTTTCCGGGCCAGTACAAGAACTCCTTGCGGAACTCGCTGCCCAGGACGGCTTCGACTTCCTCGTCGTGAGGACGCAGAACGGCACCGACGTCGGCGTGCACGTGGTACCTGCTCGACGTGCCCGCCCAGCTCGTTGCGGACATGAGCAGGACGTGCGGGCCCGGGCGGCCGTCCACGGCGCACAGGTCACCGAGCCGCATGAGCAGTTCGCGGCCCACGCCGTTGCAGTGGAAGAAGCGGAGTTCACCGCTGCGGTCACCATCGCGCTCACGGTCGTCGTGGCGGAACTGGAAGCCGAGCACGTTACCCATGGGCGACTCGGGGATGACCGCCTCGTAGTCCTTGGGGGGCCTGCGGGAGAGCACGTTCGAGGCGCTCTCGAGATTGAGGGCGGCCTCGACGCGCGGCCACAGCGTGGTCATGAAGTCGAGACGGCTGTGCAGAGCGGAAAGGAGCAGGGTGAACTCGAAGCGCCGGGCCTGGAGGTCGGCGTCCGCGAGCACCGTGCTGTCGTCTCCGACGATGTCGGTGAGGGTGTCGCGCAGCCTCTCACGCGTCCGTGCTCCCTGGGGCGCGTGCAGGAGTTCCAGGGCGAGGTGGACGAAGGTGTTCACCAAGGGTGTCACTTCATCGTCGTCTCCCGTGCTCTGCTGCTCGTGCAGCGGGTCGTCGCGGAACCGGCCGAGCGCACCGTCCAGCGTCCGGGCCGCCGCAGGCGGGCGTTCGCCCTCCTTCCGCCCCGGGAACCAGCTGTCCAGCAGCAGGTTGTGGAGGGTGAAGGCACTGAAGTAGTCGACGCTGATCCATCGCCTGAGCTTGTCGTCCTTGACGAGCAGGGCGAAGAGGCGGTCGGTGGCGGCGCTGACCGTGTTGACGGCGTTGGTCCAGTCGTCGACGTCACGGGCGGACAGCTGGAGCCGGCCATCCCGGGCCATCTGCTGGAACTTGTGGACGGCGACCTCGTCGAACCAGGAGTTCGGGGCCTTGCCCACCAGAGTGCTGGCCGGCGCGAAGGCCGTGTCGAGCTGCATCTGCACCCGGTCGGCCTCGTCGACGATGATCAGGTCGCTGAGTCGGCACGCGAGTTCGAGGTACCGGAGCTGTTCCTGGTGCTGGTGCAGTGGGACGGAGCTGTGCACGAGACCGGCCGGGGTGGCGACCCACACCTGTGCGTCGACCAGATCACGAGCCCCGCGGTGGCGCGGACAGCGGTTCCACAACGGGCACAGTCTCCGCTGCGGCTTCGGGCCTTGTGCGTCACGCTGCGTGCTGTACTCCTCGTCGAGGAGGGGATCGCCGTCCGTGGCCTCCTGCTCGGGGACGGTGTACAGCGTGATGCACGGTGCTTCACGGACGCCGAGCGGGCGGCGGGCTTCCAGGCCGCGCAGCACGTCGACGGGGCAGGCGCTGCTGAGGTAGGCGAAGCCCGCGTGGTCGTGCCCGAGCATGGTGGCGGCGCCGGCCGTGGCAGTGCGGCGGTGCAGCCGGTTGATGTTGCGCTCCCTGGTGGAGTGCCCGAGGATCGGCGCCGCCCGCACACCGAGCCGGTCGAACTGCTCCACCACGGCGAGCGTCTCGGCCACATCGCCGACGACGATGGTGACCCGGCGGGGTGTCCGGGTCACGAGGTGGTAGGTCAGGATGTCCCGGAGGGTGGACTTGCCGGCTCCCACCATCCCCACGAGGTGCAGCAGCCGGTCGATCCTCAGCCGTCCCTGTTCTGTGAAGCGGCCGAGTTCCGCGTCGCGCACGAGCAGTTTCACCCGCCGGAGCCGCCCGGCCCAGCCGTTGCGCGGCCCCTGTGCCGTCGCCTTGACGGCGTCCATCTCGTCGGCGGCCTTCTCGAGCTCTTCCCAGGTGACGTCGACGGGCTCTCCACGCCCGGCCGGTGGTGCGTCAAGCGCGTGGGCGCGCGGCAGGGTGTCCGTCAGCAGTTCCTCGTCGAACACCACGGAGTGGGTACGGTCCTGCACCCGGAAGGTGTGCTCTCCCTCCTCGGCGAACGGAACGGACCGCGTCGCGAACCGCGGAGCGGTGCTGAGCAGTTCTTCGAAGATCTCGAAACGGCGTGCGGCGCGCGACGGCTCGCGACGGCGTGGTACGGAGCCGGGTCCGTCGATTTCGTATCCGCGCAGGTGCTGGGGGACCTTCAGGTAGTCGATCAGCGCCTCCGACCAGGCGTGCCGTCGCCGCATGTCCCACAGATAGTGGCGGGCGCGCAGAACACGAAGCCGCTGTTCGTCGCTGCGAACGTCTCCGAACACCTCGCTGTACGGGTAACCGCCCAACAGCGGCCAGACATCGGCGGCCGTGCGGGTGGGCGTCACGTCCTGCAAGAGATACAGGCCCAGTTCGACGTCGAGAAGGTCGCCGGGGCGGAAGCTGCCGAGGTTCGCCGGCCACACCTCGGTGAGCTGCTGCGGCGAGCAGCGCCGGTGCCATCCCCTACGGTCACGCACGGCGTCCTCCTTCGGTACGCGGGTCCCCCGCCTTGTCACGCGGGGTGGAGATCTCATCGGCGACCAGCCGCAGGAAGGCCTGGTCGTCCAGCAGGGTGACCCGATCGGCCAGGTCCTCCGGCAGGTTTCGGCGGAACTGCCGCCCATACGCCTCGTTGTCGCGGAAGCGGTAGCGGGGCACGACGAGGAATGCACGGTCGTACGGCGGCTCGTTCCTGAACGGCGTGAGGGAGCGCGCCAGGAGAACGGGGTTCACCCGGTCCTTGACGTCCACCGCCCAGTGCCGTCGCTCAGACAGGGGGACGCGCAGGTCGTACGCGTCGTAGTTGGGCCACATCTCGGCGGTGATTCCGAACTTCTTCTCCAGGGCGGCTTGTAGATCGGTCTCCGCGAGCCCGGGGCTGGTGATGAACATCCGCAGGGGGCGGCTGAGCTGGAAGACCCCGCCTTTGTCGGCACGAAGCGGCGTGCCTTCGTCCGATGTGCCGTCGCGGCGGCACCGGTCCAGTTCGCAGCGGTGGCTGCCGTGCAGCAGCGGCACCATGAGGCAGCGGCAGCGAGCGCACTGCCGGTACGTGCCGCGCCTCAGATAGGAGGCGGGCACAGGCTCGTAGCAGCGCTTGATCACGTCGTGCAGCAGCATTCCGCAGTCGGGATCGCCGCCGAGCAGTGCCAGCTCGGCGCCGGTCAGCACGGGCCTGGAGGTGAGTAGGGCCCGGAACGCGGTGTAGGCCTGCGGGGCCTTGGCCGCACGGCACACGGCGAGTGCTTCCCGGATGCGTTCGTTCTCGAAGAGCTCGGCCGCCGGGTCGGCCGCGCTCACCTCCCACTCCAGACACAGCTGGTGCGGCAGCCGGGTCTCCGGATCGACGAGCAGGGCCGCTCCGGGAAAGTTGTCGGGCGGCAGCTCCAACGGCCACTCGATCAGCGGCCGTTCACCAGCCCAGCGGACCATCTGCGGCACGCTGCCCGGCGGTTCCTCGCCCCGGCGCAGGCAGTGCAGGACGAGGCGGTTGTACGCGTTCTGCACCTTCGCCGGGTAGACCGGGTTGGGTACGGTCCGCTGCCGGGACAGGCACGCCAGGGCGCTGGCGATCTGTCGGAGCAACCCCTCGTCCGTGCCGACGGCGTCCTCGGACCGTGCCTCCCTCATGTCGGTCGTGGTCACGACTCCCCCTCTCCCGCGACGGCGCCGTCGGGCGCGGCGCTCGGACACCACCGGGAGACCGGGCAGGACCGGCAATGCGGTCCGGGGCGGGCGTCCCACGTCTCGTCCTCCCGCCACGGACCGGCGTACCGCCGCAGCACCGACAGCGCCTTCCGCTGCCGGCCGGGGTCCGTCGGGTCGATCACGTGGGGATCGGAACTGTCCGGCCGGAGGATCTCCACCTCGACGCGCGAGCCGTCCGGATCGCCGCCCAGCGCACCCTGAGCCAGGAGCGCGACCGCCAAGGCGAGTTGGGGGTAGGTGTCGAGAAGGTCCTCGTGGTGGCGGCGCCGCTTCCGTGTCGTCTTGAGCTCCCGCCACACCCACGAGCCGTCCTCCTGGTAGAGCAGGTCGGGTTTGGCGATGACGACGGCCTGCGCCGCGGTGTCGTGGACGACTCGGAGGGCTTCGGGCTCGACCCGCTGGATGAGTGCGGCGTCCTGGAAGGGACAGGCGTCGACGTGGTGGAGCAGCATGTCCCGACCGGTCGCGGCGTCCTCGTCGGAGACCCACCAGCGTCCCTCTGTCCAGTTCTCGCCCGCCGGGGGCATGTCGCCGACCGCGCACGGCGGCTGTTCCGGGCGCCGGTGCAGCTTCTCGATCCAGCCGTGCACCGCCTGGCCGAGCCTCGCCGCGCTGCCGTATTCGTCAGACTTGGGCAGGTGCAGAGAACGGAGGAACCCCTGTGCGGGGCAGGCCGCGTGATAGCGCAGATCGCTGACCGACACCTTCCTCAGCGGTGCCACCCGCGAGGGAAGGCCGAGGACCCCCGGCCTGCGCGGCACGGCCTCGCAGCCCGTGAACTGCTTGCAGTCCACGCAGGATGAGCCGGGTGCCGGCCTGCCGCCCGCCACGACACGCGCCACGTGCGCGTGCCCGTGCTCGGCGTAGTAGGCCTCGGCTTCCTCGGCCGTCCCGTCGAACTGCACGCGCGGCCGTCCGTCGGAGAGCCCGACTTCGACGACACGCACCCGCTCGGGCCGGGCTGTGGGGCCATACGGCTGGAACGCGCGCGCCCACTTCCGCGGCCAGGCCGCCTGGCGCCCGTGAACGGCCACGTACACGGCGATGGCGATCTCGCCGGGCTCGGAGTCCTTGGCCTCGCCGTGCCGCAACCGTCGGTACTCGCGCAGGCGTCCGTCGGCCGACTCGTACCTGCGCCACCAGGCGTACATCTCCCAGAACTTGCCGTTCTCCCGCTGGGCCACCCAGTACGGACGGACCGGCCGCAGCCGCTGCTCACCATCGTCGGCGCGCGCTTCTATGTACGTACGGAGGGCGTGCTCGGCATACGTCAGGTGACCGGGGTGCAGGGCGGGGGTGCGGGAGCGCAGCCCTGCAAGGGCCTGGTCGGGTGTCTCACCGTGGAATTCGACCCGGTCCACGGCGTCCATCACAGGCCCGAGGGTGAACGTCTCGAGCTCCGGCTTCGGAAGACGGAGACGCCGGGCCGGCCAGAGACCGGGCCGGGCCTTGGCAGCGGCGTGCGAGGGGCAGGTGTGCTCCTCGCTCCCGCCCGTACCGGGCCCCACGCGAACGAGGTCGTCATTCCCGGTCAGCCAGTGCGGCTTGTGCCATGCCGTCGTGTCGTGACTCATTGCCTCCCCCTTGTCTCGGAACAGACGGCACCCTTCGGACCAGCCGGGTGCGCCGCCGCACTCGACCGTAGCAGGTAATCTTGGAACTCATTGGAAGTTCTTGGCATAGGTTGGTTGCTGCGCTAAGCTGCCCCACATGGCGGCATCACTGGAGGAACTCGAGCAGCGCCTGTCCCACCTGCGCACCGAGCTGCGCGGTGCCGTGCGCGCACGGGACAAGGCCGAAACCGCGCGCATCCGTCGCGCGCTGCGCGAAGCCGAGGCCGCCTGGGAGCACGCCCTCGAGACCGAGGCGGAACCGGACGGCGAGGCACTCCCGGCCGAGCCCCCGGCCCCGCAGGCGTCGGCGACCACAGGCGCACCACGCCGCACGGAGCGCCCGGCGCACGGCTCCATCCCGATCCGCGAACAGGTCCACCAGGCGCTCACCCTGCTGGGCGCCCCTGCCTCTCCGAAGCTCATCTCGTCCACGTACGAGGCGTTCTTCACCGAGTCGCTGGTCGCCACCAAACTCGCGTCCCTCCGCCGCGACGAGGAGCGATCCTTCACGGCACAGGGCTATGCCCGCCCGTACTACATCTGCGCGGCACTGACCCACGACCGCCTGGTCCCCGCACGCGGACTCCTGGCCCTGTCCACCTGGCCCGTGGAGCGGCGGATCATCGGCCCACTCAGCCCACGCACCGACTTCCTCACTCACGCGGTGGGAACCGCCGAGCAGATCCAGCGACTCACCACTGCGGGGCATCCGGCCCCAGACGCGGCCTGGCGGCTGCTGCGCCGCTTCGCCCTCACGATCCCGGGCGCCTACGACGCCGCGGCCCCGGAGCCCGACCCCGCCCGCGTGATCGCCGCCGCAAACGCCGAAGCGGCCGTCCACCAGCAGGAGGACGATCAGCAGAGGCAAACGGCCGCACAGCGTGCCCGTACCCAACTCGCCGACGTACAGCAGCTGTTCGGTGCGGCACCGATGCGTGACGCCCTGCGCGACGCGAGTGGGACCCTGTCCTGACGACCCCTTTCCGACGGATGACGTCAGACGCCTCGCACGCCGGTGAGCTCCCGAAGACGTTCCCGAAGACGTTCCCGAAGTAGAGACGATGCCCTCGCAGCAGTCCGAACCTCCCGACGACCGACTCGCACGGCTGCGTGGACCGCAGCCCCCTCAGCCGTACACCGCCCGCAAGATCACCGCCCTGACCGCCAATCCCGCCTGCGCCCGCCGCGCCGTCCTCGACGCCGCCGGGGTGGACAAGGCACTGCTCGCCCAGCAGGTCGGATACGAGCCGCGCTTCGGCCAGTCCCCCTTCGCCCTCGCCCGCGAACAGGCATTCCACGGCCTCGTGAAGTGGGGCAGCTACGCCGAACTCATCCGGCTGCTGCGCGAGCAGCTCTCCGTCCCCGTGGCGGAGGCCCATGTCACCGACCTCAACGAGGTAGGGGGCAACACTGCCCTGCACCTGCGCGAGCGGGAGACCCGCCGCCTCATCGCGCACGTGGCCTCCGGCCAGGACGTACGGCTCATCCTCGACCGCCCCGTGCTCACCCTCGAAGTCGCCGGTCAGACGGCGTACTTGGAACCGGACGCGCTCACCCACCGCATCGAGGGGAAGTTCCACATCGTCCTGATCCGCTCGTTCGCCGCGATCGACGGCCAGGCCAATCCGACCGCCGTCGCCGAGGCGGCCAAGCAGGCCGCGGTGTACGTCCTCGCCCTGCACCGCGCCTTCGAGACGGCCGGCCTGCCTACCGAGCAGATCTCCCACGAGTTCCTGCTCGTCTGCCCCAAGGACTTCTCCAACCGCCCCTACGGCCGCCTGATCGACCTCCGGCAGGAACTCGACGCCCTCCAGTTCCAGCTCTCCCGGCTGCGGCGCGCAGAGGACCTCGCGGCCCAACTGCCCGAGACGGCAACCCTGGACACGACCCGAAGCGCGGACGAACTCTCCTCTTCCATAGAGGCGTTGGACGCGTCGTACACGCCTTCCTGCCTGTCCTTCTGTGAAATGGCGCGCTACTGCCGCGACGAGGCCGACGGATGCGCCTCGCCGGCCCGCCTGGGCAGCGGCGTGCGCAACGACCTGCCGGGCATCGACTCCACCCGCACCGCGCTCGACTACGTGGACGGCGTCGCCGCCCCCGGAGAGGCCGAGGCGGAAGCCGCCGACCTGCTGCGCGCCGCCGCCCGGCTGCGCCGACTCCGCCGGGGGGCCGCATGAGCGTCCTGTCCACCGTCGCGGCGCTCACGGCGTCCCGCACCGGCCGTGCCGAACCGCTGACGACCGTCCGCCACCAGCACCTGGACGAGAAGCCGTTCGTCCTGGTGCCGCTCACCCTCGCCGGCGAGGCGTGCGCACCCCTGGCCGCGCTCGCGGGTACGGACCCCGAGCACCCGACCCTCCTCACCGTCCGCCAGCCGCGCAACCGCGCCGAACGCTTCCGGTTCGCCGAGCGCCTGGCCGCACTCCTCCTCGCGTACATCGACGGGTGCCGGACGGAGACGGAGCCCTACACCGTCGGCCGCGGCAAGGAGAAGGAGGAACGCCTGCGCTTCCAGCGGGCTCCGCAGCTCCTCGTCCCGAACGGCGAGGGCATCGCGTACGTGCGCCTGCTCGGCCGGCTGACCAGACTGCGCGCCACCGAGGGGCCGTACGCGGTCGACCCGTCCGTGCCCACCCTCGGCAAGTGGCTGACCTGGTTCGCGGACCTGGCCGAGTTCCCGGACTCCGGTGTGATGCTCGCGATGACACGGCTGCTCGCCGCCAACTGGGCCACCGGCCAGAGTTCTTCCGAGGACTCCCACCTCGCGTCCCTGCTCTCCTGGATTGATCCACCGGAGGACAACGACGGCGCGCGGGCGGCACGGGAGGCGGAGGACCTCGCTGTGTGGCCGCCGGCCGGTCCGTCCACGGACCCGGTCTTCGACCGGACCCTGCACGAGTTGATGACGCGCTACGACGAGGCGTCCGACGACCGCGGACGCGAGGCGGTCGGCCGCCAGATCGACCGTGAGCTGAGCGGCCAGATGCTTCCCACCTGGCGGCTGATGTGGCACGGCGTGGAACTGCTCCGCGGGCTGCCGGAGGGCACCCACGTCTCCGACCGCTGGTCCCGAGACCGGCGCTGGTTCTCCGAGTACGCCGAGTACCTGGACGCCGACGGCCGCCCGCAGGCCCGCCGCGACCAGGCCGTCCGAGCCGCCCGCCGCCTGGCCCGGCTGGAGGACGCGGTCACCCGCTACGAGGCGGAGCGCGCGTTCGACGACCCGCTGGTGATGGCGGAGTACGAGCTGACCGGCGAGGCGTTCACGGGCACGGTGACGGCCAGGGACGAGGACCGCTTCGCCCCCGGCGACCGTCCCGGCTCCCAGGTCTGGCGCCCGACGATCAGCCTGCGCACCGGCACCGACGCCCGCGTCGGTCTCGCGGTCGGCACGGAGGTGAAGTCCCCCGCCCGGCCCGGCCAAGGAGCTCGGATCCTCGAAGTACGGCGGGAGGACGACGGCGGCCACACCGTGGTGCTCCAGCTCGAGGGCGGCTTCGAGAGGAAGCGCAAGCCTCCGGCACCGGCTGGCACTCTCGCGGAGACCGGCGAGGAGCTGACGTACACCACGCTCAACCCCACGGCCATGCCGTCCGCCCTGCCCGACGAGGAGAACACCCCCTGGACCCACGGCGGTCCGCCCCAGCCGTACGAACCCACCGACGAGGACGCAGAGGAGACCTGGGAGTGACCGCCCTCCTTCCCGACACCGGGGAGCCCGAAGTCCTCACCCCCGGCGAACGCGCGGACCGGGCGGTCACGGGGATCCTGACCAGCCTCGACACCGCCCCCGGCCGGGGCGTCGTGGTGGACTCGCCTCCCGGAGCCGGGAAGTCCACGCTGGTGGTGAAGGCCACCGGGCACCTGACGTCCGCGGGCCACCAGCTCATAATCGTCGCGCAGACCAACGAGCAGGTCGACGACCTGGTGGACCGCATCGCACGGGAGCATCCCGGCCTGGCACTCGGCCGCCTCCACGCCAACGGCCATGTCCTCCCGCCCCGCGTCACCCGACACCCCAACGTCACCGGGAGCAGCCAGGTGACGGACCTGCGCGACCTGCCCGTCGTGGTGTCCACCGCGAAGAAGTGGTCGTTCGTCACCCCGGACAAGTGCGCGCCATGGCGGTGGGCCATCGTCGACGAGGCGTACCAGATGCGCTCGGACGGACTCCTGGCGACGGCCCCGCTGTTCGCCCAGGACGACTCACAGGTCCTCTTCGTCGGCGACCCCGGCCAGCTCGACCCCTTCGCCACCGTGGAGACCGACCGCTGGCACGGCCTGACCTGGGACCCCCTGCGCAACGCGGTCGACGTCACCCTCGCCCACAACCCCGACCTGCTCCGCCACCAGCTCCCCGTCTCCTGGCGCCTGCCGGAGACGGCGGCGCCCCTGGTCGAGGAGGCCTTCTATCCCTTCTACCGGTTCGTCCCCGGTACGACGGCACCGGAGCGCGTGCTGTCGTACGCGAGCCTGCCCCACGGCTCCGGCCCCCTGGACGACGTCCTCGCCCGGGCCGCCGACTCCGGCTGGGGCCACCTGGAACTCCCCGCCCGCCACACCCTGGACCAGGACCCGGAGGTGGCGGATGCCCTCGCGGCGACGGCGGCCCGGCTGCTGGAGCGCGGTGCGCTGGTCAACGGGGAGCCCCTCACCGCGGACCGCATCGCGATCGGCACGGCACGCACTGTGCAGGCGGACGCGGTCCGCACCCGCCTCGCTGCCCGCGGTCTGACCGGCGTCACGGTGGACACCGCCAACCGCCTCCAGGGCCGCGAGTTCGACGTCACCCTGGTCTGGCACCCGCTCTCCGGCCGCCACGACGCCTCCGCCTTCCACCTGGAGACGGGCCGCCTGTGCGTCCTGCTGTCCCGGCACCGCTTCGCCTGCATCGTGGTGGCCCGCGCCGGCATCCGGGATCTGCTGGACCGGCATCCACGGAGCAGTCCTGTGTACCTGGACGTGCCGCCCAAGTTTCCGGATGGGTGGCGGGCGCATCAGGTGGTCATGGGGTGGCTGGAGCGGGGGGAGCACCGGGTGCGGGCGACGTGATCATGGGACGAATGGGGTCATTGTCGGTGGCAGACTGTACGGTCCACGCAGACGTGGCGTGAGGGAGATATCTAGAGCATGGCAGCAGTGATCGAGAACCCGATCATCAATTCTCCGTACGCGGAACCGGCCTGGCACTGGGAACTGGACGAGCGGGGGCAGCCGACCGGCGAGCGGGTTCCCGGGCGCCGCCCGAGCGAGACCTGGATGCCCGTCCCACGCGCCCGGAAGGGACGCAAGACGTCGGCTGGCGTCCAGCACGAGCTGTTCTTCGACGGCATCCTGGAGGAGCGCAAGGGCCAGGACGTCATCGGCAACATCCGCAACGAGGTCGACCGCTGGCGCACGGCTGGATATCCCAACATCACGCCGACGACCCGCCGTCTCCTGGAGTACTGGACCGACCCGGCCCGGGAACGGAAGCTCTTCTTCGCCCAGGTGGAAGCAGTGGAGACCGCCATCTACCTGACGGAGGTGGGCACGAAACTCGGCAGGCCGTGGATCAAGACCCATCTCGAAGAGACCAACCAGGAGCACAACGCGGGGCTGCCCAGGGTCGCGCTGAAGATGGCGACGGGTGCGGGCAAGACCGTCGTGATGGCGATGCTGATCGCCTGGAACGTCCTCAACAAGGTCGCCAATCCGCAGGACCCCCGGTTTGCCAAGCGCTTCCTCCTGGTCGCGCCCGGTGTGACCATCCGGGATCGGCTGCGGGTCCTGATGCCGTCCGACCCGAACAACTACTACAACGAACGGGACGTCGTCCCGGCGGACCTGTGGGGTGCGCTCGGCCAGGCGCAGGTGGCGATCACCAACTACCACGCGTTCATGCTCAAGACTACGCGGGAGGGCCAGGGACTCGCGTCCAAGACCAAGAAGCTTTTGCTGGCCAGGTCGAAGAACGACCCCTTCGTCGAGACGCCCGACATGATGGTCAACCGGGTACTGCGCGATCTGGGTGGAAGCAAGGGCGAGATCATCGTCATCAACGACGAGGCGCACCACTGCTACCAGACCCGCGGGGCCGCCCTCGAGGGGGCCGTCACCGTCGACGACCTGAAGGGGGAGGAGAAGAAGCAGGCCGAGGAGGAGAACAAGCACGCGCGCCAGTGGTTCGACGGCCTGAACCACATCATGCGCAAGACCGGCATCAAGACGGTCTACGACCTCTCCGCAACCCCCTTCTACCTGAACGGCTCGGGCTACCCGGAGGGCACCCTCTTCCCCTGGGTGGTCAGCGACTTCGGACTCCTGGACGCCATCGAGTCGGGCCTGGTCAAGATCCCGCGCGTGCCCGTGGACGATGACGCGGAGCACAAGGAGGTCTCATACCTGAACCTGTGGGAGCACATCCGGGACGAGATGCCGAAGCGCTCGCAGAAGCCCGAGACGCTCGCGGACAAGACGCTGCCGGCCGTCCTGGACGGGGCCGCCCACAGCCTGTACCGGAACTACGCGGAGGCCTTCGCACGCTGGGAGGAGGAGACCCAGGGCACCGGCTCCACTCCCCCGGTTTTCATCGTCGTCTGCAACAACACGACGGTGTCGAAGTGGGTGTACGACCAGATCGCCGGGCACGAGCTGCCGGACACGGATGCCCTCGGCAAGCCGGGCATGCTTGAGCTCTTCTCCAACTACGACAAGCAGGGCCGCCGCTACCCGGTGCCGCGCACCATCCTGGTCGACTCGACGCAGCTGGAGTCCGACAACCCCCAGCTGGATGCCCAGTTCAAGGCCGCGGCGGCCGAAGAGCTGGAGGCGTTCAAGGAGGAGTACCGCACCCGGTTCCCCGACCGGGACGTGGAGGCACTGACGGACGCCGACTTGCTGCGTGAGGTCCTGAACACTGTCGGCAAGAAGGGCAAGCTCGGGCAGGATGTGCGGTGTGTCGTGTCCGTGTCCATGCTCACGGAGGGCTGGGACGCCAACACGGTCACGCACATCCTGGGGGTCCGGGCCTTCGGCAGCCACCTGCTGTGCGAACAGGTGGTGGGCCGAGGGCTGCGCCGCATCTCGTACGCGGCGAATGACGAAGGACTGCTGGAGCCCGAGTACGCGGACGTGTACGGCATCCCCTTCCAGTTCATCCAGACCGACCCGAATCGGGAGCTGAAGACCAAGCCCCGACCGGAGCCGAAGCACGTCCGGGCCATGAAGGATCGCGAGGAGCTGCGCATCACCTTCCCGCGCTTGGAGGGGTACCGCGTAGAGATCAAGGAGGCGCGCTTCTACGCGGACTTCACGCAAGCGGAACCGTTCAAGGTGAACGAGCACGTCGCGACCCGGGCCGAGGTGGAAGGCATCATCGGGAGGAGCGCCACACACATGCTGGTCGACGGCCGGGGTGTCCGCGTCCAGCAGGTCGCCTTCCAGGTGGCCAAGCTGGCTCTGGAACTTTTGGAAGATCCGAAGCAGGGTCGCAAGCCTTGGATGTTCCCCAACCTCGTACAGCTCGCGAAGGACTGGATCACTCACTGCGTCGGAACGGACAACCAGCGGGACTTGACGATCATCTCCAGCGTCTCCGAGGAACAACTGCGGGCCGCCCAGCAGTTCTTCGCCGCGTTGAACCGTCAGGAGAGCAACAACTCGTCCAAGGTGGTGCCCATTTTCGCGCGGTACGCGCCGGAGGGTTCCACGGACGACGTGAACTTCTACACGACCAAGGCGGTCTACGAGGCCGAACCGGACAAGTCACCGGTGAACTATGTCGTCCTCGACGGAATAGGCGGCAACACCTGGGAGCAGATTCTGGCGACGTTGCTCGACGGCAACAAGAACGTCGAGTCGTACGTCAAGAACGACCACCTGGAGTTCGCCATTCCGTACCTCTACGCCGGACGCACCCACCGGTACCTGCCTGACTTCATCGTCCGGTTGAAGCCACGCGATGAAGAGGACCAGCAGCGTCACCTCATCGTGGAGGTGTCGGGCTCCCGCAAATCGGCCGGCAAGCGGGCCATGAAGGCGGAGACCGCACGCATGTGGTGCGCGGCCGTCAACAACCACGGCGGCTTCGGCAAGTGGGGTTACGTGGAGCTGTCGGAGGACCCCACCAAGTTCAAGGTCGGTCTGAACATGGCGATTCAGTCACTGTACGACGACGGAGCGCTGACGGGCCTCCACGAGGACGGGCTCAAGAGCGTCGAGCGACTCATGACCGACGATGACGAGGCGGACTGGGGCGACGACTATCCCTGGGACGACGACTTGTTGAGCGCGGCGCGCGAGGCGGAGGCCGAGCAGCAGCGGCACGACGGCAACGACGAGGAAGGGAAGTAAGGACAATGGCCGCTCCCCGCAGAAGCAGCGCGAACCGCACCAAGGCCGTGCAGGCCATAAGGCATGAGGACACCCGAGTGAACAACCCTACGGCGGACGCAATCGACCTGGTTACGGAAGAGGTCGAGGCTGCCATGACCTGGCGCGGCAAGCGCGACTTCGCCAAGGACCCCCAGCTCGTCTGGAAGGGCAAGGACGAACAGGACCGCCAGGACCTAGAGGTCCCGGCTCCGCCGATCTTCCGCCAGGAACTGATTGAGCCGCGGTATCTCGTCAAGGAGTTGATGGACGAGACGAAGAGGCAGCGGGAGCGCCTAGAAGGCGAGGACGCCGGGGAGGAACTATCGCTCTTCAGCACCGATTTCTACAGCGACGGCATCGCGGACGAGCTGGATAAGGTCGACTGGTACAAGCACTCGATGAATTGGACCAACCGCCTGATTCTCGGCGACTCCCTCCAAGCGATGGCAAGCCTCGCGGAGCGGGAGAATCTGCGGGGCAAGGTGCAGATGGTATTCATCGATCCGCCGTATGGCATCAAGTTCGAGTCGAACTGGCAGGCACGGGTCGACAGCACCCGTGTGCGTGATGGCAACCTCGCTGACATTACGCATGAGGTTGAACAGATCAAAGCATTTCGCGACACATGGGAACTGGGGGTTAACTCCTACCTTTCTTACCTGCGCGACAGACTCATTGCGACTCGAGATCTCCTCACCGAATCAGGATCAGTTTTTGTACAAATCGGCGAAGAGAATGTACACCGCGTACGATGCCTTCTGGACGAAGTATTCGGAGAGTCGAACTCAGTCATCACTATCATGTTCCGTACAACTGGAGGGCTTTCCACAAGCGCACTGAGCAGAAACGGCGACTATCTTTTGTGGTACGCGAGAGACATCAATTCCCTCAAGGCCAGGAAGCTGTATCGTCGCACCGGACTCAGCCATGACGTCGGAGGTCGGTACACGCGAGTCGAACTGCCCGATGGAACTAGGCGGGTCATGAGCCGTGAAGAGCGCGAGAACCCTGATGCTCTAGCGGATGCCCTCATTTACCGGCACGACAATCTAGCCTCCCAGGGAAGGACAACGACCGGCAGCCTGCCGTACACCTTCAATGGACACCAGTTTTCTCCAGGCAGGAACCATCACTGGAAGACTACACCTGCAGGCATGGATAGACTTGCAGCTGCCAATCGGCTCGCGGCTCCGACCAGAAATTCTTTGGCGTACGTCCGCTTCATGAATGACTTCCCAGTCACCGCTTACACGAACATGTGGACTGATACACAGACGGGGGCCTTCACCGAAGGAAAGGTCTACGTCGTTCAGACCAACACCAAGGTCGTGGAACGCTGCATGCTCATGGCCACAGACCCAGGCGACCTGGTCCTCGACCCCACTTGCGGCTCCGGCACTACCGCCTACGTTGCCGAGCAGTGGGGCCGCCGTTGGATCACCGTCGACACCTCCCGCGTCGCCATTGCCCTTGCCCGGCACCGTCTCATGGGCGCCAAGTACCCCGCCTACCTACTCGCCGACTCCCCCGAAGGAAAGGCCAAGGAAGCCGAACTCAGCCAGCAGCCACTCGACCGCTCACCCTCGAAGCATGACATCCGCCGCGGCTTCGTCTACGAGCGTGTCCCGCACATCACGCTGAAGTCGATCGCGAACAACCCTGATATCAAGGAAGGAATGACCCGCGAGCAGATCGACAAGGCGATCAAGAAGCACGCCGAGTTCGAGACCCTGTACGACCGCCCCTACGAAGATAAAAAGGCCATCCGGGTCGCCGGAGCCTTCACCGTCGAGTCCCTGTCACCGCACCGCGTCCACTCCGATCAGGAGGTCACCGCCTCCGAGAAGGCCGCCGAGATGATGCCGTCCGGCGCCTCTTACGAGGAGACGATCCTCGACCACGTCAAGAAGGCGGGCGTGCAGAACGGGTACCGGAACGAGCGGCTGGAGTTCGAATCGGTCGAGCCGGTCTCCGGTCGGATACTGACCGCCGTCGGCATCCGCAAGAACGCCGAGGAAGGAACGCCGGCCCGCGTCGGAATCGCGCTGGGCCCCGAGTACGGGACCATCGACTCGCTCTTCATTAAGAACGCGGCCCGTGAGGCCCTCAGGTTCGGCCAGATCGACCTCCTGCTCATCCTCGGTTTCGCCTTCGACGCCAACGCTACCGAGGCGACCACCGAGATCAACGAGGAGAGGGGCGAGTTCTCCGTCATCCAGGAGCAGCACGTCGGCAAGATGACCGTGCTGAACGTCCGCATGAACCCGGACCTCGCCATGGGTGACGAACTCGCCAACACCGGCGCCGGCAACCTGTTCACCGTCTTCGGCGAGCCCGACATCGAGGTGACCGAGACGAGCGACGGCCAGCTCGTCGCCGAGATCAAGGGACTCGACATCTACAACCCGACGACGGGTGACGTCCGCGCCGAGGGCCCTGACGACATCATGATGTGGTCCATTGACACGGACTACGACGCCGAGGCCTTCATCGTGCGCCACGTCTACTTCTCGGGCGAGAACGGGAAGTCCACGGGTCTCAACCCGTACGAGCGGCTCGGCAAGGCGCTGAAGGGGCAGATCGACGAGGAGGCGCTGGCCACACTCTTCACCACGGAGTCGCGCCCCTTCCCCAAGCCCGAGTCCGGCCGCATCGCGGTCAAGGTCGTCAACTACTACGGCGACGAGGTCCTCAAGGCCATCGAGGTCTGACGTCACCACTCGCGGGGTGGGTGCCGCCACGGCACCCACCCCGCCCACCACCGGCCTCCCACACAGAGGCACCAGTCAGTTCCGGGGGGAACAATGCTGTTCACGGATGCCCAGCGCACCGCCATCAACACCCACGACGACAACCTCCTCATCGTCGCCTGTGCCGGTTCCGGCAAGACGGAGGTCATCTCGCAGCGGATCGCGCGCCTGATCGGGCGGCGCGATGTGCAGCCGAAGAACATCGTCGCCTTCACCTTCACCGAGAAGGCCGCAGGTGAGCTGAAGGAGCGTGTGCACACCCGGATCCGTGAACTCCATGGCGAGGTGCACGGCCTCGCCGAGATGTACATCGGCACGATGCACGGGTACGCCTTGGACCTGCTGCACAGCCACGTCCCCGAGGCATTCAAGTACAACGTCCTCAACGACGTGCAGACCAGGCTGATCATCGACAAGTACAGCACCCGCTCCGGACTGACCACGACAAACGCGGTCGTCAGAGGCACCGAAAAGCCCCTGCGGCGCTGGGTCAACTCCAAGCTGTATCAGCAGGTCATGTCGATCCTCCGCGAGGACGACGTGGACCTGGACGGGCTCCGCCCGGACGTCGCGGACGGGCTCGGCAAGTACATGCAACTCCTCAGCGACCGCGCGTACTTCGACTACACGGCGATCCTCCACAACGCTGCCGTCCTGCTGAACGACGACAATGACGAGGGTGACGAGTCCGTCCTGGACCTGCAGCGGCACGTCAAGGAGACCGTCAAGTACGTCGTCGTCGACGAGTACCAGGACACCAACCCGGTGCAGGAGCAGTTGATCCGCGGGCTCACCCGCCACGGCGCGAACCTCTGCGTGGTCGGCGACGACGACCAGACGATCTACCAGTGGCGCGGCAGTGCCGTCGAGAACATCCTCACTATCGAGGGCCGCTACCCCAACGTCCACCGCGTCACCCTGAACGAGAACTTCCGCTCCAGTTCCGCCATCGTCGACCTCGCACGCCACGTCGTCGAGCAGATCGATCCCGGCGAGCGTCTCAGCAAGGCAATGACGGCCGCGGGTCACCAGACCTTCGAGCGCGGTGACCTGCTGGCACTGGAGTTCCCGGACACCGAGGCCGAGGCCACCTGGCTCGTCGACCGCATGGAGCGGCTGCGTGGCATCCCCTTCCAGGACCGGGAAGGCAGTGAGCCGCGCGGACTCGACTGGTCCGACTTCGCCGTCCTCTTCCGCTCCGTCAAAGCCGACGCTGGACCTCTCGTCGAAGAGTTGCGCCACCGTGGCATCCCGTACGTCATCAAGGGCCTCACCAAGCTCTTCGAGACCCCCGAGGTGCAGGCAGCCGTCACCTGTTTCCGGTTCGTCGCGGGGCTGGCCGACGAGCAGGACGTCGTCGATGCATGGGTGGACGCTGGCGTCGGGCTCGCGGAGGGCGACGTACGTACCGGGCTTCCCGTACTCACCACCGCCATGCAGTGGGATGCCTCCAAGCCCTGGGACTCCACCACGCTCCAGGGCGTCTTCCTCGAGTTCCTCGAAGCCGTGGAGCTGCGCGAGGAGCGCGTTCCGAACGAGCAGGGCGAACTCGTCTACTACAACCTCGGCCGCTTCTCCACCGCGATCGGGGACTTCGAACGCATCCACCTCACCAGCGAACCCCAGCAGCGGTTCGACGCGTTCGCCAAGTGGGTCGAGCACCAGGCACCCGACTACTACGAGGAGTCCGACGGAGACAACGGCTACGCCCAGCCCAACGCCGTCGTCATCGCCACCGTCCACCAGGCCAAGGGCATGCAGTGGCCCGCGGTCTTCCTGCCCGCCCTGCGCAAGAACACCTTCCCCGCCTCCGGCCGGGGCGGGCTCGGCGTCTTTCACGTGGTCGAGGAGGACCTCATCCCGGGCGCGGCCCGCTACCGGGGCACCGAGGCGGACGAGCGGCGCCTCTTCTACGTCGCCGTCACCCGCGCCCAGAAGTACCTGGCGCTCTCCTTCGCACCCAGTGAGAAGCGCACCGGCAAGAAGCGCTCGGACTTCTTCAACGAAGCCACAGGGGTCCACACTGTCCTGACCCGCGAGGTCGTCCCCTCGCCCGACGGCCGACTGACGCCGACTCCCAGGCGGGGCACCCCCGATGTCGTCATGTCCTTCTCGGACCTCAAGTACCTCTTCGAGTGCCCGTACTCCTTCAAGCTCCGCCTGCTCTACGGCTTCGACTCGCCCCTGCAGAAGGAACTCGGCTTCGGCAAGTCCCTGCACGACGTCATGGCCGAGATCCACAAGCGTGCCATCGAAGGCGACATCGCCGCTCCCGAGGAAGCAGAGGCCCTCGTCGAGCGCCACCTCAACCTCCCGTTCGCGAACAAGGCGGCGGCCGACCAGCTCCGCCCCGCCGCCGAGACGGCTGTCCGGCGATACCTGGAGCGCCATGGCGCGACCCTGCACCAGACGCGGTACTCCGAGCAGCCTGTCGAGATCCACCCAGTTCCCGGCGTCACCGTGACCGGCCGTGTCGACCTGATCAAGCGGCTGGACACGAACGAGACGTCGGTCGTCGACTTCAAGTCCAGCGAACGCGCCCAGGCCGAGGACCTGACCCGTGACCAGTTGCATCTGTATGTACTCGGCTACCGGGAGCTGACCGGGCAGGACGCGGACGTCGTGGAGGTCCTCAACCTCGACAAGGCGGGACGCGACACTCGCGAGATGGTGGACCCCAAGGTCATGACCGACCTCGGCGAGCGGGTCACGGAGGCGGCGGATTCGCTGCGCACCAACCGGCTGTCCCGCCTGGACAACTGGTGCACGTCCTGTGCCGGCTGCGACTTCGCGGGCATCTGCCGTAGCCGCGAAGGCTGACGAACGCTCCGATCCTTCCTGGCCCGTGAAAGGGCATGGGCCAGGCGGGTCTCGAACGTGAGCGGTGCATGGTCTCGTCTGCGTCCCTACCGCGGCAGACAAGGCCGCCCTCGGCCACCGCTCACCATCGAAGAGACGTCACACCTCTGTCGCGAACCCCACGAACCGCGACCACTCCTCACGGCCGACGGCGAAGTGAGGGCGCGTCACGTCCTTGGAGTCCCGTACGCACACGGCCTGTTCGGTAACGGCGACCTCCACGCAGTCGTCACCCTGACTGCCGCTGTAGCTGGACTTGAACCACGCCAGTTCCGGCCTCGTGCTCATAGCTCTCCTCGGAGTCGCTCCAGCAGACCCCGCGAGTCCTTGGCGTTCAGGGCCTGCGAGCGCAGTGTGTCATAGCGCTGGCAGAGGAGGCTCACCTCTTTCACGTCGGAGATCAGACGGCCGTTCTGCTGCCCCTCGGAGTACGCAAGTCGTTGCCCTCTGGGAGTTTCCAGAAGCCGCACCGGCCCATCCAGGCAAGCATGCAACCCTGCCTCCAACGGCACGATCTGAAGCGTCACATTCCGCGGCGCACTCAGCTCCAGCACATGGTCGAACATCTCCCGCATCTGGTCCGGATCCCCGAACCGGCGCCGGAAGACGTGCTCTTCGACGATGAAACTGAACGGTGTCGTCGGCCGCTCGAACAGCATCCGCTGCCGCTCCATCCGTCGGGCCATGAAGTCCTCCAGCAGGCTGTCCGGCGCCACTGGAACGGTCCCCTCGAACACCGCCCGCGCATACCCCTCCGACTGCAACAGCCCCGGCACCAGCCGGCACTCATACGTGCACAGGCTCACCGCCACCCGCTCCAGCCGGGCCCACTGCCGGAACCACGCCGCGAGCCCCACATCCCCGCGCCCCCGCGTCACGTACTTCGACGACTTCCGCAGCGCCCCCGTGTTGCCCAGCGCCTCCTCGGACCGCTCCACCAACGCAACGTCGGGCATCCGCCGCCCCAACTCCACCGACTCCACCGTGTGCTTGGAGAAGCGCACCAGGTCCGCGAACTCGGTTCTGCTGTACCCCGCGTGCTCACGCAGTGCCTGCATGACCGCCCCGAACGTCCGCAGGCTGTCCGAGGGATCAGGCTCCCGGTCCGCCTCGCCGCCCGGCATGTCCTCGTCGTCCACCACACCGCCGCCGGTCATCTGCGGCCACCTCCGGTTCCTTACCCGCGCTGTTCGCCAGCCCCCACCCGACGACACCCAGCGTGACGCATGAACCGTCGTACCGTCCACGGAATGTGCTCGTACGCTGACGCAACGTACGGATCGTAGCTCTGGAACGCGCCCCCGCGCACCCGTCACCGTGGCCCCATGAACGCAACCACACCCCAACTCACCACCACCGTACACACGTTCACCCAGCTCCTGTCGTCCACCCGCCGTGGAGCCCGGCTTGCTCGCCTTCTCGCCGCCGAGCAACTCCGCGCGTGGCCGGTGTCACCCGGTGTCACCGAGCACGCCGAGCAGATTGTGGCCGAACTCGCCGCCAACGCCGCCCTGCACGGTCGCGTGGGCAGCCGCGACTTCCGGCTCACCCTCACCCTCGACACCGCGGCCGGCCAGCTCCGTATCGCCGTCACCGACGCCCGGGGGGAGCGCCTCCCGTCACCGCCTGCGGACTGCGGACCGTCCCTGGACACCGAGTCCGGCCGTGGCCTCCTCCTGGTGACTGCCCTCGCGGACCGCTGGGGCGTCGAGCCGTACCCGCCCGGCGGCAAGACGGTCTGGGCTGAATGCGCCTGCGAGACCCCAGGCCCGGACACGCACAGCGGGCGGATCTGACCGCGACGGCTGGGCGCGGTTCACCCGGTGCGCGGCAGGCGGCTGAGCACAACCTTCCGCCCCGGTCGATGAGGTCAGGCCAGACTCCCAGGTGAGCCGTCGCCGCACTCCGGTTCGACGAGGCTCTGGCAGGTGCTGACAGTGTTCTCTCAGCCGATGGCGCGGACCGCAAACGGCTCCGAGCCCGGACAGGTAGGAGCTGTCGGGAAAACGCTCCATAACTGGCGGCCTGAGTGGGAGACTTGGGACTCAACGACCGAAGGAGTTCAAGGCATGGCAACGGGTGCCCACGACGGACCGGTTCCGGAAGCAGACGTACGTGGGCAGCGAGTCCTCGACCTCCTCGATAAGGCAATCGACAGCCAGAGCCTACTAATACGCAAGAACATCGCCCGCGCCCGCCAGCGGAACCCAGAGGCGACGCCAGAACAGGTAATCCGCAATCTGGAGCGGATGTACGTCAGCGCCTTGACCGGAACGGGTGCGGCGGTTGGAGGAACTGCAGCCGCGCCCGGCGTCGGCACGGGAGTCGCACTGGCGCTGTCGGCAGGCGAGGCTCTCTCGTCTCTTGAACTGAGCGCCCTCTTCGCGCTCTCGCTCGCCGAAGTCCACGGAGTCCCCATCGACGAGATCGAGCGCCGTCGAACGATCGTGATGGGAATCATGCTCGGCGGGAGCGGCTCAGCCAGCATTACCAAAGTCGCCGAGCGTACGGGGCAACATTGGGGACGTCAGGTTGTCGCCAGGGTGCCCGTCGAGACGTTGCGTCAGATCAACAAGGTCTTGGGGAAGAACTTCATCACGAAGTACGGAACCAAGCAGGGAATCATCGTTCTCGGTCGAGTTGCACCGTTCGGTATCGGCGCTGTGATTGGTGGTGGCGCCAACGCTGCCATGGCCACTCTGGCCGTGAGGGCCGGTCGTCGCGCATTTGGCCCACCCCCGACGTCGTGGGATGGCTGACGCGCAGCACACCGCCAGAGTCCGAGAACTCGCCTGACTGGCCCTCGGCGCACTGAAGGGCGTCGGGCGCCCCGCCTCCACCACCGCAGTCGGTTACGGCACCTACACCGCCTGCGCAGAGCCTGAGGAGCGCCAACCAAGGAACTCGCACCTCACGAGCACCCCGGGTACCAATGCCGTGCAGTTGGGCGTGGGGGTACAGCCGACGAGGTGCTGCCGAGACCGGCAGGACACAACAGCGGATACGGGAGACATCAGCGCAACCAAGGGGGTGCTTGTGGGTGATGGAAGATTCAACCGCACGTGTTTGAAGTGCCGCAACTCCATCCAGGTCGACCAGGACGGCCGTGTGGTCGCCCACGACAGGCCGCTAAGTCATCTCCCTTGCCATGCCTCCGGTCAGCTCGCCGCACTCGTGTCGGTCGAGTGGGGGCCCGGACCTCGACGCAGCCGGCAGATTGCGGGCGGGGGCAAAGGACGCAGGCGTGAACGGCGGAAGAAGACTGAGTACCTCAAGCCCCCTGAGTGGCTACCGAATTATCGGGGTGAGCACCTGCCGACAATCGGCTTGCCCGCCAATGGGTGGTTCAGCGTCTGGTTCCCGGCTCATACGATGTGGGAGCACGAGCGGAAACTCTCCGGCTGGGTCGGAAGCGATCGATCGTTCCGGTGGGACGGCCGCGAGAAGTGTTGGACGGTTGCCGGCCCTCATTTCCCCCACATAAGCCGCGAGCTGCTCCGCAGGTACCCGAGCGTCCTCATCGGCCGTGAGTACAACCCGCGTGAAAGGTGCAACTCTTCCTGCCAGAACGCCCAGGGCTTTCTGTGTACGTGCTCCTGCCGTGCCAAGTACCACGGCCGTGGTAAATGGCGAAGCGGGTGGAGGACCCTCGGCGAGTTCAGCGGTCGGCGCGCGGGGAGGCCGTGGCACTGGATGGCCGTTACCGTTGCCAGCTGATCGCCTCGGCACCCGCTCGCGGAGCGAGCCTGCGCAGGGCCGAGCCCCGCGCCCCGCTCCTGCCGACAGCTCGTTCACCACCTGCGCGACCATCTGGGCGGGGCGGAGAGTGACTCCCGTCCGTCAGACGGCGACCACATGTACGTCCGTCGGCGCGAGGACCGTCAGGTAGGCGTGGATGTCCCCCGGGTCGGTGGTGAAGATCACCGCGCTGCCGTGCCGGGCCGCTGCCAGGGCCACCCAGGCGTCCACCGCGTCCGGCCTCTTCTTCGTCGGCAGGGTCGCCCGCCCCAGCGCCGTACCGATGCGCCGCCAGTCCGCGAGGTCCGGGCCCGTCGCGCAGGCCAGACACTCCGGACGGCCCGCCTTCGTCTCACGCATGGGCGGCTCGGACGTACGGGCCTGAGGGACCGTGCAGTCCTTCAGGACGCCGGACAGGGCGTGCACCAGCGCCGGCTGGGGGCGCCACACCTGGGCGAGGACCGGTCCGAGCACCAGCGCCCGGTGCGGGACCGTGCGCAGTCCCTCGTGCAGAGCCACCGCCTTCGCTTTGCGGTCGGCGAGTGCGATGAGCATGCCGGTGTCGTAGACCGGCACCCGTGCGCTCACGCGGCGTGTCCCGGACGGCGGCCTTGCCGGTCCCGGCCGTGCACGAGCCCCAGGGCCTCCTCGACCTCGCGGCGTTCCTGCTCCGTCAGCTCAGCGGCCGGTTCCGGGGCAGGTTCGGCGGGCAGCCCGTCCGCCGCTCGCTCCGCCCGGGCGATGAGCGCGTCCACCTCGGCGAACTGCTCCTCTATGGCATCGCTCTCGGCCATCTGGCGCGTCGCGGCATGCACCAGGTAGGCCGAGACGTCCATGCCCGCCCGTTCCGCGTGCTGCCTGATGCGTTCGGCCTGGTCCTGCTCCAAGCTGATGGTGATGCGCGTCTTTGCCACAAAGGCATCGTAATACGCGTATGACGGCAGTGCGAGTGCGGCCGGTCGAGGTGGACAAGCGGGCACGCCCCCTCTCCCCTGCACCCCGTCCCGTACCGCCCCGCCTACCGGCTTCCGCCGCCCGTCCCACGCGGCGGACCTGCGGTCCGACTGCGATCCGTCACTGCGTCCGGGGCACCAGCGCCCCGATCACCCGCTCGACGTCGTCCCGCCACGCACACAACTCCGCGTGCGTGGGAGCCAGCTCGTACCCGTGGTAGTGGCAGGCCCGGCTGAGGCCGGCCCAGGTCGCCGACCAGCGGCGGGCCGTGTCGGGGTCGGCGTAGGACTCCAGGCACAGAGCCTGGGCGTGCGGCGGGCAGCGGGCCAGCTCCGGCTTGCGGGCCTGCCAGTAGCGGCGCAGAGCCTCTTCGAGGGCGTGGCGCAGCAGCAGCGCCACGGCGCGCGGCCAGACGCCCGTGGTGGAGGCAGTGGCCGTGCCGAGCAACCGGTCCGCGCCCGCGAGCAGTTCGTCGGGGGTCGAGGTGGGCGGCTGCGGAGGCGGGAGGGGTGCGGGGAGCCGGGGCGGGCGCGCGGTCGGGACGGGTGTGGCCGGGGGGATCGTGGTCACAGGGATCGCACCGCCTTCGCGAGGTCCGCGGTGCGGCGGATGATCTCTTCCGCGTCGTCGACGAGCACGGCTTCGTGGGAGCCCCTGTTGCACCACCGGATATGGTCGGTGGCCTGCTGGCCGTAGGCCCGGGTGAGGTCGGTCATGGTCTCGCCCACCCGGTCGGTCTCCCCGTAGAGGGCGAGAGAGGCCAGTTCGGTGAGCTTGTGTGCCTTGGCGATGCGTCGCTCGATCTCGTCGTGGGGCAGGCCCGTGCCGAGGAGCCGGCGCCGGGCCGGTTCGAGGAGGGCGGCCTCCAGGGCGGTGCGGCACAGGCCGGGCAGGACCCGGGCGACGACGTCCCCGGGCAGGTCGCGGGTCCTGGCGAGCGCCTTCGCGTCGTACAGGGCCTGCTTGACGGGGTCGTCGCCGGAGCGGACGCGTACGGCGGAGCGCTCACGGCGGTCGACGGTGAGGACGGTGGCGGGCAGCCGCAGGTACTTCAAAGCCTGCGGCAGGCGGGTGTCGTGGGTGAAGACGACGACCTGGCGGTGCTCGGCGAGGAGGGCGAGGACGCGGGCGAGGCCGTCCACCTTGGCGGGGTCCATGGACTGCACCGGGTCGTCGATGACGAGGAATCGGAAGGGGTTCTCCGGGAGGAAGGTGCGCGGGAGGAAGAGGGACAGGGCGAGGGAGTGCAGTTCTCCCTGGCTCATCACGCCGAGCGCGGGGGCGTCGATGTCGTCGACGGTCACCTCGAGGGCGACCTTGCGCTGGGTTGCGGAGCCGCTCAGACGGACCGGACCGAGGGCGACATTGCTCTGCTGGCGTAGGTTGGACCAGATGCGCTGGGCGTCCTCGGCGATGGGCCGCATCCGGTCGGCGCGGATCTCGTCGTGGGTGGCCCTGAGCCATTTCTGGGCGGCCTTGACGCGGGCCAGGTGCGGGGCCGCCCGCTCGGCCGCGTGGGCCTTGTCGAGCCAGGCGGCGAGTACCCGCGCGGCGTCGCGCCAGGTGTCGTCCTGGTCGGCGAGGCGCACCGCGGCCTCCTGGCGGGTGACCCGTGCGGCGTCGGTGGCGGTCCGTGCGGCGTTCTCGGAGACGGATGCCAGTACGGCCGGGTCGGAGACGGTGCGGCACCGCAGCCAGTCGCCCCAGGCGGCGGCGATCTCGGACGGCAGCCAGTCGGGGGGCGGGACGGCCAGGTCGCGGACGGCCTGCGCGGCCGCGTCGAGTTCCCTGCGGACGGCGAGGACTTGCTCGGCCTCGGCGCGCAGCAGGCTTTCCTGCTCGGCGGCGTCGCGTGCCCATTTCTCGTCGAGGCGGGCCGTGCCGCCGCACACCGGGCAGGTGTCGAGGGCGGGGTGGGCGCGGTGGTGGGCGAGCGCGCGGGCGAGGAGTTCGGCTCGGCGCAGCGCGTCCTCGGCGGACGTGCCCCGCAGGTCCTCGGCGGAGGCGATGGCTTCGCGCAGCCGGGTCACCGCCGTGGCGACCGCCTCGGTGTCGGGTCCAGTCAGGGTGGAGCGGCGGCGCAGGTCGAACAGGAGGGCCTCGTCCACCGAGCCGGTCTCGGCGGCCAGTTCGGCCGCCCGCGCGAGGTCCGGGCGCCGCCCGCTCAGTGCGGTGTGGGCGCTCCGGGCGCGGGGGTCGTCGGTGCCGTCCAGGAGGGTGAGCAGGGCGGGAAGTTCGGCCTTCGCCTCCTTGGCGGGCGCGTCGTACTCGCGGGTCAGGTCGCGCAACCACTTGTCGGCGGCGGCGAGTTGCTCCAGACCGAGGATGGAGGCGACGGCGTCGTACATCTCGCTGGGCCTGCCGCCGATCACCTGGCCGAGCTCGGAGTACGACAGGAAGGGGCGGTAGGTCGCCAGATCCTCCTGCCAGCCGAGGCCCGGGAGGGGGACGGGGTCGTGGCCGGGCCGGTCGAGTTCGGCGGTGGAGTCGGCGACGTCGTCCCCGTGCCAGGTGCGCAGCACGGTGGCCGGCTCCGGATCGCCGTCGAGGCGCAACTCCACGGCGACCTGGGGTTCCTCGCCGTGGTGGAGGTTGCGCCAGCTCTTGCGCCAGATGTCGCTGCGGCCGCGCCAGCGGGCGTTGTCGCCGGTCAGCGCGATCTCGACGGCCTCCGCGAAGCTCGACTTGCCGGAGCCGTTGCGGCCGGTGACCAGGGTGAGTCCTGGGCCGGGGGTGAGGGGGAGACGTGCGGTACGGCCGATGCCGCGGAAGCCGCTGACAGTGACGGACTGCACGTAGGCGCCCGGCATCCGGCCGCGCGCCCCGCCGTCGTCCTGGAAGGCGGTGAGCAGGAGGGCTCGGGTGTCCTCGTCGAGGTCCGAGCCGGCGAGCCGCCCGGCGATGAGACTGGCAAGGGTGCCGGCCGACGGCTCCTGGGCGGGCGGCCCTGCGGGAGACGGGTCCGGGGCGGGATCGACGGGTACGGGCATGACGGGACTCCCGTGGAGGCGACGACTGCGGAGCGTACGGCCGGACAGGCCGACGGCAACTGAACGAGAGGGGACACACGGGAGCAGCGTTGTAACGCGGGGCCGTGAGACCTGAGTTGTGGACGACCATAGCCCATACAGACCCAATAATGGAACTCTTTGGAACTTCATGGAGATCATTGGACTCGGGGCCGGGATGTGACGCCCCGGCCCCCGCGCTCACAGACGCCACTCCTCGAAGAGCACCCCCAGCAGCTCCTCCTGCCTGGCCTTCAGCACCTCGGGAGTCCACTCGACGTGCTGGAGCACCTGGCTGGTCAGCGCGAAGGGGACCACTCCCCCGCGGCCGGTGAAGTACTTGGCCTTCTTGGCAGTGAAGTCGTAGTTCTGGGCCGCCGAGTTCTTGGCGCGGTTCAGCAGCACCAGGTTTCCCAGGCGATGCGTCCACTGGGCACGCTGCTCCTCGTCGAACAGCCCGACCCACTGCGAATCGGCCTTCGGGTTCTGCGGCAGCACGTGCTCCACGGTGATGAGCGGGTGGTCGTACGTCACTCCCTGCCCGCGCGCCAGCAGCTCGTCGAGCCGGAGCAGCACGTACTTGCGGATCTTGCCGACCAGATAGAGATCGCCGTCGAGCCTGGCCCGGGTCTCGGCCTTCTCGTCGTCCCTCAGTTCGAGGGCGGGGGAGGCGAGGCCCTGCCCTTCGTCGAGCTGCCGAAGCAGCTCGGCGTAGCGTGTGACGCGAGGGGTCGTGTAGACGCGACGGACGAACATGCTGGCCGACAGCCGCTCCAAAGCCCGCATGAACGTGTCGAGCCATGCCGGGTCGTCCTCGTGGTGGCGCAGCGCCCAGAGCGCGGTGGGCCGCCAGTCGTAGTTGTCGACCTGCTGGAGCCTCCTGAACCAGGCGTTGACCGCCTCCGCACCCGAAGCGGACTCATAACGAGATTCACGGATCTGGGCATAAGCCTCGGCATACGGCCGGACGACGTCATGGACGAAGACCTCGCCCCTGCCGGGGAGGTAGCGGCTGAGTACCTGCTCAGGGAACTCCTTGAGCAGCTCCTGTTCCGCCCGCTTCTTGGCAAAGATCATCCGCAGGTGGAGGAAGAGTTCCGCGAAGTCGTCGCGCCCCAGCATCTCCTCTGCGTCCTCCCAGGTGGTGGCGCACGCCTCAGACGCCTCCGCCCCGAGATCCCCGATTATCTGCGACTTGAAGATGTCGGTGGGAGACAGGTCCAGGCCGCGGGAGTTCATGACGCTGAAGATCCGGTGTGCGCTGTCGAGGTCAGGAGTGCTGACGACGACAAGGAACGTCCGCTCGGCGAGCATCTGAGCCAGTTCCAGCCGGCGTTCCTCGGTCAACGCGGTGAGGCTGCGGTGGAGGACTGTCGCGTTGCGGAGAACGGCCTTCTGCGCGTCGGTCCGCAGGGCCTCCTCCTTGAGCGTCAGCAGAGTGCCCACCGCGCCCTTCGTCTGCACGTACTTCTCGAAGAAGTCCGCGTCACGGCTCCGGAGAGTGAGCCGCGGCCTCGGGGCGAGCCCACGGATCTTGGCACCCGGCTCCATGACCAGCCGGTCGAGGTCGCCGCGCAGCTCCGGATCCTCGGTGAGGTCGCGTAGGACCGACAGGAGGATGGTCAATGTCGTGAGGCGCTGCTGGCCGTCGATGACGTCCGCCTTCGGAACCGCGCTGTTCTTGACGAGCACAACGGATCCGAGGAAGTACGGCTCATCCGTCCCACGGTCCAGGGCTTCCTGCAGGTCCATCAGCAGTTGAGCCGCCTGCTCCTCCTGCCAGGCATAGGGGCGCTGGTAGTCAGGTATCTGGAAGTCGTAGTCACTGCTGAACACCTTGTGCAAGGGCATCTCGTGCGCCTCGAGCTTTTGCATGCCCCGATAATGTCGGAGAAATGCAGCTCCGCGGCACTAATCCGGCGCAACTTCCTTGCCCCGACAGCGATCCCGTGGGAGCCGGGTCCATCCCACGCCTGGACGAGGGCTTCACCGTCTACTGCTGTATCGACGACAGCGCGAGCACCCCCCACGTCCGGCATGAGGTTCAACAGGGATCGGAAGTCCGTCATCCCTGTCACTCGGCGCTCAGCCGCGCCCGTATCCCTTGCCCCACGCGTCTGCGTGCCACATCAACGCCCGCCGCGCATAGGGGGCGGCAGAAATACCCCCTGTTCACCCCTCTGTGGCAGGAAGCCTGGTCCGGACTGCGCAGTCAGAACGAGGGCGGCAACGGCAATCTCCGGAAGTCCGCCCTCGACAGCATCGACAATCCTCAGCTCCGCCTGCCGCACGGACGCGTCGCACAGACCCTGCTCAATGCCGTCATCATCCTTGTGGCGAACCTCAGAGCCATCCGACGGTTCCTCCGCGACCAGGGCATCCAGCCCCGCAAAGCCAGCACGCAGAGCGCCACAACCCAACCCTCCGACCCGTCCCTGGCGCGACCGCTTCCGACCGAGCAGGTCGAGCCTCCGCCACGCGAGTGACACACCTCCGCCGCGCTCTGCCCCCTGAAAACCCCACATGCCTGCGCCACGGCTACCAGCCGTCGCGCAGGCATGTCCTGTTTCCGCAGATGAGAGGCGCAGTCCCTGGACCGCCACCGCCCCACCCCCTCACCGAGCCGATCACGAGGCCCGAAGGCCCCAGAAACGACGAAATACCGGTGAGTCACATGACTCGACCGGTAATTCGTGAACGCTTCGGGACGAACTCGTGAACGTCCCGTTCTGGTGTCCGAGGGGGGACTTGAACCCCCACGCCCGATAAAGGGCACTAGCACCTCAAGCTAGCGCGTCTGCCATTCCGCCACCCGGACCAGGTGCCTGCCGCCTTGCCAGAGGTGTTCCCGGCGGCGACACGCACAACAATACCAAGGTTTCGGAGTGCCTTTCACCTGCATATCCGCGCCGGACGGGTCACCGCGGGTGACCCGTAGGCCACGGCTGCCGCCCCTTCACTCCGTGCCGCGTTCGTCCGCGACCAGCGCCTTCAGGGCCCGCAGGAGTGATGCCGCCGTCGTCTCGTCCAGCGGCGCGAGGAAACGGTGCTCAGCGGCGCGCCGCGCCTGCTCGGCCTGGTGCAGACAGTCCACGCCCGCCGGCGTCAGCTCGACGATGTTCTTGCGCCGGTCCTCGGGGCTGCGACGGCGCCGGACCAGGCCGTGGTCCTCCAGCCCGTCGATCAGCGTCACCATCGTGGTGCGGTCGACACCGAGGAGAGCGGCCGCCTCGATCTGCGACAGCGGCTCGACGCCGGAGAGCACCACGAGTACGGCCAGCTCATGACCGTCGACGCCGTGGGGCGCGAGGGCCTCCGCGGACACCCTGGCCAGTTTGGCCTGGGCGTGCTTGAGGAGCTGGCCGAGCCGGGGTTCGAGGGCGGCGGGCCGCTGATCACTGACCATGAGCAGACTGTAACGGGACGTGACTCAGTGAGGTCCCGACCGCCTCCAGCGCATCCTGCGGTGAATCCTGCCGCCTGTCCGACGACGGGCTCGGTGCGTGCTCGGTGACATGCTCACGGAGGGACGCCGCGGCGCACTCCTCCGTGGCGCCGCCCATGCCGGCACACGTCGAGACGCCGACGTCGCGGAGCCCGTACACGGGTTGGTGAGCGCGCACCGGTACGCCGGGCCGCCGACTGCGCTTCACGCCCCGGCGGCCGTGCCAGGGTGAGTCAGGACTTCTCGCGGGCGTGGTACGAGCGCCGCGTGTGCTCGGTGTGCTCCCGCATCAGGCGGGTGGCGCTCCGCTCGTCCCGGGCCGCGATCGCCCCGATCAGTTCGCGGTGTTCGATCCAGGACCGGTGTCCGCGCTGCCGCGCGACCGGCGTGTAGTACCAGCGGACCCGGCGGTCCACCTGCGCGGCGAGTTCGGCGAGGACCGCGTTGCCGGCCAGTTCCATGACCTTCGCGTGGAAGCGGGCGTTGAGGGCGACGGCGGTGTCCACGTCGCCGGAGGCCACGGCCAGGAGTCCCTGCGCGACCAGCTCGTCCAGGGCTTCGATGCCGGCGGTGGTCGCGTTCGCGGCGGCGAGCCGGGCGGCCTCGGCCTCCAGGAGCGTGCGGACGGTGAGGAGCTGGTCGGCCTCCTCCTCGGTGGGCTCGTGCACGAACGCGCCCTGGGCGGGCCGCAGTTCGACCCAGCCCTCCGTGTTCAGCCGCTGCAGCGCTTCACGCACGGGCTGCCGGGAGACGCCGAGGTGACCGGCCAGTTCGCTCTCGACGAGGTGCTGGCCGGGCTGCAGGGCGCGGGTCGTGATGAGTTCGAGCAGCGCCTCGTAGACGCGGTCGCGCAGTGGGCCGGGTCGTTCGAGCTTGGGCACCGCCCCCTGCGGCAGTCCTGTCGACAACATCGCGGTCCCCCTCCTGCGGCCACCGGACAACCTGTGTCGATTGTCTTTCGTCTACAGCCTACGGTGCGCAAATGGTCAGAGGGACGGCGGAGTTGGCCTCATCCCACCACTGTCGGGGGCGGCGCGGAACCGTGCTCAGGGGCAGCGGACGACCTGCCCGGCATACGAAAGGTTCCCGCCGAAGCCGAAGAGCAGGACAGGATCCCCGGTAGAGATCTCCCCCTGCTCCACCAGCTTGGAGAAGGCGAGCGGGATGCTCGCCGCCGACGTGTTGCCCGATCGGGTGACATCGCGCGCGACGACGGCGTTGACCGCGCCGAGCTTCTGGGCGAGCGGCTCGATGATGCGCAGGTTGGCCTGGTGCAGCACGACCGCGGCGAGGTCTTCGGGGGCGAGCCCCGCCCGCTCGCACGCCTCTCGGGCGAGCGGCGGCAGCCGCGTGGTCGCCCATCGGTAGACGCTCTGCCCCTCCTGCGCGAACCGCGCGGGCTGCCCTTCGATGCGCACCGCGTGCCCCATCTCGGGCACCGATCCCCACAGCACGGGTCCGATCCCGGGCTCGTCGCCGGCGGCGCAGGCCTCCACGACTGCGGCGCCCGCCCCGTCGCCGACGAGCACGCAGGTGGTGCGGTCGCTCCAGTCCGTCACCTCGGACATCTTGTCGGCGCCGATCACGAGGGCACGGGTCGCGGCGCCCGCGCGGACGGTGTGGTCGGCGGTGGCCAGGGCATGGGTGAACCCGGCGCACACGACGTTGACGTCGATCACTGCAGGCGACGGAACACCGAGGCGGGCGGCGACCCGGGCAGCCATGTTCGGGGAGCGGTCGACGGCAGTGGAGGTGGCGACCAGGACCAGGTCGATGTCGGCCGACGTCAGACCGGCCGTGGCGAGTGCCTTGGCCGCCGCGTGGGCGGCCAGCTCGTCCACCGGCTCGTCGGGCCCGGCGATGTGACGCGTCCGGATGCCCACCCGGGACGTGATCCACTCGTCGCTGGTGTCGACCAGGCCCGCCAGGTCCTCGTTGGTGAGCACCTTGGCGGGCTGGTAGTGGCCGACGGCGGCGATGCGCGAGCCGTTCATGTGCGTGGTCCCCCTCGTTGCCTTGGATAGCGGGATCCACCAGTCTGATCAGTGACTCGCGGGTACGACGGCAGGTGAAGCCACAGGAATAGGGCGCCGGGGTTGTCGGCTTCGGTCAGACTCTCGGACGCCAAAACATTTCTCGAACGGCTACCCGGTGAACAGGAACAGCGGCTTGGAGGAGTCGCCGAACAGCGCGATGAGGGAGTACATCACGGCGCGGACCGAGACGACCACGGTGTGCGCGTCCTGCGGAGTGGGCTGCATCCTCACTCTGCACGTGCAGGACAATGAGATCGTGAAGGTCACCCCGCCGCACGACAACCCGGTGGCCCACGGCAACCTCTGCATCAAGGGGCGTTTCGATTACCAGCACGTACAGAACCGGGGCTGATCAGGACATGGGACGAGTCACGGAACGACGCAAGGTGCTCCGCATCCGGAACGGGGCGGTCTCCAGCCGCCCGGACACACTCGTCGCCGAGGAACCCCTGGAGATCAGGCTGAACGGCAAGCCGCTCGCGATCACGATGCGCACGCCGGGCGACGACTTCGCGCTCGCCGCGGGATTCCTGGTGAGTGAGGGTGTACTGGCGACTGCATCCGATCTGCAGAACATCGTCTACTGTGCGGGCGCCACGGTCGACGGCTCGAACACGTACAACGTGGTCGACGTGAAGACGGCCCCGGGCGTGGCGATACCGGACATCACCCTGGAGCGGAACGTCTACACGACCTCTTCCTGCGGCCTGTGCGGGAAGGCGAGCCTCGACGCGGTCCGTACGACGGCCCGTTGGCCCATCGCCGACACTCCCCCGGTCCGGGTGGACCCGGACCTGCTCGCGGGTCTCCCCGACCGGCTGCGCGCATCCCAGCGGGTCTTCGACCGGACCGGGGGGCTGCACGCGGCGGCCCTGTTCGGCGAGGACGGCGAGCTGTTCGACGTACGGGAGGACGTGGGCCGCCACAACGCGGTCGACAAGCTGGTCGGGCGCGCCCTGCAGAACGGCGGCCTGCCGCTGTCGCGGACGATCCTGCTGGTGTCCGGCCGGGCCTCCTTCGAGCTGGCGCAGAAAGCGGTGATGGCGGGCATCCCGATGCTGGCGGCGGTCTCGGCGCCCTCGGCGCTCGCGGTGGACCTGGCCGCGGAGACGGGCCTGACGCTGGTGGGCTTTCTGCGGGGCAGCTCCATGAACGTGTACGCGGGCGAGGAACGCATCACCCTGCGGGCCGCGGCCGCCCAGGGCTGACCGGCACGCCGCGGCGGGCCGGCCGGGCCCGGTGAGCGCGGCGCCCCGGCCAGTCCGGCGAGTCCGATACGGCGGCTGCGGCTCACCCCGCGCTGAAGCGCACCTCCGCCGCCCGCACGACCGACCCCAGCAGCGGGAAACGCGGGTCCCGGTTCGGCCCATGGACCATGCGGGCGGCAGCCGCTAACGTCGCGGACCGTGCCCGCGGACATACGAGCACGGCAGCGGACTGGAGCCGGGGTCGGCCTGCTACTGGCCCTGGTTCTCGGAGCCGTGCTGCTCACGGGCCGCCCGGACGGCGACGATCGACAGGATGGCGCCGACTGTATCCCGCGTACGGTCGCCTCGTGGTCGGCGGACCACCGTCTCACCGCCGAGTTCGCCCGCTATGGCGACGACGCGACCCGTACCGACGACTGGACCGGCGGCGACGGCACCCATTCGGTGCGACTGCCTGACGGCCGGGTGCTCTGGCTGTTCTCGGACACCTACCTGGGCCAGGTGCACGGCCCGCCCAATCCGGTCGGCGAGTCCTACGCCTGGCGGGACGCGGCCCGCACCGCTGGTGCGCAACTCGGCCGTCGTGATGAACGACGGGCGCCTGCAGTACTCCCTCCCCTCCCCCCTCTTCCCCGACCCTGGCCCGGGCCAGTGGCGCTGGCCGGTGGCAGCCCGGGTCGAGCCGCGTTCCCCCGGCTCGGCCGAGCAGGTCGTACGGGTCCTGCTGTGGGTGCGGACGGCCGGCCGCACCCCGTGGATCTACGGGATGCCGACCGCCACCGAGGTCGCCACTCTCTCGCTGCCCGATCTGCGCGTCGAGTCGGTCGTCAGGGTGCTCGACCAGCAGCTCGTCCCGGATCCCTCCCGGCGCGTGCTGTTCGGCACCACGCTCGTCGGGAAGGCCGGGTGGACATACGTCTTCGGCGGCGACGACGGCCAGGCGGCGTCCAGGCCGGCCTCGTCGGCGTACGTGGCGCGGGTTCCGGAGGGCCGGCTCGGGGAGCCGGCGGCCTGGCAGTACTGGACCGGCTCCAAGTGGGCCGCCGGTGCGCGACCGCGCGCGGTGCTCGGGGACGGGCGGCGCACGGGGGTGGGCAGCGCGTTCTCGGTGGTGCGCGAGGGCGGGACGTACGTGCTGGTCACGATGGCGGCGGGGACCGAGGGGCTGGCGACGGTGACGTCGTACTGGGCCTGCTCCCCGACGGGGCCGTGGCACGGGCCGACGCGGGACTTCTCTCCGTCGCTGCCGCAGGGGCAGCAGGTCGCCGCCTACAACCCGCAGGTGCATCCCGAACTCGGCGGCGGCGGGCGGCTGGTGCTGAGCTACGACGTCAACTGGCTGGAGGGGGGCCAGGCGGCGGGCGGCGGAGCGGCGCAGCTCAGCCGGAACGTCTCCCTGTACCGACCGCGGTTCGTGACGCTGCGGCTGGCGGCTGGGCGG
The DNA here is from genome assembly GCF_055595715.1 of Streptomyces sp. NPDC040410. Taxonomy (NCBI): domain Bacteria; kingdom Bacillati; phylum Actinomycetota; class Actinomycetes; order Kitasatosporales; family Streptomycetaceae; genus Streptomyces; species Streptomyces sp. NPDC040410. The sequence goes on from NZ_JBVIVK010000001.1 coordinate 508,001, forward strand.
TGACGTCCTCGCCGGGATCGTGCGAGCGGCGTTTGGCGATCACCGCGCACACCATCAGCTGCATCTGGTGGAAGAGCATCAGCGGCAGCACGGCCAGCGAGGCGTGCGCGCCGAACAGGACGCTCGCCATGGGCAGTCCGGAGGCGAGGGACTTCTTGGAGCCGGCGAACTGGATCGCGATCCGGTCCTCCCGGTCGAAGCGGAGCGCCTTGCTGCCGTACCAGGTCAGGGCGAGCATCACGGCGAGCAGGACGGCCTCGACGGCCAGCAGACCGGCCAGCCGGACGGGGCTCACCTGGTGCCAGATGCCCTGGACCATGCCCTCGCTGAACGCGGTGTAGACGACGAGGAGGATCGAACCGCGGTCGACAAGACCGAGGGCCTTCTTGTGGCGGGTGATGAAGCCGCCGATCCAGGGCCGCAGCACCTGTCCGGCGAGGAACGGCACGAGCAGCTGCAGCACGATCGCGATGAGCGAGTCGGCGGAGAACCCGCCGCTGCTGCCGAGCAGGGCGGCCGCGAGCAGCGGGGTGAGCACGATGCCGACCAGGGAGGAGAAGGAGCCCGCGCATATCGCGGCGGGCACGTTGCCGCGGGCGATCGAGGTGAAGGCGATCGACGACTGAATGGTGGAGGGGACCAGGGTGAGGAAGAGCAGGCCCTGGTAGAGCGGCTGGGTCAGCAGCACGGGGACGAGGCCGCCGGCGGCCAGGCCGAGGAGCGGGAAGAGGAGGAAGGTGCAGACCAGGACCGTGCTGTGGAGCCGCCAGTGCCTGAGCCCGTCGAGCGCCTCACGGGTGGACAGGCGGGCGCCGTAGAGGAAGAAGAGGAAGGCGATGGCGGCCGTGGAGGCGCCGGAGGCGACGTCGGCGCCCGTCCCGCGCGCGGGCAGCAGCGCCGCGAGGCCCACCGTCCCGAGGAGCAGCAGGATGTACGGGTCGATCGGCAGCCGGCTCGGCCGTCGCAGGCGTTTCACGGTGCTCCACTTGCTTGTGCTCTCGGCGGTACGGGCGGGTGACTTGCGTTCGGAGAGGGGACAGGAGGGCCCCTCTTCATCCTGCTCCTCCCGTCCGCGATCGGGAATCCGGCATAGCACTCTGACTGTCATCACGTTCCGCGATGACCGGGGTTAGCCTGGGGGTGTGTACGACCCGTCCCGGCTGCGTACGTTCCTGGCGGTGGCGCAGACGCTGAGCTTCACGCAGGCCGCCAGGCGGCTGGGGTTGCGCCAGTCGACCGTCAGCCAGCATGTGCGGCGTCTGGAGGAAGCCACCGGGCGGCAGCTGTTCGCGCGGGACACGCATTCCGTGGAGCTGACGGAGGACGGCGAGGCGATGCTCGGCTTCGCCCGCCGGATCCTGGAGGTGCACGAGCAGGCGTCGGCGTTCTTCACGGGGACGCGGGTGCGCGGGCGGCTGCGCTTCGGTGCGTCGGAGGACTTCGTGCTGACACGGCTGCCGGAGATCCTGGAGGGTTTCCGCCACGACCACCCCGAGGTCGACCTGGAGCTGACGGTCGAGCTCTCAGGAACGCTGCACGAGCGGCTGGCGGCCGGAAACCTGGACCTGGTGCTGGCCAAGCGGCGCTCCGAGGATCCGCGCGGAGAGCTGGTCTGGCACGACCGGCTGGTGTGGATCGGCGCGGAGCGGCTGCGCCTGGACCCGGACCGGCCGGTGCCGCTGATCGTCTATCCGCCGCCGGGTATCACGCGGGCACTCGCCCTGGAGGCGCTGGAGCGGCAGGGACGTCCCTGGCGCGTCGTGTGCACGAGCGGCAGTCTGAACGGCCTGGTCGCGGCGGCCCGGGCGGGCCTGGGTGTGATGGCCCACTCGCGGGGCCTGATCCCTCCGGGCCTGGTGCGGGTGGCCGAACGGTCCGGGCTGCCCGAGCTCGGCCGGGTCGACTTCGTGCTCGTGCACGGCGCCCGCCGCACCTCCGCCCAGAGCGCGGCGGACGCGCTGGCGGCGGCGATCCTGGCGGGCGGGGACCGTCTGCAACGGCGTGCGCGCGGGGGCACGTGAGCTGCTTGACAACCCAGTGACGCAAACGGCTCCGCGGAGGCTGCCGGAAGTGGCGGCCGTGCCACGAGGCCGACCGGTGGCCGGTCCGGGTCGGGCGCCGCAACCGGGTCGTACAGATTCGGTGGAGATTACCGTCCAGAAACTTACTCAACGGTCAGCTTTCTGTCCGACCCTTCCCCATGTGAGCGCATTTTCCTGCACTGACCAGCGCATACATGAGCACTGCTCGGCTTCCGGCCCCTCCCGCCCCGTCTTCGGGTGGGGTAGCTTTCACGGCGCTGTGCGGAGCGTCACCTGAAAGCCGAAGCCAAGGAAAGACAAGGAAAGACAAGGCAAGGAAAGGCAAGGAAAGGCAAGGAAAGGCAAGGAAAGGCAAGGAAAGGCAAGGAAAGGCAAGGGAAGGGAAGGCAAGGGAAGAGGAGCGGGGTGCGGGGTTTGCGCGAGTTCACCATCCCTCCGTTGGTGTTGGCACCGCCGGTGGGCGGCCTGGCCGATGTCGTCTTCGAGCATGCCCAGGACGACCCGCTGCACACCGCACTCGGCCGCAAGGACGAGACGGGCCAGTGGTGTGACGTGACCGCCGCCGAGTTCCGTGACGAGGTCCTCGCCCTCGCCAAGGGCCTGCTGGCCCGGGGCATCCGCTTCGGCGACCGTGTCGCGATCATGTCCCGTACCCGCTACGAGTGGACGCTCTTCGACTTCGCTTTGTGGACGATCGGTGCCCAGGTGGTGCCGGTCTACCCCACCTCCTCGGCGGAGCAGTGCTTCTGGATGCTCTACGACTCCGGGTGCACGGCCGCGGTCGTGGAGCACGAGGACCACGCGATGACGATCGCCACCGTCATCGACCGGCTGCCCCGGCTGCACCAGCTGTGGCAGCTGGACGCGGGCGCCGTACGGGAGTTGTACGACGCCGGCGCCCACCTCGACGACGAGGTGGTGCACCGCCACCGGCAGGCCGTCACCCCCGACTCGACCGCGACGGTCATCTACACCTCGGGCACGACGGGCCGCCCCAAGGGCTGCGTCCTCACGCACGGGAACTTCATGGTCGAGACGGACACGGTCATCGAGCGGTGGGAGCCGGTGTTCCACTCCAAGAGAGGCGACGAGGCGGCGACCCTGCTGTTCCTGCCGCTCGCGCACGTCTTCGGGCGGATGGTGCAGGTCGCGGCGATCCGCGGCAAGGTCCGTCTCGGCCACCAGCCGCAGCTGAACGCGGCGGCCCTGCTGCCCGATCTGGCCGCCTTCAGGCCGACGTTCTTCCTCGCGGTGCCGTACATCTTCGAGAAGGTCTTCAACGCGGCCCGCCGCAAGGCCGAGAAGGAGGGCAGGGCGGGGCCGTTCGAGAAGGCGGTCGAGGTCGCGGTGAAGTACGCGGACGCGATGGAGGCGAAGGCCTGGGGTGTCGGTGCCGGCCCGTCCGCGGGTCTACGCGTGCAGCACCAGCTCTTCGACAAGCTCGTCTACTCCAAGATGCGGGCCGCGATGGGCGGCCGGGTGCGGCACGCGATGTCGGGCGGCTCGGCGATGGACCGCCGCCTCGGCTTGTTCTTCGCGGGCGCGGGCGTGCACATCTACGAGGGGTACGGCCTCACCGAGTCGACGGCTGCGGCGACCGCCAATCCGCCCGAGCGCACCCGTTACGGCACCGTCGGCCAGCCCATTCCCGGCATGACCGTGCACATCGCGGACGACGGCGAGATCTGGCTGCACGGCGCCAACGTCTTCCAGGGCTACCTCAACAACCAGAAGGCGACCGACGCGACCCTGCACGACGGCTGGCTCGCCACCGGCGACCTGGGCTCCCTCGACGAGGACGGTTTCCTCACCATCACCGGGCGCAAGAAGGAGATTCTGGTCACCTCGGGCGGCAAAAGCGTGTCGCCCGGGGTGCTGGAGGAACGGGTGCGTGACCATCCGCTCGTCGCACAGTGCATCGTCGTCGGCAACGACCGCCCGTACATCGCGGCGCTCGTCACCCTCGACCAGGAGGCCGTCGAGCACTGGCTCGCGATGCGCGCCAAACCGCGGATGGCGCCGGCCGAGCTGGTGCGCGACGCGGACCTTGAGAGGGAGGTCAGGCGCGCGGTGGTCGCCGCCAACACCCTTGTCTCCCAGGCCGAGTCGATCCGCACCTTCCGTATCCTGGCCCAGCCGTTCACCGAGGAGGACGGTCTGCTCACGCCGTCCCTGAAGCTGAAGCGCAAGGCGATCGAGAACGCCTACGCCAACGACGTCGAGGCCCTGTACCGCGCCTGACCGAATCCGGACCGGTGGATTAGGCGGTCAGGAATGCACAGGGGCTCGTGATCGTTGACGATGTGGAGTACCACCTGACAGCAACCGTAAGGATCAAGAGCTCGTGAGCAGCAAGGTCCCCCCGATCACCCTCAACAACGGCGTCGAGATGCCCCAGCTGGGCTTCGGCGTCTGGCAGGTGCCGGACGACGAGGCGGAGCGGGCGGTCGCCACCGCGTTGGAGACCGGGTACCGCAGCATCGACACAGCGGCGATCTACGGCAATGAAGTGGGCACCGGCAAGGCCGTCGCCGCGTCCGGCATCCCCCGCGAGGACATCTTCGTCACCACCAAGCTCTGGAACAGCGACCAGGGTTACGACTCCACGCTGCGCGCCTTCGACGTCTCCCTGGAGAAGCTCGGCCTGGACTATGTCGACCTGTACCTGATCCACTGGCCGGTGCCGTCCAAGGACAAGTACATCGACACGTACAAGGCGTTCGAGAAGCTCCACGCCGACGGTCGCGTGCGTGCGATCGGTGTCTCCAACTTCCTTCCGGAGCACCTGGAACGCCTGATCGGCGAGACATCGGTCGTCCCGGCGGTGAACCAGATCGAACTGCACCCGCATCTGCAGCAGCACGGGACCCGGGAGTACCACGCCGAGCAGGGCATCGCGACCGAGGCCTGGTCGCCGCTCGGCTCCGGCAAGGGCCTGCTCGAGGTCCCGGCGATCGTGGCCATCGCCCAGAAGCACGGCCGCACCCCGGCCCAGATCATGCTGCGCTGGCACCTGCAGCTCGGAAACGTCGTGATTCCGAAGTCCGTGACGCCGTCCCGGATCAAGGAGAACATCGAGGTGTTCGACTTCAGCCTGGACGCCGAGGACCTGGCGGCGATCAGCGCGCTGAACGAGGACCGGCGCCTGGGCCCCGACCCCGCGGCCTTCGGCATGGGCTGACGCCCGCTCCTGCACGACGGTCCGCTCAGCCCCGCCCCGCGGCGGGGCTGAGCGGACACGCCGGCCGCGCGCTCCCGTGCGGGACGTGTCAGTCGCCCCGCACGTCCGTGAAGACGACCTCGAACTCCTCGAGTCCGGTCACGGTCACATGGGCCTTGGCCGCGCCTTCGTGCCGGGCAGCCGCCTGGACTCCGCGGGACGCGGCCAGGGACTCCCGGTCGGTGAACAGGGCGCCGACCAGGGCGCGCCCCCGCTGCCGGTCGACCAGCAGCGACGTCCTGGCCAGCCCCGGGAGGGTCTCGAGCCTGGGGACCACCGTCGCCCGGAAGGTGTCGGCCAGCAGGTCCGTGTCCGCGGGGTCGAACTCCAGCCTGCTGACCCGCAGTCCGCCTCCCGCCTGCGGCTGGCGGACCGGATGGAAGACCACCGCCTCGTAGTTGTCGACCGCCAGTGTCGCCGCGAAAGGCTCCAGAAGCGCCGCACGCCGCTCGCGCAGTACCTCGTCGCTGTTCCGCCTGGCCTCTTCGGACTCCCACCAGCTCACCGCGAGGAGTTTGCCCAGCTCCCGATCCACGAAGACACCGGCTCCGCGATATCCCGGGCGGTCCTCCAGCAGATCCCTTCCCTGCACGTTCAGTGCCCTGATTGCCATGTCGATCTTCGCGGGATCACCGGTGGCATACACGGTGCGTACGAACATGACGCCTCGCCTCCCAACAGCCGGGATATCCGGGATGTTCGGTACGCCCAGTTTTCTCCCGTAGGCGCGGGGTCGCAATCGCGCAGGACACCGGAGCCCAGGAGGCTTGTCGAGGCCCCGCAGAGGGGGCAGCTCCCAGGTTTGGAAGGAAAGTTTCCCAACAGATGCTCCAAGCCCGACGACCGCACGAGAAGGGTCGGTTGGGCTGACCGATGGGGGCGTACGACCATGGTGTTGACGTCGACTCCGGCGGGCTGGCGGACGGCCCACACGATCGAGTCGGCGATCTGGTCGGCGGTGAGCAGATGGCCGGGCGGAAGGCTGCCGCTGGAGTCCCGGAAGGGCGTCTCGACCCGGCCGGGCGCGATCAGGTCACCTCGATGCCCCACTCGGTGCCCTGGCGGCGGTGTTCTCGGCGAGGCCGGTCACCGCCCACTTCGTGGCCCCGTGGAGGTTGCCCGGCGTGGGCACGAAACGCGGCACACCTCGGACACGGCGAAGCGCGGGTCAACGCGGCGGCCGCGGCCGCCGGATGAGGGCATGCGATGTGCAACTCGCCCCCGCTCGCGGTGAATCCGAGGCGCAGACCGGACCGTCCCCGGCGGGCAGCGCCGCCGGGTGCGCCCCCGCGGCCGGGCCGCTCCTGAGCCGGCCGTCACACCGCACGGACGGCGGTGTGCACCGTGTGGGCGGCGAGCACGAAGACGTCGGGCCGGTGATGAACGCCCGCCTCGTCCTCCGGGTCGAGGAGCCGATCGAGGGTGGCACGGTCGTCGGCGTCGAGGGCGTCGCCGAAGACCTCGCGCAGCCGGGACAAGGACCCGGCGACATAGGCGCGGGCCCGGTCGGACGCGGGAGCGGGCAGGTCCAGCAGGAAGCTGCGGGTCCGGGTGTGCGTCAGGCCCGCGGCGGCCAGCAGCGCCGGCCAGTCCTCGGTCTCGGCCGCGGACCCCGGGAGATCGGCCCGCATCCGCGTGAACCACTCCGACTCCAGCACGTCGAGTCGCGCCTGCAGCCCAGGCCGCCCGATCCCGATGTCCCGGGGCAGGAACCGCGAAGGCAGGCCGCCCTCCATCAGGGCCAGCGTCCCGCCGGGAGCCAGCCGAGCCGCGAAGGCGTTGAGGGCCGAGCGCTGGTCCCCCAGGTGGTGCAAGCTGCGGCCGGCCCACAGCAGGTCGGCGGGGTAGTCCAAGTCGTCCAGGATTCCGGGAAGTTCACCGGCCAGGGTGCCGAAGCGGTCGTCGAAGCCGAGCCGGGCGGCCCGCTCCCGGGCCCGGTCGAGGAGCGGCTCGGAGCCGTCGACCGCCAGAACCCGGGCGCCGGGGAACGTCTCGGCGAACAGGCAGGAGACGACCCCGGGACCGCTGCCCGCGTCGACGATCAGACCCGGCTCGGTCACCTCCTTGCCCAGCCAGGACAGGGCCCGCTCGTACAGGGGCGTGAACAGCTCTGCCTGCGCCTCGAGGTGCGGGGCCATCTCGGCCCAGTCGATGTCGGTGTCGTGGTGGTCGTGGTGCTGGTGGCCCATGGTGGTCACCCTCTCGTCCGGGATGCCGCCAGCGTGCTCCGACGCACCGGGCGCGGACCACTCGTGTTGCCGGGGCGGCAAGAACGGGATGCGGCGTGCGAGCCGGGGCGCCGACGATGACCGCATGGACGACGAGCTGGTGGAGCGCTTCCTCGCGGACGGGTTCGTGAAGATCGAGGCGCCGCTCCCCCGCGCGTCGCCGTGGGCTGTGCCCGGCTGCTGTGGCACGAGACGGGCGCACCTGCCGGCCGCGGAGTCGCCCCAGCCGAGCCGGCCGTGGTGGCCGGCGTCGACGTAGTCGTGGGCCCGAACCGGGCCATGGACTTCAGGCGGCCGGCGGCTTCCGGAACGCGCGGAGGGTGAAGACGGGGTCGGGGCGCGGTCGGTCCTGGTACGGGAGCGTTTCCAGCTCGGCGGCGAAGCGTTCGGCGAGCGGGCCGCCGGGCGGCAGCTGGGTGAACCAGCCGCGCCGCAGGTCAGCGACGGTGCTTCGGGGGCTGCGGCCCTGACCGCGGCCCGGGAACCGCGCCCGCCCGGCCGGGGCCAGGCCGCACCCGGCCGCGTGCGTCTCGACGTGTGCCGCGGCGTCCCGGGCCGGTCTGCGGGGGCGCGGGGCGAGAACCTCGTCGACGTCGCTGCCGACGTCGTGCGCGGCGGCCTTGTCGACGGTGGTGACGTACACGCCGCCGGGACGCAGCAGGCGTGCGCACTCGGCGACCACGGTCCGGACGTCGTCGTCCTCGTCGAGAAGGTGCAGCAGCCACACGCTGGTGACGGCGTCGAACGTCCCGTCGGGGAACGGCAGGCGGCGGCTGTCGGCCAGGACGATCGCGCCGGGCATCCGTACGGCGGCCGTCCGGGCCATCCCGTACGTCAGGTCGGCGCCCGTCACCCGCAGGCCGGGCCGTGCCGCCGTGAGCCGCCGGGTCACGATGCCCGTGCCGCAGCCGACGTCGAGCAGCCGGCCGGCTCCTGCGGGGATCAGGCCGAGGACGGCGTCCGCTGCCGCGGCGGCGCGGGGCTCGCCGCCGCGGCTGGCGTCGTAGGCGCCGGCTTCCTTGTCGTAGTCCAGCACGTGTCACTTGGCCCCGTGGCCGGGAGCGAGAGCCTCCACTTTCCGCGCCAGCTTGAAGTCCATCTCCGTCACCGCGCCCCCGGCACTGTGCGTGTTCACACTCAGGGACACGGTGTTGTAACCGAGGGTGAGGTTTGAGTGGTGGTCGAGCCTGTCCTGGACCTGGGCGATGTGGACGACCATCGCCGTGGCCGCGAAGTGGGAGCCGAGCCGGTAGGAGCGGGTGAGGCGGTCGCCGTCGAGCGACCACCCGGGCAGCTCGGCGAGCCGGTCCTCGATCTCCTTCTGCGACAGCGGTTCGACGGGCATGGCCGCGCTCCTTCCTCGGTTGCGGGTGCTCCTTCAGCCTGCCACAACTCTGCCGCTGCGGCCCAGGTCAGAAGGGTTCCCGATGGTAAGGTGCCGACATGTTCGGGCGGACCGGTGGAGTTTGTCGGCCGAATGGCAGACGGACCACTCACCGCCGCGGCCTCCCAGGAGACGGATTCCGGGGCTCGTCGAGGCGCGCTCCCCTCGATTACGGTCGTACGCATGACCACTGTCGCGCCCGCTACGGCCGCAACCCCCGCCACCGGCCAGGGCGTCGGCCCGCTGCTGCGCGCATGGCGGGAGCAGCGGCGGGTTAGTCAGCTGGCGCTGGCGTTGCGGGCCGGCTCCTCGGCCCGGCACATCAGTTTCATCGAGACGGGCCGCTCCCGGCCGAGCGAGGAAATGGTGCTGCGGCTGGCCGAGCACCTGGACGTCCCGGTGCGGGAGCGCAACGCGCTGCTGCTGGCGGCCGGTTACGCCCCGCACTATCCGGAGACCCCGCTGGAGGACCCGGCGCTCGACGCCCTGCGCGGGGGCATCGAGCGGCTGATACGGGGCTACGAGCCCTGTCCCGCGCTGGTGGTCGACGCCGCGTACCGGGTGGTGGCCGCGAACCGGGGCATCATGATGCTCCTGGACGGCGTTTCGGAGTCGCTCCTCGTGCCCCCGCTGAACGCGATGCGGCTGACCCTGCACCCGGAGGGCCTGGCACCGCGCATCCGCAACCTCCGCGAATGGCGCGGCCATCTGCTCGCCCAGATGGAACGGCAGATCGCCCTGCGCCGCTCGCAGCCGCTGCGGGAGCTGTACGAGGAGGTGGCGTCGTACCCGGTGCCGGAGGCGGACGACGACGGGGAACCGGCCGAAGACGTCGCCTACTTCGCGCTGCCGATGAGGATCGAGCACGAGGGCCGGACACTGTCCTTCATCTCCTCCATCTCCACCTTCAACACGCCCATGGACGTGACCGTCGCCGAGCTGGCCATCGAGACGCTGCTCCCGGCCGATCCGGCGACGGTCAAGTACCTTCACTCACTGATGCCCTGACGTGCCCTCAGGGCGGCGTACTGCAGCAGGGCGAACCCGGCGACGGTGAGCGCCTGCAGCACCGTCCACACCGCGCCTGCCGTGGTCGGCGACAGCCACAGTCCCAGGGCGGCGAAACTCAGCGCCACCCAGGCGAGGTTGGCCTCCACCACGGCCCGCACCGGCAGCGCGGCGGGCCGGGCGCGGGCGGCGAGCAGGCCCACGGCCGCCGCGTACACCGTGAGCAGTACGCCGAGTTCGAGCAGCAGCGCGGATCCGGCGCCGAGGAAGCGGCCCAGGGGGCCGGAGGCGGCGAGATAGGCGAGTCCGTTCACGCCGGTCACCACCGCGTCCAGGGCGAGGAAGCGACGCAGCGCCGTGTGCGGGTCGGAGGTCCGGGCGAGCGCGGACAGCTGGGTCGCGGACATGACGAATCACCCTCCGTCGAGGTCGAGTTGAGGCAGCGGAACCCGTGCCCGGAGCGGAGTGCGCCGCCCCGGAACCCGGTGTCACCACGATCCCTCCTGCGCCCGGCCCGGTCGATTACCCGTGAGGTAATGTCCTTCGGCCGCCCCTGGCGGCACGTTTGTCACGGACTGCCCCGTGAGAGCTGCGGCGGAACATGACACACTGCTCGCGTACTTCGGCGCGTATGGGGAGGCGTGGCGTGAGTGAGCGGCGGGCCGCGCCCACCGTGGGCCAGGTGGTGCTCGGAAAGCGCCTGCAGGAGTTGCGTGAGGCGGCCGGCCTCAAGCGCGAGGAGGCCGCACGCGTGCTGCGGGTTGCCCCGGCGACCGTACGGCGGATGGAGATGGCCGAGGTCGCGCTGAAGATTCCGTACGTGCAGGTGCTGCTGGAGACGTACGGCGTCGCGGGTGAGGAGACGGACGCGTTCGTCGCGCTGGCCGAGGAGGCGAACCAGCCGGGCTGGTGGCAGCGCTTCCACGACGTGCTGCCCGACTGGTTCAGCCTGTACGTGAGCCTGGAGGGCGCCGCCCGGATCATCCGGTCGTACGAGCCGCACTTCGTGCCCGGGCTGCTGCAGACCGAGGAGTACGCGCGTGCCGTCATGGAGGCCGGGACCATCGGGAAGACCGGACCGGACGCGATCGAGCGGCATGTTTCCCTGCGCATGGCACGCCAGAGGCTGCTGGAGCGCCCGGACCCGCCCCACCTGTGGATGATCATGGACGAGACGGTGCTGCGCCGCCCGGTGAGCATCCGCGGCGAGGTGATGCGCGACCAGCTGGGCAAGCTCCTGGAGTTCGCCGGACGCGACCGCGTCACGCTCCAGATCGCCGAGTTCAAGGACGGGCCGCATCCGGGGACGTACGCGCCGTTCTCCCTCTTCCGTTTCGCCGAACCGGAACTGCCGGACATGGTCTTCACCGAGTACCTGACCGGCGCCCTGTACCTGGATTCCCGCACGGAGGTCGCCGCGCACCTGGAGGTCCTGGACCACGTGTCGGCGCACGCCGCGTCGGCCGAGCGCACCAAGGAGATCCTCCGCGAGCACCGCGAGGACTTCTGAACGGCAAGGAGACTTGACCGCATGACCGGATCCGAGGCCGCGCCCACCCGTATCGACACCGGCCGGCCGCACCCGGCCCGCGTGTACGACTGGTGGCTGGGCGGCAAGGACAACTACCCGGTGGACGAGGAGCTGGCCCGCAGGATCCTGGCCGTGGACGGCACCGTGGTACGCGGGGCGCGAGCCAACCGTCGGTTCATGCACCGGGCCGTCCGCACCGCCGCCGAGGCCGGGACACGCCAGTTCCTGGACATAGGCACCGGCATCCCCACCGAGCCCAATCTGCACCAGGTGGCGCAGGACGTGGACCCGGCGGCGAAGGTCGTGTACGCGGACAACGACCCGATCGTCCTCAGGCAGCCGAGGCGCTGCTGCGCGGCACCGCCGAGGGCCTGACAACCTATGTGCACGCCGACGTCCGCGACCCCGGCACCATCCTGCGCCTGGCCGGCGAGTCCCTGGACTTCACGCGGCCGGTCGCCCTGTCCCTGGTCGCGCTCACCCACTACCTGAGCGACGATCCGGCGGGAGACGACGTGTACGGCCTCCTCAAGCGATACGTCGCCGAGCTCGCCCCGGGCAGCCACCTGATCCTGTCGCAGGTCACCCCCGACCTGAGTCCCGAGGCCATCGGGGAAGGCCGCCGACCACTTCCGCCGCAGCGGAACCCCCTTCCACCCCCGTTCGCTCGCCGAGTTCTCCCGCTTCTTCGACGGTCTGGAACTCCTGGGACCGGGCGTGATCCCCGTCTCCGGCTGGCGGCCGGGGCCCGAGGACGTGGCGGCCCAGGCGGAGGGCATCGTGCCCGTGTACGCGGGGGTCGCCCGCAAGCCCTGACCCGCGCTTGCCCGTCCCGGCACCCTGCCCCTCTCCTGCCCCTCTCCTGCCCCTCTCCTGGCCCTCTCCTGACCCGTCCGGGCGCCGTGAACAGGTGCGCTCCGCCGCCTCGCCCTAGGTTCGAAGCCACGGGCAAGCAAGCGAGCGCACCTGACCGATCACGGACGACGCCAAGGAGGCCCGATGCCCTCGTTCGAGGTGCTGTACCAGGCGGCCGCGCTGTGCCTCACCTACCCGGACGAGGACTTCCGCGCCCGGCTGCCGCTGCTGCGCGAAGCCGCCCCGCAGCTACGGGAGTTCACCGACCACGCGGCGGCGGCCGAGCCGCGGGAGCTGGCCGCGCACTACGTGCGGGTCTTCGACTCCACGGAACGGCACAGCCTGTATCTGAGCAGGTGGCGGGACGGGGACACCCCACGGCGCGACATGTCGCCCGCCAGCCTCAAGGACGTCTACCGCGCCCACGGCCTGGAGCTGACCGGCGAGGAGCGGCCCGACTTCCTGCCCGCGGTGCTGGAGTTCGCGGCCCGCACCGGCGACACCGGACTGCTCACCGAACACAGCCACGGCCTGGAGCGGCTCCGCTCCCGGCTGACGGACTTCGGCACACCGTATGCAGCGGTCCTGGATGCCGTGTGCGCCACACTGCCGACCGTATGCACGGACCGGGAACAGGCCGGAGGCCAGGGCCCAGGGCACTGATCACTCGCGGGCAGATGTACCGCTGCTTCCCGCGCCAGGTGCTCGTCTGCTGCGCCTTCCGAAGCGGCTTGCGGGCCGGTCTACGGCCGTCGCCGAAGAAGTCCACTAAACCTGCCGAGCCGCTACGCGGCTTTTCCTTCTGCACGCAGGGTGCGTGCCGGTAAGGGAGGCGCGGTCATGGCGGGTGCCGGAAAGACAGGATCGGGAAGCAACGATTCCCAAGGGCTGCTGTCCCTGAGGGCAGCGCTGGTCCTGGCGCTGTCCGTTTTGGTGGGCATCGGTGCAGGGGTGCTGACGTGGCTAGGCGGTGCGCCGCCGGCTGTGGGAGTGCTGACAGGGTGCGCGGCGTTCGCCAGTGCGGTCGCCTTCTTCCACCACCTCATCGTCTGACACCCGGTTCTGGTGCTCGAAAGGGGAACGAGGCGGGAGCGGCGGCTGCCGTATCGGCAACCGCCTTCCCCACTCACCGCGTTCTACCCCGCAGAGGTGAGCCGCGGTGTCGGCGGTGATGCCGGGCGGGGCGCTCTGGGAACACGACCAAGGTTTTTTCGGTCACGGCTAAACCTTCTGGGCCCGGGAGGCCTTCTCCTTGCAGAAAGTCCACCGCGCACCATCCCGGGGTCTGCACGAGATCACGGGATGGCAGCTGGGGACACGGCTTGGCCGCGCCTGGGGGGCGAAGCGGCCGGCTCGGCGGCGACACGATGCGCCGGGCCCTGTGACGAAGGGGTACGAAGTGGAACGGCTCGGAAGGAGTCCCACGGTTGACCAGCGAGCAGGAAGCCACTGCTGTGGCACAGACGATCCCCCAGGCACGCGCGCTCGACATCCGCGCAACGAGTGCCGACGGACATCCCGCCGATGACCCGGCCTTCGCGTCCCTTGTACACAGGCACTACGGAAAACTGGTGCGAGTGGTGGCCTCGATGACCGGCGACTGGCACCTGGCTGAGGACATCGTTCAGCGGACCTTCGAGAAGGCCGTCCGTTCGTGGCCCGCGATACGCGGCTATCAACGCCTGGACAGCTGGCTGTACAAGGTTGCCCTCAATGACACACGCAGCCACCACTCACGTGCCGCCCGCGAGGCACAGGCCATCAACGATGCCGGTCACGTCAACGGCTTAACCCCCGACTCCATCACGTCGGCTACGACCCAGATCGACCTGGTCAGGGCGCTGGCCCAGCTGCCGCCCCGGCAGCGGGAGGTCGCCGCCCTGGTCCTGCTCGGTGAGCGCTCCATCGCGCAGATCGCGGAGGAGATCGAGCGGGCCCCGGGCACCGTAAAGGCCACGTGGCACACAGCCCGCGCTCGCCTCCCGCAGTTGCTCGGCGGATACGCCGCACGACACCACGGAAAGGGGGATGCACATGAGCGATAACCACACGCGCGGCAACAAGGACGTGCCTATGCCGGACATGGCCAGCCTGGATGCGCGCGGGAGCGACGACGATCCGGCAGCGGAGCTGGATCTGCGCGTTGCCGTGGACGACTTCACCCGGTCTTTCACTCCCACCGACTCCGCCGCCGTACTGGACCGGCTGCGCCGCGTCCCCGTGGGAGGCAACATGACGGGCGCAGGCTCGCCAGCCGGTCATGGGAACCGGTCGTCGGCCGTGATGCCGAAATCCGGACCGCGCCCCTCGTCGAGCGGGGAATGCATGTCGGAGCTCACGGTGCGGTTGGCCGGCTCCAGCATGGGAGGAAAGACGGTCCTTGCCGCGTACTTGCAAGCACTTGCTGCTCGCCCAGTCGCCCACGACGCACAGGTATGGCTCGTAGACGGACGCTCAGGCACCGGCGCACAGGCAGACGCATACGCCCTCCAGAGGGTGCTCGACGCGCGGAACGACCTCACCACATGCCTGGGCCGGGCATCACATGTCCCCAGCCACGGCCATCACACGCTGGATCAGCTCAACATGCAGGATGTAGACGGTCCGCCAAGGTTCCTGTGGATCCCCACCGAGCGCGACTCCAACTGGCGTACGGCGTGCCTCCAGGCAGGCGAGAACGAGCAGGACTTGGACATCCTGACAGAAATCATCGCCTGTGCCCGTCCCTTCACCGGCCGGGCGGTCGCCGATGACGTGCGCTTCACCCTCAGCACGCTGTGCACCGAAATCTTCCGCAGGAGCCGCCTTTCCCACGGGGAGGCGCCGTGGGTCCGGTTCTTGGACTTCACCTGGCCCGCGCCTGTTGTCGGCCGCTCACTCGCCGATCTCCTGCAGCACCAGGCCCCTGATGTCGCCGACGCATGGCGTGTCTGGAGCATGGGCCACAGCGTCGGGCTCAGCCGTCACATGGCTGGGGTGTGGGAGAGGCACGCAGTCCCCCGCCATGACATCGCAGCGGGGGCGGTTTTCGTACTGCTGTCCGCCAACGCCTGCCGCACCTTGACGGTCCCGTCACCGACAGCCCAACGCCGTCCCGCCCCTGTGCCCCGAGGCGACCAGTCCAGCGAACACAGGCACGGTACGCTCCAATCTGCCGACGGGGCTTGTGTCAGGGACACATCTGGTGACGAGCCATCCGCTCGTCAGTGGCCGTCGCCGGGCGCCGGTGCCGGCGGAGGAAAGGCAGCCGAGCCGGACCCACGACCTCACGTCGGCCAGCGCATTGACGACTTCCTGACCACCATCACCATTCGCGGAGAAGCAGGACGGGGAACGCGGGGGGATCGCGAGCACCAGCGGATGGAGCCTCCTGACACGCTGGAAGACATCGCACCGGTCCTTGACGAGCGCACCGTCCAAGCGATCAAAGCCTACGAGCCGGGCGAGGACACGCTTCCCGACATCGAACGTCTCCTGCTCAGCGCCGCACGCTGACCGTCCGACGCTACCTCCGGCCTCTCTGAGCCCTGCCGTCCGGAGAAGGCCAACGGCAGTACGGAACGCAAGGATCGATGGGACTGGAGCAGTCCGAACGACGGGTCGGCACTGAAACAAGCGATGGGGGCAGCCGGGACACCGGCTGCCCCCATCGCTGCCCTGCCCGGCTCGGCTCCTGGCATGTCAGGTTCACCGTAGGGTTCTGCACAGATGCCCCGCGACGACAGGACCTCTAGGCCGCCCCGCCCTCCCGCTCCCCCTGGTCCTTCTCGTCGTCGACGATCTCCGCGTCCACCACGCCTTCCTCGTCCTGCGGTGAGGTGTGCCGGCCCGCGTCCTGGCCGGTGTCCTGTGTGGACGGCTGCTGGGCCTGTGCGTACATCGCCTGGCCCATCTTCTGACTGACGGCGGCGAGTTTCTCGATCCCGGACCGCAGGGCGCTCGTCTCGGCGTTCTGCTCCAGGAGCTGTTTCAGCTCGGCGGCCGCCGACTCGACCTCCGCCTTGATGTCCTGCGGGACCTTGTCGCCGTTGTCCCGGATGAACTTCTCGGTCTGGTAGACGAGTTGTTCGGCCTGGTTTCTGGTCTCCGCGGCCTCCCGGCGTTTGTGGTCCTCCTCCGCGTACTGCTCGGCCTCCCGCATCATCCGGTCGATGTCGTCCTTGGGCAGCGCCGAGCCGCCGGTGACGGTCATCTTCTGTTCGCGGCCGGTGGCGAGGTCCTTCGCGGAGACGTGCATGATCCCGTTGGCGTCGATGTCGAAGGCGACCTCGATCTGCGGGACGCCGCGCGGAGCGGGCGGCAGCCCGGTGAGGTCGAAGACGCCGAGCTTCTTGTTGTAGGCGGCGATCTCGCGTTCGCCCTGGTAGACCTGGATGCCGACCGAGGGCTGGTTGTCGGTGGCCGTCGTGAAGATCTCCGAGCGCCGGGTCGGGATCGTGGTGTTGCGTTCGATGAGCTTCGTCATGATGCCGCCCTTGGTCTCGATGCCCAGGGACAGCGGGGTGACGTCGAGCAGCAGGACGTCCTTGACGTCGCCGCGGATGACGCCCGCCTGCAGGGTCGCGCCCACGGCCACGACCTCGTCGGGGTTGACGCCCTTGTGCGGGTCCTTGCCGGTGAGTTCCTTGACCAGGTCGGTCACCGCGGGCATCCGGGTCGAGCCGCCGACCATGATCACGTGGTCGATCGCGGCGAGCTTCACACCGGCGTCCTTGACCGCCTGGTGGAAGGGGGTCTTGCAGCGGTCGAGCAGGTCGGCGGTGAGCTCCTGGAACTGGGCGCGCGTCAGCTTCTCGTCGAGGTGCAGCGGGCCCTCCGCGGAGGCGGTGATGTAGGGCAGGTTGATCGTGGTCTCGGACGAGCTGGACAGCTCGATCTTGGCCTTCTCGGCCCCCTCGCGCAGCCGCTGCACCGCCATCTTGTCGCCCGCGAGGTCGATGCCGTACTGCCCCTTGAACTTCTTGACGAGGTACTCGACGACCCGCTGGTCCCAGTCGTCGCCGCCGAGGTGGGTGTCGCCGTTGGTGGCCTTGACCTCGATGACGCCGTCGCCGATCTCCAGAAGGGAGACGTCGAAGGTGCCGCCGCCGAGGTCGAAGACTAGGACGGTCTGCTCCTCGCCCCGGTCGAGGCCGTAGGCGAGTGCGGCGGCGGTCGGCTCGTTGATGATCCTCAGGACTTTCAGGCCCGCGATCTCCCCGGCCTCCTTCGTCGCCTGCCGCTGGGCGTCGTCGAAGTACGCCGGTACGGTGATCACCGCGTCGGTGACGTCCTCGCCCAGGTAGGACTCCGCGTCCCGCTTCAGCTTCTGCAGCACGCGGGCGGACAGTTCCTGGGCCCGGTACCGGGTGCCGTCGACGGAGCCCTGCTCCGGGAAGCGCCAGTGTCCGTCGCCCATGTGCCGCTTCACCGAGCGGGCGGTGCGCTCGACGTTGGTGACGGCCTGCCGCTTGGCGACCTCGCCGACGAGCACCTCCCCGTTCTTGGCGAAGGCCACGACCGACGGTGTGGTCCTGGCGCCCTCCGCGTTGGCGACGACGGTGGGGTCGCCGCCCTCCAGGACGGCCACCACCGAGTTCGTGGTCCCGAGATCGATACCGACCGCACGTGCCATCGCTGTCCCCTTCCGCCAGGGCACTTCCCACAATCCAGCACAAAACTTGAGCGCGCTCTTGTCAATGCCGCGTACCCCGGCAGCCCGCGGTTACGACGGCGCCGCGCCCCCGGATCGAGGACGCGGCGCGGAAGGAGAGCCGGGGGCGGGCGTCAGGCGAGTTCGGCCGTCAGCGTGATCGTCGTGCCGGTGATGGCCTGGCTGACCGGGCAGTTCTTCTTGGCGTCCTCGGCGGCCGAGGCGAAGCCGTCGGCGTCCAGGCCGGGCACCTCACCGCGCACGGTGAGGTGGATGCCGGTGATGCCCTCGCCGGGCTGGAAGGTCACGTCGGCCTTGGTCTCCAGGCGGGTGGGCGGGGTGCCGGCGCCGGCCAGGCCGTGCGACAGCGCCATGGAGAAGCAGCTGGAGTGGGCGGCGGCGATCAGCTCCTCGGGGCTGGTCTTGCCGTTCGCCTGCTCGGCGCGCGACGGCCACGACACCGGCTGACTCCCGATGCCGGAGGAGTCGAAGGTGACGACGCCGCTGCCCTCGAGCAGGTTGCCTTCCCAGACGGTGTGTGCGGTACGCGTGGTGGCCACGGTCATTCCTTTCGCAAGCGGTCCCGGTGACGGGTTGCCCGGACCTGCGATCACCCTACGGCTCAACTCACCCGGAAGACCGGTCCACGGGCGGTGAACGGCAGCCGCGCCCCCCGCGGGATCAGGTACGCATGCTCCCGCCGCACCCGCAGCACGTCGCACCAGCCGTCCGTGATCACCAGGACCGGCGCGGCGGGCGGGAAGTCGTCCGCGCGGTGCAGCAGGTCGACGCCCGGCTGCAGCACGGTTCCGCCGCGGCCGTGTACGCGTACCCGGCCGGCGATCTCCGTGACCGGCAGGTAGCCCGCGTCGTGCGGTGCCGCGTCGCAGAACACGACCCGTGCGGCGGGTACGTCCCGGGCCGTGGCGTACGAGGCGATGGCGCCGAGGGCCTTGCCGAGCAGGACCCGGTCCATGGAGCCGGAGGTGTCGAGGACCACGCCGAAGGTGCAGCGGGCGATCTCCTCGGGCGGGTGGTAGCGGCCCGCGCGCGGGATGTCGGGGGTGGCCGCCTGGCGGCGGGAGAGGCGGGCGTACGACCGTACGGGCTCGGGGCGGGGCACGAACTCGTCGAACCAGCGGGCGAGTCGGGCGTCCCAGGGCAGCGGCGGATGGCTGAGCGCGCGGATCTCCTCGACCAGGCCGCCGGGCAGGAAGCCGCGTTCCTGCCGCTGGTGCAGGTCCAGGCCGCGGGCGAGGCCGCGGCGGTAGAACTCGTCGAGGTCGACGTGGTCGCCGGGTGCGGCAAGCGGGCCGCCGAGCACGTCGCCCTTGCCCTTGCCGCGCAGGGTGGCCAGGCGGCGCATGCGCCGCAGGTCGCCGGCGATCCGGTCGTAGACCTCCTCGGCGGACAGTCCGGCCAGCTGCGGGTCGTGCAGCAGTCCTTCGGGCATGGTGCCGACCTGCATCTCGTTCAGCCAGCCGTTGATGACGTAGTCGCAGGCGACGTTGAACAGATACGGGTCGCGGGTGCCGCAGCGGTCGCCGTGGCGCAGGGCGGCGTGCAGCATCTCGTGGGCGAGCACGAACCGCCATTCCTCGTCCTCGAAACGGCGGAGGGGGTTGATGTAGATCTCGCCGGCCTCCGCGTTGACGGCGGCGACGGAGATGTCGTGCGCGCGGGCGAGTTCGGCGTCGGCGACGAGCTTGATGCCGGCCGCGATGCCGCCGAGCAGCGGGTAGGAGGAGACGAACCAGCTCAGGGCCTTCTGCCAGGGCTGCAGCGGCGTCGGCCGCCCGTCGATGGAGTCGCGCCGGCCGCCCGCCATGTCCAGGGCGGTGGACATGGTGCGGGTCAGGGCGTGCGCGAACGCCAGCTGCCAGTCCGGGATCTGGCCGTTCCAGCCGGACCAGGGGACGAGGAGCTGGTCCGGCTCTCCGGCCCCCGTACCGCAGTGTTCGTAGGCCGCCGGGATTCCGCTGCGCCGCCAGCGCGCGGCGAGCTGTTCCTCGTCGCCGTCGGGGTAGGACGCGGGCAGGTCGTCCGGTGCCCTGCCGACGGGAAAGGACAGCAGGAAGCGGTTGACGACGGCGCAGCGGGCGGCGAGGTCGTGGCCGTCGGGCTGCTCGCGCGCGCCGCCGGCGGCGGGAACGTGTCCGAAGCCGAGGTGGATCAGGGCGTGGGCGATGGCCCAGGCCCACTCGGCGGGCTCGGCGAGGCGGGTGGGGTGCAGGTGGACACGGCCGTTGGAGTCGACCCGGGCGAGTCCCTGCCGGGGCGCGGCCTCGCATCCCTTCTCGCGGCACAGCCGGGCCTCGATGGCGGCCAGCGCGGGGTTGGCCCACACCAGCTGCACGCCCTTGGCGCACGCCTCGGCGGCCGGGTCGTTCTTGGCCTCGGGCTGCTTGCCGCGACGGCTCATCGGCGCGCCTCCACCAGCCGTGGCATGTCCCGTGCGGCCTCGATGAGGAACCAGGCGGGCAGCACGGGATTGCCGTCGGCGTCGGAGGCGATGACGGTCTGGGCGACCTCGACGGAGATCTCGGCGAGCTGCACGAGCAGCGACTTGGCGCGGTACGCGGTCTGCCGGCCGTTCGCCGACAGGTGCTCCTTGCCGGCGGGCAGGTCCTTGATCAGACGGCCGCGGAAGGACTCGGCGAGGTAGTAGAGCAGGTCGCGGTCCTCCGTGCGGTGCGGCCAGCGGGCGTCCCCCTTGATGATCGCCTCGATGCCGAACCGGCTGCGGACGACCTTGACGTATCCGCAGAACGCGACCGCGTGGGCGGGCGTCAGCGTGCCGTGCGCGACGACCTTGAGGGTGTCCTCGTCGAGGTCGTGCCCGAAGGAGTGCAGTGCGTCGGAGAGCATGTGCCAGGAGCGGGGCGTGGAGAAGGGCTCCTCGGTCTTCGGCGGCTTGGACCACAGGTGGTCGGGCCGGTCGGTGAGGTGGTCAAGGACCCAGGGGTGGATGCCGTTGCCGGCGGCCCACGCGAGCCAGTCCTTCGGGGAGGCTTCCAGGTGCACGTGGGTGAGGCGGTTGACGAGCGCGGAGGCGATCGGGCGGGCGAGGGCGTTGTCGGTGGCCCGGTTTCCGGCGCCGATGACGATGGAGCCCTTGGGGAGTTCGTAGTTCCCGACACGGCGGTCCAGGATCAGCGAGTAGAAGGCCTTCTGCACGTCCGGGGTGGCCGCGTTGAGCTCGTCCAGGAACAGGCAGTACGGCTCGTCGCGGGCGATCGCCTCCGGTGGGCAGAACACCGACCGCCCGTCGCGGATCTGCGGCACGCCGATGAGGTCCTCGGGCGCGAGCTGGGTGCCGAGCAGACTCACGCACTCCAGCCCCAGCGACTCGGCGAACTCCCTGACCAGGGAGGACTTTCCGATGCCGGGAGCACCCCAGAGGAAGACCGGCCGCACGGTCGCGAGGCCGAGCAGCAGTTCGGGTATGCGGGCGGGAGTGACTGTGACGGCAGCCTGCAAAGCAGGTTCCCCCTTTTTTTTGCGCCTGGACCGGCGCCGCTCTCGCGGACGTGGTTACTCGGCGTCGAGGTTCTCAATCGACGGTTGCGGTCGTCACTCGGTTTTTTTGCCGGCGCTCAGGCCGCGCGCTGATCCCTTTGCGCATCCACCGGCACCTGCGGCCCGTTCGATTCGAGCAGCCAGCGGTGCAGGACGCGGTGGATGTGTTCGGCCCCGGCGAGTTCCGCGCCGTCCTCGACCGGCGCGGAGAAGGCGAGCGGCGACAGCAGGAACGGCTTCGCCTGGGCGCCGCCGAGTCCGCCGTGCGAGCCGATCTGTTCCTCGAAGGCGAGGACCTCGCCGTCGGCCGGGTCGTGGCAGGAGTTGACCATGATGTCGGCGGTGTGCGGGAAGGAGTGGGTGCGGCGGACGGCCTCGGCGGCGCCGGGCCCGAAGTCGGCGAGCGGGCCCGGGTTCCCGTCGAGTTCGTCCAGCGGGATCTCCGCGCCGTGCGCGCCGAGAACGAGCCCGCCGTGCTTCTCACTGCGCACGAGCAGGAAGCCGATGCCGGGATGGTTGGCGAGGGTCGTCAGCAGTGCGGGGTGGCGGGCGTCGATCTCCTCCATGCTCATGCGGTGCGGCACGTCCGGGAAGGAGACCAGTCCGAGGTTGCCGGAGGCCAGCACGAGCGGCTCGGAGCGCCGCCGCGAGGGCCGGTGTTGCTCGCCGCCCTCCTCGACGGGCCGGCGCAGTGCGGCGCGCACGGCCGCGCGTGCCTCGGCCCCGCTGTGGGTGCGCTGCGCCTTGCGTGGCACGGGCAGACCGCAGCCGGCCCGGACGAGGTCGCCGAGGGTGAGGCCGTAGCGGGCGCGGAAGGTCTCGCCGGGGCTCTGGCCGTGGTCGGACAGGACGACGATGCGGTAGGGGCGGGGGGCGTGCTCGGCCACGTTGGCGATCAGCGCGAGCGCGCGGTCGAGGCGTTCGAGGACCTTCTCGGCGTCGCGGCTGTGCGGTCCGGAGTGGTGTGCCACCTCGTCGTACGCCACGAGGTCGGCGTAGACCGCGGTGCGGCCGGCGAGCATGTCGCCCATGACGGCGGCGACCACGACGTCCCGCTCGACGACGGTCGCGAAGGCGCGGACGAAGGGGTAGAGCCCGCCGCGGGCCACGCGCGGGCGGGTCTTGCTCAGGCGGGTCCGGGTGGACTGGCCGATCTCGCGGAAGACCTCGGCGACGAAGGACATGGCGGTGCGCACGGCGTTGGCCGGGTCGGAGAAGTACGCGAAGTAGCCCGCCCGGGACCGGTTCTGGCGGCTGCGCCGCTTGGTGGCGATGGACAGCACGAGGGCCTGTTCGTCGGCGCCCCCGCTGAAGAGGTTGCCGCGGCTGGCGCCGTCGACGCCGAGCAGTCCGCCGTGGCCCGCGTGCTCCATGGCACGGCGCTGGAGTTCGGCGGCGCTGGTCGGGCGGTTGCAGACCATCACCTCACGGCTGTCCTTCTCGTACCAGCGGAAGGCGGGGACGTCGTGGTTGCTGCCGTGCAGGATGCCGAGCTGGCTGGCGCCGGTCTGGCTGGACCAGTCGGTGCGCCAGGGGGTGAGCCGGTGGGACGGCCGGTCGCCGAGCCACCCGGCCACGGTCGGCATCAGGCCCTTGCCGGTGGCCGCGAGGAGGATGTCGTGGCCGACGCCGTCGAGTTGCAGGAAGACGGTGCCGGGGGTGGCGGGGGACGGCGGCCCCGACCGGCGCCGGCGGTCGGCGAGGCGGTAGAGCCTGCGGCGGTAGGCGTCGTCGTCGCGCACGGCCAGGGCCGCGCCGGTGGCGGAGGCGACGGCGGACATGACGGCGGCCACGACGACGGCGGTCTCCGGGGCGGCCTCGCCGCGTCCGGACGGGTTGATGCGCAGGGCTATCAGCAGCAGGGAGCCGTTGAGCACGAAGACGAGCAGCCCGAGCACCAGCGCGGGCACGAGGAGCAGCAGCCGGACGAGGAGCGGCCAGACCAGGGCCGAGAGCAGACCGAAGGCCCCGGCGCCGAACGCGGCCGTGACGGCGATGCGGGTGGCGCTGTCGCCGTCCGCCGACTGGAGCTGGAAGTCCGGCAGGATCCCGGCGAGCACGAGCATGGTGAGCGTGGACACGGCCCACACCGTGACGCTCCGCCCCACCTGACTGGCGACCCGCCGCCAACGCCCTCCGCCCACGCCCAGCCCACCTCACGTCCGGGCCCGTCGTCGGTGCGGGCCTGCACTCACCCTGTCACAACGGGCGGAGGGATCTCCGGGCCCCCGAGAGCGGGCGGCCGGAGCGGCCGGGTCCACGAAGCCGCCGGCCTACCGGCCGTCGTAGCCCGCCGTGGGCATCGACAGCCTGCGGTGCACCCGGGCCTTCATCTGGGCGTCGTACGACGGCTCCGCGTGCCCCACGGTCTCCACGCGCACCCCGCGCCGCGCACACTCGGCGGTGAACTCCTCGACGGACGACAGCGCGCTCTCCAGCACCCGGCGGCTGGGCGCGACGAACAGGTCGAGGCCGGGCCGGACGCCGTCCCACAGCACACAGTGGTCGGCACGCACGGACCGCACGAGTAACTCCCGGGTGACCACGTAGCCCTGCTCGGCGGCCCAGCGCGCGCACATCGCGTGCTGGCTGCGGGAGTCCACCAGGAAGGGGTCGGCGTCCAGTTCCTCGAGCGGCGTCAGACTCGCGATCGCCGTGACCCGCAGCTGCGCAACGGCCGGCCTGCCGGAGGCACCCCGCACCTGTCCCATGGCGTCCCCCTCACCTCCGGGTTTCGCCGCCGACCCTACTCCTGCCCGTACGCTTCGGGGAGTCGCGGGAAGGAGGCAAAGAGGTGCCGGTGGAGATCACCTGGTGGGGGCACGCGACCTGCACGGTCGAGGATTCGGACGTGCGTGTGATCACCGATCCTCTGTTCGCCCGCCGCCTCGCCCACCTGCGCCGCCGTCGCGGTGCTCTGCCGCCGCCCGGGGCCCGGCGCGCCGCCGTGGCGCTCGTCTCCCATCTGCACGCCGACCACCTGCACATCCCCTCCCTCGCGGGGCTCGCACCGGGTACGCGCGTGCTTGTGCCGCGGGGCGCACGCCGGTCGGTGCCGGGTCTGCGCCGGCTCGCCCATCTGCGGGTGAGCGAGGTGGGGCCCGGCGACGAGACCATGGTCGACAGCCTGGTCGTACGGGCCGTGCCCGCGCGGCACGACGGGCGACGGCTGCCGCTCGGGCCGCACCGCTCGCCCGCGCTCGGCTACGTCATCGAGGGCGAGGGCCGGACCTACTTCGCCGGGGACACCGGGCTGTTCGACTCGATGGCGAAGGAGGTCGGGCCGGTCGACGTGGCGTTGCTGCCGGTCGGCGGCTGGGGGCCGTATCTCGGTGCGGGGCATCTGGACGCGGGCCGGGCGGCCGAGGCGCTGGCCCGGCTGGCGCCGCGCAGCGCCGTGCCCGTGCACTACGGCACGTACTGGCCGATCGGGTTGGACGCCGTGCGCCCCCATGAGTTCCACGCGCCGGGCGAGGAGTTCGTGCGCCTGGCCGCGGAGCGCGCGCCGGAGGTGGCGGTGCACCGGCTGGGGCACGGGGAGAGCGTCCGCCTCGAGGTCGCGCGGTGAGGCTGCTGGCCGCCGCGGCGACGACGGTGCCGCCGGAGTCCACCCAGCAGGCGATCGGCTATCCGTCGCTGTTCCTGCTGGTGCTGATCGGGGCGCTGGTGCCGGTGGTGCCGACGGGGGCGCTGGTGAGTTCGGCGGCCGTGGTGGCGTTCCACCAGACGGCGCCGTTCGCCCTGGCGCTGGTGTTCGTGACGGCTTCGGTGGCCGCGTTCCTCGGCGATGTGACGCTGTACTGGCTGGGGCGGCGCGGGATGCGGTCGAAGAACGGGTCGCGCTGGCTGGAGGCGATCCGGGCGCGGGCCCCGGAGGATCGGCTCGCGCAGGCGCAGGAGAAGCTCGCCGGCCACGGTGTGGCGGTCCTGGTGGTGTCGCGGCTGGTGCCGGCGGGTCGCATCCCGGTGATGCTGGCCTGTCTGATGGCGCGGTGGCCGCTGTGCCGCTTCACCCGCGGCGACCTGCCGGCCTGTCTGGCCTGGGCCCTGACGTACCAGCTGATCGGGATCCTGGGCGGCTCGCTGTTCGCGGAGCCGTGGGAGGGCGTGGTCGCGGCGGTCGCGCTGACCTTGCTGGTCAGCGCGACACCGAGCGTGTGGCGACGGGTTCGCGGGACGGCCAGGGCGTAGGAGGGGCGGGGGACCTGTCCGACTGTTTCCCGACCGCAGTCGGACAGGCAGTATCCGGCTGTTTCCCGACCGCGGTCGGACAGGCACTAACTGAGGACCCGTGAGCCGCCCACCGGCAGGTCCCACAGGTCGTCTCGGTCCAGGCCCGCCTTCTCCCAGGCCGCGCGGACCCGGGTGAGCGGCTCCAGCACCGGCTCCGCCGACAGGACGAACGTCGCCCAGTGCATGGGCGCCATGCGGCGGGCGCCGACGTCCTGCGCGGCCCGGACGGCCTCCTCCGGGTCGCAGTGGACGTCACTGAGCCACCAGCGGGGGTCGTAGGCGCCGATGGGGAGGAGGGCGAGGTCGATGCCCGGGTAGCGCTGCCCGATGCGGGCGAACCAGTGGCCGTATCCCGTGTCACCCGCGAAGTACAGGCGCTGTCCGTCCGGCGCGGTGAGCACCCAGCCGCCCCACAGGGTGCGGCAGGTGTCGGTGAGGCTGCGCTTGGACCAGTGGTGGGCGGGGACGAAGTCGAAGCGGACGCCGCCGAGTTCGGTCGCCTCCCACCAGTCCAGTTCGGTGACGTGGGTGAACCGGCGGCGGTGGAACCAGCGGCCGAGGCCGGCCGGCACCAGCACCGGGGTGTCGCGCGGGAGCCGGCGCAGGGTGGGGGCGTCCAGGTGGTCGTAGTGGTTGTGGCTGATGACGACCGCGTCGATGTGCGGCAGGGCGCTCCAGTCGATGCCGACGGGCGTGACGCGCTCCGGGGTGCCGATGATCCGGCGGGACCAGACGGGGTCCGTCAGGACGGTCAGGCCGCCTGTCTGTATGACCCAACTGGCATGGCCCGCCCAGGAGACGGCGAGCGTGCGCGCGTCGACCGCGGGCAGGGGGGCCGGCTCGTAGGGCAGGCGCGGGATGTCGGCGAGGCCTTCGCGGCCCGGTCGTACGGAGCCCTCGCGGGCGAAGCGGGCTATGGACTTGAGGCCGGGCAGCGGGGCGGTGAGCCGGTCGTGGAAGGTGCGCGGCCACACGCGCCGCTCCGCCGGCGGACGGGGCTCGGCGAGAGGCGGGAGCGGGCCGGGGAACGCGGGGGCGAGGGGTGACGTGGCCGCCGGGCCGTCGGCTTCCTGGGTGCTCGTACTCGTGGTGGTCGACTCGGACTGCTGCGTCATCGAGGAGGCTCCCATCGCTGAGCGTCGTCGCGGAGATCGTCGAAGACCGACTCCAGAAGGATCAACGCGCGTTGCACGTGTGGCAGTTCCAACGGTGCGGGTGAGGTGAGGCATTCCGCGCGCTCCTCGTCCGTGCCACCCAGCAGCGGGCCGGTGGACAGGCGGACGCGCAGTGCGCCGAGGTCGTCGCCGAAGCGGTGGCCGCCGGGCGCGGGCATGCCCAGCCGGGCGGCGAGGAAGTCCTCCAGTTCCTGGGCGTCGCCGACGCCGTGCCCGGCGAGCGCGTCCCGCAGTGGCCCCAGATCGACGTAGAGGTGGCGGCCGGCCTGCGGAGGCCTGGCCATGGCACCCGCGGCGACGACCCTGCGGTACGCGGCGGCGGCCACGCGCGCGTGCAGGCGTACGGCGGCGGCCACGCGCGCGGTGACCGGCTCGGGCTCCGCGAGGGCGTACGCGGCCGCCGCGGCGACCGGTCCGGCGACGCGGGCGCCGAGCGCCGTCAGCACGTCGAGCACGCGTGCGTGGAGGCCCTCGCCGGCCCCGCCCGCGGGGAACCGGGCGGCCGCGGCCGGCCAGCCCGGCGGCAGCAGCGCACCGGCCAGGTCGGTGACGACGGTGACCCCGCCGGGGAGCATCTCGGCGGGGCTGAGCAGGACGGTGTCGTGCGGCGCGTGCAGGGTGTCCCGCCAGGTCTCGTCGCTGACCAGGTGCAGGCCTTCGCCGGAGGCGGCCTCCACGGTCTCGTGCAGCAGCTCCGGCGGTGCCACGGTGGCGGTGGGGTCGTCGGCGACGGACAGCACGAGCAGACGCGGGTCACCGCCCTCGGCCCGGACCCGGCGGACGGTCTCCAGGAGGGCGTACGGATCCGGCACCCCACCGGACTCGGCCGGCGTCGCCACGTGGAAGACGGGTCTTCCCAGCAGGCGCGCGTACGGCGCCCACCAGGCCGCACAGGGCCGGGGCACCAGCACGTCGCCGCCGAGCGCCGCGGTCAGGGCGAGCAGCAGGGCGGGCGCGCCGGGGGCCGCGGTCACGCGGTCGGGTTCGGCGGGCAGACCGCGCCGGTCCCAGTACCCGCACGCGGCGGCCAGGAGGGCGGGCCCCCCGCCCACCGGTTCGCTCTCGGCGCGGGGCGCCGCGGCGGCGAGCACGGCGGCCGACTCGGGAAGCACGGGCAGCCCGTCCTCGGGGACCGGCGGGCCGTACCGTACGGGCCCGTGGCCCTGGGGGGCGGTCCGCGGCATCCGTACCTCCGGGGTGGGCGGCCTCGCCGTATGTTCCGTGGGCCGTGTGGGGTGAGGCGTGCCCTCGGGCTCCGAGTACCCAGGGTGGCAGGGCCTCATGGCCGTCGGGTCATTGGTGCGGGGCGGAGTTCCTGTTCCAGACGCGGTGCACGCCGGCGCCGGCAGCGCCCGCGATCAGGACTCCGCCGGCGACGAGGGCGGGGACGGAGCCGGTGAGGGAACCGCCGTCACCGGCCTTCACCCCGTGCTGGATCACCGCCGGGGCGCAGGTGTGGGTGTGCGGCTCGGTGCACTCCTTCGTGCCGCTGTAGGGCTCCGTGCTGTGTTCGGTGGCGCCGGACGACTCGCCGTACGACTCCGTGCTGTTGTACTCGGTGGCGCCGGACGACTCGCCGTACGACTCCGTGTTCTGCTCGGTGTCCTCGCACGACTCGCCGTTCGGCTCGCTGTACGACTCTCCGTACGACCCGGTGTCTTCGGTGCCCTCACCGAAGTCCGGTGAGGCGGCGTCCGTGCCCGCGTCGAAGCCGTCCGTACCGGCGTCCGTGCCCGCGTCGGAGTCCTCCGGTGTGGCATCGGTGGTGGCGGACGGTGGTCCGCCGGCGGGGTCACAGGAGACCGAGACGGTGCTCGGGCCGGCCTCCGCGCCCGGGTCCGCGGAGGCGGCCGAGGCGGCGATGCCCAGGGCGGCACTGGCCAGGGCGGCGACGGACAGGACACGGACGGTGCGACGCATGGGGCGGGCTCCTTCGGCCGACGGCTGCGGGACACGGCACTCGTGCCCTCGCTGCCATCACAGCCCGCCCGCCGCCGCCCCGCCCGCGGCCGGACCCCATTAGCGGGACGGCCGAGCGGGTGACGCGTGCGCGCCCCGGCTACGGCCTACGCGGCCGCATCCCGCATGACCTGGTCCCGCACACGCCCGCAGCACCGGCTGATGAGCCGGGACACGTGCATCTGCGAGATCCCCAGCTGCTCGGCGATCCGGCTCTGCGTCATGTCGGAGAAGAACCGCATGTACAGGATGGCCCGGTCCCGCTCCGGCAGCGCCGCGAGCTGCGGCTTGACGGCCTCGCGGTCCACCACCGTGTCCAGCGCCGGATCGGGCGAGCCGAGCGCGTCGCTCAGCGAGTACCCGTCCTCGCCGCCGGGCAGCTCCGCGTCCAGCGAGAGCGCCGTGAAGCTTTCCAGCGCCTCCAGCCCGACCCGCACGTCCTCCTCGCTCAGGTGGGCGTGCTCGGCGATCTCGGCGACCGTCGGCCGGCGCCCCGAGACGGTCTGAGTGAGGTCCTGGCAGGCGAACCGCACGCGGTTGCGCAGATCCTGGACCCGGCGCGGTACGTGCAGGGTCCACATGTGGTCACGGAAGTGGCGTTTGATCTCGCCGGTGATGGTGGGAACGGCATAGCTCTCGAACGCGCTGCCGTGCTCCGGGTCGTACCGGTCGACGGCCTTGACCAGACCGAGGGCCGCGACCTGGCGCAGGTCCTCCAGGCTCTCGCCGCGGCTGCGGAACCGGCCGGCGAGCCGGTCGGCCATGGGCAGCCAGGCCTCGACGATCTGCTCACGGAGGGTGTCGCGCCGCTGCCCCGCGGGGAGCGTTGCGAGTTGACGGAAGGCCCCCGCGGTGTCGGGGGCGTCGTCGTGCGGGTGGTGCCTCGCGCTGACATGGGTCGGCATGTGCGTCGCAACTCCCTTGGAAGGGTTTGAGTTGGACGGTCGACGCGGGAGGGCCTCTGCGGGTCCGGACGGATGTTGCCGTGGCGGCTCGCCGCCGCTCCCACGGGCGTGCCTCCGGTCCGAAGCACTGAGAGTGCGCCTGCCCCCGGCCTTCCGGCGCAAACACCGGGTCAGGTTTTCCGGAAGCCCTCAGGGTGACTCGTAAGGCTGCTGCCTGTGTCCCAGAGGTCCGGGAGGTCCGTCCATGAGCACCGAGGTCTCCGACACGTGCCGCAGCGGCCGCAGACCGGGGGTCCGTGATCAAGCAGGGGTTCAAGGCGAAGGTGCAGGAGTTCCTGCCGGGCCGGGAGAAGAAGCAGGCGGAACATCGGCCGGTTCGTGCCGGTCGGTGTCCTCCGGCGGGAGCAGCAGTTCCTCGTAGCGGCCGAGGGCCAGAACCAGGCCGAGCAACAGGAGAGGGATGATCACGGCGAGCAGGGTCATGGCGATTCCTTCCCCAGGTGCGTCCGTGGGGGGGTGTGGGCCGGGTGTCCGCTCATCCGGAGGGCAAACCTCCGTGTCGGCGTCCCGTCTCCGGGTACGCGGTGCCCACCCCGAAGATCTGGAGGGAGTCATGCAGCGAGGCAGTGACCGGCTGAGCGTCCATCGCGACGAAGAGATGAAGCACGAACTGCAGGGGCTGCTGAGGTCCGGGCATCCCACGCGGACCGAGGAGTGGCACGACCCCGAGCCGTCCGCCGACGACGATCCGAGGATCGCGGGCGGGCCGGTGGCACCAGGCCGTTCCGGGGCGTCGCTGGAGGCGGTCCGGCTGGAGCTGGCCCGCATTCTGGGGCGCAGCTCCTTCCCCGCGGACTCCGTGCAGCTGGGCCGTGTCCTGCGCCGCAAACACGCGCCCGACGCCCTGGCCGAGGCGGTGGAGCGGATGCCGCGCAGGGAGCGCTACGTCAACGTCCAGGAGCTGGCCGAGGCCCTGACGCAGAGGAGGGGCTCGCAGTGACTGCTGACTTCGTGAGGGAGGTCATGACACCGGGCGTGGTCGCCGTACGCCCGGACGCCTCGCTCGTCGAGGCGGCGCAGCTGATGCGCGCCCAGGACATCGGCGACGTCGTGGTGGCCGACGGTCAGCGCGTCGTCGGCGTGCTCACCGACCGGGACATCACGGTGCGGGCGGTCGCCGAGGGCGCCGACCCGCTGACGGCGAGCGCCCGGTCCGTGTGCACACCCGATCCGGTCGTGGTCGCTCCGGACGACCCCGTGTCGGCCGCCGTGGCGCTGATGCGCGCCCACGCGGTGCGCCGCCTGCCGGTCGTCGAGGACGGGCTGCCGGTCGGGATGGTGAGCCTCGGGGATCTGGCCGAGGCCGAGGACCCGGGCTCGGTGCTCGCGGACATCAGCCGCGCCGGGCCGGGCCACCGGGGAGGGGTATGACCCGGGAACAGGCCGCGGAGGCCGACGCCACGGGCTCCGCCGTCGGCGGAGCCGCGGTGCGCGGGGCCACCACGACTCCTCGGTCGGCCACGGGGCGAACCGGCATGGCACGAAAGGACGTTGGACCATCATGCGCATCGCATTCCTGACCGCGCCCGCAGGCGTCGAGCAGATCGAGCTCACCGACGCGTGGCAGGCCGCGCAGGGCACGGGCCACGAACCCGTGCTCGTGTCGACGAAGCGCGGGGAGATCCAGGCGTTCCATCACCTGGACAAGGCGGACAGGTTCCCCGTGGACGAGGTCGTGGGCGAGACCTCCGCCGAGTCCTTCGGCGGGCTGGTCCTGCCGGGCGGCGTCGCCGGTCCGGACTTCCTGCGCATGGACGGGAAGGCCGTGTCGTTCGTGGCGGACTTCTTCACGCAGGGCCGTCCCGTCGCCGCGATCTGTCACGCGCCGTGGACGCTGGTCGAGGCGGACGTCGTGCGCGGCCGGGTGCTGACCTCCTGGCCGAGTCTGCGCACCGACATCCGCAACGCGGGCGGCACCTGGGTCGACGAGCAGGTGAGGATCTGCGGCGAGGGCCCGAACAAGCTGGTGACCAGCCGCAAGCCGGACGACCTGAAGGCGTTCTGCGAGGCGTTCCTCGACGTGTTCGCCGAGGAGGCCGGCTGACCGCCGGAAGGCGTCCTCGGCTGTTCATTCAGGGGCCGGGGGTCGCCGACTCCCCGCATCCGCGTTCCCGGGCCCCTTCCCGGGTGCGGCCCGCGGCGACCGGGCGGCGCGGGTTGCGGCGCAGGTACTCGCCCTCCAGCTGTGCCATGCGGTCGTTGTGGGCGCGCAGCGCGTCGTTCGAGCCGTACAGCAGGGTGTCGTGGCGGGTGCGGTGGATGGTCTCCAGCTCTTTCATGAGCTGCTGGTCGTCCAGGCGGTTGGCGTCGACTCCGGTCATGGTGGTGGTCCGCTCGTCGTGTTCGTGTCTGCGGTCCGGGTACCCGCCCGGTGAGCTGAGCACTACCCCGAGCGGCATCCGGGAGGGAGCCATGGATCTCGCCTTTCTGCATCCACTGTACGAACATCCCGGCCCTTGGGCCTCCGTATACGTCGACACCTCCCGGCACACGGAGGACACCTCCCACGAGCGGCATCTGGCAGCCGAGGCGCTGTCCCGGGACCTGGCCGGGCAGGGAGCCGACGACGAGACGTGCCGGGCCGTACGGGACGCTCTGGAGGAGCTGCGGCACTCCCCCGAGACGCACGGGCGGGCCCTGTTCGCCCGAGCGGGGGAGGTGGTGCTGGATCCGCCGCTGGCTCGGCCCCCGGGCGGCGACAGTGCGCACTGGGCGCTGCTGCCGCACACCGCGCCCCTGCTGGAGCTGGCCGGTGAGGACCCGGTGTGCGTGGTGGCGTACATCGACCGCAGGGGCGCCGACTTCGAGCTGCGCACCGCGCTGGGCAGGCAGGACGCGGGTTCGGTGGGCGGCCGGCAGTGGCCCGTGCACCGTACGGGCACGGCCGACTGGTCGGAGCGGCACTTCCAGCTCAAGGTGGAGAACACGTGGGAGCACAACGCGGCCGAGATCGCCGACGCGCTCACCGTCTGCCAGGAGGAGACGCGGGCCGACCTGCTCATCCTGGTCGGCGACGAGCGGGAGAAGCGGGCCGTGCGCGAGCGGCTGCCCAAACGCCTGCACGAGCTCGTGGTGGAGGCCCCGCACGGCACCGGCAGCAGGCTGCTCGACGCCGACGTGGAGCAGGCGCGCGCCGAGCATGTGCGGCAGCGGGCGGAGCGGGAACTGGACCGGTTCCTGGCGGCCCGCGATCCGGGTGCCGAGGGCCGTGCCGGGGCTGTGGAGGGCGTGCCCGCGCTGGTCGAGGCCGCCCGTGAGCACCGTATCGACGAGCTGCTGATCCGGCCTGACGGCCCCGACGCGCACCGCGAGGTGTGGATCGGCGGGGACCCGGACCAGCTGGCGGTCCGCCGTACGGATCTCAGGGCCCTCGGCGAGCAGCACCCCTGGCCGGCCCGCGCGGACGACGCGCTGATCCGCTCGGCGGTCGCGACGGGCGCTCCGGCACTCTCGGTGGCCCCGGCGGCCGAGGGCGAGGTGCCGGCGGGCGGCCTGGGCGCGCTGCTGCGCTGGACGTGAGCCGCCTGCCCCGCGGCACTAGTGCCGCGTCAGCCAAGGTTTGCCCGTCAAGGAACGGCGTCCGGTGCGTGCTCTCGGCGTGCCGGCCGGAAGTCCTCGTACTGGACGTACTTGGGCTTTCGGCCGGTGCGGCGAGAGGGCGTGCCGGGCGTCGCGACGGGGCGAACCTTGGCTGACGCGGCACTAGCGGGCTCGTTCCACCCTGCGTTCGTCCCACACCGGCTCCGGTGTCTCGCGGACCCTGCCGTCGCTGCCGAAGACGAGGTACCGGTCGAAGGAGCGGGCGAACCAGCGGTCGTGGGTGACCGCGAGAACGGTGCCGTCGAAGGCCTCCAGGCCCTCCTGGAGGGCTTCGGCGGACTCCAGGTCGAGGTTGTCGGTCGGCTCGTCGAGGAGCAGGGCCGTGACGCCCTCCAGCTCCAGCAGGAGGATCTGGAAGCGGGCCTGCTGGCCGCCGGAGAGCCGGTCGAAGCTCTGTTCGGCCTGCTGGGTGAGTTCGTAGCGGCGCAGCCGGGACATGGCGGCGCCGCGGTCCTGGGAGTGCTCCTGCCAGAGGATGTCGAGCAGTGTGCGGCCGGTCAGCTCGGGGTGGGCGTGTGTCTGGGCGAAGTGTCCGGGCACGACGCGCGCCCCGAGCTTCCACATCCCGGTGTGCGCGACGTCGTCGCCGGCCAGCAGGCGCAGGAAGTGCGACTTGCCCGAGCCGTTGGAGCCGAGGACGGCGACCCGCTCGCCGTAGAAGACCTCAAGGTCGAAGGGCTTCATCAGGCCGGTGAGCTCGAGTGCCTGGCAGGTGACGGCCCTGACGCCGGTACGGCCGCCCTTCAGACGCATCCTGATGTCCTGCTCGCGCGGCGGCTCCGGCGGCGGGCCGGCCTCCTCGAACTTGCGCAGGCGGGTCTGGGCGGCCTGGTAGCGGGAGGCCAGCTCGTGGCTGATGGAGGCGGCCTGACGGAGGTTCAGCACCAGCTTCCTCAGCTGCGCGTGCTTCTCGTCCCAGCGCCTTCGCAGTTCCTCGAAGCGGGCGAAGCGTTCGCGCCGGGCCTCGTGGTAGGTGGTGAAGCCGCCGCCGTGCACCCAGGCGTCGGCGCCCGCGGGCGAGGGTTCGACGGAGACGATCCTCTCGGCGGCGCGGGCGAGGAGTTCGCGGTCGTGCGAGACGAACAGGACCGTCTTGCGGGTCTCCTTCAGACGCTCCTCGAGCCAGCGCTTGCCGGGCACGTCGAGGTAGTTGTCGGGCTCGTCGAGCAGCAGCACCTCGTCCGTGCCGCGCAGCAGTGCCTCCAGGACCAGCCGCTTCTGCTCGCCGCCGGACAGGGTGCGCACCTGGCGCCACTGGGCCTTCTCGTAGGGCACGCCGAGGGCGGCCGTCGTGCACATGTCCCACAGGGTCTCGGCCTCGTATCCGCGCACCTCGGCCCAGTCGGCGAGGGCCTGCGCGTACGTGAGCTGAGCGGCCTCGTCGTCGACGGTCATGATGGCGTGCTCGCCCGCGTCGACGGCCCGCGCCGCCTCGCGGATCCGGGGTGTGGCCACCGACACGAGCAGGTCCCTTACGGTCGTCTCGTCCCGGACGGACCCCACGAACTGGCGCATCACACCCAGGCCGCCACTGACGGTGACGGTCCCGCCGTGGGGTTTCAGCTCGCCCGAGATCAGCCGGAGCAGGGTGGTCTTGCCGGCGCCGTTGGGCCCGACGAGGGCCACGGCGGCCCCTTCGCCCACCCGGAAGGACACGTCTCCGAGGAGCGCCCTCCCGTCGGGGAGGTGGTACTCCAGGTGAGCGGCTTCCAGATGTCCCATGAGGAGCCAGTCTGAGCTGGCCGGACCGGCCCGACAAGCGGTTTTCGAACGGCCCTCGTCACATCGCCCGTGGCGGACCCGTACACGATCCGCGCAGGCCGGGGTACACGGTGTGCATGAGCCCAGACGTCGACCTCACCGTCCCGAAGCCCGGCCCCCACGTTCTGCGCGACCGCCTGCTGGCCCTGGACTGCCGGCTGTTCGAGTTCGCCGCGGAGCGGCACTGGCCCGGCGCCGAGCGCGTGCTGCCCCGGCTGAGCCGGAGCGCGAACCACGGCGTGCTGTGGTTCACGGCGGCCGCGGCGCTGGCCGTGAGCCGCACGCCGCGGGCCCGCCGGGCGGCGGCCCGCGGTATCGCCTCCCTCAGCCTGGCCTCCCTGACCATCAACACCCTCGGCAAGCGCACGGTGCGCCGCAACCGGCCCCTGCTGGACCCGGTTCCCCTGGTCCGGCAGCTGAAGCGGCAGCCCATCACCACGTCGTTCCCGTCCGGTCACTCCGCCTCGGCGGCCGCGTTCGCCACCGGGGTCGCCCTGGAGTCGCCGGCCTGGGGCGCGGTGGTGGCTCCGGTCGCGTTCTCGGTGGCCATGTCCCGCGTCTACACCGGTGTCCACTTCCCGAGCGACGTGCTGGCGGGCGCGGCCCTCGGCGCGTGCGCCGCCTTCGCCGTACGGGGCATGGTGCCGACCCGCGCCCAGGTCGTCCCGCCGGCCCGGCCGCGCGCCGGGGTCCCGGCGCTGCCGGACGGCGAGGGCCTGGTGATGGTCGCCAACACGGCCTCGGGCACCGCCGACCGCGTGCGCGCCCTGCGTGACAGCCTGCCGCGGGCCGAGATCATCGAGTGCGCGCCGGCGGACACGCGGTCCGAGCTGGAGAAGGCGGCGGCCCGTGCCGTGGTGCTCGGGGTGTGCGGCGGCGACGGCACGGTCAACGCCGCCGCCGAGGTCGCCCTGCGCCACGACCTGCCGCTCGCGGTGCTCCCCGGGGGCACGCTGAACCACTTCGCCTACGACCTGGGGGTGGAGGGCGCCCGCGACCTGAGCCGGGCCGTCCAGGAGGGCGAGGGCGTGCGCGTGGACGTGGGCCGGTTCGTCTGCGGCGAGCGGCAGGGCATCTTCCTCAACACCTGCAGTCTGGGCGTGTACCCGGAGCTGGTGCGCGAGCGGGAACGCTGGTCGAAGCGGATCGGCGGCTGGCCGGCCGGAGTGCTCGGGGCGCTGCGCGTGCTGCGCGCCGACCGGCATCCGCTGGAGGCCGAGTTCCGCGGTCAGGCCCACCCGCTGTGGCTGCTGTTCGCCGGAAACGGCACGTACCACCGGATGGGCCTCGCGCCGGGCCGCCGGCTCGACCTCGCGGACGGACAGCTCGACGTACGGGTCGTGCACGGCGGCCGGCGGCCGGGGCTGCGGCTGCTCGCGGCCGCCGTGGCCGGGCCGCTGACCCGCTCTCCCGCTCACGCGGCGGTCCAGGTGGGCCGTCTGCGGGTGGCCGGCGTGGCCCCGGGCACGCTCCTGGCGTACGACGGCGAAGTCATCGAAGTGCAGGGAGAGTTGACGCTTGAGAAGCTCGCCGGGGCGCTCACGGTGTTCCGTCCGCTGCCCGAGAACTGATCACCTGTCAGTCCA
Organism: Streptomyces sp. NPDC040410; assembly: GCF_055595715.1. Taxonomy (NCBI): domain Bacteria; kingdom Bacillati; phylum Actinomycetota; class Actinomycetes; order Kitasatosporales; family Streptomycetaceae; genus Streptomyces; species Streptomyces sp. NPDC040410. Next base: position 544,699 of record NZ_JBVIVK010000001.1, read on the forward strand.
CATGGTAAAACGAAGGTCTCATTATTCGGCATGCGCACATACGGTGAGGCGTACCGGCCCACGGGGCGGAAAGCCCCGCGGGCAGTACGACGAGAAGGGGACCGGCCATGTCGAAGTCGCAGGAGACCGCCGTCTACACACACGGGCACCACGAGTCGGTGCTGCGCTCCCACACCTGGCGCACCGCCGCCAACTCCGCGGCCTACCTCCTCGCTTCACTGAAGCCCCACATGGCCGTCCTGGACATCGGCTGCGGGCCGGGCACGATCACCGCCGACCTGGCGGCCCTGGTCCCCGACGGCCACGTCACCGGCGTCGACCAGGCGCCGGACATCCTGGACCAGGCGCGCGCCACGGCCGCCGCCCGGGGCCTGACGAACACCGACTTCGCGGTCGCCGACGTGCACGCCCTGGACTACCCGGACGACACGTTCTGCGTGGTCCACGCCCACCAGGTGCTGCAGCACGTCGGCGATCCGGTACAGGCGCTGCGCGAGATGAAGCGGGTCACGAAGCCGGGCGGGTTCATCGCCGTCCGCGACTCGGACTACGCGGCCATGACGTGGTACCCCGAGTCACCGGGCATGGACGACTGGCTGGACCTGTACCGCAGGGTGGCCCGTGCCAACGGCGGCGAGCCGGACGCCGGACGCCGGCTGAAGTCGTGGGCGCTGCGGGCGGGGCTCACCGACGTCACGGCCACCTCCACCACCTGGACCTTCGCCACCGCCGAGGAGCGGGCGTGGTGGAGCGGGCTGTGGGCGGACCGCACGCTGGCGTCCGCGTACGCGGAGCGGGCCACCGAGGGCGGTCATGCCACCGAGGAGCAGCTGCGGGCCGTGTCGCAGGCGTGGCGGGAGTGGGGACAGCGGGAGGACGGCTGGTTCAGCGTGCTGCACGGAGAAATTCTCTGCCGCAAGGAAGCCTGAACCACGGTTTTCGGGAAACTCGAAAGGCAGGAGGTTCACACTATGGTTCCCATCCTGCTGGTACTGCTTCTGGTGCTGATTCTTTTCGGTGCCGGGTTTGCGGTGAAACTTCTGTGGTGGATTGCGCTGGCGGTCCTCGTCGTGTGGCTGCTGGGCTTCCTGTTCCGTGGCCCTGCCGCGAGCGGAGGCAGGGGCCGCTGGTACAGGTGGTGAATTAAGCCCGGAATTCATTCCCGGGGAAGCAATGGTCCGAGCGGCCCGAGGTCCAGATTCAGGTCCTCGGGCCGCAGTCCGTAGCGCTCCCGCAGCTCGGTCATGCGGTCGTCGAGCAGCATCAGGGTGAGCCCGATCCGCTCCTCCTGCTCCTCGCTCAGGTCGCCGGTGTCGAAACGGCGCAGCGCCTGGCGCTCCATCAGCTGACGCAGCAACTCCACCACGGTGAGGACGAGTTTGACCAGGTCGCGCTCGACGGTGTCCGGATCGAGGTCCATGCGGTTGCGGCTCTTTGTCACGTCAACTCCCCCACGGTGACGGCACCTGCTCGTTCACCGAACTGATCAGCGCGTTCAGGTCGATACGGACGAGGTCGACGTCCGCGATGCGCAGGGTGATGTCCCCCGTGATGACGACGCCGCCGGCGAGCAGCCGGTCGAGCAGGTCCACGAGCGCGATCTCACGGCGTTCGACGACGGTCACGGCGCCTCCTCCCCGGCAAAGGAATAGGCCGCCCAGGGGCCGGTGAGTTCGACGCGCATTCCCGGGATGTCGTCCTTCGTCCGGTCCACGAGTTCCACGAATTCCTCGGATTCGCCGCGCGGCACCAGATAGGCGGCGTTGAGCACGTTCCGGCCCGAGGTGCCGGAAAGCGCGGGATTCTGCGGTGCGTGCAGCCGGGAATCCTCGGCGTAGGAGGAAAGCGTGGCGTGCAGTCGGCTCGAGAACTCCTCGGCCTTCTGCCACATGTCCTCGTGCGCCCGGACGTGCCGGCGGCGCTGCCGTAGATAGTCCCGTCCCGACGCGGCCTTTTCCACCGGACCGCCGGTTTCCCGCGGCTCCGCTTCGAGGTAGACCTTGACGCCCCATTCCACCCGCCCTTCCAGCCGGTCCAGGGTGCGCCGGAAGTCGACCTCGCGCGCCTCCATCATCACGCGTACGCCGCTGTCGTCCCGGAACACGGTGCCGAGCCGCAGCGGCAGCGGGGTGGTGACCACGGTGAGCGCGTCGATCACACCCTGGTGGGCCCGGGCGGTCTCGGTCAGCCAGTCCAGATCCTCCAGATGTGCGCGGAGCGGCTCCTCGGCGAAGTCCCGCTCCGGCACATGACTGACGACGGCGATCAGCCCGTGATGGGTCAGCAGCCGGGGCGGGTCGCCCGCCACGCCCGTCAGCTCCGCCTGCAGGGGCGCGCCGAGGGGGTGGCAGACGGCGTAGACGTACCGCAGTCCGGTCATGGAGCCTCCTTCTGCGCGCGGCCGGTGTCCAGTTGGGCGTCCATTTGAGCGAGCCGCTCGCGCAACTCGGCGTTTTCGCGGGCGAGTTCCTTGCGCCGGGCGCCGGAGGACAGCGCGGGGTCGTCCTCCCACCAGTCGATGCCCATCTCCTTCGCCTTGTCGACGGAGGCGACGATGAGCCGCAGCTTGATGGTGAGGAGTTCGATGTCGAGCAGGTTGATGCGAATGTCACCCGCGATGACGATCCCCTTGTCGAGCACCCGTTCCAGGATGTCGGCGAGGTTCGCGCCGCCGCCCTGCCCATAGGGCTCGGGCAGCCGCTGGGGCATGGTCATCGCCGGCTCCCGCCGCCAGCGGACTCGTACTCGCGCTCCTCTTCCTCCTCGTACTCACCCTCAGGCTCTTCCTCTTCCTCCTCGGGCTCCTCTTCCTCCTCGACATCGGCCTCAGGCTCTTCCTCTTCTTCCTCAGGCTCTTCCTCTTCCTCCTCGGGCTCCTCTTCCTCCTCGTACTCGCCCTCAGGCTCTTCCTCTTCGTCCTGGGGCTCCTCTTCCTCCGCCTCCTCCTCCGCGACCGCGTCCTCGTGGCTGACGACGACCTCGCCGTCGCGGATCTCGCCCCTCCAGGAGTCCTCCGCCTCGCCCTTGATCGTGATGAAGCGGACGAAGTTCTTGAGGTCGAGACGGGCTCGGCGACCCTGGGCGCGCCAGATGTTGCCCGTCTTCTCGAACAGGCCCGAGGGGAAGTACTCGATGACCAGAAGGACGCGGGTGAGGCTGTCGGTGAGCTTGTGGAAGGAGACGACGCCCCTGGTGGTGCCCTTGGCGCCCTCCGACGTCCAGGAGATCCGGTCGTCCGGCACCTGCTCGTTGGTCTTGGCCTTCCAGCTGCGGCTGGACCAGAAGACCTTCAGCTGCCAGTCGGAGGTCGTGTCGTCGGCGCGGCTCGCGGCCTTCACACCCTTAGCGAAGGTGCTGAACTCCTGGTACTGGGTCCACTGGTCGTAGACCGTGCGCAGCGGCAGGCCGATGTCGACGGACTCGAGGATGACGGTGGGTTTCTTGCCCGCGCTGCTCTTCCGCTTCCCCTTGCCGCCCCCGAGGTTCTTGAACGCGCCCATCACGTTGTCCTTTACTCGGGTGGCGCCGAGCTCCAGCGCGGACCGCAGCGGGCCCTTGCCCTCGGCGAGCTTGCGTCCGCCGTCGAGGGCGAGCTTGGCGAAGCCCGGGCTGTTGCCCTCGGCGATGTCGTTCAGCTTGCCCGTGGTCTCGCCGAGCTTGCGGCCCACACCGACCATCAGGCGCTGGGCCTGGGCCGCGAGGTACTCCTGCAGTTCGGCCTTGAGCCGGTCGGTGGCCTCGCTCTGGGCGAGGCCGGTGAGCGGGTTGTCATTCGTCGCCTTGCCGGCCGCGTCCCGCGCGCCGGAGAGGGTCTCGGTCATCGTCCACCGCCGCCCTTCGGCCTCCGGGCCCGGGCACCGGGTCCGGACGCCCTGGTCGCGGCCGTCTTCTTTCCGGCCGTCTTCCTGGCGCCGGCCTTCTTGGCCGCCGCTTTCTTGGCGGGGGCCTTCTTCGCCGCCGCCTTCTTCGCGGGCGCCTTCTTGGCGGCCTTCTTCGCCGGAGTCTTCTTCGCCGCCGCCTTCCTCCGGCGCGGCTCCGGCTCCTCCTCGGCTTCCGCTTCCTCGGCTTCCGCTTCCTCGTCCTCAGGCTCCTCGTCCTCAGGCTCCTCCTCGGCTTCCGCTTCCTCGTCCTCAGGCTCCTCGTCCTCGAACTCCTCGTCCTCAGACTCCTCCTCGGCTTCCGCTTCCTCGTCCTCAGGCTGCTCGTCCTGAGGCTCCTCGGAGTCCTCGGGTTCCTCGTCCTCCGCGCCGAGGTCCCCCGCGTCCGGCACCACGCCCTCGAGGTGGTCGCGGACCTCGGCGGTACGGCTGTGCAGCCGGTCGGCGAGCGCGTCGATCTGCCGCTCGACCATGGCGCCCGAGGCCGCCTTGCCGACTCCGCGCAGATCCCCGCGCAGCTGGTCCCCGATCTCCTTGAACTGCGGGTTCTTCAGCAGCTGCTGGGAGGCCAGGTCCGCCAGCGCCCGCGGGCTGAGGTGCATCCGCTTGCCGGCCACGAGAGAGCCGATGGCGAACGCGAGTTTCATCTTCTTGGTACGTCCGAGGACGTATCCGGCCCCGATCGCGAGGCCCAGTCCCACTCGATTCATCGTGCCGTCCCCTCACCTGAGCCCGCGCTGCCGCGCAGGCCGATCTCCAGCCGGTCGAGAAGCTCGTCCTCCAATCGGTCGAACTCCTCCTCGTCGATCTCGCCGGCCTCCAACCGCTCTTCCAACTGGGCGAGTTCGGCCCGGATCGCGGCGGGGTCGTAGTAGAGCCGTTCCGCCTCGTTCAGCACCTGTCTGACCACCCAGGCACTGCCGCGCACGGGTGCGAACGGCAGCAGCAGCACCTCTCCGATCAGCCCCACGGCCCTACTCCTCCCCGCTCTCGGCACCGATCGCGGTGCCCGCGGGCTCGGCGGGGCCGGGCTCGACGAAGCTGTACGGGGGCAGCGGCCCGTTGACCCGCAGCTCGAGGTGCGGATGCGTCTTGCGGGCCTGCTCCGCCACGGCGAGAAACTCCTCGGCAGAGTCGCGGTCCACCAGGAACGACAGATTGACGATCCAGCCCGTGGACTCGGGCCCCACGCTCATGGCCTCCGCGGCAGGTTCCAGGGCGCTCTGAATCTCCACCGCGTCCTCGGCCTCCCGGCCCTTGACCGCGGCCACCACCATCTCGCCGAGTTGCAGCCGCTGCTCGTAAGTACCGCCGCCCGCCTGCCGGTTGGCCTCCGTCATGGCGCGGATCTCCGGATTCTCGGACATCACGAGGTGCAGTACGGCCTCCTCGTGGTGGGTGGCCTTGATGTTGTACTCGACCTTGCCGTCCAGGGTCCGCAGACGTTCCTTGTAGTGCTCGGCGCGCTCCGCGAGCACTCCGGTGACCGCACTGTCGTCCGTGGCGACGCTGCCGAACCGCATGGGCAGCAGGGAGCCCGCAGCGCCCGCCTCGCTCAGAACGTTCTGGTGGGCGAGCAGGTCCCTGCGCTTGGGGCGCAGCCCCTCGGGGGCGTCGCTGACGACGGCCGCCAGATCGCCCTCCCGCAGGATGCGCACGGGGCGCGCCGGATCGCCGACCCCGCCCATCCCCTCGGGCAGCGAAGGATGCGAAGCGGCCGTGATGCCGTAGACGTACGTGCTCACTCCTCTTCCTCCTTCCTGCGGGTGCGCGAGGCCGTGGACTTGCGGCGCGGCCTGGACTCGGTCTCGCCCGTCTCGCCCTCCTCGCGTGCCTGCTTGAAGGCACCGGAAATGGTCTCGGCGGCGCCGGACAGCGCTCCCTTGGACTTGCCACGCGCGCCGGACTCGGTGACCTCGCCGACCACTTCGGGCAGGCCCGGCGTCTTGCTGGCGCCGGACTCCAGGTCGAGGCGGTTGCACGCCTCGGCGAAGCGCAGATAGGTATCGACACTGGCCACGACGACGCGCACATCGATCTTCAGGATCTCGATACCGACCAGGGAGACCCGTATGAACGCGTCAATGACGAGACCCCTGTCGAGGACTAGTTCCAGAACGTCGTAGAGGCCGCTGCTGCCGCCCCCTCCGCCGCTCTGCTGTGCCGGGACAACGGTCATGCCGACCGCGCCTCCTTGTCTTTGGTTTCGTGAGCGGTTGTGGTCGCCGGCGGGCGGCCTAGCGGCCGCCGGCCCTATGTGCGTCGGAACGCCCGCGTTCGTATCGGCGAACGCGCCGGTAGCCGGTGAGCCGGCCCTGCGGGTCGAGGTCGACCTGGTAGCTCGCCATCAGGCTCATCGTGTCGGGCACGCGAGTGAGCTCCAGCACCTCGACCTCCAGCGACCAGCCTTCCTCCGTCTGCTCGAACGACGAAACGGTCTCGGCGGACTTGCCCGTCAGCTCCGCGAGCTGCGCGCGCGCCTGGCGCAGCACCTCCATGGTGCTGGGCCGTTTGTCCGCCACCTTCTTCTCCGTACGCTTTTCGGTCCCTCTGGGGGAATTCCGGGAATGCTGCGAATCCGATGTGCTTCTTGTGTTCGACATGGCCACCTCCTCCTCCGGGTGGCCGATCGGGCGTTGGCCAAACCTCCAGGGAGACGCGCGTCAGCCAGGCACCTTGCCGAGCCTGCGCCGGGCCGGCCCCAGCGCGCGGCCTCGGCTCATCAGCTCGGCCCAGGGACGGGCGCGGGCCTGCTCCACCGCGTCGGCGACGGTCCAGCGGCGGGCGTCGAGTCCGGGGTCGTCCAGCTGGGACCAGGTGACCGGAGTGGCCACGGGCGCGCCGGGGCGGGCACGGACGCTGAAGGGCACGACGGCGGTCTGCGCGTAGGCGTTGCGCCCCACGTCGAGGTAGAGCCGGTCGCCCCGGTCCTTCTTGCGGGCGGCGGTGGTGAGCTCGTCGGGTTGGGCGGCGGCGAGCGTGCGGGCGACGTCGCGGGCGAACTCACGCACCTCGTCGAAGTCCTCGCGCCCGGTCACCGGCACCACCACGTGCAGGCCGCGGGAGCCGGTGGTCATCAGCCCCGAGGGGAGGCCCAGCTCGTCGAGCAGTTCCCGGAGCTGCCGCGCCGCCCGGCGCACCGCCGGGAAGTCGTCCCCTCCCGGATCGAGGTCGAAGACCAAGCGGTCGGGCCGGTCGACGCGGCCGGCCCGGGACAGCCAGCGGTGCAGGGTGAGCGCGGCCTGGTCGGCCAGGTACACCAGGGTGGCCGTGTCGTCGCACACGGTGTGGCATACGGCGCCGCCCTCCTTCGGGACCTCGGCTCGGGTGATCCAGTCCGGGTAGGTCTCCGGAGTGTTCTTCTGCATGAACCGGGGGCCGTCGAGGCCGTCCGGGCAGCGCTCCAGCATCAGCGGGCGGCCGCGCAGGTGCGGCAGCATGAACGGGGCGACGGCCCGGTAGTAGTCGACGAGGTCCCCCTTGGTGTACTCCTTCGTATCCCCGCCGCCGGGGAACAGCACCTTGTCCGGCCGGTGCACCTCCACCGTGCGACGTCCGGCCCGCACGGTCCGCACGTCGTCCCCGCTCACCGCACGACCGCCTCCTCCACCAGCAGCCGGCCCGCCGCCGCGATCGACTCCGCGTCGATGCCCGCGGCGTGCAGCTGCTCGTCCGGGGACCCCGAGCCCGGCATCGTACGGACGGCCAGGCGCACCAGGCGCGGCACAGGCCGCCCGTCGGTGAACGCGTCGAGGACGGCGTCGCCGAGGCCGCCCTCCTCGTGGTGGTCCTCCACGGTCAGCAGGCAACCGGTGTCCGCGGCGGCCTGCCGGAGGGTGGGCCGGTCGACCGGTTTGACCGAGTACAGGTCGATCACCCGGACCTGGATGCCCTGCCGTTCCAGCGCGTCGGCGGCGGCCAGCGCCTCGTGCACGGTGACGCCCGCCGCGACGACCGTCATCCGGTCTTGCTCGGAGGAGCGCAGGACCTTGCTGCCGCCGACCGGGAACTCCTCGTCGGGTCCGTAGATCACCGGGCTCGCCCCGCGCGAGGTGCGCAGATAGCGGACGCCGTCCAGCCCCGCCATCTCGCCGACGAGCCGGGCGGTCTGGTTGGCGTCGCACGGGTACAGCACGGTCGAGCCGTACACCGCCCGCATCATCGCCAGGTCCTCGAGACCCATCTGGCTGGGGCCGTCCTGCCCGATGGCGACCCCCGCGTGCGAGCCGACGAGGTTGATGCCCGAGCCGCTGACCGACGCCATCCGCACGAAGTCGTACGCGCGGGTCAGGAAGGCCGCGAACGTGGCGGCGTACGGCACCCAGCCGCGCGCCGCGAGACCCACCGCCGCCGCGACCATCTGCTGCTCGGCGATGTAGCACTCGAAGTAGCGGTCGGGGTGCTCCTTGGCGAAGAGCTCGGCGCGGGTGGAGTCGCCCACCTCGCCGTCGAGGGCGACGACGTCGCCGCGTCCGGAGCCGAGCGCGGCGAGCGCCTGCCCGTAGGCGTCGCGGGTGGCGACCCCTTCCTGCGAGTCCCCCTTGTCCCAGCCGGGCAGATCCACGGAACCGGTGCGTACGGCGTGCAGCATGCGGGCGGCGGGCGGCTCGTGCACCCGGATGCGCAGGTCGCGCGGTCCGCCGAGCTCGGCTATCGCCTCCTCGGCGTCCGGCAGCGGCTTTCCGTGCAGACCCTCTCGGTCCTGGACCGACTCGACGCCCTTGCCCTTGAGGGTGCGGGCGAGGATCGCGGTCGGCTGGCCGGAGGTGGACCTGGCCTCGCCGTACGCGCGGTCGATCGCGTCGACGTCGTGCCCGTCGATCTCCACGGTGTGCCAGCCGAAGGCCTGGAAGCGGCGGGCGTAGGCGTCGAGGTCGTGGCCGTGCCGGGTGGGGCCGCGCTGGCCGAGCCGGTTGACGTCGATGATCGCGGTGAGGTTGTCGAGGTGCTCGTAACCCGCGTGCTCGGCAGCCTCCCACACGGAGCCCTCGGCCAGCTCGCTGTCCCCGCACAGCACCCACACCCGGTAGCCGGTGCGGTCGAGCCGCTTGCCGGACAGTGCGATGCCGACGCCGACCGGCAGCCCCTGCCCGAGCGAGCCGGTGGCCGTCTCGACCCACGGCAGCCGCCGGGGCGTCGGATGCCCTTCGAGCCGGCTGCCCAGCTTGCGGAAGGTGAGCAGCTCGCCGTCGTCGATGACGCCGACCGCCTTGTAGGCGGCGTACAGCAGGGGCGAGGCGTGTCCCTTGGAGAGGACGAAGCGGTCGTTGCCGGGATGGGCGGGGCGCTCGAAATCGTGGCGGAAGTGGTTCGAGAGGAGTACGGCCATGAGGTCGGCGGCGGACATCGAGGAGGTCGGGTGCCCGGAGCCCGCGGCGGCGGACGCCCGAACGCTGTCCACGCGCAACTGCTGGGCCAGTTCGTCGAGTTCGGCGGTTTTCATGAGTCTCCTTCCGCGGGGGCGGGTGACGTGCTGTCGGAGCGCCTGACCGGGCCGGGGGCGGGATGGTCCTTCGGGGGCTCCGGACGGCCCTTCGCCGGCTCGGGGCGGGGGCCTGCGACGGGGTCGGGGCCGGGCTGCTTTCTCGCGGGCTCGGGGCCGGGCTGGTTCTTCGCGGGTTCGCCGCCCAGCCGGTCCTTCGCGGGCTCACCACCCGGCCGGTCCTTCGCGGGCTCACCACCCGGCCGGTCCTTCACGGGTTCGCCACCCGGCTGATTCCTCGCCAGCTCACCACCCGGCTGATTCTTCGCCAGCTCGGCTCCGAAATGCCCTGCCTGAGCGGCCGATCCGGTGCCCCGGGTCCGCGCGGGCCCCGCTCCCGGCTCCCTGCCGTCTGCGGGCCCGCCCTTACCAGCGGCCGTGCCCGCTCCGGGCCCGCCCTCATCAGCGGCCGTGCCGGCTCCGGGCCCGCCCGTATCCGCCGTCGTCGCTGCTCCGGGTCCCGAGCCGGCGGTGGGCTCCGCGCGCCGCTTTGGCCCGCCCGGCACCCGTGCCAGTTCCGGCGACGCCGTGTCCAACGGCACCGACCAGGACCGTACGAGCCCCAACTGGACGGCCTGGCGCGGCAGTACGGAGTCCAGCAGCCAGTCGGCCGCGACCCGGACACGGTTGCCGGGCATGGCCGCGAGGTGGTAGCCGCGGGTGACCGCACCGGCCACCGGCCCGGACAGGGGCACGCCGAGCGGGTTGGCGGCGGCCTTCGCACCGCCCAGGTCCACGACGAAACCCAGGTCGCGGTGGCGGTACGGACGCCGCTCGCCGATGCCGAGCGAGGCGGCGACATTCCGGGCCGCGATCCCGCCGTGCCGCCACGCGTGCTGTGCGGTCATCGGAGTGAACATCCCGGGGTTGTTCAGATCGGGTACGGCCGCGGCGTCACCGCACGCGAACACCTCGGGGTGGCCCGGGACTTGGAGGTACGGGTCGACGATCAGCCGGCCCCGCTCCAGGGGCCGCCCGATGCCCTCGACGAGCGGATCGGGCCTCACTCCGACACACCAGACGAGCGTGCGCGTCTCGACGAACTCGCCGTCGCTCAGCAGGACGCCGCCCGGCGTGGCCTCCTTCACGGAGGTGCCCATGCGCACCTCCACGCCCCGCTGCCGCAGTACGCGCTCGGCGGTGCGCGAGAGGTGCTCGTCGAGCTCCGGCAGGACGCGGGACGCGATGTCGAGGAGCAGCCAGCGCGGTCGTACGCCCTCCCGCAGAGGGTGCTTGCGCACCTGCGCCTCGGTGTACATCTGGCCGTGCGCCGCGACCTCGGTGCCGGTGTAGCCGGCGCCGACCACCACGAAGGTGCACCGCGCGGCGCGGCTCTCCGGGTCGTCGGCGGCGGCCGCGAGCTCCACCTGCCGGGTGACGTGGTCGCGCAGGTACAGCGCCTCGGGAAGGCCCCGGAAGCCGTGCGCGTTCTCGGCGACGCCGGGGATGGGAAGCAGTTTGTTCACGCTGCCGACGGCGAGCACGAGCCGGTCGTACGGCAGGGTGCCGGTGCCGCCCTCGGGGTCGGTGTAGTGGACGGTGTGCCCGTCGAGGTCGATGCTGTCGGCCTCCCCCAGCACCAGACGTACACGGGGCAGGGTGCCCGAGAGGGAGACGGTGACCCTGCGCGGCTCCAGGATTCCGGCGGCGACCTGGGGCAGCAGGGGCAGGTACAGGAAGTAGTCGGTCGGGTTGAGCAGGGTGACGTCGGCCTTGTCGCGGGTCATCCGGGACAGGGTCCGGGCCGTCCGGTACCCGGCGAAGCCGGCACCGACGATCACGATGCGGGGTCGACTCACGGTTCGCCTCCGGGCTGTCGCGTAACTCGGCAGCCTTCCGCGTCCCCCTGGTCAGGGCACCCAAACGTGGCCCGGTTTCCGTCCCGGGCGCCGGGTACCCGGACGGCGACCCGATCCGCCCCGTCGCGGAGTGTCATCGGAGGTGCTCCCATGCCCGAGTACGGCTACTTCCTGTCGTGCGAGGAGTTCGCTCCCGCCGACCTGGTGGAGCAGGCGCGGATGGCCGAACAGGCCGGGTTCCGGTCGCTGTGGATCTCGGACCACTACCACCCGTGGAACGGCGCGCAGGGGCAGAGCCCCTTCGTCTGGTCGGTGATCGGCGCGCTCTCGGAGGCGGTGTCCCTGCCCGTCGAGACGGCGGTGACCTGCCCGACCGTCCGGATCCACCCCGCGGTGGTGGCCCAGGCAGCGGCGACCACGGCCGTGATGACGAACGGGCGCTTCCGGCTGGGCGTCGGCAGCGGCGAGGCCCTGAACGAGCACATCCTCGGCCATGTCTGGCCGCCGGCGAACGTGCGCCTGGAGATGCTGGAGGAGGCCATCCAGGTGATGCGCCGGCTGTTCACCGGTGAGGAGGTCAGTCACTACGGCACCCACTACAGGGTGGAGAACGCCCGCCTCTACACGGTCCCCGAGGAACCCGTCCCGATCGACATCTCCGGCTTCGGCCCGGCGGCGACCGCGCTCGCGGCCCGCGTGGGCGACGGCTACATCACGATGACGCCGGACGAGACGATGGTCGAGCAGTTCCGCAAGGGCGGCGGGGGCGCCAAGCCCGTGGGCGGCGGCGTCAAGGTCTGCTACGGCGCCGACCGCGACGAGGCCGTACGGACCGTGCGCCGGCTGTGGTCCAACCAGTTCCTGCCCGGCGAGATGGGCCAGGTCCTGCCCTCGCCAAGGCACTTCGAGCAGTTGGAGCCGCTGGTCACCGAGGAGACGGTCGGCGAGAACTCGGTGTGCGGCGACGACGTCGACGAGCACGTCACCGCGCTGTCCGCCTTCGCCGACGCGGGCTTCGACCGGATCTGCGTCAACCAGATCGGCCCCGACCAGCGCGGCTTCTTCGACTTCTACCGCACCAAGGTGCTGCCGCAGCTCCAGGGCGGCGGCTGAGCCGCGCGGGCCGCGAGCTCCGGCCGGTACACGGGGGCCACCGGCCTGGCACGCCCCGGCATCCGGTTCAGCACCCAGGGCCGACGTACGCATAGCGCGGTTCGTGACGGCCGCGCACCGGCGCGTGAGGCCGCCTCCGGGCCGGGTACCCGCTCCGTCCGGCAATCCCCTGCTCGCCGGCCCGGCAGGCGAAACGACCCGAATCGATCTCCTCTGCCGGCCGCGGCACTAGGCTCGACCGCATGGAGATTCTGGGAGCCACGCTGCGCGTCTGCGTCGACGACCTGGAGGCCGCGGTCCCCTTCTACGAACGGCTGGCGGGCGGCAGCGCCCTCCGTTTCGAGCGCGGCGGCGTCCAGGTGGCCGCGATCGGCTGCTTCCTGCTGATGAGCGGCCCCGAGGCCGAGCTGGAGCTGCTGCGCAAGGTCGCCGCGACGATCGCCGTCGAAGACGTCGACGAGGCCCACCATGTGCTCAGTGAACTGGGCGCCCGCATCATCGCGGGCCCCGTCGCGACACCGGTGGGCCGCAATCTGATCGTGATGCATCCGGGCGGTGCGGTGTACGAGTACGTGGACCGCAGATCCTAGCCCCGGCTACCGGTCCGGCCGCATCCGGAAGCCGTAGCGGTCCGGGAGGGGTTCGCCGCTGAGACGGGCCCACAGGCCGCCGGTGACCTCCGTAGAAGGGAGCCCGTCCGGGTCGGGGCTGTCGACGGCGGGCGTCACGGTCGCGTCGAGCACGGTCGCGTCGAGGACGGTCGGAGTTGCCGGGGAGGCGTCGGCGACAGCTGTCCGTGCCGTCCGAGACGGCGCAGGGCGAGCGAGGCGCCGAGCCGGTGACCGCACCACGATCCGCCGCTCGCGCAGCGCGCAGGCAGCACGAAATTCCGTATGCGGCCGGTCCCCGCCGACGTAGAGTCGGTCGTCCATCGGATTGCGGAGGGACGGAACGACGCATGGGCGAGCGGCATACCTACCGGGTCATCGTCCGGGGCACCTGGGACGGGCTGACCGGCGAAGCCCGGGCGCGGCTGCTGGCGGAGGCCGGCGACCACGGTCTGACGAGCATGCGCTTCACCGAGGAGGGGACGCTGTCGTACGAACCGTCGCCGCTCAAGCACTTCTCGATGCGGTACGTGGTGGTGTCGGACGCGGCGGACGGCGACGAGATGGCGGCCGCGATCGCGGAGGACCGGGCGCAGGACACGCTGAACGGCCTCGGCTACGGTTTCGGCGCGCTGAGGTCCACCGTCACGGACCTGGACACGATGAAGATCAACCGGAAGTCCGCAGCCCGGTCATCTCGGCGGTGATCGCCCAGCGCTCGTGGTCCCGCCAGGCACCGTCGATGAAGATCATGTCCGGCGAGAAGCCTTCCAGGCGGAAGCCGCAGCTGCGGGCGAGCGCGATCGACGCGGCGTTGCCGGGCTGCACGTTGCTCTCGAGCCGGTGCAGTCGCATGGGCCCGAAGGCGTGCCCCACCACGAGGCCCAGCCCCTCGCGCATCAGCCCGCGCCCGGCGGCGTGCGCGAAGACGCCGTACCCGAGCGCCCCGCACTGGAAGCCGCCCTCGACGATGTTGTTGATGTTGACGAACCCGGCGATGCCGCCGCCGTCCCGCTCGCAGACGAGGAATCCCGCCTTGGTCGGATCCTCGATCAGCCGGCCGGCGTACGCGGTGTAGGCATCGCCGCTGACCGGCGGAAAGAGCCACGGATGATGCAGGTCCTTGCTCTCCCGGGCCCGGGCGGTGAACTCGGCACCGTCGTCGTAGGTGAAGTGACGAATACCGACGCGGGGGCCTTCGGCGAGATAGCGGGAGGCGTTGTGAGGCACCCGGCCACCCTACGGCCCTCTCCGGCGCTAGCCGCGCCGTCTCATGAGAAGGGCCCCATACAGCGCGCCGATGGCACCCGTGGCGAGCAGCGCCACCCACAGCGGCATCGTCACCAAGGGGATCAGCAGCCGGATCTCGGTGGTGCCGGTGTTCTCGAAGATGAAGATCAGGGTGATGACGACGAGCAGCAGCACGCCGGCCCTGGCGGGCGTCTTCACCTACTCCTTCACACCGGCCTTGCCACGACTCCCGGAGGTCTTCGGGCTCATGTGAGCCAGCATGACCGCCCCCCGCGCGTCCCGCGCGGCAAGCGCCGTCACACGGGGCGGTGGCGTGGGCCGGACGGGTGACCGGAGGCGCCGGCGTACCTCAGCGCAGGGCCGGCTCGTCGAGCGTCAACGTTCCCGTGTCCGCGTCGAGTTCGGCGCTCACCCCGAACGGGATCGTCAACGCCCCTTCGCAGTGCCCGAACCCGAACTCCTCGACGACGGGTACGCCCAGGCCGCCGAGCCGGTCGACGAGCAGCGCCCGTACCCGCTCGTACGCCTCGCACCGCTCCCACGAACCGAGCAGCACGCCGCGCACCCCCTCCAGCCAGTCGGCGCGCAGGAGTTGGGTGAGGTAGCGGTCGAGCCGGTACGTCTCCTCTCCCACGTCCTCCAGGCACAACAGCCCGCCACCCGCCGAGCCACGCGCGTGCGGGCCGCCGAGCTCGGCGGCGAGCAGGCACAGGCAGCCGCCGAGGGTGACGCCCCGCGCCCGGCCGGGGACCAGGGCCGTACCGCCGGAGGTGATCGTGCGCACCGTCTCCGGGGCGAACAGCGTGGCCTTCAGGTGCTCCTGTGCCCGCGCGTGCTTGACGAAGTCGACGCCCGCCGCCATCGGCCCGTGCAGCGTGACGAGGCCGAGCCGCGCCGCGAACGCCTCGTGCAGGGCGGTGACGTCGCTGAACCCGACCAGTACCTTCGGCCTGGCCGCCCGCATCGCCTCCCAGTCGAGCAGGTCGACCATGCGCTGCGCCCCGTACCCGCCGCGGGCGCAGAACACCGCGTCCACGGACGGATCGCACCAGACGTTCTGCAGGTCGGCGGCCCGGGCCGCGTCCGTGCCCGCCAGGTAGGGGAGCTCGCCGTGCCGGTCCAGCACATGGGCTCCCGCCGACGGATCGAGGTCCCAGCCGCGCAGCACGTCGAGCCCGGCCTGCAGCCGCTCCTCCGGCACGGGTCCGCTCGGCGCGACGACGGCGACGCGGGCGCCGGGGGCGAGCCGGGACGGCCGGACGAGTTCCTTCACTTCACGAGCTCCAATGTCGGGATGCCGCGCGGGTTCAGGCCGAAGACCTGCGCGTACAGGGAGAGTTCGGACTCCAGGACGCGGATCGTCGTCTCGGCCCGCCGGAAGCCGTGCCCCTCCCCCTCGAAGGCGATGTACGCGTGCGGCACCCGTCTGCCCGCCATGCGGGCCAGGAACCGCTCGCACTGCGCGGGCGGGCAGATCACGTCGTCCAGGCCCTGCAGCAGCAGGAAGGGCGCGGTGATCCGGTCGGCGTGCTCGGCGGGCGAGCGCTCCGCGTACCGTCCGGGCACCTCGGCGTACGGCCCGACCAGCGTCTCCAGGTACCGGGACTCGAAGTCGTGGGTCTCCCCCGTGCCCCAGCCGGCGAGGTCGAGGATCGGGTACATGATCGTGCCGCAGGCGTAGACGTCGGTCATGGCGAGCGAGGCCGCGGCGGTCCAGCCGCCCGCGCTGCCGCCGCGCACGGCGAGCCGGCGGCGGTCGGCCGTCCCCTCGCTCGCGAGGGCCAGGGCGACGGCCGCGCAGTCCTCGACGTCGACCACGCCCCACTGCTCGCGCAGCCGGTTGCGGTACTCCCGGCCGTATCCGGCCGAGCCCCCGTAGTCGACCTCGGCGACTCCGATGCCCCGCGAGGTGAAGTAGGCGATCTCCAGGTCGAGGACGAGCGGTGCGCGCCCGGTGGGACCGCCGTGCGCCCATACGACGTACGGCGGCAGCTCGTCGCCGGGTGCCACGCAGCCGGGGTTGTGGGGCGGGTAGAGGTGCGCGTGGATCTCGCGTCCGGCGGGACCGGTGAAGGTGCGGATCTGCGGCTCGGGGTAGTGGGCGGGGTCGACCGCGTCGTCGTGCGCGGCCCCGATCACCCGGGCCCGGCCGGTCCGGGCGTCCAGCTCGACCACCTCGTACGCGCTGCGCGGACTGGCTCCGACGGCCACGACCCGCTCGCCGTGCACCGCGAGCGTGGGCGCGAACTCGGTCCACGGGCCCGCCGCGTCGACGACCTCGCCGGTCTCGGGGTCCAGTATCCCGAGGACGGTGGCGCCCCGGCCGTGCACGACGGCGATCATGCCGCTGTCCAGCGGAGCGAACCAGCGGTGGCCGAGCTTCCACAACGGCCCGCCGAACTCCTCCTCGCGCGGGCACAGCGGCTCGCCGTCGCGGTAGAGGTTCCACCAGCCGGTGCGGTCGCTGGCGTACAGCAGGGAGCCGTCCGGCGCCCAGTCCGCCTGGGCGATCGACTCCTCGGGGCCGCCGGCCACCGTCCGGGGCCCGTGGAGGGTGCCGTCCGGGGCGACGTCGGCGAGAACGAGCTCCGTGCCGTCCCACGGCATGCGCGGGTGGTCCCAGGCCAGCCAGGCCGCGCGCCGCCCGTCGGGCGAGATCCGGGGTCCGGTGACGAACCGGTGCCGGCCGCCGGTGAGTTCACGTACGGCGTCCCGGTCCTGGGCGGCCGAGCCGTCCAGCGGCACGGCGGCCAGGACACGGCGGACGTCGGTGGGGCCGTCGCCGGTGAACTCCTCCAGGACGCACCACACTTCGCCCTCGGCGAGGCGCACCCGCGGCTCGGCCCAGCGCAGTCCGCCGCCAACCGGCGACACGGGGGTGAGCGGGCGGGGTTCGCTCCCCGGCCGGTACCGGTACAGGCGCTGGTCGGCGAAGTTCACGAACACCACGAGCGGTTCGCCGTCGGTCACGGCTGCGGCCCAGGGCTGTCCGCCGTACTCGATGACCCGGCTGCGCACGTTCCACGGAGCGGGCAGCAGCGACTCCTCGCGGCCGTCGGCGCGCCGTCGTACGAGCGTGCGCCGCCCGTCCTCGGTGGGGCGCGGCTCGGTCCACCACGCCTCGTCGCCGACGAAGCCGACGTACTCGGGGTGCCCGTCGTGCGCGGCGGCGAGCGCGGCGTCGAGGGGCGAGGGCCAGGAACCGTACGGCAAGGTCTGCACGTTGTCCCCCACTCGCCTAGGCGGTCCGCAGGAAGCGGTCGAGGACGCGGACGCCGAAGTGCAGCGCCCCGACCGGGACACGCTCGTCGACTCCGTGGAAGAGGGCCTGGTAGTCGAAGCCCTCCGGGAGTTTCAGCGGCGTGAATCCGTAGCCCGTGATACCGAGGCGCGAGAACTGCTTGGCGTCCGTGCCGCCGGACATGCAGTACGGCACCACGTGCCCCTCGGGAGCGAACTCCTCCACGGCGGCCCGCATCTTCGCGTACGTCGGTGAGTCGACCGGCGCCTGGAGGGCCACCTCACGGTGGTGGAACTCCCACTCCACGTCCGGCCCGGTGAGCCGGTCGAGGGTGGTGCGGAACTCGTCCTCCCCGCCGGGAAGATATCGCCCGTCGACGTGGGCGACGGCCTCCCCGGGAACCACGTTGATCTTGTAGCCGGCGTCCAGCATGGTCGGGTTGGCGCTGTTGCGGACGGTCGCCTCGACGAGCTTCGCGGCCGGCCCGAGCTCGTCGAGAAACGCGTCCGCGTCGGACAGGTCGGTCTTGATGCCGTACAGCGCGGCGAGTTCGGTGAGGGCGGCGCGCACGGTCGGGGTCAGGCGCAGCGGCCACTCGTACTCGCCGATCCGGGTGATCGCGGCGGCGAGGCGGGTCACCGCGTTCTCGCCGTTCACCTTGGAGCCGTGTCCGGCCCGGCCGCGGGCGGTGAGCTTGAGCCAGCCGGTGCCGCGCTCACCGGCCGCGATGGGGTAGAGCTCCCGGCCGCCGCCGTCGTGGAAGGTGAACGCCCCGGACTCGCTGATGCCCTCGGTGCAGCCCTCGAAGAGCGCGGCGTGCTTGTCGGCGAGGAATCCGGAGCCGTCCTCGGCGCTGGCCTCCTCGTCCGCGGTGAACGCGATCACCATGTCCCGCCGGGGCCGTACGCCGTGACGCGCCCAGTCCCGGACGACCGCGAGGATCATCGCGTCCATGTTCTTCATGTCGACCGCGCCCCGGCCCCAGACGACCCCGTCGCGGACTTCCCCGGAGAACGGGTGCACGCTCCAGTCCGCGGCCTCGGCGGGCACCACGTCCAGGTGACCGTGCACGAGAAGCGCGTCGGCCGCCGGATCGGTGCCCTCGATACGGGCGACGACGTTCGTACGGCCCTTCGCACGCTCCAGGAGCGTGGGCTCGAGCCCCGCCTCGGCGAGCCGGGCCGCGGCGTACTCGGCGGCCGGCCGCTCCCGGCAGTCGCCGCCGCCCCGGTTCGTGGTGTCGATGCGGATGAGGTCGGACGTGAACGTCACGGCCTCGTCCAGAGCCCGCTGGTCAGCCATACTGCTCCTCCACCGCGGCCGAGGCGATCGTGGTGACCGCCTTGAAGGTGCGGATCCCCTCGTACATGTTCTCGCTCGTGTACGCCACCTTCCGCTCCCCGATGCGGTGCACGCCCGGGACGACGGTCGCGGCCATCGCGAGGTGCTCGGCGTCGAACTCCACGGCGACGGTGAACGGACCGCCGTCCACCGGCTCGTGGCGGACCGCCAGCGCGGCCGCCTCCTTGGCCGCGGCACGGATGTCGGCGGCGGTCCTGGCAGGCGTACGGCACACGGCCGCGTACCGCGACACATGGTCCTTGACGGCGACCTTCAGCGCCTCTGGCGCGTAGCCCAGTGCGTCCTCGCAGGCCACGTCGTCACCGGTGACCAGGACGACGGGCACCCCGTACTCGGCGACGACGTGCGCGTTCAGCAGACCCTCGCTCGCCCGTACGTCGTTCAGCCAGACCCCGGTGACGGAGTTCGCGAGGTAGGTGTGGGCGAGGACGCCCTCCGCGCCGGCGCCCGCGTGATAGCCGACGAACGCGATGCCGTCCACGTCGCCGTGCTGCACGCCCTCCACCATGGAGAGGGACTTGTGCCGCCCCGTCAGCATCTGCGCGCGCTCGTCGAGCTGTTCGAGGAGGAGGTTGCGCATGGTCGAGTGCGCCTCGTTCACGAGCACCTCGTCGGCGCCGCCGTCGAAGAATCCCAGCACGGCCGCGTTGACGTCGGAGGTGAACATCGCCCGGCACCGCTCCCACTGCGGCGTACCCGGCAGCACGTCGGCCGGCCACGTCACACCCGTGGCGCCCTCCATGTCGGCGCTGATGAGGATCTTCATGCTCCGTCACGTTACGCGAGGAGAGGACGAGCGGCTACGAGAGCGGGGCTCCGCGGTCTCGATGGACCGCGGAGCCCCGCTCTCGTCTCAGGGACCTTGCCATCGCCGGGGCGCCGTCACGGCGTCACGGCGCACAGTAGGCAATGGCCTGAATGGAATATTCCTGCGTGGTGGAGCTGTTGTGGAAGTTCACGGTCCAGCTGTCGTCGGCATTCGTGGTCGTAGTCCGATAGCTGCTCACGGGGACGACCTCGTCGCCCGACATCCACCCACCGAAGATCGCCCTGCCTTCCGGACAGACGGCGACGCGAGCCATCGTCTGCCCCGGACCGAGCGTCGTGGCCGTTCCGTAAACGGGAGTGACGCTGGCGGTGCCGGAGGGCCCTTGGGGTCCGGCGGGTCCAGTGGGCCCGGCAGGCCCGGTCGCACCTTGAGCCCCGGTAGCTCCAGTAGCTCCAGTCTCACCCTGCGGACCAGCAGGGCCGATGGCACCCTGAGGTCCGGCGGGCCCCGTCGCTCCGGTGGCGCCCTGAGGTCCGGCGGGCCCGGTCGCGCCGGTCTCACCCTCAGGCCCGGCAGGCCCGGTCGCGCCGGTCTCGCCAGCGGGCCCAGCGGGTCCGGTCTCACCCTGAGGCCCGGCAGGCCCCGTAGCCCCGGTGTCGCCCTGAGGACCAGCAGGTCCGGTGTCGCCCTGAGGACCAGCAGGTCCGGTGTCGCCCTGAGGACCAGCGGGCCCGGTGTCGCCCTGAGGACCAGCAGGTCCGGTGTCGCCCTGAGGCCCGGCGGGCCCGGCAGGCCCGGTCGCTCCGGTCTCACCAGCGGGCCCGGCGGGTCCGGTCGCACCCTGAGGTCCGGCAGGCCCTGTCTCGCCCTGCGGACCGGCGGGCCCGGCAGGCCCGGTGGCTCCGGTCTCACCAGCGGGCCCGGCAGGCCCGGCCTCGCCCTGCGGACCCGGGGGGCCGGGGGGACCCGGGGGGCCGGGGGGACCCGGGGGGCCCTGAGGATCCGGCTCACCGCACCGCCGCACGGCACTTGGGACTCTGACGTAGGCGCCGGCCACCCAGCCTGAACGATTCGCAAGCCTGTACCACGTTGCGCTGCCGCCGACGCGCTCGCCGGACGACTTGCACCGGACACCGATCCGGGCGTTCCTGGAGTAGCTGCCGAGCCTGGCAGATTCAGTCGTCGGCAGGGCGCGGACAAGCAAGCCGGTCCTCGCCGTGACGATCCCGCTGACCGCCGCCGCGGATACGTTCCGCTCCGCATTGGCGACCGTAATGCCGGATGGTGCGGCGCCCGTCAACCCCTGGGCAGCCGCTGCGGGCCCTGACAGCGAACACGCCAGCCCTAAACTCACCGCCCCCGAGACAAGCGACGAAGCGACTTTCCTGCGCATCACGAACCACCACGCCTTCCACCACGCGGTTGCGATTAAGGGAGACATGGAGAGAAAAACGCATACACCGACGAGAACCTTGCTATGACACGAACAAAATTCGTATGACCCCTGTCCCAGCGGCTCGATTAGGGGAGAACTACGGCGCCTTGACTGTGAATTGACAGGTCCGACATTGCCTCGTTTATCTGATCGGCCCGCACTCGTCCGGCCGAGAGCGGAGCCGGACACGTCTGCTGCCAAGTGTCCGGCCCCGCTGGAAGACGTCTCTCACGGGACGGCGGTCAGATCGCAGGGGCCGCGACCCGGGTGTACGTCAGCCCGTTGCTGACGCCGGCGGTGGTGGCGACCGTGACGGTCACCGCCCCCGCGGAGCCGGCCGGGGCGACGGCGGTGATCTGGGTCGGGGAAAGCACGGTGAACGATGCGGAGGTACTGCCGAACTGGACACTCGTGGTGGTCGTGAGGTTCGTGCCGGTCAGCGTGACGACGCTTCCCGCGTACGTCGGTCCCTGGGCAGGGTTCAGGGCGGTCAGGGTCGGTGCGCCGAGGTAGTTGTAACTGAGGGGGTTGCTGGTGCCGCCGACGTTGGTCACCGTGACCGCCGCGGTACCGGCCGCGTGGGCGGGAGCCACCGCGGTGATCTGGGTGGCGGAGTTGACGGTGAACGAGGTCGCCGCGGTCGCGTCGAAGCGCACGGCCGTCGCACCCGACAGATTCGTGCCCGTGAGCGTAACCGTGGTGCCGCCGGCTGTGGTTCCGGAAGAGGGCGCCATGGAGGTCAGCGCGGGCGGTGCGGCGTAGTAGAAGTAAGCGCTGGGACTGTCGGGGTTGCTGACGCCGCCGGGGGTGGTCACCGTGACCGCCGCGGTACCGGCCGCGTGGGCGGGAGCCACCGCGGTGATCTGGGTGGCGGAGTTGACGGTGAACGAGGTCGCCGCGATTCCGTCGAAGCGCACGGCCGTCGCACCCGACAGGTTCGTGCCCGTGAGCGTAACCGTGGTGCCGCCCGCGACCGGACCCTGGTTGGGCGACAGGCCCGTCAGGGAGGGGGCGGGGACGTACGTGAAAGTGAGGGAGTTGCTGGTGCCGCCGGGGCTGGTCACCGTGACCGCCGCGGTACCGGCCGCATGGGCAGGGGTCACCGCGGTGATCTGCGTGGCCGAATTGACCGTGAACGAGGTCGCCGCGATTCCGTCGAAGCGCACGGCCGTCGCACCCGACAGATTCGTGCCCGTGAGGGTCACGACGGTGCCCCCCGCGAGCGGACCCTGATTGGGCGACACGCCGGACAGGGTGGGTGCGGGGACATAGGTAAAGGTGACGGTCTGGGTACTGCTGCCCTCGCTCGTGGTGACGGTGACATTGACCGCGCCGGTACCGGCAGGAGTCACGGCGACGATCTGTGTGCCGCTGACAACGGTGAACGAGGCGGCGGCACTGCTGCCGAACTTGACGGCTGTCGTACCGGTGAAGCCCGTACCGGTCACGGTGACCGTGGTCCCGCCGGCAGGCGGCCCCTGGGTGGGACTGATCGAGGAGACGACGGGCAAAGCCATGGCTGAACTCCTTCACGCGCCACTGCGGAGAGATCCGCATGCAGACCTGCTCAGGCACAGATGCTGTTGGTGGGGGCTTTGCCCGTCCGGGCGGAGCAGAGGCTGCCGCCCGGACGGGGGTTGAGCGTCTGCCCGCCAGGGGGCTGCCGGACTAGATGGCGGGATTGGAGATGTAGGTGAAGCCGCCGACCTCGGTGGCGGACCCGGCGAGGTTGGTGACCACGACGTCTACTGCACCGGCGGTGTGGGCCGGCGTGACCACCCACATCTGGGTGCTGCTGAGGACGTTGATCGACTGTGCGTCGAAGCCGTCGAAGGTGACACTCTGGGTGCTGGTGAGATTCGTGCCCGTGATGGACACCGCCGTTCCACCGGAAGTCGATCCCGAGGGCGGGGCGAGCGACACGATCGAGGGGACGTCGACATAGGTGTAGGACAGTCCGTTGTTGGTGCCGCCCGTTGTCGTCACGGTCACCGACACCGACCCGGCCCCGGAACCAGCCGGCACCACCACTTGGAGCTCGGCATCGGAGATCACGGTCGGGGAGACGGAGTTCGCGCCGAAGGACACGCTGCTCGCGGTCGACAGGCCGGTGCCGTAGATGGAGATGGTGTTGCCGCCGGCCAGCGTCCCGGTGTTCGCGCTCAGCGACGACTTGAACGGCGCGCCGATGTAGTAGAACGACAGCGGGTTGCTCGTCCCGCCCGCCGTCGTCACGGTCACGTCGACAGGGCCGTTCCCGGACGGGGAGGTCACGGTGACCGAGGTCGGCGTGTTTGAGGTGATGCTGGCCGACTTCGTGCCGAACAGCACCTTGGAGGCGGCGGCGAGGTTGACACCCGTGATCGTCACCGTCGTGCCTCCGCCGGTGGGACCCTGATTCGGAGAGATAGGCATGGGGACGCTCCTTCTTCCTGCTTCGATGGGATGCGGGTAACCGGCGGAACGGGCCGGGGCCAGCGCCGATGGACGGGCGTCGTCAGCCTGTGCCGACCTCTCCGGGCGGAGCGGAACCGGGCTCAAGAACGCTGTCGGGCCCAGGGCGAACGCATGGACAGTCGCCCCGGCGCCGACGGCCGGGGGCACAGCGGCCTGTGCCCTGTTTCCGGGCAAGGAAAAACCGGCAAGGGCCGCCTGTCTCAACGTTCCCCCGGCACGGGGATGGGCAGCCCGCCGGTTTCACATTTACAGTGACGCATGCACCCGATTCGGTTACAAGGGGCCGTCAACTCCGCCACTCAAATGGATTAAATTTGTTTCGTCTCCCCTTTTCGGAACTCTGCGGATGGCGTTGAGGAAGTGAGGGAGACGATGGTGATCACCTTTCCGGGTGATCCACCCGGAATCCGCTTGCTGGCGCCCTGGCACGGGAGTTTGGATGGGTATATCCAACCGGTGGGCAGCCCATCCTCTCCGGGGGATGCGGCAGCCAGCCGAAATGTACTTCCCCTTCGGGGCAATGCACGGTGCCGGCTGTCGCGATGGGCACCTCCGTTGAGGAAATTGGATCCGATCAGCCGGTACCGTCCAGGTACCGGCTGACGCGGTTTCACAGCCGTCACACCGGACGGCCCGCAACAAGCCACTTCGACGGCAGTTCGATGCGGGTGCCGTCGGGACCGTGTTCCATGGTGGTCAGGGGCAGTTCGCCGCTCGCCAGGACCGTGAGTCCCGCCGCGCGCAGATGCCTGGGGACCGCTTCGTCGGCCACCTCGCCGGGGGCGATGCCGTGCCGGAAGATGGGTGCGAGCTTGGGCGGCGGGCCGGACGGACCCTGCGCGAGGCCCATCAGGACGGGCTTGGCGGCCTCGGAGAGTTCGACGAGGAAGACCCGGCCGCGCTCCCCGGCGAGCGCGGCGAGGCCGTCCACCAGCGGCTGCCGGTCGTCGGGGTCGGCCTGATGCAGCACGCCCCGCATGTAGACGTTGGCGTCGCCGAGTTCGGCGTGCAGAGTCTGTGCCTCGCTCTTCTCGACGGCGTCCAGCAGCCGGTAGGCGGCCTGCCCGGCGGGGTCGGCGTGCCGGGCGTGGTCCAGGGCCGCGGCGGACAGATCCGCACCGATGACGTGCGGAAAGCGGTCGGCGAGGAAACGCGTCTGGGTGCCGTTGCCGCAGCCGAGGTCCACCATCGGCAGCCCGGGATCGGCGAGGTGCGGTTCGAAGAGGGCGAGGTGGACACCGACGGTCAGCGCCGGCTCCGCGTCCCAGAAAACCGCCCCCTGTTCGTCGGAGGCCTCGCTCCAGAAGCCCTCCCAGGCCTCGCGGTACCGACTCGTCACGCTCATGCCCAACTCCCCAGGTCACTCACCGCCGCCCGCCGCGAGTGACGGGCCAGTACGGTTTATCGCGCCCTGGTCACGGCTACAAGCGCACGGCGCACACCTGCACTGCTCGTGCGACCACCGGCACGCCGTCGTGCGCCCGTCCCCTGTCGGGGGGCGGATCAGTACCGTGGCAGCGACAGTTCGAACCAGACGGTCTTGCCCGCCTTCGTACGGCTGGTCCCCCACTCGCGCGCCAGCGTGCTCACCACCCGCAGACCGCGCCCCGACTCGTCGCCCGCACCGGCGCTGAGCAGGGTCGGCAGCTCGTGGTCGTCGTCGTCCACCTCGCACAGCAGCGTGTCGCCGCGCACGAGCCGCAGGTCGACGGGGCGGCTGTGGGAGTGCCGTACGGCATTGGTGACGAGTTCGCCGGCCAACAGTGCGGCGTTGTCGGCCAGCTTGGCCAGGCCCCAGTCGTGGAGCTGCTCGCGAACCGCCGCGCGGGCCCGGCCGACCTCGACCGGGTCGCGGGCCAGCCGCCACTCGGCCACGTCGTCGGGCTCGATGCCGCTCAGCCGGGCCATCAGCAGGGCCACGTCGTCCTTGCGGCCGCCGCGCGTGTTGAGGGCCCGGATGATGGTGTCGCACGCGTCGTCCATCGAGGCGGCCGGATGGGCGGCGGACTCGCACAGCGTAGCCAGCCCCACGCCGATGTCCTCGCCGCGCACCTCCACAAGGCCGTCGGTGCACATGACCAGCCTGTCGCCGGGCGCCACGCGCACGCGTACCGACTCGAAGGGCACCCCGCCGACGCCGATGGGCGCGCCCGTGGGCAGGTCGAGCAGTTCGCTGCGGCCGTCCTCGGCGCGGACCAGGACGGGCGGGATGTGGCCCGCGTTGGCGAGGTGCAGCTCGCCGGCGATCGGGTCGTACACGGCGTACAGGCAGGTCGCGAGGTACGTGTCGCCGAGCCTTTGCGCGAGGTCGTCCAGGTTGCGCAGCAGCTGGGCGGGCGGCAGGTCGAGGGCGGCCATGGTCTGTACCGCCGTGCGTAACTGGCCCATCATCGCAGCCGAGTTGAGGCCGTGGCCCATGACGTCCCCGACGACCAGCGCGGTGCGGGCTCCGGGCAGCTTGACGGAGTCGAACCAGTCGCCGCCGACGCGGCCGAGGAGTGTGCCGGGCAGATAGCGGGTGGCGATGTCGCAGCCCGCCATGCGCGGCGGGATGTGCGGCAGCATGCTGTCCTGGAGGGTCTCGGCGACGCTCTCCTGGTAGGTGTACATGCGTGCGTTGTCGAGCACGAGGCCCGCACGGGCGGCGAGTTCGGCGCCCGTGACGCGGTCCATGTCGTTGAACTCGACCCGCTCGGGGTGCCGCAGCAGGATCATGAAGCCGAGCACCACATGGCGTGCCTTGAGGGGCACGACGAGCATGGAGCGGCCCGTGATCAGGGGCCTGATGTCGCGCTTCTCGAACTGCGAGGCGATGGCGTGCCCCATCTGTTCGCTGATGCGCGGCACGAGGACGGGCTCGCCGGTGGTCATGCAGTGGAAGAACGGGGTGTGCGCCGGGAACGGCATGGCCTCGCCGACGGGCACGACGTCGTCCCAGCGCCCGGGTTCGTCGGTGTGCTCCACGGCGACCCGGTGCCACATCGTGGTCGTGTCCGGCACCCCCTCGGGGAACCCCTCGCCCGCGACGACCTGTTCCCGCAGATAGGTGCCCGCGACGTCGGTGAAGCGCGGGACGACCGCCTTGCTGACCTCGGCGATGGTCTTCGCCAGGTCGAGCGAGGTGCCGATGCGGCCGCTGACCTCGGTGAGGAACTCCAGGCGCTCGCGTACGGCCGCGTATTCGAGGTCCTCGCCCTCGTCGGCGAGGTCCTGCGGCACGGGCATGCCCTCGGCGAGGGCGCGGGCGGCCCGCTCCCGGCGCGCCTTGCGCTCGGCCCGCCGGGGCACGCCCCAGTCGGGGGTGACGGGCACCCGTTCGTTCTGACTGAACTCCAGTACCGGATAACCGAGTTCGAGGATCTGCGCGACGATGCGCGCACTCTCGTCGACGCCCATGCTGGGGAGGATCTCGGGGAGCCCGCGGGCCAGTTCGTCCGCGCCGGGGAAGTCGGTGTGCAGCGCGAAGCCGGGCGCTATCCGCTCGAAGACCATGTCGTGGGCGGGGTCCTGCGGGCGCAGCCCCTCCGCGTCCGCGGCCAGCACCAGCAGCCGCTCCCGCCCGGGGCCGACCAGCGGGTACGCCCACCACAGTACGTCGACGCGGTCCCGGTCGCGTTCGGGCACGGTGAGGCGGGCGCGGCCCGCGGCCGGGTAGGACAGCCTGCCGTCGAGGGACGACTCGAGGTCGGGTCCGAGTCCGTCGTACGCCGCGTCCGCCCCGTACTCGGTGACGTCCTCGTCCTCGGGGTCCGTGAGTTCCTCGGTCAGCGCACCCGAGACGGGCAGCAGGTCGACGGCGCAGCGCCCGATCGCCGTTTCCTTGGCCACGCCGAAGAGGCGGCGTGCGCCACTGCTCCAATGGGACACGAGGCCGTCGCGGTCCACCACGACCACGGCCAGAGGGACCCGCCCGGCCGCGGCGGGCTCGGTCGCCGCGTGGTTCCCGGCTCCGCGGCCGGCAGGTTCGTCCCTCTCGGTGCCACGGTCCATGGCCCAGGCCCCCTATCCCCACGGCTCCGCAAGATCTGTGCCGCCCTCACCACCGTACGGCTCCCGTGGGAGGTGATGTGCGGCAATACGGGAATTGGCCACAGGGGGCGCGCACCGGCGCACGGGCCCGCGCGCGGACCGCCGTTCACTCCTCGTGCCCCAGCTGGAGGTCCCGTGCGGTCCGTCCCACTCCCGCGACGTGGAGCACCGCGGCGACCGGCGGGTAACCCGAGGCGATGACCGTGTACTCACCGGAGGACAGGTCGACGAACCGGAATGTTCCGTCCGCGCCGGTGGTGTGCGTGTCGACGATGTTGCCCGCCAGGTCCAGCAGCGTCACGCGCGCGTGCTCGACGGGGCGCCCGCCGCCGGCCCGCACGGTGCCGCGCAGCACGGCACCGCAGGCGAGTTCGACGTCCTGGCGGGTCTCCCGGGAGGACTGGACGGTGACAGGGAGCGCGGTGGGGCGGAGGGCGGGCGCGCCGGCGGCGAGAACGTAGTCGCCGGCCACCAGCTCGGTGAGGACGTAGCCGCCCTCGCGTCCGCTGCGGGTGCCGGCCACGACCTCGCCGTGCACGTCGGTGAGGGTGACGGTGGCGTCCCGCACGGGAACGCCGTCGCCGGTCAGCACACTTCCGGCGAGACGCCCGGCGCCGCCCAGGACGACGTCCAGCTCCACGGGCCGTTCGCCGACGGTCACGGAGACCGCCTCCGGCTGGTGCCCGCCCGCCGCGGCGATCAGCATGTACGTCCCCGAGCCCGGCGTCGACAGGGCGTACCGCCCGTCCTCGGCGCTCGCGCCCCGTCCGATCTGCTGTCCGCCGCCGTCGATCAGTGTGAGCGCGGTGCGGGGCACGGCGGTCCCGTCCGCGTGCCGCACGGTGCCGCGGACCGGGATTCCGTCGGCGTACGGCGAACGGGCCTGCGGAACCTGGGCGTTCACCCGCGCCTTCCTGGGCGTCCGGGCCGGGGCGTCGTGGGCCGCGAGGGGTTCCTCCTTGAGGAAGAAGGCCAGGAGCAGGCCGAGGACGAGCACCGGCACGAGGTAGAGGAAGATACTCGGCATGGCGTCGGCGTAGGCCCGGACGTAGCCGTCGCGCAGCTGAGCGGGCAGGGTGTGGACGAGCTGCGGGGTGAGGGACTCGGGGTCGGGGAGCCGGGCGCCCGCGTGCGCGGAGAGGCGTCTTTCCAGGGCGTCGGCGAGCCGGTGGGCGAGGAGCGTGCCGAAGACCGCGGCGCCGACGCTGCCGCCGATCTGCCGGAAGTAGTTGTTGGCGCTGGTGGCGGTGCCGAGGTCGGCGGGGGGCACGGAGTTCTGCACGGCGAGGATCAGGACGGGCATCACCATGCCGATGCCGGCGCCGAGGACGGCCATCCAGATGCTGTAGTGCAGCCGCGGCGTGTCGACTTCGAGGCGGGACAGCAGCCACATGCCGACGGCGGAGAGCGCGCCGCCGAGAACCGGGTAGATCTTGTAGCGGCCGGTGTGGCTGATGAGCTGTCCGGAGAGGATCGAGGCGCCGACGATGCCGGCCATCATGGGCAGCATCAGCAGGCCCGACTCGGTGGCCGAGGCCCCGTCGGCCATCTGCAGGAAGGTCGGCAGATAGCCGGCGGCGCCGAACAGGGCCACGCCGGTCACCAGGCCCACCAGGCCGGTGACGTTGAAGACGGAGTCCCTGAACAGCCTGAGCGGGATGAGGGGTTCGGCCGCGAAGTGCTCGGCGACCAGGAACAGGACGACGGCGGCCGCGGCTCCCGCGCCGAGGCCGAGGACGACGCGCGAGTTCCACGCGTACTCGGTGCCGCCCCAACTGGTCAGCAGTACCAGGCAGGTGGAGGCGGCGGCGAGCAGCAGCGCGCCGAGGACGTCGAAGCGTGGCCTGGCCACGGGCTTGGGGAGTTTCAGTGCGACGGTGACGACGGCCAGCGTGACGAGGCCGAAGGGCACGTTGATGTAGAAGCACCACCGCCAGCCGAGGTGGTCCGTGAAGTAACCGCCCAACAGGGGGCCGGCGACGGACGCGAGCCCGAAGGCGGCGCCGATCAGTCCCATGAAGCGGCCGCGCTGCCGGGGCGGCACGATGTCGGCGGTGATCGCCTGCACGCCGGTCATGAGGCCGCCCGCGCCGACGCCCTGGACCGCGCGAAAGGCGATCAGCTGGTCCATGCTCTGCGCCCGGCCCGCGAGCGCGGAGCCTACGACGAAGACGACGATCGCGAACTGGAAGACGCCCTTGCGGCCGACGAGGTCGCCGAGCTTGCCGTAGACGGGCAGTCCGACGGTGGCGGTGAGCAGGTAGGCGGTGATCGCCCAGGACATCGTGTCCAGGCCGTGCAGCTCGCCGACGATCTTCGGGAGGGCGGTGGCGACGATCATCTGCTCCAGGGCGGCGAGCAGCAGCGCGAGCATCAGCCCGAAGAAGATCAGCCGCACCCGGCGGGGGCCGAGTGGGGCGGTCGTGGAGGGCGCCGGGACGGGAGTCCCGGGGGGCGCCGAGACCCGTTCGTCCTGCGTCAGAGTCGTGCCGCCCACGTCCCGCTCCCCTCGTCGCACCCGTCACGCAATTCCCGCATTAGGCGACAACTACGTACAAGCGCGACGAGTTACGGCGTCATACCGGTCGGCGGGGAGATCCACTCGAACCGGTGAGGCGGCCAACGCCCGGCGAGAACCGGGCCGTCGGCCCTACTTCTCCACCTCGGCGGCGAGCTTGGCGAGCACCGCGTCATAGATCCGGCCGAGGCCCTTGGGCGCGAAGGTCCGCTCGAAAAAGCCGCCGATGCCGCCTGCGCCGTTCCAGACGGTGGTCACCACGACGCGGGACCTGCCCTCGCCGGCCGGAGTGACCCGCCAGGTGGTGACCATCGAGGAGTTGCGGTCCTTCTCGACGAGCTCGCCGTCGGTGGGCTCGCCGACCTCCAGAAGGCAGTCACGCACGCGCTTGCTGGTGGCCTGGAGCTTCCAGTGGACGAGGGTGCCCTCGCCGTCGCCGCCCTCGCGCACCTCGTACTCGCTGAAGTGCTCGGGCAGCAGCCGCGCGCGCGTGCCGGTGTAGTCGGCGAGCGCGTCGAACACCTTCTCCGCGTCCGCCGCGACGACCCGCTCCGTAGTGGCCTCGACCTGCGCCATTGCGTTCCTCCAGGACCTGTGCTCTC
Source organism: Streptomyces sp. NPDC040410 (assembly GCF_055595715.1). Classification (NCBI taxonomy): domain Bacteria; kingdom Bacillati; phylum Actinomycetota; class Actinomycetes; order Kitasatosporales; family Streptomycetaceae; genus Streptomyces; species Streptomyces sp. NPDC040410. The sequence continues at coordinate 575,243 of NZ_JBVIVK010000001.1, forward strand.
GGGGTTGGGGCAAGCCAACCACCCCGGTGCCCGGGCGCCCAAATCGGGGTGCCGGAAGCGGTCGGCCGGCGATCGGAAACCTCGGAAAACGAAGTCGCACGATCAAGGGAACATGTGTTCTATTCTGTGGGCAGTGCTACCGAGGAGGCGTCATGCGCTGGGAGAACCTCACAGGGGAGTCCGCCGGCGGTCCGGCCGACGCCGCGCTGTTCGGCGCGGACGCGGTGACCACCCGCACCTTCGACACGCCCGAGTTCCGCGGGATCACGTTCCACGAGGTGCGGGCCCGCTCGATCCTCAACCGGGTGCCGGGCGCCTCGCGCATGCCGTTCGAGTGGACGGTCAACCCCTACCGTGGGTGCTCTCACGCGTGCGTGTACTGCTTCGCGCGCAAGACGCACACCTATCTGGACCTCGACGCGGGCGTCGACTTCGACTCCCAGATAGTGGTCAAGGTGAACGCGCCGGAGCTGCTGCGCCGCCAGCTCGCCTCACGGCGCTGGCAGGGCGAGCACATCGCGATGGGCACGAACGTCGACTGCTACCAGCGGGCCGAGGGCCGGTACCGGCTGATGCCGGGCATCATCGGCGCCCTGCGCGACCACGCGAACCCGTTCTCGATCCTGACGAAGGGCACGCTGATCCTGCGCGACCTCGACCTGCTGAAGCAGGCGGCCGAGGTGACGGACGTCGGCATCTCCGTCTCGGTCGGCTTCACCGACCCCGGCCTGTCGCGCTCGGTCGAGCCGGGCACGCCCGCGCCGGAACGCCGCCTGGACGTCGTACGGACCCTGGGCGAGCACGGCATCGGGTGCGGTGTCCTGATGGCGCCGGTGATCCCGTTCCTGAGCGACCAGCCGGCCCAACTCCGGGCCACCGTACGGGCGATCGCGGCGGCCGGAGCCGCGTCCGTCACCCCGCTGGTGCTGCATCTGCGCCCGGGAGCCCGCGAGTGGTTCATGGCCTGGCTCACCCACCACCACCCGCATCTGGTGCGCCGCTACGAGCGGCTGTACGCCGACGGGGCCTACGCCCCGAAGTGGTACCAGCGCCGGATCACCCGTCAGGTGCACGAACTGGCCCAGGAATACGGCATCGGCCCCGCGCGCGCGGGGATGCCCCGCCGGATCCGGGAGACCGAGCCGATTGATACGCAAATATCCGAACCTACCCAACTCACACTGATTTGATGGCAAATCAGAGCATCTGAGCGCATCCCGCGACCCGATTGGGTCAACTATCGGCAGAACGCGTTCCTCCGCGTGCGCTTTCCGGGACGATCGGCGAGGACCGTGGCACTTGCGGTCCGAAACCCCTCCGTCCTGGGAGGCTCCATGAGAAAACGCACAGCCGTGCTGTGCGGTGCCGCCGTCTTCGTGGCCGGAACCTTCACCGCCGTCCCCGCCGGCGCGAGCACTTCGCAGACCGCGCACGTCGCTCAGGCGGCGAAGCTCACCTGGAAGAATTGCGGCACCGCCGACTATCCGACACTCCAGTGCGCCTCCCTCAAGGTGCCGCTCGACTACGCGAACCCGCAGGGCCGGCAGATCACCCTCGCGCTGTCCCGCGTCCCGCACACCGCGACGGAGTACCAGGGCCCGCTGCTGGTCAATCCCGGCGGTCCCGGCGGCAGCGGACTGACGCTCGCCGGATTCGTCGCCTCCTCGCTGCCCAAGGCGGTCGCGGCCCAGTACGACGTCATCGGCTTCGACCCGCGCGGGGTGGGTGCGAGCGAGCCCGCTCTGGACTGCAAGCCGGGCTACTTCAACCCCGTGCGCCCCGACTCCGTGCCGAGCACGCGCGCGATCGAGAACGCCAACCTCGCGCGCGCGAAGTCCTTCGCCGACGCCTGCGGCAAGAAGTACGCGAGCGAACTGCCGTACATCAACACGATCAGCGCCGTGCGGGACATGGACGCGATCCGCAAGGCGTTGGACACGAAGAAGATCAACTACTTCGGTTACTCGTACGGCACCTACCTCGGCGCGGTTTACGCCAAGCTCTACCCGGACCGGGTGCGGCGCCTGGTCCTGGACTCGGTCGTCGACCCCACCGGCGTGTGGTACGACGACAACATCGCCCAGGACTACGCCTTCGACGACCGCCACCAGGCGCTCATGGCGTGGATCGCCAGGTACGACGCGACGTACCGGCTCGGCACCGATCCGGCCGGAGTCGAGGCCAAGTGGTACGCGATGCGGGCGGCGCTCGCCAAGAAGCCGGCCGGCGGGAAGGTCGGCGCCTCCGAACTGGAGGACACCTTCATCCCGGGCGGCTACTACAACGGCTACTGGCCCTACCTCGCCGAGGCGTTCGCGGCCTATGTCAACGGCGAGAACACCGACCCGCTGGTCGAGGCGTACGAGAACTTCGCCGCCATCGACGCGTCCGGGGACAACGGCTACAGCATCTACACGTCGGTCCAGTGCCGTGACGCCTCCTGGCCGCGCGACTGGAAGCAGTGGCGCAAGGACAACTGGGCGGTGTACGCGAATGCGCCGTTCATGGCCTGGAGCAACGCCTGGTACAACGCGCCGTGCGCGTTCTGGCCGACCAAGTCGCTGAAGCCGGTGAACGTCGCCAACGGCAAGCTGCCGCCCGCGCTGCTCTTCCAGGCGACCGACGACGCGGCCACCCCGTACCAGGGCGGCGCGACGGTCCACCGGCTGCTGGCCCACTCCAGCCTGGTGGTCGAACAGGGCGGCGGGAACCACGGCATCACGCTGAGCGGGAACGAATGCCTGGACACGTACCTGGCGGCGTACCTGACCGACGGCACGGTGCCGCGCAGCCACCGCGAGGCCGACGCGGTCTGCCGGGCACTGCCCGACCCCAAGCCGCTGGGCTCGTCGGCGTCGGCGACGCCGTCACACGGTACGGCGCTGCACGGGCTGCTCGGCTTCCGCGGCTGAGCTTGGCCTGACTGTCCGTCGGGGGCGTTGTCAGACGCATGGTCCACCATGGACGCATGAGTGAGCTGACCAGGATCACCGCCCCCGACGGGGTCGCCCCCCGCCGCCCGGCTCCGACCCGATCCGCCGGACAGGCCCACCAGGGTGCGGCCATGGACGAGGAACGCCTCCGCATCCGCGCCATGATGCTGCCCGACTGTGACCGCGTGGCAGAGATCCGCATCTGCGGCCGGCAGAGCGCGTACCGGGGACTGATGCCGCAGACATACCTCGACGGGCTCAGTGTGGCGGCGGACGCCGAGCGGCACCGCACCCGCTTCGCCCAGGGCGACGGCAGCGTGGTGAACCTCGTCGCCGAGCGGGACGGCGAACTCGTCGGCTGGGCCTGCCACGGTCCGTACCGCGACGGTGAAGTGCGCACCGCCGACGCGGAGTTGTACGCGATCTACGTGGACCCCGGGCGGTACGGCGGAGGCATCGGACGCGCCCTCCTCCAGGAGTCGGTACGGCGACGCACTGCCGCGGGCCACGACCGCATGCTCCTCTGGGTCCTCAAGGGCAATACCCGCGCCCGCCGCTTCTACGAACGGGCGGGTTTCCACGCGGACGGCGCCGGGGAACCCTTCGAGGTGGACGGGGTCGCGGTGCCCGAGGTGCGGTACGCGACGACGTTGGCGCCCTCCGCCTGAGAGCCCACCGCTACGCGGGAATCCGCGCCAGCGCACGCACCGCCGCCTCCGCGAGTGCCGGGTGGGCCAGCGCCCCGTCCAGTACGGGTCTGGCCCGGGCGTCGCCCAGCGCACCCAGCCCCTCCACACAGGCGAGCGCCACGCGCCGGTACGGATCGTGCGGGCGCAGCCGCCGTTCCAGGGTGGTGATCAGCGCCGGCACGGACTCCGGGGCGCGCAGCAGGACCAGCAGCCGGACCGGGTGCAGCGCGTAGGCGACGCGCAGCTCGTTGGTGGCGAGGGCGGCCGCGGCACGGGCGGTGCGCGGGTCCTTCAGCCGGGCCAGGGCGTGGGCGGCGGAGGCACAGCGCTGCGGCTCACGGTGGTTGAGCAGCAGGACGAGGGCTTCGAAGGCCCGCCGGTCACCGGCGAGACCGAGCCGGAACGCCGCCAGCTCCCTGGCCCACAGCGGCTGCCCGGGCTCGGTGAGCACTCCCGCCAGTTCGTCCGCGTCCTCGGTCGCCACGAGCCGGTCGTAGGCGGCTGATCCCCCCGACTCCTGCCGTAAGCGCTCCGTGAGTGATCGCAACTCTTCGTCCATGAAGCCGAGATTAGGCGGGTCCGCCGCCCAGCGGGACGTACATCACAAACTCGGGGGCTGGCGCGCTCGTTACCCACGGGTTAGGCTCAGACGAGCGAGTCATCCACTCGCATTTGCTTGCAGCGGCCTGGTGACGCAGCCGCCGCGAGTGCTGGTCGGTTCGGTACTTCACGTACCACAGCAGGACTCGGCTCCGGGACAGGGCCGGTCGACATCCGCCGTTCTCCGGGCGTGTGCACGCCCAGGACCACGGCGCCGGGCGTGTGCGCTTGCAGCCCGGCAACACCCGCACTCCTCTCGCACCCGGTGCGCCTGACGGCGCACCCGGGCGCGCTCCCAGTCGTCACCCTCATTTCTGGAGTCCCGCGATGGCCACTCCCCTGTCCGACACCCCTCTGTCCCCGCTCAAGACCGTTGCCGTCGTCGGCCTCGGCACCATGGGCACCGGCATCGCCGAAGTCCTGGCCAAGGCCGGCCGCGAGGTCGTCGGCATCGACATCAGCGAGGCCGCGACCGCCAAGGCCGTCGCCACGCTGGAGGCCGCGACCGCCCGCGCCGTGGAGCGCGGCCGGCTGACGGACCAGGAGCGCACCGACGCCCTGGCCCGCGTCCGTACCTCCACCGACCTGCGTGCCGCGGCCGACGCCGACCTGGTCATCGAGGTTGCTCCGGAGTCGTACGAGACCAAGCACCAGATCTTCCGTGAACTCGACGGGATCGTGCGGCCCGAGACGATCCTGGCGACCGGCACCAACGCCCTGTCCGTGACGCGGCTCGCGGCCGACTCGGCCCGCCCGGAGCGCGTGCTCGGCCTGCACTTCTTCAACCCGGCGCCGGCGATGAAGCTGGTCGAGGTGGTCTCGTCGGTGCTGACCGCGCCCGCGGCCGTCGCCGCGGTCACCGACCTCGCCCTGGAACTCGGCAAGGAGCCGGTCGCGGTCGGGGACCGGCCCGGATTCGTCGCGGACGGGCTGCTGTTCGGCTACCTCAACCAGGCCGCCGCGATGTACGAGGCGAAGTACGCCTCCCGCGAGGACATCGACGCCGCGATGCGGCTCGGCTGCGGACTGCCCATGGGCCCGCTGGCCCTGCTCGACCTGATCGGCGTCGACACCGCGCGCACGGTCCTGGACGCCATGTACACCGAGTCCCGCGACCGTCTGCACGCCCCCGCCCCGATCCTGAAGCAGCTGAGCGAGGCCGGTCTGACGGGCCGCAAGTCGGGCCGTGGCTTCTACACGTACGAGGCTCCCGGCAGCGCGACGGTCGTTCCGGACGCCCTGACACCCCTTTCCGGCGGCCTCGAGATTCCCGGCCGGGCGATCCGCTCCGTCGGCGTCGCGGGCTCCGGCACCATGGCGTCCGGCATCGCCGAGGTCTTCGCCAAGGCCGGCTACGAGGTCGTCCTTGCCGCCCGCAGCGAGGAGAAGGCGCAGACCGCCAAGGCCCGTATCGGCAAGTCGCTTTCGCGTTCTGTCGACAAGGGCCGGCTGACCGCCGAGGCCGCCGCGCAGACGATGGAGCGGATCACCCCGGCAGGTTCGTACGACTCCTTCGCCGACGTCGACCTGGCCGTGGAGGCCGTCGCCGAGGACCTGGAGATCAAGCAGCAGCTGTTCGCGACGCTGGACAAGGTCTGCAAGCCGGGCGCGGTGCTGGCCACCACGACCTCGTCGCTGCCCGTCATCGCCTGCGCCCGCGCCACCTCGCGCCCGCAGGACGTGATCGGCATGCACTTCTTCAACCCGGCGCCGGCGATGAAGCTGGTCGAGGTCGTCCGTACCGTGCTGACGGGTGACGACGTCCACTCGACGGTGCGCGAGGTCTGCGTCAAGATCAAGAAGCACGCCGTCGACTGCGGTGACCGTGCGGGCTTCATCGTGAACGCGCTGCTCTTCCCGTACCTCAACAACGCGATCAAGATGGTGCAGGAGCACTACGCCTCTCTCGACGACATCGACGCGGCGATGAAGTTGGGCGGCGGCTACCCGATGGGCCCGTTCGAGCTCCTGGACGTCGTCGGGCTCGATGTCTCCCTGGCCATCGAGAAGGTGCTGCACCGCGAGTTCCGCGACCCGGGCCTGGCCCCGGCCCCGCTCCTGGAGCACCTGGTGGCCGCGGGCTGCCTCGGCCGCAAGACGGGCCGCGGCTTCCGCGAATATGCCCGCCGCTGACGGCGCCGGCGACTGGTTCCGAGCGGAAGCGGACTGGGGCGGACTGCTCGACCCGGCCGGAGGCCCCCCGCCCGTCGAGGGCGGGGGGAACCCCGGACATGCGCATCGAGCTGCGCACATGCAGTACGTTCGGGTCATGTCCCAGCCCGCCAAGTCCTCACGTACACCAGCTACGCCCGACGCGCCGGAGAGTGCCGCAGGCAGTCGCGCCGCCGCCCAGCGGCTCAAGATGCGCCGAGAACTGGCGGCCGCCGCGATGGAGCTGTTCTCGACCAAGGGGTACGAGGCGACCACCGTCGACGAGATCGCGGCCGCGGCCGGAGTGGCCCGCCGCACCTTCTTCCGCCACTTCCGTTCCAAGGAAGAGGCGATCTTCCCAGACCACGACGACACGCTGATCCGCGCCGAGGCGGTACTCAACGCGGCCCCCGCGCACGAGCACCCGCTCGACACGGTGTGCCGCGGCATCAAGGAAGTCATGCGGATGTACGCGGCCCGGCCGGAGATCTCGGTCGCCCGCTACAAGCTCACGCGCGAGGTGCCCACCCTGCGCGAGGCGGAGATCGCGTCGGTCGCCCGCTACGAGCGTCTCTTCACCCGCTACCTCCTCGGCCACTTCGACGAGCACGCCCACGACGACGACGCCAACGACGACCCGCTGCTGGCCGAGGTCGCCGCGTCCGCGGTGGTCACCGCCCACAACCACGTGCTGCGGCGCTGGCTGCGGGCCGGCGGCCAGGGAGACGTGGAGGCCCAGCTCGACCACGCCTTCGCGATCGTGCGCAAGACGTTCGGGTCGGGTATCGGGGCCGGGCGTACCACCGCCCCGCCGCCGGCCGCCGCGACGGTCTCCACGCACGGCGAGGTGCTGGTGACGGTCGCCCGTACCGACGCCTCGCTGGACCAGGTCATGCGGACCATCGAGGAGGCGCTGGGGGTCCGCTGAGCCCTTCCGCCGCCCTTCCGAGACTGTGATGACGGCCACCCGACGGGGTGGCCGTTTTGGCATGTCAGAGCATGTTTTCAGGCGCCTTTCAGACCCTGTTCGATCGATCATCGCTCATTTGTTACGTAAAGATTTCACCTGAGAGCAAGTTCTGGCACCCAGTGCCTTGCGAGGTGACACGCGGTGCCATACGTTGGGAGTGTCCGGGCGGCCGGCGTGCAGAGACCATTCGTACGCCGGCTGTCCCCGCAAGCCAATGGCTCGCGCGCCCGGACGCCTGCGTCACAGGCAACCTCCCGCGCCGACAAAGCGCTGCCGAAGCACCACCCCAGCCGAACCGACGGCTTCACACCCTCAGCAGCACCGACGTAACCCTCAGCGTCTCCCCTCAAGACGCCATTCGCCGGAGGCAACACCGTGACCGTGAAGGACATCCTCGACGCGATCCAGTCGCCGGACTCGACGCCGGCCGACTTCGCCGCTCTGCCGCTCCCCGAGTCGTATCGCGCGATCACCGTGCACAAGGACGAGACGGAGATGTTCGCGGGCCTCGAGACCCGTGACAAGGACCCGCGCAAGTCGACCCACCTCGACGAGGTGGCGCTGCCCGAGCTCGGCCCGGGCGAGGCCCTGGTGGCCGTCATGGCCTCCTCGGTCAACTACAACTCGGTGTGGACCTCGATCTTCGAGCCGCTGCCGACCTTCGGTTTCCTGGAGCGCTACGGCAAGCTCAGCGAACTCACCAAGCGCCACGACCTGCCGTACCACATCATCGGCTCCGACCTCGCGGGCGTCGTCCTGCGCACCGGCCCGGGCGTCAACGCCTGGAAGCCCGGTGACGAGGTCGTCGCGCACTGCCTGTCCGTCGAGCTGGAGTCCAGCGACGGCCACAACGACACCATGCTCGACCCCGAGCAGCGCATCTGGGGCTTCGAGACGAACTTCGGCGGCCTCGCGGAGATCGCGCTCGTCAAGTCCAACCAGCTGATGCCCAAGCCGGACCACCTGAGCTGGGAGGAGGCCGCCGCTCCCGGTCTGGTCAACTCCACCGCGTACCGGCAGCTGGTCTCCCGCAACGGCGCCGGCATGAAGCAGGGCGACAACGTCCTGATCTGGGGCGCGAGCGGCGGACTCGGCTCGTACGCCACGCAGTTCGCGCTGGCCGGCGGCGCCAACCCGATCTGTGTCGTCTCCTCGCCCCAGAAGGCGGAGATCTGCCGGTCCATGGGCGCCGAGGCGATCATCGACCGCAACGCCGAGGACTACAAGTTCTGGAAGGACGAGCACACCCAGGACCCGCGCGAGTGGAAGCGCTTCGGCAAGCGCATCCGCGAGCTCACCGGCGGCGAGGACGTCGACATCGTCTTCGAGCACCCCGGCCGCGAGACCTTCGGCGCCTCCGTCTACGTCACGCGCAAGGGCGGCACCATCGTCACCTGCGCGTCGACCTCGGGCTACAACCACGAGTACGACAACCGCTACCTGTGGATGTCCCTCAAGCGGATCATCGGCTCGCACTTCGCCAACTACCGCGAGGCCTGGGAGGCCAACCGGCTCATCGCGAAGGGCAAGATCCACCCGACGCTCTCCAAGGTGTACTCCCTGGAGGAGACCGGCCAGGCCGCCTACGACGTGCACCGCAACCTCCACCAGGGCAAGGTCGGCGTCCTGTGCCTCGCGCCGGAAGAGGGCCTGGGCGTGCGCGACGAGGAGAAGCGCGCCAAGCACGTCGACGCCATCAACCGCTTCCGGAACATCTGAGGTCACAGATGACTGAGCGTCAGAAGGACCGGCCGTGGCTCATGCGGACCTACGCCGGTCACTCCACGGCCGAGGCGTCCAACGAGCTGTACCGGCGCAACCTCGCCAAGGGCCAGACCGGTCTGTCGGTCGCGTTCGACCTGCCGACGCAGACCGGCTACGACTCCGACCACATCCTCGCCCGCGGCGAGGTCGGCCGGGTCGGCGTGCCGATCGCACACCTCGGTGACATGCGCCGGCTGTTCCAGGACATCCCCCTGGAGCAGATGAACACCTCGATGACGATCAACGCCACCGCCATGTGGCTGCTGGCGCTCTACCAGGTCGTCGCGGAGGAGCAGGGCGCGGACATCACCCGGCTCCAGGGCACGACCCAGAACGACATCGTCAAGGAGTACCTGTCGCGGGGCACGCACGTGTTCCCGCCGGGACCCTCGCTCCGTCTGACGACGGACATGATCGCGTACACGGTCTCCCACATCCCGAAGTGGAACCCGATCAACATCTGCAGCTACCACCTGCAGGAGGCGGGCGCCACGCCGGTCCAGGAGATCGCGTACGCGATGTCCACCGCGATAGCCGTTCTCGATGCCGTACGCGACTCAGGGCAGGTCCCCGAAGAGAAGTTCGGGGACGTCGTGGCCCGTATCTCCTTCTTCGTGAACGCGGGCGTCCGCTTCATCGAGGAGATGTGCAAGATGCGGGCGTTCGGGCGGATCTGGGACAAGGTCACGCGCGAGCGGTACGGCATCGAGAACGCCAAGCAGCGCCGCTTCCGCTACGGCGTCCAGGTCAACTCCCTCGGCCTGACCGAGGCGCAGCCGGAGAACAACGTCCAGCGGATCGTGCTCGAGATGCTGGCCGTGACGCTCTCGAAGGACGCACGCGCACGTGCCGTCCAGCTCCCCGCCTGGAACGAGGCCCTCGGCCTGCCCCGCCCCTGGGACCAGCAGTGGTCGCTGCGCATCCAGCAGGTGCTCGCCCACGAGAGCGACCTGCTGGAGTACGAGGACATCTTCGAGGGCTCGAAGGTGATCGAGGCGAAGGTCGGTGCGCTGGTCGAGGAGTCCCTCGCCGAGATCGAGCGGATCCAGGAGATGGGCGGCGCGATGGCCGCCGTCGAGTCCGGCTACCTCAAGTCGCAGCTCGTCTCCTCGCACGCCGAGCGCAGGGCCCGTATCGAGTCCGGTCAAGAGAAGATCATCGGCGTCAACATATTCGAGACGACCGAGCCGAATCCGCTGACCGCCGACCTGGACACGGCGATCCAGACCGTCGACCCCGCGGTCGAGGCCCGTGTCATCGCCTCGCTCCAGCACTGGCGCGACACCCGCTACCAGCCGCCCTTCAACCACCCCCGCCCCTGCAAGGCGCTGGAGCGCCTGAAGGAGGCCGCCAAGGGCACCGACAACCTCATGGAGGCCACCCTGGAGTGCGCCCGCGCCGGGGTCACGACCGGTGAGTGGGCCGGGGCCCTGCGCGAGGTGTTCGGCGAGTTCCGGGCGCCGACCGGTGTCTCGTCCGCGCCGGTGGCGATCCCCGCGGAGGAGGGCTCGGCGCTGAGCGAGGTCCGCCGCAAGGTCGACCGCACGGCGCAGGACCTCGGCGCCGGCAAACTCCGCTTCCTGGTGGGCAAGCCGGGCCTGGACGGGCACTCCAACGGCGCCGAGCAGATCGCCGTGCGGGCCCGTGACGCCGGGTTCGAGGTGGTCTACCAGGGCATCCGGCTCACCCCGGAGCAGATCGTGGACGCGGCCCTCGCCGAGGACGTGCACGCGGTCGGCCTGTCCATCCTCTCCGGCTCGCACGCCCAGCTCGTGCCGGACGTCCTGGAGCGGCTGCGCGAGGCAGGCGCGGCCGACATCCCGGTGATCGCCGGCGGGATCATCCCGAACGGCGACGCCGAGCAGCTCAGGGCCGCGGGAGTGGCCGCGGTCTTCACCCCGAAGGACTTCGACATCACGGGAATCATCGGCCGTATCGTCGACGAGATCCGGAAAGCGAACAAGCTCGACCCCCTGGAGGTTCCCGCATGACCGCCCGCCCGTCGCCCACCACCACCCTTGCAACGAGCGGCTCCGCCGCGCACCTGCCTGCTGTCAACCGTCTGCGTCCGCGACGCTCCTGCCTCGCGGTCCCCGGGAGCAACCCCCGCTTCCTGGAGAAGGCGCAGGGCCTCCCCGCCGACCAGGTCTTCCTCGACCTGGAGGACGCGTGCGCCCCGCTCGCCAAGCCCGAGGCGCGGCACACGATCGTCAAGTTCCTCAACGAGGGTGACTGGACCGGCAAGACGAGGGTCGTGCGCGTCAACGACTGGACGACCGAGTGGACGTACCGCGACGTCGTGACCGTCGTCGAGGGTGCGGGCCAGAACCTCGACTGCATCATGCTGCCGAAGGTCCAGGACGCCCAGCAGGTCGTCGCGCTGGACCTCCTCCTCACCCAGATCGAGAAGACCATGGGCTTCGAGGTCGGCCGCATCGGCATCGAGGCGCAGATCGAGAACGCCCAGGGCCTCAACAACGTCAACGAGATCGCCCAGGCGTCCCCGCGCGTCGAGACGATCATCTTCGGCCCGGCCGACTTCATGGCGTCGATCAACATGAAGTCGCTCGTCGTGGGCGAGCAGCCGCCCGGCTACCCGGCGGACGCCTACCACTACATCCTGATGAAGATCCTGATGGCCGCCCGCGCCAACAACCTCCAGGCGATCGACGGCCCGTACCTCCAGATCCGCAACATCGACGGCTACCGCGCGGTCGCGCAGCGCGCCGCGGCCCTCGGTTTCGACGGCAAGTGGGTGCTGCACCCGGGCCAGGTCGAGGCGTCCAACGAGATCTTCTCGCCCTCCCAGGAGGACTACGACCACGCCGAGCTGATCCTGGACGCGTACGACTACTACACGTCCGAGGCGGGCGGCAAGAAGGGCTCGGCGATGCTCGGCGACGAGATGATCGACGAGGCCAGCCGCAAGATGGCGCTGGTCATCTCCGGCAAGGGACGCGCCGCCGGCATGCAGCGCACCAGCAAGTTCGAGATCCCCGCCAACTAGAGGAGCCGTGAGCGCGATGCAGTTCGGGCGCACCTACGAGGAGTTCGAGGTCGGGGCGACGTACAAGCACTGGCCGGGCAAGACGGTCACGGAGTACGACGACCACCTGTTCTGTCTCCTCACCATGAACCACCACCCGCTCCACATGGACACCAACTATGCGGAGAAGACGACGGACTTCGGCAAGAACGTCGTCGTCGGGAACTACATCTACTCGCTGCTGCTCGGCATGTCCGTCCCGGACATCTCCGGCAAGGCGATCGCCAACCTGGAGATCGAGTCGCTCAAGCACGTGGCGCCGACCTTCCACGGCGACACGATCTACGGCGAGACGGCCGTTCTCGACAAGTGGCCGTCGAAGTCGAAGAACGACCGCGGCATCGTCTACGTCGAGACCAAGGGCTACAAGCAGGACGGCACGCTGGTGTGCGTGTTCCGCCGCAAGGTGATGGTGCCGACCGAGACGTACATCAAGGAGCGCGGCGGCGAGCAGCCGGGCCGCCCGGAACTGACCGCACCTGCGGACAAGAACACGGAGAAGTAGGCCATGGCCCGTCTCGCCCAGACCGCCGGTCTGACCGACGTCCAGCAGGAGATCCTCTCCACCGTCCGCGACTTCGTGGACAAGGAGATCATCCCGGTCGCGACCGAGCTGGAGCACCGCGACGAGTATCCGCAGCAGATCGTCGACGGCCTGAAGGAGCTGGGCCTGTTCGGCCTGATGATCCCCGAGGAGTACGGGGGTCTGGGCGAGTCGCTCCTCACGTACGCGCTGTGTGTGGAGGAGATCGCCCGCGGCTGGATGTCGGTGTCCGGCATCATCAACACCCACTTCATCGTGGCGTACATGCTCAAGCAGCACGGCACGCAGGAGCAGAAGGACCACTTCCTGCCGAGGATGGCGGCCGGCGACATCCGCGGCGCGTTCTCGATGTCCGAGCCGGCCCTGGGCTCGGACGTGTCGGCCATCACGTCGAAGGCGGTCAAGGACGGCGACGAGTACGTCCTCAACGGCCAGAAGATGTGGCTGACGAACGGTGGTACGTCGTCGCTGGTCGCCGTTCTCGTGCGAAGTGACGAAGGACACTCCCCTGAAGAGGCAGCCGCCAAGCCCCACAGGTCGATGACCACCTTCCTGGTGGAGAAGGAGCCCGGCTTCGGAGAGGTCCGCCCCGGCCTCACCATCCCCGGGAAGATCGACAAGATGGGCTACAAGGGTGTCGACACCACCGAGCTGATCATGGACGGCCTGCGGATTCCGGCCGATCGCGTACTCGGCGGCGTCACCGGCCGAGGTTTTTACCAAATGATGGACGGTGTGGAAGTCGGCCGCGTCAACGTGGCGGCGCGTGGCTGTGGCGTCGCTCAGCGTGCGTTCGAACTGGGCGTCCAGTACGCCCAGCAGCGTCACACTTTCGGCAAGCCGATCGCCCAGCACCAGGCCATTCAGTTCAAGCTGGCGGAGATGGCTACCAAGGTCGAGGCGGCACATGCCATGATGGTGAACGCGGCACGCAAAAAGGACTCCGGAGAACGAAACGACCTTGAGGCTGGGATGGCGAAGTACCTCGCCTCCGAGTACTGCAAGGAGGTCGTGGAGGACTCCTTCCGGATCCACGGCGGCTACGGCTTCTCCAAGGAGTACGAGATCGAGCGCCTCTACCGTGAGGCCCCGATGCTGCTGATCGGTGAAGGTACCGCCGAGATCCAGAAAATGATCATCGGTCGCAGGTTGCTCGAAGAGTATCGATTCCAGGGCTGAATGTCCGGTTACGGGGTGTTTTCTTGGGGAAGAAGATCACACCCCGTCAGCACTCTTCGGCCTCCGACTCGGCTTCCTGGCTTGCCCAGTTGTGGCCCGCGACCGGTACGATCCCGGGAAAGCCGCCGTCCCCCGTTGCAGCGCGGCATCATCCGCTACGAAGGTCATCCATGCCCCACAGCCAAACCTCTGCACCTCGCGACAGCCAGGTCGGCGTACGCCTCGCGCGCGGAGCATCGCCGTGGCTTCTCCCGACCGTCGCCACCGCAGCCCTCAGCCTGGTCCGCGCGCGCCGCTCCGGCGTCGCCAAGGCCGTGGCCGTGCCCGCCACCGCCCTCGCGGCGGGCATGCTGTGGTTCTTCCGCGACCCCGAGCGCGAGATCTCCCAGGGCCGGGTCATCTCGCCCGCCGACGGTGTGGTGCAGAGCATCATGCCGTGGAAGGACGGACGCACCCGCGTCGCGATCTTCATGAGCCCGCTCAATGTCCACGTCAACCGCGCGCCCCTCTCCGGCACGGTGACATCGGTCGAGCACATCCCCGGCGGGTTCGTTCCGGCGTTCAACAAGGAGAGCGAGAACAACGAGCGCGTAGTCTGGCACTTCGACACCGAGCTCGGCGACATCGAGATGATCCAGATCGCCGGTGCGGTCGCTCGCCGTATCGTCCCCTACGTGCCCAAGGGCACCAAGGTCGAGCAGGGTGACCGGATCGGTCTGATCCGTTTCGGCTCGCGGGTCGACATCTACCTACCCGAGGGCGTGGACGTCGCGGTCGAGGTCGGTCAGAAGACCGTGGCTGGGGTGACTCGCATTGACCGTGATTGATCCGCAGACCCAGACGGGCTGGGTGCCCGAGGCCGACGAGGCGGACGACGAGGAGGAGATGCCGCTGTCGCTCCGCCTGTCGATAGCGGACACCCTGACACTCGGCAACGCCACGTGCGGCTTCATGGCGGTGTACTTCACCACCACCGGCATCCTGATCCCGCACCTCACGGGCAGCCAGGAGTCCGGCATGGCCCGCCACAGCGCGGCCACGGCCGTCATCCTGATGCTGTGCGCGGCGGTCTTCGACCTGTTCGACGGCCTGGTGGCGAGGAAGCTGCGCTCCTCCCCCATGGGCGCGGAGCTGGACAACCTCTCCGACCTGATCAGCTTCGGCCTGGCCCCGGCGTACTTCGTCCTGGTGTACGGCATGGTCGCGGACGACGCGCACCAGCGCGTGGCGGCGGTGGGGGCAATCGTGGTGCTCCTCGCCGTGGTGCTGCGCCTGGCCCGCTTCTCGTGCGTGACGGTGAAGGACGGCACGTTCCAGGGCATGCCGTCGCCGTTCGGCGCGCTGACCGTGGTGTCGATCGTGCTGCTCGAGCTGCCCTTCGTGGCGACACTCCTGGCGATCCTGGGCACCGCCTGGCTGATGGTGAGCCGTGTCGAGTACCCCAAGCCCCGGGGCCGGCTCGCCGTGGCGATGCTCTCCTGGATCGTCCTGTCCATGGGTCTTCTGGCGGCCTGGGCGTTCGACGCCCCCAGCGGTCAGCTGCTCCTCCAGACGGGCTGCGCCCTGCAGCTGGTCATGGGCGCGGTGATCCCGCTGTTCGCCACGGCCCGCCGGGTGAACAACTTCCGCGACAACCGGCGTGAGGCGCGGACGGCGCAGCTGCCGTAGCGCTCGTACGACAAACGCGCGGGGCCCCGAGCCACCCGGCTCGGGGCCCCGCGGCGTTTTCGGGGGTCGGTCCCGGTCAGTGCAGGAAGTCCCGCCCGATCTGCTCGGCCACCCGCTCCAGAATCGGCCCCGCGTCCGCGATGCACTTCGCCGGGTCCGGCTCGGCCTGCGTCAGCGGGTACGCCCGCCGGATCCCGGCCCGGCCCAGCGCCTCCGGCGGCAGGGCGAGACGGCCGCACACCGCGACGACCTCCTTGCCCGCCGCGCGCGCCGCAGCCGCGACGCCGGCCGGCGCCTTGCCGTGCAGCGTCTGCTCGTCCAGGGAGCCCTCGCCGGTGATCACCAGCGTCGCCGGCTCCAGGGCGGTCGCGAAGCCCAGCACGTCGAGCATCACCTCGATGCCGGGGCGGAAACGGGCGCCGAGGAGCAGGGCGCCGTATCCGATGCCGCCCGCCGCTCCCGCGCCGGGCGACGCGGCGAACTCGGCGGCCTTCGGCCCGGACGTCTTCTCCATCACCTGCGCGTAGTGCACGAGCGCCGCGTCCAGCGCCTCCACGTCGTCCGGTGCCGCGCCCTTCTGCGGGCCGTACACCGCCGACGCGCCCTTCGGCCCGGTCAGCGGGTTGTCGACGTCACTCGCGAGGACGAACTCGACCGACCCGATCCGCGGGTCAAGGTCCGACAGGTCGGCCGAGGCCAGATCGGCGAGGCCGCCGCCGCCCGGCGCCACCGGCTCCCCCTCCGCGTCCAGGAACCGGGCTCCCAGCGCGGACAGCATCCCGGCGCCGCCGTCCGTGGTGGCGCTGCCGCCGACCCCGAACACGATCGTCCGCGCTCCCGCGTCCAGCGCTGCCCGCAGCAGCTCTCCGGAGCCGTACGTCGACGCCGTGAGCGGTGCGAAGACACCCGCGGGCAGCCGCTGCAGCCCGCTCGCCTCCGCCATCTCCACGACAGCCGTGCCGCCGCGCAGCGCGAACGCGGCCGTCACCTCGCCGCCGAGGGGCCCGGCGACCCGTACCTCCCGCCGGTCGAAGCCGGCCGCGACCGCCGCGTCCACCGTCCCGTCGCCGCCGTCGGCCACGGGCAGCGCCTCGACCTCGACGTCCGGGACGACCCTGCGCAGCCCTGCCGTCACCCGCTCGGCGACCTGCACGGCCGTCAGCGACCCCTTGAACTTGTCCACTGCGATGAGCACCCGATGTGCCCGCTGAGCCGACTGTGCCCACCGTGCCGACTGTGCCGTTGATGGTCTGTTCACTGCAGCGTCAGCCACCTTGCATCCCCTTGCTCTCCGGGCCCTCACGCATGTCAAGGCCAGTCGCGCCGCTGTGACATTAACCGGAGCGCGCCCTCTCCGTCATGCCCCGGCCGCACCCTGGAACAACCCCGAGTAACCCCTTTGCGCCCCCGTCCGAAACCGGCGCGGCGGCCCCCGAAATCGGGTAAACCGGTGCTATGACCCCTGTGGGCACTGAGCCAGAGCTCGCCGACCGCGTCCTCGGAGGCTGGCTGGGCCGGATCGCGGGCAACATGCTCGGCAAACCGGTCGAGCAGGGCGACCTGTGGACGCGGGACCGCATCGACCGATACCTGCGGCAGGCCGCCGCCCTGCCCCTCACCGACTACCTGCCCGAGCCGGTAGGCGACGACGGCTTCGAACTGCGCCCCGAATGGCGCCAGTGCGTGCGCGGCCAGATCCACGGCAGCTGCCGCGACGACGACGTCGACTACGCCATCCTCGGCCTCGACCTCCTGGAGACCCACGGCTTCGGCTTCAGCACGGAGCAGGTGGGCGACCTGTGGCTGCTGCGGCTGCCGTACCTGCAGACCTTCACGGCGGAACGAGCGGCGTACCGGAACCTCGCCAACGGCCTCAAACCGCCGCTGACGGCCACCTACGACAACCCGTACCAGGAGTGGATCGGCGCCCTGATCCGCGCCGACATCTACGGCTGGACCTGCCCGGGCGTCCCGCGCCGCGCCGCCTCCCTCGCCCGCAGGGACGCGGTCCTGTCCCACACCGGAAACGGCGTGTACGGCGCGATGTGGGCGGCGGCACTGATCTCGGCGGCGTTCACGGCCCCCACCGTGCGGCACGCCGTGGACCAGGCGCTGGCCGTCGTCCCGGCGAGCAGCCGCCTCGCCCGTACCGTGCGCCGGGTCGTCTCCCTCCACGACACCCGGATGACCTGGGAGGACACACTGACCACGGTGGCCGAGGAGACCGCTGGGCTCGGCTGGATCCACACCGTCCCGAACGCCGCGGTCCTCACCGCCGGGCTCCTGTACGGCGACGGCGACTTCACGCGGACCATCACACTCACCGTCCGCGGCGGCCTGGACACCGACTCCAACGGCGCGACCGCGGGGTCGGTGACCGGCGTACTGACGGGCGCGGACGCCATCCCGGCCCAGTGGAAGGACCCGCTGGAGGACACGGTGCGCAGCGCGGTGTTCGGCTTCGACGGGATGCGGATCAGCGAGCTGGCGGAGCGGACGCTGCGGCTGGCGGAGACGGAGGGGGATGCGGCGTAGGCGGAAACGGACGCTCGGTGCGTCGCCGTGGGCTGAACGGACGCTCGGTGCATCGCTTGCGCCGAACGGACGCTCGGTGCGCCTCGGCGGGCTGGTTACTCTTCCTGGATGACCACGACCGAAGACTTCGCCACGTACATCGCGGGGCTCCCCCGTGTCCTCGCCGGCGCCGCCGCGCTCTTCCGTGACGCCGGGGGCCGGGTGCTGCTCGTCGAGCCGAACTACCGCGAGGGCTGGGCGCTCCCGGGTGGCACCATCGAGTCCGACGACGGCGAGACCCCGCGCCAGGGCGCGCGCCGCGAGACCGCCGAGGAGATCGGGCTCGACCGGGAGCTCGGCCGGCTGCTCGCCGTGGACTGGGTGCACGGGGCGGCTCGGCCGCCGCTGGTGGCGTACCTGTACGACGGCGGGGTCCTCGGCGACGACGACTTCCAGGCGATCCGGTTGCAGGAGGCGGAGCTGCTGTCCTGGCGGCTCGTGGCGCGCGAGGAGCTTGCCGCCTACCTGCCCGGCGCCCTCGGCCGCCGCGTCCTGGCCGCGCTCGACGTCCTGGACGGGGGCACGAGCACGGCGGAGCTGGAGAACGGCCACCGGGTCGGCTGACGCCCTTGCCGCGCGGACTCAGCCTTGGGTGTCCGTGGGCTTCACCTCCACCTCGCGGAGCGCCTCGTCGCGCGCGGCGACGCGGGCCTCCGTGCGGTGGCTGCGCGCGATGTAGTCACGGACGACGAGTTCGACGGCGTCCTGGGGGTTGCCCACGCCCGCGAGCACCATGACTTCCACTACCAGCTCGGCGTCGAGCGAGACACTGACCTCGGCCATGGACGGACGATAACACCGGCGGGGCCTGCGTCAGTTCTTGTTCAGCGCGCGCGTGACGCCCGCGAGCACCGCCGTCGTCAGGATCCATCCAGCCGCGATGAAGGCATAGGCCAGCCATGCGGTGCCGCCTCCCGCCCAGTACCAGGAACTGCGCTGCCCCAAGCCGCCGATGGGGATCAGCAGGTCGAGGGTGTAGACGAAGGGCTGGAACGGAGGCACGTGGCCGGGGTCGGTCGGCCGCGGCGTGTGCGCGCTGAAGACCGAGGTGCCGAGCAGGACGAGGGCCGCGAGCCACAGGCCTGCCAGCCAGGGGCGGTAGCCGTAGCCGACCGTCGCGTCGAGCAGGTGTCCCCACAGACGGGCGGGGAGCCCCAGGGTCCTCCTGCGGCGGCGTTGTTTGGCCAGCAGCACACGCCGCGCGTCGTCGTCGTGGCCGACCTGCCGGTACCAGCCCGCCAGCTGCTCGTACGGCTGCGCGGCATAGCCGGGATCCCGTTCCACCCATGCCACGCGAAACGCCACGGAGCCCGCCCCGCCCCCGTCCCTCTCGTGGAGGGAGCCGTAGGTGAATCCCTGAAGGCGCACGGAGTCGGGCCAGGCGCCCTCCTGGTCATGGAGCGCCACGACCCGGGCATCCTGCAGGTCCACGAAGCCGGACGGCGGCCGCGCCGGAGCGAAGACGAACACGCCCGCCTGCATCCCCGCACAGTCCACGGCCCTGCCCGGGGCATCGACGACGGCACCGTCGAAGGTCAGCCGGTCCGATGTCTGCGTGCCTCTCAGACTGATCGTCCCCTGGGCCGTGAAGCCGTCGGCCAGCGCCAGGGTGCTGCCCACCACGGCGTGGTCGGCGAGCAGCGCGACGGCGCCGGGATTGCGCAGCTGAGCCTTCTCCATGTGCAGGCCGCCGGACAGATGCGCTCCCAGCAGACGGATCCCGCCGTCCACGGTGGTTCTACGGCAGAAGACCCCGCCCTCGACGACGAGCCCGCCGCCGAAGACGGCCCAGTCGCCGGGGTGCGAGAGGACAGCGCGGCTGAGCACCACCTCACCGGCCACCCGGGCGTTCAGCAGCGACAGCCTGCCCCGCACCACCGACCTTCTGAGTTCGACACGGCCTTCCACTCGGGCCATCGTCAGGTCGACGCCCGGGACTCTGCAGCGTTTGATCGCTATCGTCCGTGTCACCGCGCCGTAGAAGCTGACGCCCTGCTCGAACCAGCACTCCTCGAACCACAGCCCGTGCCCGATCTCGGCGCCGCTGAGATCGAGCGTGCCGCTGATCCGGGCCCCGGCGAGCCGCAGTGCCGGCACGCTTCCGGGCCGCCCCGGATTCCCACCGAGCAGCAGAGCGCTGACGACCCCGGCCCGGACCGTCCGTTCGAGGCCCCAGCTCCCCCCGTCCTCAGGGTCGGCGCCCCCACCGTCGGCACGCAGGTCCACGAGCTGGCCGGTGGAAAACGCATCCCACAACTCCCGCTCCGTCGCCGTCAGTTCCTCGTACGAGTGCACTGGGAAAGGGTAGCGGTGAGGCGGTCGCGGACGATCATGGCACGACCTGAGGGATCCAAGCCGCCGGATATCCGTTCGCCGCACTCGGAGCGTCCGCCCTACCCTCGGTGACATGACCAAGCCCCTCGTCGCCATCCTCAGCGGCGCCGGTATCTCCACCGACTCCGGCATCCCGGACTACCGCGGCCCGAACGGGCTGTGGCGGCGGGATCCCGGGGCCGAGAAGCTGGTGACGTACGAGTTCTACATGAGTGATCCGGAGATCCGGCGGCGGTCGTGGCAGATGCGGCGCAAGAACCGGACGCTCGGGGCCGAGCCGAACGCCGCGCACCGGGCGGTGGCCGAGCTGGAGCGGGCCGGCGTGCCCATGCGGGTGATCACGCAGAACGTGGACGGACTGCACCAGCTCGCCGGCATGCCGGCCCGCAAGGTACTCGAACTGCACGGCACGGCACGGAGTGTCGTGTGCACGAAGTGCCATGCACGCGCTCCGATGGAGGACGCGCTCGCCCGGGTCGAGGCCGGCGAGGACGACCCGCCGTGCCTGGAATGCGGCGGCATCCTGAAGTCGGCCACGATCATGTTCGGCGAGCGGCTCGACCCGGTCGTGCTGGGCGAGGCGGTCGCGATCACCAAGGCGTGCCAGGTTTTCATCGCCGTGGGAACGAGTCTGCAGGTGCAGCCCGCCGCCGGCCTCGCGGGCGTCGCGGCCGACCACGGGGCACGGCTGATCATCGTCAACGCGGAGCCGACACCGTACGACGAACTCGCCGACGAGGTCCTACGCGATCCGATCGGCACCGCCCTACCCCGACTACTGCACCGGCTGAGCACTGTCAGCAACTACTAGGGGTCAGACGGACCTTGTCCCCTCGCCGGTGCCGCGGGCCCAGCCGAGCCCCCAGGCCCAGGGGGTTCAGCTCCTGCGGCTGCGTCACACCTTGACTTTGACTCTGGCGGGGTCTGGTCTCGGTGCCTACCGTCCACTATTCTGGCCGAACAGACCGCAGTTGATGCGGAGATGACCTGACTGTCCCTCATCGAGGGTTCGGGTCATTGATGGGTTCGATCAACAGTAGTACAGCGTTAAGCAAGACACTGAGCGTCTGCATCTCCGCAGGCTTCTCAGTTCACCATGGGGGGGTGGTTGAACTGGGTTGACCTGCGTGCCGACCAGCTTGACCGCTCCATGAGACGGAAGGTCAAGATCGGTGGACGGCACCGCCATCATCATCATTCTCGCCATCGCTGGCGTTTTCTCCGTGCTGCTCTTCGCCGTGAAGGGTCTCCTGGACCAACTCCCCGACGTGCTCGACTCCGCTGGACGAGTGCGTGATGCATGGGAGCGCTTCATGAAGAAGAACGAAGAGCCCGCTCGACAAGCGGAAGCGACAGAACTGCCGACCCCACCGCAGCGGGACGAGCAGCCGCCCACCGTTGTCTAGGTGGCCCCAGACGCATACCACACGAAGCGGTCGCCGTGTCGTGGCAGGCAGTGGCCCCTCCCCCTCCGCATGGGCACCGGGCGCACTGGTTCGCGATCACGGCGGCCCCCGCGTCGTCGGTTCAGAAGAGTGCCGCTCGTGCCGATCCCTGTTCGAAGTCCAGTAGCCGCTGTTTGCGGTGCAGGCCGCCGCCGTAGCCCGTCATGCTGCCGTCGGCGCCGACCACGCGGTGGCAGGGCACGATGATGCCGATCGGGTTCCTGCCGTTGGCGAGGCCGACGGCGCGGGAGGCTGCGGGATTGCCGAGGGCCTCGGCCAGTTCGCCGTACGAGCGGGTCTCGCCGTACGGAATGCGGCGCAGTTGCTCCCACACGCTTTGCTGGAAAGGCGTGCCGAGGAGCGTCAGGTCGAGGGTGAATTCCTTCAACTCGCCCGCGAAATAGGCCTTCAGTTGGGCGGTCGGCTCGGAGAAGGGGGTTTCGTCGCGCTCGCCGAAGGTCTCCTCAGGCGGGCGGTGGCGTTGGTCGGTCATGTAGAGGCCGCACAGGACGCCGTCGTCGGCGACGAGCGTCAGCGGGCCGTACGGACTGTCGATCACCATGTGCTGTTTCATTGAATGTCCTTACACAGGGAGGAAGTTGATCGGGTGGCTGTCGGTCGCCCACAGGTACTGGACCGCATAGGCCCGCCAGGGGCGCCAGGCCGCCGCGCAGGCCGTGAGCGCCGCCGGGGTCGAGGGCAGGCCCAACTCCTGGGCGGCGCGGCGGATTCCGAGGTCGGTGGGGAGGAAGGCGTCGGGGTCACCGAGGGCGCGCATCGCGATGACATCGACCGTCCAGGGCCCGAAGCCGGGGAGGGCGAGGAGCCGGGCCCGGGCCTCCGTCCAGTCGCTCTCGACACCCAAGTGGAGTGTTTGGTCGGCGAGTTGGTTGACAAGTATGGCGAAGGTGGAGCGGCGGGTGCGGGGCATCGCCAGCGAGTCGGGGTCCACCGCGGCCAGTGCCCCGGGGGACGGGAAGAGGTGCGTGAGGCCGCCCTCGGGGTCGTCCACCGCCTCGCCGTGCGCGGTGACCAGGCGGGCCGCGTGGGTGCGGGCGGCGGCCGTGGTGACCTGCTGGCCGAGTACGGCACGTACGGCGAACTCCGCCTCGTCGACGGTGCGCGGGACACGCCGGCCGGGGGCCTTGTCGACCAGGGGCGCGAGGACGGGATCCGTGCGCAGCTGGTCGTCGACCGCGACCGGGTCGGCGTCCAGGTCGAGCATGCGGCGGCAGCGGCTGATCGCGACGGTCAGGTCGCGCAGGTCGCTGAGGCTCAGGCGGCAGGCGATGTGGTCAGGCTCCGGGGTGAGGGTCACGATGCCGTGCCCGTACGGCAGCCGGAGTGTGCGCCGGTAGGCGCCGTCCCGCCACTCCTCCACACCCGGGACGGCGGTCGCGGCGAGGTGACCGAAGAGGTTGTCGGGGTTGAGGGGCGCGCGGAAGGGGAGGCGGAGGGAGAGGGCGCCGGGAGCGCTGGTGGACGTCTTCTTCTTCGGCGCCCGGGCGCGCAGTTCGCTCGGCGACAGCGCGAAGACCTCGCGCACGGTGTCGTTGAAGGTGCGGATCGCGGAGAAACCGGCGGCGAAGGCGACGTCCGCCATCGGCAGCGGCGTCGTCTCGATGAGGATCCTGGCGGTCTGGGCGCGCTGCGCGCGGGCGAGGGCGAGCGGGCCGGCGCCCAGTTCGGCGAGCAACTGGCGCTCGATCTGCCGGATGCTGTAGCCGAGGCGGGCGGCGAGGCCGGGGACGCCCTCGCGGTCGACGACGCCGTCGGCGATCAGCCGCATGGCGCGGGCCACGAGGTCGGCGCGCTGGTTCCACTCCGGGGAGCCCGGGCTGGTGTCGGGCCGGCAGCGCTTGCAGGCGCGGAAGCCGGCCTGCTGGCAGGCCGCCGCACTCGGGTGGAAGGTCATGTTCCCGGGCTTGGGCGGCACGGCGGGGCAGCTGGGCCGGCAGTAGATGCGGGTCGTCAGGACGGCCGTGAAGAACCATCCGTCGAAGCGTGCGTCCCTGGACTGCACGGCGCGCACACAGCGCTCCCGTTCGGTGTACATCCCGTTCTGCATGCGTCCAGCATCGGCCACGGGACCGGAGGGGGCTGGCGAGAATCCGACATCGACCTCGTGCGGCCCGGGACCCGCGGGATCGCCGGGCGGCGGTCGCCGACAGGTCCTTGAGTACGGGCCTGCGGTCGCGGCGGCGGAGTACGGCTCGGGCGAGGTGACGTAGCGGCTCGGCGTCTCCGGGTCAGCACGTACGGGACGGCTCCGCGTGTCCGGGTCAACACGTACGGGACGGCTCCGCGTGTCCGGGTCAACACGTACGGGACGGCTCCGCGTGTCCGGGTCAACACGTACGGGACAGCTCGGCGTGTCCGGGTCAGCACGTACGGGACGGCTCCGCGTGCCCGGGCCGGCCCGTTCCGGAAGGCTCCGCTCGTCCGGGGCAGCCCGTCCCCGACGCCTCCGCGTGCCAAGGGTCAGCTCGTGCCGGAGGGCTCCGGGGTCCCCTGATCCGCTCTCTCCGGTGCGTCCTCGGCCACGAAGTCGACGACCGCGAGCGCGAACAGCAGGCCGAGCGCGAGGCCGATGACGACCCAGCCGGTCGGGTAGGGCCACAGGATGAACCACAGGATCGTCGCGCCGACCAGGATCCAGGTGATCCATGGGCGGCGGCGCTGCACGAACGGGCCGACGGGTCCGGTGCGCATCCCCGCGCGGTCGGCTGCCCCGCGGGTGGCGCCGATGCCCGCGTGCCACATCTGCCGTACGACGCGGGCCGCGCGTCCCGGTCCGGTCAGCCAGGCGGCGATGGCGACCACCACGCCCAGGGCCACCACCATCCGTACCGAGCCACGCAGGAACCGCGTCAGTGTGTCGTACACGGACTCGGCGGCGGGCTGCGAGACGCTCGACGGCAACGCGCCGAGGTAGACGTCCCGGAAGACGATCAGGCCGACGTTGAGCAGGGCGGTGGCGAGGGCGAAGCAGAGCGCCGCGACGATCAGCGTCCGGCGGCGGTGGGTGGAGAGGAGGACACCGCCCGCGACCAGGAGCACGGCGAGCACGGGGAGCCAGAAGCCGGCGATCTGCAGCAGCCGGAAGGCGGTCTTGAGCCTGCCGATGTCCTTCCCCTCGACGACGGTGAAGTTGGTGTGGATCTCCGGGATGTTCGCGGCCACCGTCATGCCTGCGTCGACGAGGCGCTGCTTGACCCGTTCGATCACCGGGGCGAGGTCGATGGTGACGGTGTTCTGGTTCAGTTTCACCGCGCTGTCGCTGCTGCCCGTCAGGGCTTTGTCGACGGCGGAATGGATCCCTCGGTTGGCATCGGTCCAGATCTTCTCGAAGGCGTCGGACGCGACGATCTCCTGCGTCTTGTCGTGCACGAAGCTGCGTACGGCGCTCTCCAGCGAGTTGCCGAGCTTGCCGAGCGCCTTCTCCAGCAGCGGGCGGTCGGCCGGGGCCGCGCCCTCCAGCAGGGAGGTCAGGTCGAGGCGGTCCGCCACGGCGTCGGTGACCCGGTTCGCGACCGCGTTCTGGATGTCCGGGTCGGAGGCGAGGGGCGCGACGGTGTCGACGTACCGGTCCGTGTCGCCGACGATGTTCGCGGTCCACGCTGCGACGGCGGCGAGCGGCGCGAGGACACAGCCGATGATGATCAGTACGGCGGCGAAGAACGATCTCACCCTGTGGTGCGGCACCCGCTTGGCCTGGCCCGCCTCGAGCTGGGCCACCCGCGCCCGCAGCTGCTCCAGCTCCGTCGGTGTGGCGTCCTCACCGGAGGCGCCCTGACTGTCCGCCACGCGGTTCTCCCTCGTCGACCAGTAGGACCCGGTACGGATAGGACATCCCGCACGTCGGAGAGCGGCGAGCGCTGCGGCCCGTTCGGGTGACGGGCCGCATCCCGCCGCACCGCGGCCCCTCAGGTGGCGGTTTCTTCTTCGGGAGAAGCCGACGGCGATCTGGAAGACGATGGGGATGAGCTGGTTGACGGCGGTGTGGGCGGCCAGGGCGGAGCTGCCGTAGGTGCCGATCAGCAGGGCCACGACGGAGAAGAAGCCGCTGACGTCCCGAGTGCGGCCGACCCGAGTGCCGTCAGCGGACCTGTGCGGCGAACGCCTCGTACGCCCGCTCGTCGAAGAGGACGAACCTGATCTCCTCGACGTCCGTCTCCGTGGCCCGGACGGTCTCCACCGCGATGCGGGCGGCGTCGTCCATCGGCCACCCGTAGATGCCCGCGGAGACGGCCGGGAACGCGACCGTACGGACGCCGAGTTCGTCGGCGACGCGCAGCGACTCCCGGTAGCACGAGGCCAGCAGTTCCGACCGGTCCTCATCGCGGGTGAACCGCGGGCCCACCGTGTGGATCACCCAGCGTGCGTCGAGGTCACCGGCAGTGGTGGCGACGGCCTGGCCGGTGGGCAGCCCCTTCCCGTAGTGGGAGGCACGGAGCTTTCGGCAGTCCTCGAGGACGGCGGGGCCGCCTCGGCGATGGATCGCGCCGTCGACGCCTCCGCCGCCGAGGAGGGAGGAGTTCGCCGCGTTGACGATCGCGTCGACACTCTCGCGCGTGATGTCGCCCCGGACGAGCGTGATGGTGGTCATGTCCGTTTTCTACACCACGGGAGGGACGACCTGCGCGCCCAGGCCCGGTCCGCGAGGCCCCGCAGCGGGGACAGTCACCACCCGCCGACCTCCCGCGGGGCGTACGCCTCGCAGGCCCGGTCCGGCCGCGAGCACGGCAGTACACATCGAGCATGACAAGGCGGTTTACGAGGGGGCCTCCTTGAGTCCGAGACCGGTCAACCGGTCGCGGGCCCACGCGAGTTCGGCGGCGATGCCATCGGTCAGGTCTGCCGGCGGCTCGGGCAGGACGGACCAGGCGGAGGTCTCGACCTCGATGTGGTCGCAACCGGCCGAGGCCCCGCCGAGCAGCCCGGCGAGGAGGTGGGAGAGCTCGTCGGCGGTGCTGCGCAGTGGTGGTTCGGGTTCGGTGTGCAGCGGGGCGTGGCAGTTCACGCGCCACGGGCCCGCGCCGGCGGGCAGCCCCCCGTCCAGGGCGTCCGGCAGGTCGTCGACCCCGAGGACCGAGTCGGCGGTCACGGTACGGGTCTGGTGCAGGAACCGGGGTTCGGCGAGCCGCCCCAGGGCCGCGCGGGCGGCGGAATCGGCCGGATCGGGGGCCTCGACGGCGCAGGACGCCTGGAGCTTGACCACGGGGAGACCGGCGTCCTCGAGCCGCTGTAGGGCTGCGACGGGATGCTCGAACTGGACGGCGAGGTGACATGCGTCGAGGCAGACGCCGAGCCGGTCGGGGTCGAGGCCGCCCAGTTCCCGTACCGCCTGGGCGGTGGTCTCGACGACGCAGCCGGGTTCCGGTTCGAAGCCGACCCGGATACGGCGCCCCGTCCACGCTTCGAGCGCGTCAAGCCCGGTGGCCAGCCGGTCCAGGGCACGGCGGGCGTCCTCGGCGCTCGCCCGCGGCCACGGGGTCCGCCAGGCCAGCGGCAGCGTGGAGACGCTCCCCCGGCGGACGTCGTCGGGGAGGAGGGCGGCGAGGACGCGGGCGCAGTCGATGGTGTACTCCAGCCGCTCCTCGTCGGCCCAGCCGGGCTCGTACACGTCCTTCTTCACGGCCCCGCGGTGGAATCCGGTGTACGGGAATGCGTTGAGGGTGACCGTCTCCAGGCCGCGCGCCCGCAGCTCGGTCTTGAGCGTTCTCAACGCCCATTCGTCGGTGACCAGTTCGGTGACGACGCCCCGTGCCAGCCACAGCCCGACACCGAGCCGGCCGGCCTTCAGGCGCTCGCGCACGGGCACGGCCTGATCGGCGAGTTGGGCGATCACACTCTCAAGGTCCTCCGCCTGGTGGACGTTGGTGCAGTAGCCGAGGTGGACGGTGGTGCCGTCCGGATGCAGGAAGCGCATGGCAGGCTCACTCTGGGTCGGCGAGACGCACGACAGACCGGGATCCGAAGCGGAACACCGCTGTCCGATCTTTCACGACCGACCCTACTGACGGTGCTTGAACTTTCAGCGAGGTACTGCCGGGTAAGGGAAGTGACAAAGACGACACTGGTTTTCCTTACCGGAAAGCGTCAACTCGTTGTAGAGACGGCCGTTTTGGGCCAGGTCATGTCTGCCGCAGGCGCCGCCACACCGCTTTCGCCGCGTTGTGCCCCGACATGCCGTGCACGCCGGGGCCCGGCGGCGTGGCCGAGGAGCAGATGAAGACCGCCGGGTGCGGGGTGCCGTACGGGAACAGGGACAGCTTGGGGCGCAGCAGGATCTGGAGTCCGGAGACGGCGCCGGAGGCGATGTCTCCGCCGACATAGTTGGCGTTGCGGGCGGCGAGTTCGGGCGGGCCGGCGGTCGCGCGGGCGAGGACGCGGTCGCGGAATCCCGGGGCGAAGCGCTCCAGTTGGCGTTCGATGGCGTCCGTGAGGTCGCCGGTCCAGCCGCTGGGGACGTGTCCGTACGCCCAGAAGACCTGCTTGCCGGCGGGGGCCCGGGTGGGGTCGGCGACACTCGGCTGCACGGTGATCATGAACGGCTTGTCGGGTGCCCGGCCCTCCCGGGACGCGGCGCGCAGCGCGGCGCCGATCTCCGCGCTGTCCGCGCCGATCTGCACGGTGCCGGCGGTGCGGGCCTCCTCCGCGGTCCATGGCACCGGACCGTCGAGCGCGTAGTCGACCTTGAAGACGCCGGGGCCGTAGCGGTAGCCCTCGTAGTAGTTGCCGAGATCGGCGATCCTCGCCAGGGCCGTCGGCGAGGTGTCGAAGATGTAGGCGCGCGCCGGCGGCAGGTCGTCGAGGCGCTTGACCTCGTAGCCGGTGTGGATCGTGCCGCCGAGGTCCTTCAGGTAGGCGGCGAGTGCGTCGGAGATGGACTGGGACCCGCCGCGGGCCACCGGCCAGCCCCGGGCGTGCGCCGCCAGGGCGAAGACCAGGCCGATGGCGCCGGTGGCGAAGCCGGTGAGCGGGGCCATCACATGCGCCACCAGGCCGGCGAACAGGGCTTTGGCCCGCTCGTCCCGGAAGCGGCGCATCAGCCAGGTCGAGGGGGGCAGGCCCACGAGGCCGAAGCGGGCCAGGGTCACCGGATCGCGGGGCAGCGCGGTCAGCGGCAGCGACATGAAGTCGCGGGCCAGGGTGTCCCACTTGTGCAGGAAGGGTTCGACCAGCCTGCGGTACGCCCCCGCGTCGCGCGGCCCGAAGGAGGCGGCCGTCTCGGCGACCGACCGCGACAGCACCGCGGCGGTCCCGTCGGTGAAGGGGTGGGCCATGGGCAGGTCGGCGTGCAGCCATTCGAGGCCGTAGCGCTCCAGAGGCAGGGCCCGGAAGGCGGGTGAGTTGACGCCGAGGGGGTGCGCCGCGGAGCACGGGTCGTGGCGGAAGCCCGGGAGGGTGAGCTCCTCGGTGCACGCTCCCCCGCCCACGGTGTCACGGGCTTCGAAGACGGCCGCGGAGAAGCCGCGGCGGGCCAGCTCCACGGCAGCGGTCAGCCCGTTCGGCCCCGCACCCACTACGACCACATCGAGCATCGACGGCACCTTCGGACTCCTTCGTCAGCCGATGGCCTGGGGATCAGGATATGCCGGAGGGCTGACAGGCCCGGGGTCAGGTCGGCTCCCGAGGCGCTACGACGCCCTCAGCAGCTCGGCCACCCGGCGCGCGGTGGCGGCGTCCCTCGCCGCGGTGAACGGCAGCTCGTTGCCGCCCCTGATGCGGAACGGCTCACCCGTTCGGGTCAGGTGGGCGCCGCCCGACTCCTCGACGAGGAGCAGGCCCGCCGCGTGGTCCCAGGCGGCTTCCCAGGAGAAGGCCGTGGCGTCCAACTCGCCGCGGGCGACGGCCAGGTACTCCAGGCCCGCCGAGCCGCACGCGCGCGGCGCCACGCCGTCCGTCCGCAGGCCCAGCAGGGCGCGCTTCTGGTCGTCGGTCGTGTAGTCCGGGTGGGACGTGGCCACTTGGAGGTCCCGGCCGGGCCCGGGCGCACCGGAGTGCAGCCGCTCGCCGTCGAGGAAAGCGCCCTGGCCCCGTATCGCCGTGGCGAGTTGGTCGCGTACGGGCGCGTACGTCCACGAGGCGAGCACGACCCCGCCCTGCGCGAGCGCGACCAGGGTGCAGAATCCGGCGTCGCCGTGCACGAACTGCCGTGTTCCGTCGACCGGGTCGACGATCCAGACCGGCGCGTCGCCCTGCAGGGCCTCATAGGCGGCCGGGTTGGCGTGCACCGCCTCCTCGCCGACCACGACGGAGCCGGGCAGGAGGGCGCCGAGTGTCTCGGTGAGGTACAGCTCGGCCTTGCGGTCGGCGTCCGTCACCAGGTCGTGCGGGCCGGACTTCTGGTCGACCTCGTGGTCGGCGAGCCGGCGGAACCGGGGCAGGATCTCGGCCGAGGCGGCCTTGCGGACCGCTTCCTCCACGTCGGCCGAGTGGCGGGCGAGAAACTCGTCGATGGTTTCCGTGTCTTCGATCATGCCTCCATGAGAGCACGCGCCACTGACAATCCCCACCCGGCCCGTGTACTCCCGGTGGAATCGCCGTGAACACCCAGGACCGGACGCCACCGCTCAGAACCGTACGTCACCGCCCGCGACCGCACGTCACCGTCCGCGACCGGACATCACCGCCCGTGACCGGCGTCACGACACAGGGTCGGACGTCACGACACGGACGGACGTCAGCGTCCGACCGCGTACCCCTGCATGCCCCGTGGATTCGCGGCCGCCGACAGGATCCCCGGTCCGCGGGTCGCGCGCGACCGCGCAGAGCCGGCCCCGACCAGGCGTCGCCCACGGTCACGCCGTGCCCGCGCGGGGCGTCGACGGCGCCCTGGAGGTCCAGGCCGCCGCGCACCCGCAGGTGCCCCCTCACGCCCGGCAGTGTCGGTTCGGACTCGATGCGCCGGGTGGCCGCCAGGACCGCCTCGCGTCGCTCGGGGTCGTCCAGCCGGCCGTGCCGCCCATCAGGCAGGCGACGCCCTCGATGCCGTACCGGCCCGTGACGGCCAGTCCGGTCGTGCAGTGCGGCGTGGCGGTTGATGGTGGCCGCCAACCTGCCCGCCCTGCCGCACCACCCGGTGCGCCTCGGTCAACGCCCTCACCCGGTCGGGCCGTTCGGGCAGACGGCACAGCGGGCCGGAAAGCAGCACCACCTCGTGCACGGCGTCGCACGCGGGCAGGGAGGCGTGAAGGTGATGAACATGATGATGACGATGACGCTGATGAAGGTGATGACGCTGATGAAGTAATGCCACCAGGCAGTGGACCGCTGCGGCCCGGGGTAGCCGCATTCACGTACCCCGCATGGACATAACGGGACACACAACCCGTCAACAGCAGACCACAGTTACCGCGCGAGCACGGAGCGCGTTGACACTTCCGCCTTACAGGGACTCGTGTGACACTGGCCGTCCCGTCCGCAGTGCGGACTCCTCCGCACCATCCCCCACGAGAAGTGCGCCGTGCGTTCCCTACCTCTGCCGCTCACCCTCACCGCGCGCCTGTCCCCGGTCGTCGTGCTCGCCGCGGCGGGCTGGGCGCTGTCGTCCGGCCCGTTGGCCGCGGCCCCGGGCGACGAGGGCAGGGCGACCGAGAAGACGGGCACCCGGTCGTCCCCTTCCGTTCCGTCGGCATCGGCCTCGAAGACGTACTCCGCCGCGCCCGCCCCGTGCGGCAGCCTTTCCGTGCAGACCGTCAAGTCCCTGGTACCGGGCGCCAAGACGGCCGGCAAGGAGATCCCCTCGACGGACAGGAAGGTGCGCCGCACCTGCTCCTGGAACGCGCTCAAGGGGTACGACTACCGCTGGCTCGACGTCTCCTTCGAACTCATGGACTCGGACGAAGCGGCACAGAATTCCTACAAGACGCGCATCACGGAGAAAAGCGGCGGAGGCGCGGTCCCCGGTCTCGGCGACACGGGCTACTCCGTCGTGAACCTCACCACCGAGGACGAACAGCAGACACGCGAGGGCGTGGTGGTCGCGCAGGTGTCCAACGCGCTGGTGGTCGTCACGTACAACGGCAGTGACTTCGAGACGAAGAAGGCGCCCAGTACGGACGAGATCAACAAGGGTGCCATCAAGGCCGCCAAGGAAGCGGTGGCGGCACTGGAGGGCGGTCAGAAGACCTGACCGCCCTACCACCGCGGAGGGTTCACACCTCCAGACGCTCCCTTCCGCGCGCCGCCATCAGCACCAGGTACAGCAGCATCGAGGTGCCGAGGCCCACCGCCCAGCCGTAGTCGGCGAGCGACGCCAGTGC
The DNA here is from genome assembly GCF_055595715.1 of Streptomyces sp. NPDC040410. Classification (NCBI taxonomy): domain Bacteria; kingdom Bacillati; phylum Actinomycetota; class Actinomycetes; order Kitasatosporales; family Streptomycetaceae; genus Streptomyces; species Streptomyces sp. NPDC040410. Next base: position 607,411 of record NZ_JBVIVK010000001.1, read on the forward strand.
CGGGATGGGCCGGCCGTCGACCAGCGGGTGGAAGTCGGCGCCGCCGACGGCGAGAACGCCGCCGGCCGCGAAGGCGACGACGGCCCGCCAGTTCCAGCCGCCCTCGTACCAGTAGCGGCCGTCCGTGCGGTACAGGTCGGCGAGGTCGAGCTTGCCACGGCGCAGGATCCAGTAGTCGGCGATGAGGATGCCGGCGACCGTGCCGAGCAGACCGCCGACCAGGCCGAGCCAGGTGAAGATGTAGCCCTGCGGGTCGGAGTACAGCTTCCACGGGAAGATCAGCACGCCGAGCACACAGGTGGCGAGCGCGCCGGCCCGGAAACTGATCTTCCGCGGCGCGATGTTGGAGAAGTCGAAGGCCGGCGAGACCAGGTTGGCCGCGATGTTCACGGACAGGGTCGCCACCAGCACGGTGACCAGCGCAAACAGCAGGCCGACGACGTTGTCCGTCTTGGCGGCCAGCTGTACCGGGTCCCAGATCGTCTCGCCGTACACGGCCTGCGAACCGGAGGTGACCAGCACCGACAGGAACGCGAACAGGGTCATGGTGGTCGGCAGGCCGAGCGCCTGGCCCCACGTCTGGGCCTTCTGGCTCCTGCCGTAGCGGGTGAAGTCCGGGATGTTCAGGGACAGCGTGGACCAGAAGCCGATCATGCCCATGAGGGAGGGCCAGAACAGCTTCCAGAAGTCGCTGCCCCAGCCGAGCTTGGAGGGCTGGTCGAGCATCGGGCCGAAACCGCCGGCCTTGTTGCTCATCCAGATCAGCATCACGAGCGCGCCGACGAGCACGAAGGGCGCCGCCCAGTTCTCGAAGCGGCGGATCGTCTCCATGCCGCGGTAGATGATCGCCACCTGGAGCACCCAGAAGAGCGCGAACGACAGCCACATCGTCCAGGCGTGGCCGCCGATCCTTCCGGCGTCGGTCCAGCCGTTGCCGATCAGCTTCCCGGCGAGGAAGTAGATCGCCTCGCCGCCGATCCAGGTCTGGATGCCGAACCAGCCGCACGCCACCAGCGCCCGTACGACCGCGGGCAGGTTGGCACCGCGGATACCGAAGGAGGCGCGGGCGAAGACCGGGAAGGGGATGCCGTACTTGGGTCCGGCGTGCCCGGTGAGCAGCATCGGTACCAGCACGATCAGATTGGCCAGGGCGATGGTGAGCACCGCCTGCTTCCAGTCCATACCGACGGCGATCAGACCGGAGGCCAGGGTCCAGGAGGCCGTGTTGTGAGCCATGCCGACCCACAGCGCGGAAAAGTTGTACGTGGTCCAGGTGCGCCTCTCCACCGGGACCGGCAGCAGGTCCTCGTTGGCGTAGGGGCCGCTCGGGGCGGTGCCCGGGGCGAGCTCCACCCGGCCGTCGGCGAGGGTGACTTGAGCGGACGGCGGTATGGCCGTGGGAGCGGTGTCGGTCATGGGCAGGCCAATCAAAGGGAGGTGGGTCGGGAAAGGCCGTGCGGGTGGTGCCGATGGGAGGGTGCGCGGGGGCGCCCTGTGCCCCCTCCCCGGGACGGTGGGAAGGGGGAGATCAGGTGGGGGCTGGACCTACGGGGGCGGGGGTCAGCGGTTGAGGGCGGGGATCACCGTCGCCCCGTACGCGTCGATGGTGGCCTCCTGGGCGTCGTGCATGTCGTAGACGGCGAACTGGTCCACGCCCAGCTCGCGCAGCGCGTGCAGCTTCTCGATGTGCTTCTCGACGGGGCCGACGATGCAGAACCGGTCGACGATCTCGTCGGGCACGAACGCGGTGTCGGGGTTGTCGGCGCGCCCGTGGTGCGAGTAGTCGTACCCCGCGCGGGCCTTGATGTAGTCGGTGAGTTCGTCCGGGACGGCGGCCGAGTGCTCGCCGTACTTCGCGACCAGGTCGGCCACGTGGTTGCCGACCATCCCGCCGAACCACCGGCACTGCTCACGCGCGTGGGCGAGTGCCTCGGGCGAGTCGTCCTCGGTGACGTAGGCGGGTGCGGCGACGCAGATCTTCACGTCGGACGGGTCGCGCCCGGCCGCGGCCGCGGCGTCCTTCACCGCCTTGACCATGTACTCGGTGAGGTACAGGTCGGCGAGCTGGAGGATGAACCCGTCGGCTTCCTCGCCGGTCATCTTCAGCGCCTTGGGGCCGTACGCGGCCATCCATACGGGGAGTTCGGCACCCGGCTTGATCCACGGGAACCTGACGACCGTACCGCCGAGGTCGGCCTCGTCGCCGCGTCCCAGCGCCCGGATGACCTTCATCGCCTCGCTGATGCGGGCCAGGGTATTGGGCTTGCGGCCCGCCACCCGCATGGCGGAGTCGCCGCGGCCGATGCCGCACACGGTGCGGTTGCCGAACATGTCGTTGAGAGTGGCGAAGGTGGAGGCGGTGACCTCCCAGGTACGGGTGCCCGGGTTGGTGACCATCGGGCCGACCGTCAGCTTGCTGGTGTTGGAGAGGATCTGACTGTAGATCACGAACGGCTCCTGCCACAGCACGGCGGAGTCGAAGGTCCAGCCGTGGGTGAAGCCGTTGCGCTCGGCCCGCTTCATCAGGCTGACGACCTTCGAGGCCGGCGGGTCGGTCTGCAGGACGAGTCCGAAGTCCATGTGCGCCACTCCTAGTTGAGGTACTGACAGGTGGAGCGCGGGGTGTAGACGCCGTGACCCGCGCGTCCGGTGTACTCCCGCTCGGTGATGACGGGTTCGCCGCGCGAGAGAACCGTCTCGACGCGGCCGGTCAGGCGCTTGCCCTCGTACGCCGAGTAGTCGACGTTCATGTGGTGCGTCCCGGCGGAGACGACCTGTTCGGCGTGCGGGTCGTAGATGACGACGTCGGCGTCGGCGCCCGGGGCGATGGTGCCCTTCTTCGGGTACATGCCGAACATGCGCGCCGGGGTGGCGCAGGCGATCTCGATCCAGCGGCGGCGTGAGATGTGCCCGTCGACGACGGCCTGGTGGAGCAGGTCCATACGGTTCTCGACGCCCGGCAGACCGTTGGGGATCTTGGAGAAGTCGCCGCGGCCGAGTTCCTTCTGGCCCACGAAGCAGAAGGGGCAGTGGTCGGTGGAGACGACCTGGAGGTCGTTGGTGCGCAGGCCCTGCCACAGCTTGGCCTGGTGCTCCTTGGGCCGCAGCGGCGTCGAGCACACGTACTTCGCGCCCTCGAAGTCCGGCTCGGCCAGGTTGTCCGTCGACAGGAACAGGTACTGCGGGCACGTCTCGCCGAAGACGTTCAGTCCCTCGTCACGGGCCCTGGCCAGCTCGGCGACGGCCTCCATCGCCGAGACGTGCACGACGTACAGGGGCGCACCGGCGACCTGCGCGAGCCTGATGGCGCGGTGGGTGGCCTCGGCCTCCAGGAGCGCCTTGCGGACCTCGCCGTGGTACCTGGGATCCGTCTCCCCGCGCGCCAGCGCCTGCTCCACCAGGACGTCGATCGCGATGCCGTTCTCGGCATGCATCATGATCAGGCCGCCGTTCTCGGCGGAGCGCTGCATGGCGCGCAGGATCTGGCCGTCGTCGCTGTAGAAGACGCCGGGGTAGGCCATGAACTGCTTGAACGAGGTGACACCCTCCTCGACCAGCAGGTCCATCTCCTTGAGCGTGTCGCCGTTCACATCGGAGACGATCATGTGGAAGCCGTAGTCGATCGCGCAGTTGCCGTCGGCCTTGGCATGCCAGGCGTCCAGGCCCTCGCGCAGGGTGTGGCCGACGCTCTGCACGGCGAAGTCGACGATCGTGGTCGTACCGCCCCATGCGGCGGCCCGGGTGCCGCTCTCGAAGGTGTCGGAGGCGAAGGTGCCGCCGAACGGCAGCTCCATGTGGGTGTGGGCGTCGACACCGCCCGGGATGACGTACTTCCCGGTGGCGTCGATGGTCCGCTCGGCCGTCCAGGCCTCGGCGGCCGGCGTGCCGCTCGCGGCGAGCGCCGCGATACGGCCGTCCTCGATGAGGATGTCGGCGTGGATCTCGTCGGACGCGGTGATGACGAGACCACCGCGGATGACGGTACGGCTGCTCATGCGTTCACGCTCCGCTGGGTCGCAGTTGAATGGGTGCAGGTTGTCCGTGGTTCCCCGCGCCCCGCGGGGGGCGCGGGTACCGCCGGGTCACGGTGCGGTGAGCGGGGAGTACGCGTCGGGGCGGCGGTCGCGGTAGAACTGCCAGCGGTCGCGCACCTCGCGCAGCTTGGCGAGGTCCAGGTCGCGGACGACCAGTTCGGTCTCCTTGTCGCTCGCCACCTCCCCGACGAACTGGGCCTGCGGGTCCACGAAGTACGACGTCCCGTAGAAGTCGTTGTCGCCCAGGTCCTCGGCACCGACCCGGTTGATCGCACCCACGAAGTACTCGTTGGCGGCGGCCGCGGCCGGCTGCTCCAGCTGCCACAGGTAGGCGGACAGGCCGCGCGAGGTGGCCGACGGGTTGAAGACGATCTCGGCGCCCTCCAGACCGAGGGCGCGCCAGCCCTCCGGGAAGTGGCGGTCGTAGCAGATGTAGACGCCGATCCTGCCGGCCTTGGTGTCGAAGACCGGCCAGCCGCTGTTGCCCGGGCGGAAGTAGAACTTCTCCCAGAAGCCCGGCACCTGCGGGATGTGGTGCTTGCGGTACTTGCCGAGGTACGAGCCGTCCGCGTCGATCACCGCGGCCGTGTTGTAGAGGAGGCCGGGCTGCTCCTCCTCGTACATCGGCAGAACGAGGACGATGCCCAGTTCCCCGGCGAGCGCCTGGAACCGCTTGACGATCGGGCCGTCCGGGATCTGTTCGGCGTACTCGTAGAACGCCTTGTCCTGGACCTGGCAGAAGTACGGCCCGTAGAACAGCTCCTGGAAGCACAGGACTTGAGCGCCCTGCGCGGCCGCGTCGCGGGCCGCCTGCTCGTGTACCCGGATCATCGACTCCTTGTCGCCCGTCCATGCGGTCTGGAAGAGGGCGGCACGGATCACTGTGCTCATCGGGACCTCCGGTCGCTCGGTGTGCTGGGGCTCGCCCCAGGAGCGTAGAAAGTCCGAAAGCCTGCTTTGAGTTGCAGCGTGTCACGTGTGCGGGCGTGCGGCGTGCCACGGTGTCACCCTGTCGCGATCCCATGTCTCACCGCCGTTTTCCCAGGTCGTCCTGTGTTTCTCCGCTGTTTCCCGGCGTCACCCGCTCCGACGTGTCACGCCTGTTGCGCGTCGTGCGCGAGGAGCGCTATGTGCACCGACGCGGCCTGCTCGAAGTCGTCGAGGTCCACGCCGAGCCGCGTCTGTATCGCCTCCAGCCGACGGTAGAGCGCGGGCCGGGAGACGTGGTGGAGTTGCGCGGTGCGGGACTTGTTGCGGCCGGTGGCGAGGTAGGTCCGCAGCACGGCGAGCAGGTCCTCGCCGGCCCCGCACAGCAGTCCGTCCAGCTCCCGCTCCGCGAAGGACTGCACATGCGGATCGTCGCGCAGCAGCCGGATCAGGCCGCGCAGGTGGACATCCTTGAGACGTACGACGGGCGGGAGGTCCAGGGCGGCCGAGGAGTCGGCCACGGCGTCCGCGACGTGCTGCGCCTCGCGCAGGCCGGCCGGTACCTCGTCCCAGGCGGTGCGCGCGTGGGCCGCCGCCACCACGGTGTGCAAGGAGCCCGACTCCGAGCGCAGCCGGGCCGCGAAGTGTGCGGTGAGCGCCTGGTCGTCCTGGTCGCGGGCGAGGCTGAGCAGCACGGCGGTGGCGCCGTCCGCCAGTTCGGCGACGAGCCCGGAAAGGCCCAGCATGCGCAGCACCCTGTCGAGACGGTCCGCCTCCCCGTCGCGCACGACCAGCGGCACGAAGGTACGCCGGTTGACGGGCAGTCCGGCCGCGCGCGCCCGCGGCAGCAGCTGCCGCGCCGGTACGACCCCGGAGACAAGGTCGGTCAGCAGGCTCTGCGCGGACTGCTCCTCCCAGGTGTGCGCCGAGTTGCCGCCCAGCATGCGGTGCAGGACGAGGGCCTCGGCGGCGCGGTCGGCGAGCAGGCGTCCGGCGGCGGTGCCGCCCCGGTGGCCGCACAGCACGATCTGGCCCCAGCGTTCGCCCCGTCCGCCGAGCTCGGCGCGGATCCAGCCGTCGCCCTCGCTGCCCCCGGCCTGGCGGGCGATGCGCTCCCAGTCGCGCAGCACGTCGTCGACCGCCGGCCGCTCCCCCGCCGTGGCGAGGACGCGGTGGGCGAGGTTGGTGACGACGACCGGGCAGGCGCTGTGCTGGGCGACCTCGTCGAGCAGCCGTTGCAGTGGGGCGCCGGCGGTGATGAGTCCGGTGAGCGCGGTCCGTACCTGCTCGGAGAGACTCACGGCCGCGAACTTCCGCCGCACCAGCCGGGACTGGACCTCCTCCGTCAGCTCGGCGAAGGGGAACGGCCGGTGCAGGACGACCATCGGCAGACCGCAGCGCTCCGCGGCCCGGCGCATCACGTCCGGCGGGGCCGGGAAGGCCCGGCCGAGGCCGAGGACGACGGCGGCCGCCTCCGCGCGGTGCAGCGACTGGACGTACTCGGCCTGCGCGCCCTCGTCGCCGGCCAGCAGCACCCCGGTGGTGAGGACCATCTCGCCGCCGCTGAGCATCACGCCGACGTCGGGGGCCTCGGCGACGTGCACCCAGCGCACGGGCCGGTCGAGCTGGCTCGCGCCGGCCACCACCTCGGGCTCCCCGGCGAGCACCCGTTCCAGAGTGAGGACCTGACGGACCGACAGGGTCGGCTCCAGGGGCTCCAAGGTGGTGGTCATGCTGTTTCCCTTGCTGTGGGACCTACTGGGCGCTGCTCCTCAGAGCGCGTTCGAGGATCGCCGCGCCCTCCTCCGCCTCCGCCACGGTGAGGGACAGCGGAGGGGCGATGCGCAGGGCGCTGGTGTTGTGACCGCCGCCCTTGCCGATGAGCAGCCCGTCCGCACGGGCCGCTTCCAGCACGGCGGCCGCGGTGTCCGGGGCGGCCTCGTCGGTGCCGGGTCCGACCAGCTCGACGCCGATCATCAGGCCCCGGCCGCGCACCTCCCGTACGCCGGGAACCTGGGCGGCGACGGCCCGCAGTCGCTCGATGAGCAGTCCGCCCACGCGCCGGGCGTTGCCCTGGAGGTCGTGTTCCAGCAGGTACGCCAGGTTCGCGAGGCCCGCAGCCATGGTGATCTGGGTGCCGCCGAACGTCGAGATGCTGTTGGCGTCCAGGCAGTTCATGATCTCGGCGCGGGCGACCACTCCGCCGATGGACATGCCGTTGCCGATGCCCTTGGCGAAGGTGAGCATGTCCGGCGGACCGTTCTGCGCGTGTGCCTGCCAGCCCCAGAAGTGGTCGCCGGTGCGGCCCCAGCCGGTCTGCACCTCGTCGGCGACCCACAGGATGCCGCGCTCGTGGAGCACCTCGCGGAAGGCCGCGTACAGGCCGTCCGGGGGCGAGGTGAAGCCGCCGACGCCCTGCACTGGCTCGGCGATCAGGGCCGCGGGCGGGCGGGTGTGGCCGAGCAGGTCCTCGAGGTCGTCGACGCAGGCCGCGATGAAGTCGTCGTCGGAGAGCGAGGCGTACGGGCCGCGGGTGCGGACGCCGCCGTGGACGTAGAGCGTCTGCAGCGGGGACAGCGAGGTCGGGGACCAGCCGCGGTTGCCGGTGATCCCGACGGCGCTGAAGGAACGGCCGTGGTAGCTGTTGCGCATCGCGAGGACGGTGTTGCTGCGGCGGTACGTCGTCGCGAGCAGCAGGGCCGTGTCGTTGGCCTCGGTACCGGATGTGGTGAAGAAGACGCGTGCGTCCGGGATGCCGCTCAACTGGGCGACGCGTTCGGCGAGTTCGACCATGGGCCGGTTGAGGTAGAGCGTGGAGGAGTGGATGATCCGCCCGGCCTGCTCGCTCACCGCCTTCGTCACTTCGGGCAGCGCGTGCGCGGTCATCGTGGTGAGGATGCCGCCGAAGAAGTCGAGGTACTTGTTGCCGTCGGCGTCCCAGACGTGGCGGCCCTCGCCGTGCGTGATCTCCAGCGGCTCCCTGTAGTAGAGGGCGAGCCAGTCGGGCAGGACGCCCCGGTGGCGTGCGTACAGGTCGCTCACGGCTGCACCAGCCCTTCGTAGGCGTCGGGGCGGCGGTCACGGTAGAAGGCCCACTGCTGCCGCACGTCCTCGATGAGGTCGAAGTCGAGATCACGGACGACGAGTTCCTCGGTCTTGTCGCTGGCGACCTCGCCCACGAACTGGCCGCGGGGGTCGACGAAGTACGACGTGCCGTAGAAGTCGTTGTCCCCGTACTCCTCGACGCCGACACGGTTGATCGCGGCGACGAAGTACTCGTTGGCGACGGCGGCCGCGGGCTGTTCGAGGCGCCAGAGGTGGGAGGAGAGTCCGCGGTGGGTGGCGGACGGGTTGTAGACGAGCTGGGCTCCGTTCAGGCCGAGTTGCCGCCAGCCCTCCGGGAAGTGACGGTCGTAGCAGATGTAGACGCCGACCTTGCCGACGGCCGTCTCGAAGACGGGCCAGCCGACGTTGCCCGGCTTGAAGTAGTACTTCTCCCAGAAGCCCTTGACCTGCGGGATGTGGTGCTTGCGGTACTTGCCGAGGACGGTGCCGTCGGCGTCGATCACAGCCGCGGTGTTGTAGTAGAAGCCCGGCTGCTCCACCTCGAAGACCGGGACGACGATCACCATGCCGGTCTCGCGTGCCAGTTCCTGCATACGGCGCGTCGTCGGTCCGTCGGGCACCGGCTCGGCCCAGCGGTAGTGCTCCGGCTCCTGGACCTGACAGAAGTAGGGGGAGTTGAACACTTCCTGGAATCCGATGATCTTCGCGCCCTGCCGGGCCGCCTCGCGGGCGTGTTCCTCGTGTTTCGCCACCATGGACTCGGTGTCGCCGGTCCAGGTGGCCTGGACCAGAGCGGCACGTACGACGTCGGCCATGAGCTGCTCCTTCGACGGGACCCCAGAGCCTCTACGCCCGTAGACACGATCGTAGAGGGACGAACGTAAGCCTCCGGGAGAGCCTTGCCAAGACCATTGTCGTCAACCCGCGGAGTCGATCACGTTTCACACTCCTGAGGGTGAGCCGCAGGGCCGATCAGGCGGCGGGTCAGGCGGTGAAGCCCGCCACCCGGAGAGCGTGGACGAGGTCCCAGTGGCACTCCTCCGATGCCCGCCGGGCAGCCTCCAGCAGGAGTGGGACGAGCGTCTGCGGGTCGGGCCCGGCGCTGCGGGCCGCCTCCTCGGGGGTGCGGACGCGGACGTACGCGTCGAGCAGTGCGCGGGCCTCGCGGCGGCGGCCCTCGGCGGCCAGCGCCAGTACCGCATGGCCGATCTCTGCGGCGGGCCGTGCCACGCCCTGCCGCAGGATCTGCTCCCCGTCGGCGCCGAGCCCCGCCTCGACGAGTGCGTCGGCCGCGGCGACCAGCCGGTCGGCGGGCAGTGAGGCGGCCTCCCACAGCAGGGTCGCCCAGTCGGCGCCGAGCCCGGCCCGCTGCATCTCGGTGGCGAGCAGCGGGAAGCGGGCGGCGGGCCAGTACGCGGCCTCCACCAGCAGCACGTGGGCCTCGCCGCTGCGGCCCTCGGCGCGCAGCCGTACGAGCGTCTCGACGGTGGCGACGATCTCCCGCCGCGCCGCCGCGTCCACCGGCTCGGCCTGCGGCTGTGGCCGCTCGTCCGCCTCTGCGGCCCCGGCGAAGCGCGCGCCGCGCGGGGTGCGGCCGGTGACGGCGGGCGTCGCGGGTACGACGGGTGCGGCCCCGGCCGGTACGACGGCGGGGGCGGCCTCCTCCTCGGCGATCCCGGCGAACCGGGCACTGCCGCGGCGACGCTTTCGCTGCTTGGGGGCGGGGGCGGGCTCAGGTGAGGCGGAGGGCCGGGCGTCGTGGCCGGCGGGTGCGGGGTGAGGGGAGACGTACTCGCCGGCCATGCCGTGGGCGGTGGCGTCCCCGGGGCCGGACCGTCCCTGGGGGTCGTTCGGGCCGGCAGCGCCCGCACCGGCGTCGCGCTGCCGCGGCATGCCGGGGAACCCGGTCTCGTACGAGCCGCGCCCGCCCGCGGGTACGGCGGCCGGCGCGAAGACGTCGTCCACATGGTGCACCGAGCCGCCCGGGTCCCGGGGGGAAGCCTGCGCCTGTCCGCGGGCGGTACGCCGGTCCAGTTCCTCCATCCGCGCGCGGAGTTCGGCGCACCGGCGGGTCGCCCGCTCGCGGTCGTCGCCGGCCCAGGCCAGATCGAGACGGATGGCTTCGGCGTCCTCCTGGGTGGCGGCGGAGGCGAGCAACCGGCCCAGTTCCGCCTGCCGGTCGGCGGCGTACCGCTGCTCGCGGAGCATCACGTCGAACCGGTCCCTGAGGGCGTCCCGCCCGCCGGGCCGGGCGTCGTGGGCGGCGAGCGCGGCGGCGTGCAGAGCCCGGGCCCGCTCCGCCTCCGTGGCGGCGGCTGCGGGGCCGTATTCTCCGGCGAGGTCCTGCAGGAGTGACTCCACGACGTCCCACGGCGGTACTTCACGGCCGTCCAGGCACGCCTGCATGCCGTCGGGGTCGCGCTGCCAGAACACGGCGCACCAGCCGCCGCGCTGATCCAGACGCGTCAGCAGACCGTCCAGGTGGTTCGCGAACTCCCGCACTCGACCCGGGAGTTGATCAACAGCCATTGCCTGACTCCCGCCTGACTGGAGCACTCCGTTTCCGTAGGCAACACCAGCCGTGTTACGAACAGGCTACAGACAGTTTTCAACGGGACGGCAGTGACCGCTCGTGACGCGATCTTGACCATTGAGCTGACCGCGTCACACGGCCGCGAGCACGCACTCCCCGGCCAGTTCGTCCATGGACAGACCGAGGGCCCGCGCCAGGGCGGCCACGGTGAAGAAGGCCGGGGTCGGCGCCCGGCCGGTCTCGATCTTCCGCAGGGTCTCGGCGGAGATGCCGGCGCTCGCCGCGACGTCCGTCATGCTGCGGCCGCCGCGGGCCTCGCGGAGCAGCCGTCCGAGCCGCTCGCCGCGTTCGCGTTCTTCGGGGGTCAGTGGGGTGCGCACCATGCCGTCATTCTAATACCGGTATAGTAATTGGCATGATGGAGCTGAAGACGGATACATCGATCGATGCCATGTACGAGGCGGGGCAGGTCGTCGGCCGGGCCCTCACGGCCGTACGACAGGCCGCCGACGTGGGCATGTCCCTGCTGGAGCTGGACGAGATCGCGCACGACGTGCTGCGCGCCGCGGGCGGCACGTCGCCCTTCCTCGGCTACCGGCCCTCGTTCGCCCCCACCCCCTTCCCGGCGGTCGTCTGCGCCTCCGTGAACGACGCGATCGTGCACGGCATCCCGGACGGATACCGGCTGCGCGACGGCGACCTCGTCTCCGTGGACTTCGGCGCGGAACTGGACGGCTGGGTGGGCGACTCGGCGATCAGCTTCGTCGTGGGCACCCCGCGCCCGGCCGACGTACGGCTGATCGAGACCGCCGAGCGTGCGCTCGCCGCCGGCATCGAGGCGGCCGTCGTCGGCAACCGCATCGGCGACATCGCCCACGCCATCGGTTCGGTCTGCCGCGCGGGCGGATACGGCATCCCGGACGGCTTCGGCGGCCACGGCGTCGGGCGCCGTATGCACGAGGACCCGCCGGTCCCCAACGAGGGGCGCCCGGGGAGGGGGCTCCCGCTGCGGCACGGCATGGTGCTGGCGATCGAGCCCATGCTGATCGGCGGCGGTGACGACGGCTTCCACGCGGCCCCCGACGGCTGGACCCTGCGCACCGACGACGGCTCCCGGGCCGCCCACGTCGAACACACGGTGGCGATCACCGAGTCGGGGCCGCGCATCCTCACGGCCCGGCACGAGGCCCGTACGGGCTGACCCTCGTACGCCCCCTCGGCAGGACCGCTCACACCGGCCCGCACCCCCGCGTCACCCCGCCGCATGCGCGTCAGGAGCGGCACCCGGGCCGACGCCGGCCGGATCGCCGCCCCGCACACCCGCAGCCGGCGCAGCGCCCGCGCCACGCGCATGCCCGCCGGCTGTCTGCACGGCCCGCTCGCCGGGGAGCATGCCGAGAAGTGGCGGGCGCACGGCCGCCCGCTCGATCGACCGCTTTGGCCTTGCTGCTGCACACGCCAGACCCCGCTCGCCGGCGTTGACGAGGCACAGCGGCTTTCCTCCGAAACCTGATCCGGCGGACCGGCCCTGGCCGCCGCCTGCTGCGCCGCGGCTTCGCCTGGGCGGCGGCCGCGCATCCGGGCCGGGGCGCCTTCCTGGAGGTGCTGCGGGGCAACGATCGTGCGATCGTGTTCTACGAGCGCCAGGGCGGCCTGCGCACGGCCGAGCGCCCGCTGCGGCTGGCCTCGGGCCTCGTGCTGGACGAGATCGAGTACACGTGGCCCGCCCCTCGCGTGGGCGACCTGGCCGAGGACGAGCCACAGGTGTAATCGGTACACGTCCGGGCACCCGCGTCCGCACCGGCACGACGTCGATCAGCACGCGTCCCGGGCCTCCCCAGGGTCTCGACTTCGTCCGGACGGGGAGGCACCCCTTCGGGACGCCGGATGGGAACGCCATGACCAGCGGCTTCAACGGCCCAGAGGGCTACGACCCCTTCGGAGAATTCCTCGCCCGCTACTTCGGCGGCCCGCGCCCCGGCCCCCGCCAGATCGACATGGGCCGGCTGCTCAGTCAGCCGGCCAGGGAACTCGTCCGCGGCGCCGCCCAGTACGCCGCCGAACACGGCAGCCGTGACCTGGAGACCCAGCATCTGCTGCGCGCCGCGCTGGCCACCGAGCCGACCCGGAGCCTGCTCAGCCGGGCCGGCGCCGACCCCGACTCGCTCGCATCGGAGATCGACGAGCGCTCCGGCCCGGCCCAGCACAGCCCGGAACAGGCCCCGCCCCCCACCGCGCTGTCCCTGACCCCGGCCGTCAAACGCGCCCTGCTGGACGCGCACGACCTGGCGCGCGCCAGCGGTGCCGGTTACATCGGCCCGGAGCACGTGCTCAGCGCGCTTGCCGCGAACCCCGACTCGGCGGCCGGACACATCCTCAACGCGGCCCGCTTCGCGCCCTCCGGACCTCCCGAGGCTGCCCCGGACGTGACGCAGCCCCGCAGTGAACGGCCCCGCACCACGGGCACGCCCACCCTGGACAAGTACGGGCGCGACCTCACCGACCTGGCCCGGCAGGGCCGCATCGACCCGGTGATCGGGCGGGAGGAGGAGATCGAGCAGACCATCGAGGTGCTCTCCCGCCGCGGCAAGAACAACCCGGTGCTGATCGGCGACGCGGGCGTCGGCAAGACCGCGATCGTCGAGGGCCTCGCCCAGCGGATCGCCGACGGCGACGTGCCCGACGTGCTCATCGGGAGGCGGGTCGCCGCCCTGGACCTGACGGGCGTGGTCGCGGGCACCCGCTTCCGGGGTGACTTCGAGGAGCGGCTGAACAACATCGTGGGCGAGATCCGCGCCCACTCCGACCAGTTGATCGTCTTCATCGACGAACTGCACACCGTCGTGGGCGCCGGCGGGGGCGGCGAAGGCGGCTCCATGGACGCCGGGAACATCCTCAAACCGGCCCTGGCGCGCGGCGAGCTGCACATCGTGGGCGCCACCACGCTGGAGGAGTTCCGCCGGATCGAGAAGGACGCGGCGCTGGCCCGCCGCTTCCAGCCGATCCTGGTGCCCGAGCCCACCGTCGCGGACGCGGTCGAGATCCTGCGCGGGCTGCGTGACCGCTACGAGGCCCACCACCAGGTCCGCTACACCGACGAGGCGCTGGTGGCCGCGGTCGAGCTGTCCGACCGCTATCTCACCGACCGGCGTCTGCCGGACAAGGCCATCGACCTGATCGACCAGGCCGGCGCCCGGGTGCGGCTGAGTGCCCGGACCAAGGGCACGGACGTACGGGCCATGGAGCGCGAGGTCGAGCAGCTGACCCGGGACAAGGACCAGGCGGTCGCGGACGAGCAGTACGAGCAGGCCACGCGGCTGCGCGACCGGATCACGGAGCTGAAGCAGCGGATAGCCGAGGCCACCCACGAGGACGAGGCGGACGAGGGACAGAACCTGGAGGTGACCGCCGAGGCGATCGCCGAGGTGGTGTCCCGGCAGACCCACATCCCGGTCAGCAGCCTCACCGAGGAGGAGAAGGACCGTCTGCTCGGTCTGGAGGCACACCTGCACCACCGGGTGGTGGGCCAGGACGAGGCGGTCCGCGTGGTCGCCGACGCGGTACTGCGCTCCCGGGCCGGTCTGGCCAGCCCCGACCGGCCCATCGGCAGCTTCCTCTTCCTGGGCCCGACCGGCGTCGGCAAGACCGAACTGGCCCGTGCGCTCGCCGAGGCGCTGTTCGCCAGCGAGGAGCGCATGGTCCGCCTGGACATGAGCGAGTACCAGGAACGGCACACCGTCAGCCGCCTGGTGGGCGCCCCGCCCGGATACGTCGGCCACGAGGAGGCCGGCCAGCTCACCGAGGTGGTGCGCAGGCACCCGTACTCGCTGCTCCTGCTCGACGAGGTGGAGAAGGCGCACCCGGACGTCTTCAACGTCCTGCTCCAGGTCCTGGACGACGGGCGGCTGACCGACGCCCAGGGCCGCACGGTCGACTTCACCAACACGGTCATCGTGATGACCAGCAACCTCGGCTCCGAGGCGATCACCCGGCGTGGCGCCGGGGTCGGTTTCGGGGCGGGCGGCACCGAAGCCGACGAGGAGGCGCGGCGCGAGCAGATCCTGCGGCCGCTGCGCGAGCACTTCCGGCCCGAGTTCCTCAACCGCATCGACGAGATCGTCGTCTTCCGCCAGCTCACCGGCGACCAGCTGCGGCAGATCACCGACCTGCTGCTGGAGAAGACCCGGCGCCTGGTGCAGGCACAGGGCATCACGGTCGGGTTCACCGACGCCGCCACGGTCTGGCTCGCCGAGCGGGGCTATCAGCCGGAGTACGGAGCCCGCCCGCTGCGCCGCACCATCCAGCGGGAGGTCGACAACCAGCTCTCCCGGCTCCTCCTGGAGGGCCGCATCAAGGAGGGCGGCCGGGTGACTGTGACCGTCGAGGACGGGCGCCTCGCCTTCCGCACGCAGGACACGCACAGCGCGGAAGACGCGACGCCCGCCCCGCAGTGATCAGGGCGCCGGGTACACGACCATCGCCGAGCCGCCGCCACGCCGTACCTTCTCGGCGGCGGCCAGCCACTTGCCGTTCGGCAGCCGCTGCACCCCGGTCGCCGCGCCGATCTCGGCATTCGCTCTGAAGGAGTGCCCGACGGCCTCCAGCCGCGTCCTCAAGTCGCTGTTGTAGAGACCGGGTTCGAGCTCCGTCTGGGCCGCGTTCCGCTGGCTGGCGCGCGGCGCGGCGATCGCGTCGACGAGCGGGAGGCCGCGGTCCAGGAAGCCGGTCAGGGTCTGCAGGACGGTGGTGATGATGGTCGCGCCACCGGGCGACCCCAGGGCCACCACCGGCCTGTTGTGCTTGTCCAGCACGATCGTGGGCGAGATGGAGGACCGCGGGCGCTTGCCCGGTCCCGGCAGGTTCGGGTCGTGGACGGCCGGGTTGGCGGCGGTGAAGGAGAAGTCCGTCAGTTCGTTGTTGAGGATGAACCCGCGGCCGGGGACGGTGATGCCGCTGCCGCCGGTCTGCTCGATGGTGAGCGTGTAGGCGACGACGTTG
The DNA here is from genome assembly GCF_055595715.1 of Streptomyces sp. NPDC040410. Classification (NCBI taxonomy): domain Bacteria; kingdom Bacillati; phylum Actinomycetota; class Actinomycetes; order Kitasatosporales; family Streptomycetaceae; genus Streptomyces; species Streptomyces sp. NPDC040410. The sequence continues at coordinate 622,969 of NZ_JBVIVK010000001.1, forward strand.
CCCCACTTGTCGGCCACGGTCAGATGCGTGGTGTTCTCGCCCTCGTACGTCGTCGGGGCCGCCGTGCCGCGGGAGGCGCAGGCCGCCGGGTCGCGTGGGTCACCGGGCGGGACCGGGCTGGTGAGCACCGCGTCGTCCTTGATGAGGCAGGCCCGCGAGTCGGCGTACTTCTGCGACAGCAGCTCCTTGGCCGGTACGTCCTCGAAGGCGGGGTCGCCGAGCCAGCGCCCCCGGTCCGCGAACGCGATCCGGCTCGCCTCGATGTAGCGGTGCAGGTACGTGACCTCGCTCGCCTTCGAGAGGTCCGTGTTCTCGAGGATGTTGAGGGCCTCGCCGACGGTCGTGCCGCCGGAGGAGGAGGGCGCGATGGAGTAGACGCCGAGGCCGCGGTACGAGGTCCTGGTGGGCGCCTGGAGTTTGGCGCGGTAGGCGGCCAGGTCCTTCTCGGACAGCGTGCCCGGGCGGGCGTTCCAGCCGGACGCCGGGTCCACCGGCGGGTTGTTGACCGTGTCGACGATGTCGTCGCCGAGGTCTCCCCGGTAGACGGCGCGGACGCCCTTCCTGCCCAGCTCCTCGTAGGTTCGGGCGAGATCCGGGTTCTTGAAGGTGGAGCCCACGACGGGAAGCCGACCGCCCGGCAGGAACAGCTCGGCGGTGTCGGGGAAGTAGCGGAAGCGGGTTTCGTTGGCGGCGGTCTGCGTGCGGAAGGTGTCGTCGACGGTGAAGCCGTCCCGGGCGATCCGCTCGGCGGGTCTGAGGACGCTTCCGAGCTTCCTGCTGCCCCACTTGTCCAGCGCCGTCTGCCAGGTGGCGGGCGTGCCCGGGGTGCCGACGCTCAGGCCGCTGCTGACGGCGTCGGCGAAGGCGAGCGGCTTGCCGTTCTCCACGAAGAGGCCGGAGTCGGCGGTCAGGGGTGCGGTCTCGCGGCCGTCGATCGTGTGCACCGTGCGGGACTTGGCGTCGTAGTAGACGAAGTAGCCGCCTCCGCCGATGCCGGAGGAGTAGGGTTCGGTGACACCGAGCGCGGCGGCTGTGGCGACGGCCGCGTCGACGGCGTTGCCGCCTTTCCTGAGGACCTCGATCCCTGCGGCGGAGGCGTCCGCGTCGACACTGGCGACCGCGCCTCCGTAGCCGACGGCCACCGGTACCTTCTCAACTGCTGTGTCATGAGCGGTGGGTGGCGCGGCACCCACCGACACCACGGCGGCCGAGACCGCCAGTACCGACAGCTTCCGCGCGACAGGGCGACGCATGCGCACCTCCAGTCAGAGACCGTCCGCGCAGCCTATGCCATCACCTGAAGCCACGTCAGGAGCGCCGGGCGAGGCCGTCTCGAACACGGGTTTGCCTTCGCCCGCTACCATGCGCGCCCATGAACGACGACGTGCGCAACATCGTCCTGGGCGTGGTGGCCGCAGGCCTCAGTGCCATGCTCGGCTGGCTGGCTCGCACCTACCTGTGGAAGCGGAAGCTCCGCCGGAAGCAGGCCTTCTTCGGGCTGCCCGACAACTCGGAGTCATTGCTGGTGGTGAGCCGCGACGCGGGCAGCCCCGATCTCGCGGTGCACCGCTACGACGTGTTCGCGCTCCTGGAGCTCTCCGCGCTCATCAAGGACTGCGGCGCGCATGCCGAGGTGATCACCCAGGACGCGGCCCGGCAGGGCTTCGGAGAGCGGACGGAATTCTGCGTCGGCGGCCCGGCGGCGAACCGGCGGATGGCGGCCCACATGCACGCCATGCTGCCCGGCGTGCGCGTGAACACCGACCCGGAACCGGGCCCGGACAAGCTGGCGTTCCAGATCGGCAGCGACCGCCACCGCATGGAAGCCGGCCTGACCGAGTACGTGCTGCTGGCGCGGCTCACGGCCGGGCAACCCGGCCTGAGCCGGCCGGTCTTCCTGTTCTGTGGCCAGCGCGCGATCACCAACCAGGCCGCGACGCGTTATCTGGCCCGCAACCATGAGCGGCTGGCCCGCAAGTACGGCAACGACTCGTTCGTGCTCCTGTTGAAGGTGGTCAACTCGCAGGCGTACGGCCCGGACGTCGTCGAGCTCGTCGGGGATGTGACGCGCGCGGCACAGGCACCCCTGCCGACGCCCGCTGTTCCCCGCAACTCGCACCGCGCCTCTTGAGTTCTCCCACGCTTCGATGCCTCTCCGGGGCGCCACGGGTGCGCGGTGGACGCCCGCGACGCGACGGTCCCGCCCTCACCCTCTCGGGTCGCGGTCGGGGTCGGGGTCGGGAGAGAGACCGGATGCTCCGATGCGTGGGCGAGCTCGCTGCCGGGCGCGTGGACCGCGTGTTTGCCGCGCTTGCCGTCGGCGCGGGTTCGGTACTGGACGGGAGTTGAGCCGACAACATCGTTACCCCCACGTAACTTACCCACGGGTTACCTCCGGTAAGCGGCCGAGGTTACCGTCGGGTCACTTTGCACTGACACGAGTGAGGAGTGACCCGTGGGACACCATCGCAAGGCCCTGCGTACGACCGCCGTGGGCGCCGTTTCCGCGACCCTGATCGCCGGAAGCGCCCTCGGCCTCGCCCCCACCGCCCAGGCCGAGACGAGCGGCGTCCGTTTCGTCGACATCAAGGGCGACGGCGGTACGGTCCTCAAGGCGAACGTCGTCACGCCCGCGGGGGCCGACGGCACCCGCCGCTACCCGCTGCTCGTGCTCCCCACGAGCTGGGGCCTGCCCCAGATCGAGTACCTGGCCCAGGCCCAGAAGCTCGCGAACTCCGGCTACGTCGTGGTGACATACAACGTTCGGGGCTTCTGGCAGTCGGGCGGCGAGATAGAAGTCGCGGGCCCGCCGGACATAGCCGACGCGTCCAAGGTCATCGACTGGGCGCTCGCCAACACCCCGGCGGACGCGGGGCACATCGGCATGGCGGGCGTCTCCTACGGCGCCGGAATCAGCCTGCTCGCAGCCGCCCACGACAAGCGGGTCAAGGCGGTCGCCTCGCTCAGCGGCTGGGCGGACCTGATCGGCTCGATCTACTCCGGCCGCACCCAGCACGCCCAGGCAGCAGCAGTCCTGGACGGCGCGAGCCTGGTCACCGGCCGCCAGAGCCCGGAAGTCCGACAGATCTTCGACGACTTCTACGCGTCCAACCTGTCGAAGGAACAGGAGATCATCAACTGGGGAAGGAAACGTTCCGCCGCGACCTACGCCGACGAGCTCAACAAGAACGGCACGGCGCTCATGCTCGCCAACGCGTGGGGCGACACGGTCTTCCCGCCCAACCAGTTCGCGGACTTCTACGAGAAGCTGACCGGCCCGAAGCGGCTGGAGTTCCGCCCCGGCGACCACGCCACCGCCGAGATCACCGGCCTCTTCGGTCTGCCCAACGACGTGTGGACCGACACCGAGCGCTGGTTCGGCCACTACCTCAAGGGCGAGGACAACGGCATCGACGGCGAGCTGCCGGTCCGGCTCAAGTCCCGCTCCACGGGCGGCTACGAAGGCTACCCGGACTGGAAGTCGGTCGGTGCGACACAGAAGAAGATCGCTCTCGCGGGCACGACCACCGTCCACACCAACGTCGACTCCGGAGCGGACGGCGGAGTCGTCTTCCTGTCCAGCATCCTGGACCAGGTGGCCAAGCTCCCTCCGGTCGCGCCCATCCCCCTGCTCCCCCGCCGCTGGGCCGCCGTGTGGCAGTCGGAGAAGTACGCCACCGCCCAACAGGTGCGCGGCACTCCGACGTTGCACACCACCGTCACACCGACCAAGGAGAGCGGCACCCTCGTCGCCTACCTCTACGACGTGGGACCGCTCGGCCTCGGCAAGCTGGTCAGCAACGCGCCGTACACCTTCCACGGGCGTACGCCCGGCAAGCCGTTCGGCGTCGACCTGGAGTTGTTCTCCACGGCCTACGACGTCCCGGCAGGGCACCGGCTCGCCCTGGCCGTCGACACGGTCGACCCGCTCTACATCGAGCACAACCCGTCCGGCGCGCAGCTGACCTTCTCCTCGCCGGCGAACGACCCGTCGTACGTGTCGATTCCGCTGCGCGAGCAGTGATCTCCGGCTGCCGCCGGGCGAGCAAGTGCCCTCCTGCTACTGCCCGCCCGGCAGCAGCGTCCCCGGTCCGGCCGGCGCGAACTCCACGGCCTCGTCGGCGGGATCACCGGCACGCGGGGATGAACGGCACATCGTAGTCGAGACGCTCAGTGCTTGAGGATCTTGGAGAGGAAGTCCTTGGCGCGGTCGCTCTGCGGGTTGGTGAAGAACTCGTCCGGCGTGCGGTCCTCGACGATGCGGCCGTCGTCCATGAACACCACGCGGTTGGCGGCCGAGCGGGCGAAGCCCATCTCGTGCGTGACGACGACCATGGTCATGCCGTCACGGGCGAGTTGCTGCATGACCTCCAGCACCTCGTTGATCATCTCCGGGTCGAGGGCCGAGGTCGGCTCGTCGAAGAGCATGACCTTGGGCTCCATGGCGAGGGCGCGCACGATGGCCACGCGCTGCTGCTGGCCGCCGGAGAGCTGCGCCGGGAACTTGGGCGCCTGGTCGGCGAGACCCACGCGGTCGAGGAGTTCACGGGAGCGCCGGTCGGCCTCCTCCCTCTTGCGTTTGCGGACTTTGACCTGCCCCAGCGAGACGTTCTGCAGGACCGTCTTGTGGGCGAAGAGGTTGAAGGACTGGAAGACCATGCCGACGTCGGCCCGCAGCCTGGCGAGCGCCTTCCCCTCCTCCGGCAGCGGCTGCCCGTCGAGCTTGATGGTGCCGGACTGGATGGGCTCCAGCCGGTTGATCGCCCTGCACAGGGTCGACTTTCCCGACCCCGACGGGCCGATGACGACGACCACCTCCCCCTTGCCGACGGTGAGGTTGATGTCCTGCAGGACATGCAGCTCACCAAAGTACTTGTTGACGTCCACCAGCTCGATCAACGGATCGACGACCATGCCCAGCCCCACTCACTCTCAGCTGTGTCGTGGTTGCCGCAACCTATCCGGGCAAGATCGGAGTTGCGCAACGACACGCACTTTTCAGGCATTAGCCGTATTTACGGTGAAATATTGGCAAATAGTTCACATCTGAGGTGCCCGGAGTCATTCCTCGGCGACTTCGGCGTACTGCTGCGAGAGCTCGGGGACGCCACTGAAGGCCCACTCCTGGCCGGAGGCGACGACATCGAACTCACGGCCGGAGGCGAGCCGGATCACGGGCTGGCCGTCGGCCCGGATCTCCCAGGCGGCACCGGGCACCGTGCGCACGACGACAGTGCCGAGGTAGAGCCCTGCGTCGTTGCCGAGCCAGGGCAGCACCTCCTCGTCGTCCCGCCAGCGCGGCACCAACTGGTCGAGTGCCTCCAACGAGGCGGCGGAGTCGTCGAGTTGCACACCGACCCGGCCCGCCTGGGAGCGCAGCAGTTCACACTCGGCGAGGAGTTCGGCGATGCCCTCGGGGTCGCGGGCCGGGGGATCCTTGCGCCGGCGGCCCAGAAAAGGGATCTTCATACCCCCAGCGTGTCACTGGCACCGGCATACGCACCACAGGCTCGCGGGCCGTCGATCCGGTCCACTTCACCATGAGTTCGCGCATGGCTCGTTGACTGGTCACTTACGCCTCTTTAGCTTATTGATGCACCTTTTGTCTCATCGTGATCGGTGGTGAACGGGAGGAGTCCGCAGTGCACCGGTGCGTCTGGAGCTCCACGGTCGTCCTCGTCCTCCTGGCCCTCCTCGCCGCCGTCCCGGTGCCGGGCGGCACGGCACGGGCGGCCGGCCGGCCCGGACCACTCCCGCTGGACCAGCTCTTCGACAACAGGGCGGTCAGCGACGACTCCCGGCCCGGCGACGCGGACTTCGACGGCCTCGGCGCCTCCCTGTCCGCGCGGGACCTCGCGGCCGCGGGCTGGACGCCCGGGCGCACTCTCACCCTGCAGGGCGCCCGGCTGACCTGGCCGCGGCGACAGCCGGGCGAACCGGACAACGTACGGGCCGACGGCCAGTACGTGCGCGTCGGCGGCTCCGGCGACGCGCTGGCCTTCCTGGTGGCGGGCACGGGCGGCGCCTGCGCCCCTGAGGCGGAGCGATGCGAGGCGGTGAGCGGCTCGGGCACGGTCTCGTACACCGACGGCACCCGCTCCTCGTACCGGCTGACCGCCCCCGACTGGCGCACCGGCCCGCTCGCCACGAGGGCGGTGACACTGCCCCACGTCAACACACCGGGCGGCCGACGGCCCCAGAAGGCAGGTCTCTACGTGGTGACCGTGCCGCTGGTGGCGGGTCGCGAGCCCGTCTCCGTACGGCTGCCCCGCGCGGTCGCGCTGCATGTGTTCGCGCTGTCGGTGCGGGCGCGGGCGCGGGGCTGGACGGGGAGTTGGGCGGCCGGAACGTCCGGTCGTCAAGCCGCGGGCCCGTGGACGGACCGGACGCTGCGGCTCGTGGTGCACACCTCGGTGGGCGGGCCGCGGGTGCGGCTGCGGTTCGCCAACACGTTCGCGGGGGCGCCGGTGCGGATCGGGGCGGCCACCGTGGCGAGACAGGCGGAGGGGGCGGCGGCGCGGGGCGAGCCCGTGCCGCTGTCCTTCGAGGGCGCGGCGGGCGTCGGCATTCCGGCGGGAGCGCAGGTGCTGAGCGATCCGCTCGCCTTCGAAGTACCCGCCGACGCGAATCTGCTGGTGAGTTTCCACCTGCCCGGGACGGTCACCGCTGCTCCCGCGCACCGGCTCGCGGTGCAGCGGTCGTACCTGAGCGGGCCGGGCGACCATACGGCGCAGGGCGCCCCGGCGGCGTACACCTCCGTCCTGACCAGCTGGCCGCTTCTGACCGGGGTGGACGTGGCCGGCGGGCCTGGGTCCGTGGTGCTGCTCGGGGACTCGATCACCGATGGGGCCGCGTCCACGCGGGACGCGAACCGGCGGTGGCCCAATGTGCTGGCCACACGTCTGCTGCGCCAGCATCTGGTCCCACACTATGGCGTGCTCAACCAGGGCATCTCGGGAAACCGTGTGGTCGCCGACGGGTATCCCGGCGAAGGGATCTCCGGCAGCCCGTCCGGGGTGAGCGCGCCACACCGGTTCGACCGGGACGTGCTCGCGCAGACGTCGGCGCGCACGGGGGTCCTGTTCCAGGGCGTGAACGACGTGCGGTGGGGCGCGACGGCCCAGCAGGTGATCGCGGGTCTGCGGGAGATGGCCGGACGGGGGCACGCGCACGGGCTGCGGATGCTGGCCGCGACGATCGTGCCCTGTGCGGGCGAGGCGCGGTGCACGGCCGCCGCCGACGCCGAACGCGTCGCGGTCAATGCCTGGATCCGGGGCGCCGGGGTGTTCGACGGCGTGCTCGACTTCGACGCAGTCGTACGCGACCCGGCTCACCCCGCGCGCATGCTGCCCGCGTACGACAGCGGCGACCACCTGCATCCGGGCGAGGCCGGTCTGGCGGCACTCGCGGAGTCGGTGGATCTGCGGCTGCTCGACCCGTGACTCACACGTCCAGGTCGACCACGACCGGCGCGTGGTCCGAGGCGCCCTTGCCCTTGCGCTCCTCGCGGTCCACGTACGCGTCGGTGACCGCCTTGGCGAACGGCTCGTTGCCGTAGACCAGGTCGATCCGCATGCCGCGGTTCTTGGGGAAGCAGAGCTGGCGGTAGTCCCAGTACGTGAACGGGTGGTCGTACTTCAGAGGCCGCGGGACCACGTCGGACAGGCCGGCCTCGCGCAGGGCGCCGAGGGCGGCACGCTCGGCGGGGGTGACGTGGGTGAGGCCCTCGAAGGCGGCCACGTCGTAGACGTCGTCGTCCGTCGGGGCCACGTTGTAGTCCCCCAGCACCGCGAAGGGGCGGCTGCCCCCCGCGTCACCGGCCACGGCCGCCTTCAGGGCCTCGAACCACTGGAGCTTGTAGGCGTAGTGGGGGTGGTCCACCTCGCGGCCGTTGGGCACGTACACCGACCAGACGCGGACCGGGCCGCAGGTCGCGGAGATCGCCCGGGGCTCCGGGGCGCCGTCGAAGCCGGGGTCGCCGGGCAGGCCCTTGACCACGTCCTCGATGCCGACGCGGGAGATCACCGCTACGCCGTTCCACCGGCCGGTCGCGTGGACCGCCGCCTCGTAGCCCCGCTCGCGCAGCTGGTCGAACGGGAACAGTTCCTCGGCGATCTTGGCCTCCTGGAGGCACAGGACGTCCGTGCCGCTGCTCTCCAGCCAGGCGAGCAGCCTCGGGAGACGGGCTGTGATCGAGTTCACGTTCCAGGTGGCGATGCGCATGCCCCACAACCTACCCGGCGGGTGTGACAGCGCGGTCCGCCCGTCTCCCAGGGAGGACTTCAGACCTCCGCCGAGTCTCCCGGCGCCAGCCTCAGGTGCTGCGAGCCGCCCAGCGCGCCGATCTGGTTGTCGTAGATCGGGCGGGCGAGGTCGGTGAGCAGGGCGTCGTGGATGTCGTAGGCGCGCTGCGGCCCGACCTCACGGACGTAGTCGATGACCTCGGAGATCTTGTTCCACGGGGCCATCACGGGGAGCATCAGCGTCTCGACCGGGTGGTCGGGGACGGTGAGGGCGTCGCCGGGGTGGAAGACACGGCCGCCGTCCACGAGGTAGCCGACGTTGGTGATGCGCGGGATGTCCGGGTGGATCACCGCGTGCAGTTCGCCGTGGACCTGGATGTCGAAGCCCGCGGCGGTGAAGGTGTCCCCGTGGCCGACGGTGTGCACGCGGCCCGGGAACGCCGCCGAGATCTTCTCCGCGACCGACTTCAGTGTCCAGATCTCCGCGCCCGGGTCGGCCTCCATGGCGGCCCGCAGCCGCTCCTCGTTGAAGTGGTCGGGGTGCTCGTGCGTGACGAGGATCGCCTCCGCGCCGACCGCGGCGTCCGCCTCACTGAATCCGCCGGGGTCGAGGACGAGCGTCCGGCCGCCCTTTTCGAGGCGAACGCAGGCATGCGACTTCTTCGTGAGCTTCATGGGGCCCATCCTGCCCCTGAGAGCCTGCTGCGCGACTCACTCGGGCGGGGTCGTCTCCTCGCGGATGACCTGCTGGGCCACCCTGAACGCGCTGTTCGCCGCCGGCACGCCGCAGTAGACGGCCGCCTGCAACAGCACCTCCTTGATCTCCCCCGGGGTCAGTCCGTTGCGCAGGGCGGCCCGGGTGTGGAAGGCGAGTTCCTCCAGGTGGCCGCCCGCGACGAGGGCGGTGAGGGTGATGCAGCTGCGGATGCGCCGGTCGAGGCCGGGCCGGTCCCAGATCTCGCCCCAGGCGTAGCGAGTGATGAACTCCTGGAAGTCCCCCGAGAACTCGTCCGCCTGGGCCAGCGCCCGGTCCACGTGCGCGTCACCGAGCACCTCGCGGCGCACCTTGAGCCCGGCGTCGTACGGGTCGGGCCGCCCCATGATCTGCGGTTCCACCATCACGGCCGGAGCGATCTCGGCGATGGGCACGGGCTGCGGCGGCGGCGCGGACAGGACCGGCTTGGCCGGCGCCGCCGGGATGGCCGTCTGGCCGGTGGCCGAGTCGACGGCGGGCTGCCAGGCGGTGGAGAAGTGGCGGACCAGCAGGTCGGTGACGGCGGCGGGCTGCTCGACCGGCACCAGGTGGGAGGCGCCGGGGACGACGGCGAGGCGTGCGTCCGGGATGCCGGCGACCAGCGTGCGGGCCTCGGCCGGGCCGGTGACCTGGTCGTCCGAGCCGACGAGGACCAGGGTCGGCACGCCGACGCGGGCGAGTTCGGGCCGTACGTCGAACGCGGCCAGCGCCTCGCACGCGGCGATGTAGCACCCGGGGTCGGTGGTGCGCACCATCTGCACGGCCCACTCGGTGATCGCGGGCTGCGCGGCGGCGAACCCGCCGGTGAACCAGCGTTCGGGCGAGGTGCGGGCGATGGGGTCGAGCCCGTTCGTCCGCACGACGACTCCGCGCTGCCGGAACTCGTCGGCCGTGCCGAAGCGCGGCGAGGCGGCGATCAGTGCGAGGGAGGCGAGACGGTCCGGGTGGCGCAGGGCCAGCTCGACACCGATTCCACCGCCGAGCGCACAGCCCGCGTAGCCGAAGCGCTGCACACCGAGACCGTCGAGCGTGGCGAGCAGCCGCGCGGCGAGGTCACCGACGGAAACCGCCGGATACGCGGGCGCGCCGCCGTGCCCGGGCAGGTCGAACCGGAAGACCCGCCACTGCTTCGCCAGCTCCGGAACCTGCCGGTCCCACATGTGCCATGTGGTGCCCAGGGAGGGCCCCAGGATCAGGACAGGTGCGTCTTCTGGCCCGTCAAAGCGGTATTGCAGGGTGTTGGTTGTACTCTCGCTCACCCGACTCACGCTCCCACATCTCACAATCTCTCACGTGCTCGGGTCGGAACCCCGTGCAAGCCGTCCCCTGTTGTGGGAGCTTCGCGAAGATCCGCCGCATCGGGGTTCACATACCACCGCTTTGTGGTTTCACGCCGGTGTGTCCGGCCCACCGAGCAAGGATGTGGTCCGGCACCCCGTGGTCGGCCGGGTACGTGAGACACGACGCGGGTGCATCGTACTGACGCACCCTGCGAAGTGGCCTGTTCAACGGGCCGTGTGAGATGTGCCGGTGCGGGTCCGCGTCTGCGAGCCTGTCCTACGGGTGGTCGCATCGGGCTGCGTGTGGCCACTGCACGAACGTACCGTCGGCCCGCTCCACCAGCAGTTGTCTGTCGTGTGTGAGCACGCCGCGGGGCTGCAGCCCGGTCAGGCTCGCGGTCGTGTAGGCGGCACTCAAGGTGGCGAGGTCGCGGACTGTGCCGATCCTGAACAGTGACTGCGTCTCGGCGATAGCCTCGTGGTCGCCGGCCCTGATGACCACCCGTAGATCCGGGGCGACTGCCCGTGCGGCCACGGAGACCGCGACGTTGTCGAGATCGTCGGAGGAGACCGCAGCCATGGCCTGAGCCCGGTGCAGGCTGAGTTTGCGCAGCACGAACCTGTCCGAGGCGTCGGCGATGAAAACCGGGATCCCGAGTGCCCGAGCGAGCCTGAGGTTGGGGGCCGCCGGGTCGCGCTCGACTGCGATGACGCCGACGCCGAGACTCTGCAACCGGGTGCACAGCCGCAGTCCCACCTGCCCAAGCCCCACGACCACCACGTGGCCCCCTTGCGGGAGCGTGCGGGGCCCCACCATGCCGATGGAGCGAGGCGCCAGGAGACGGTCGACCATGCCGGCGATGAAGACGGCGGTGAAGACGATGGTGATGAGCATCGCCAGGCTGGCGAACACGAGGTACGCGGTAGAGCCGTGCGCGGAGGCGGGGCCAACGGTCGACACCGTTCGCACCGCCTCGAACAAGGCCTCGGCGGGAGGCCGGTGGTTGAAAGTCACCGACCAGGCCCAGTCCGACACCAGCACCGCGAAAAGGCCGGCGAGGCCGGTCAGCATGATCCGCGAGCTGCCGTCGTGCGGTCGCAGTTGTCCCCTGATCTTCCCCAGCCGAGCCCGGTACCTCAACGAGCGCGGTAGCCGGTACGGCTCGCGACTCACCTCACCATCCGCCCAGCGGATGCCGACATGACCCGCGGTCGCCGTCTGCACGGCCAGCAACTCGGGCCGCAGACAGGCCGCCAGCAGTACAGGAGCGGCGACATCGGCCGGCGAGGTGACCTGGCAGTTCGGAACGACGCGTACGAGCTGCTCGGCCACCGTCCGGTCGAAGACCATCACCACCAGCGTGACGCCTGGACACATGTGCTCGACCGCCAGCGCATATCGCAGGGACTCGGCATCGCGGTCAAGAAGGATCGCGACGCCGGACACGTCGCCGCCCAACGCCCTGCGCAGCTCATCATCCGTCGGTTGCGTGAGATGGCATACGACGTCTCCCGCTGCCCGTAGGAACCCGCAGACCCTCCGCGCCACGTCGCTGCCGATCACGACGAAGTACTGCTGTGCCTCGCTTCCGGTCGGGCCGGCATCCGAGCTGTTCGGCACGACCCGGTCGTCGGCGACTCGGCCGTTGTGGTCGGGGGAGACCGCAGCGCCGGCATCGGGATGCCTGTGCTCAGAGGTCGAAAACGCAGTCATCAGAGCGGTACGGGTCGCAGTCGACACAACGGAGGGTCTGGCAGGCGGCGCAGCTGAGGAGCAGCCGACCGCAATGACACCTCGGGTCACCATCAGTACCGCCTCCACCTGGGACCGGCTGACGGCTGATGACGCCGGTAGGCGAGACAGGCTGCCTGCTGGCAGCGCTCATTGCTCAACTCCCATCGGATAGTGGCAGCGCACTCCGGTCGACGACCGCGCCGATATCGGCGTTCCGGTGAACCGGGGCGGGCATCCCACCTGAACAACCCGTCGCCACGGCAGACGCCTTCGACGGATCACTTGACGTGACTGAAAAACTCGAGTGCCAGGACTCGCCGGCCCTCAAGGAGGGCCTACCCGGCAGGCGAGGAAGGGCCGGGGGTCGCCCGGCGGAATCTCGCGTAGGCCGAAGGTAGAGGCGGCTCCTCCCCGTCGCCATGGACAGACGCCACACTCTCGGTGTCCCGAGATCATACAAATGCTCAATCATCCGCGGGAAGGGTGGAGCAGCTGGTTCAGCGCACCGGCTCAGCCCACCCGGCAGGGACGCAGAACGTTCAGCAGTACCCAGGACAAGCATATCCGTTTTGGACAAAGAATGGGGATGACGCCGCCGAAACGTACAATCTACAAATCGCAAATCCACGCTCTCGCGTCTTGGGCTCGACAGGGCCAGAGGATCCGGGGCGGCCGTTTAACACAGGCGTTCGGGTGCTGACAGGGCCGTTCGGGCATGATGAGGAGGTGCCGGCGTCACCTTTCGCGGAGGGAGCGGGAATGGCGGAGAGTCCAGCAGAGGAGCGCAGGGGCCGCCCGGCCGCGCCCCAGTTGCGGCTGGATGAGCTGCTGGAGGGCCTTCAGGCGCAGGTGGAGCAGGTCCGCGCGGCCCGGGACCGGGTACACACGCTGTTGGACGCGGTCCTCGCCATCGGCACGGGTCTGGATCTCGACGTGGTGCTGCGGCGGATCACCGAGTCCGCGGTCACCCTCGTGGATGCCGAGTACGGGGCCCTGGGCGTGCTGGGCGAGGAAGGGAAGATCCGGCAGTTCATCACGGTCGGAATGGACCAGGACACCATCCGTGCCATCGGCCACTATCCCGATGGCCAGGGCATCCTGGGCCTGCTGATCAAGGAGCCGGAGCCGCTGCGGCTGGCCGACCTGGGCCGGCATCCCGACTCGGTGGGCTTCCCCGCCGGGCATCCGCCGATGACGACGTTTCTGGGCGCGCCGGTGCGTGTGCGCGACCAGGTCTTCGGAAATCTGTACCTGACCGACAAGCGCGGCGGGGCGGAGTTCGACGACGATGACGAGGCGGTGCTGCGCACGCTGGCGGCCGCGGCGGGCGTCGCGATCGACAACGCGCGCCTGTACGAGGACACACGCCGCAGGGAGCGGTGGCTGGCGGCGAGCAGTGAACTGACCCGGAGCCTGTTGTCCGGCACCGACCCGGACCAGGTGCTGCACCAGGTCGCCGCGACCGTCAGGGCGCTGTCCGGCGCCGATCTGGTGACACTGGCGGTGCCGTTCGACGGCGGCGACGAACTGGTGATCGAGGCGGCCGACGGCGAAGGCGCCGAGCGGGTACAGGGGCTGGTGCTGGCTGCCACCACACTGGCCGCGAAGGTCTACCAGTCCAACGAGCGGATCACCAGCGGTGCGCTGTCCGGCGAGCCGCAGGCGGGAGGCGGCTCCGCGGCACAGATCGACCTGGGGCCGGGGTTCCTGCTCCCGCTGGGAGGCGGCGAGCATGTCCGCGGGGTGCTGCAGGTCGCCAACCGGGCTGGAGGGGCCGAGTTCCCGGACACCACCATGACCATGATCAGCGGTTTCGCCGACCAGGCCGCACTCGCGCTGGAGATCGCCGAGCACCGGCGCGAGGCCGAACACCTGGTGGTGCTGAGCGACCGCGATCGCATCGCCCGCGACCTGCACGACCTGGCCATCCAGCGGCTGTTCGCCTCCGGACTGACCCTGAACTCGGTACTCGGCCGCGTCTCCGACCGGCCCCAGGTGGCCGAGCGTGTCCAGCGGGTCGTCGACGACCTCGACGACACCATCAAGACGGTACGGGGCACGATCTACGCGCTGCGCGAGCGCGACCGCTCCGACAGCCGCGGCGGGCTGCGCGCGGAGCTTCTTGCCGAGACCGACCAGGCCGCCGCCGTGCTGGGCTTCACTCCCGCCCTGCGCATGACCGGTCTGCTGGACACCGACGTGCCCTCCGACCATGCCGAGCACCTCGTCGCGGTGCTGCGTGAGACGCTGTCGAACGCCGCCCGGCACGCGCACGCCACCGCTGTCGAGGTCACCGCCGAGACGGACGGCAGCCGACTGCGGTTGCGCGTCGCCGACAACGGATCCGGCATCGACCCGGCCGTCACCCGACGCAGCGGCCTGGACAACCTCCGCCGGCGCGCCAACGACCTCGGCGGCAGCTTCACCCTCACCCCGAACCAGCCCACCGGGGCCATCGCGGAATGGACGGTGCCGCTGCCCGCACAGGCCCAAGGCTGAACCCCGCGATCCAACGCGCCAGGACGACGCCCGCGATGCCGAGCCCTGAAGGGACAAGCGATGCCCGCCACATGAACGTCGTACCGCATCGCCGTCACGCGGCCGCCTCGGGCCCACCCTCCTGCTGCCGGCGGGTCGGTGGACCCGCATCTCATGACCCCGCGCGTTCCCAGCCGCGACGCGGGGCACGAGCGCCGAGCCGGGTGTCGCGGCTGCGGTAGACGATGTACGGGCGGGTCAGATAGCCCAGCGGCGCGGTGAGCATGTGGACGAGCCGGGTGAAGGGCCAGAACGCGAACAGCAGCAGGGCGCTGAGCGCGTGGAGCTGGAACAGTACGGGCGCCTCGCTCATCAGGGCAGGGTCGGGCCGGAAGTAGAAGATGGAGCGGAACCAGGGGGAGATCGTTTCCCGGTAGTCGTAGCCGCCGCCCACGATGTTCGCGGCCACCGTGGCGGCCAGACCCAGGGCGATGGTCACCGTCAGGGAGACGTACATGGCCTTGTCGTTGCGGGTGGTGGCCGAGAACACGGGCCCGACGGTACGGCGCCGGTAGATCAGGATGGCCAGTCCGCCCACGGTGGCGACGCCCGCGATCGTCCCGAGGACAACGGCCGACACGTGGTAGGCGTCCTCGCCGATACCGGCCGCTTCGGTCCAGCTCTCCGGGATGACCAAGCCGCCGATGTGGCCGAGGAGCACGACCAGGATCCCGAAGTGGAACAGCGGGCTGCCGATGCGCAGCAGTCGCCTCTCGTAGAGCTGGGAGGAGCGGGTGGTCCAGCCGAACTTGTCGTAGCGGTAGCGCCAGACATGGCCGAGCACGAACACCGCGAGGACGACGTACGGCAGCACGACCCACAGCAGGATGCCGCCGGTGCCGGCCTCGGCCGCCAGGGTGAGGGGCTGCGCGGGCGCGGTCATCGGGGACCTCCTACGACGGGGTCGGGCAGGAACACGGGGGATGCGTACGGGTCGAGGCCGACCTGTTCTTCGGGCGGCCCCTCGGCGGCGAGGCGCAGGACGGCTTCGCGGTCGTCGCCGGCGAGGGCGGGCAGGGTGGCGGAGACGGACTCCAGGACGTGCGCCCAGGGCGAGCCGTCGTCGTTCAGGGCCAGGCGCAGAAGTTCCAGGCCGGCGCGGTGTTCGGTGAGCAAACGTGCTCCGGTGGCCGGGTCGGTGGCGGCGAATTCGAGGACGACGGCGAGGTGGTCGGGCAGTTCGTCGTCGCCCAGGCGCCAGCCGGCCGCCGTGTAGGTCTGCTTCAGTCGCAGCAGGCCGATGCCGCGCTTCCTGGTGTCGCCGTGCGCGTAGTAGGTCAGGTACGGGCAGCAGCGTCTGCGGTGGTCGAAGGTGGCCACGTAGGCGGCGGCCAAGTCCCCGGGGGCGGTCCGCTCGGCGTGGACCGTGTAACGGAGCAGGGGGCGGGCGACCGAGTCGGGAAGGGCGTCGGCGACCCGACCGGCGAGGGCCAGGCGCTGCGTGAACTGCTCGTCGGGGTAGGAAAGCAGCAAGGACTGTGCCTGCCAGGCGAGTGGGTGCCAGGACTCGGTCCGGGCGGTGCGCGTGCTCTTCCTTTTCATGGCTTTCACGGCTTTCACGGCTTCGGCTCGGCCTCCCCGCCCCTGTCTCCGCCGACACCGGTTCCGCTGCCGGATGGATGATCCGGGAACAGGCCGGGCGGTGAGCCCTTTCCGTCCCAGTTGAGGAGGTTGACCCGGGTGGCCTTGTCGCTCGGCGTGGCGGGGGTGTCGGAGGTCTGGCGGTCGCGCAGGGCGTGGAAGTTCTCCACGGCGATCGGGGAGGCGCCGCCGGAGCTCTCGCCGAAGGGGCCGGAGCCGCCCATTCCGGGGCCGCCCTCGTAGTCCAGGCTGCACTCGGTGGCGAGTTCTTCGAGCCTGTGGGCCTGTTCGGCGTGGGCGGGCGGGATGACGTAGCGCTCGTCGTACTTGGCCAGCGCCAGCAGCCGGTACATGTCGTAGACCTGCTCGCCGCTCATCCCGACCGCCTTGGGGATGGCGTCGTTCGGCTCGCGGCCAAGGTTGATGTCGCGCATGTACGAGCGCATGGCGGCCAGGCGGTGCAGCACTGCGTCCACGGGCTGTGGGTCGCCCGCGGTGAACAACTGGGCGAGGTAGTCGACAGGGATGCGCAGGGCGTCGACGGCGGCGAACAGGTGGTGATGGTCCTCGGCGTCGCGGCCGGTGCCGCGGACCGCGTCGACCACCGGGGACAGCGGCGGGATGTACCAGACCATGGGCATCGTCCGGTACTCCGGGTGCAGCGGCAGGGCCACCTCGTAGGTGTTGATCAGGGCGTGGACCGGGGAGCGCTGGGCGGCCTCGATCCAGTCCCGGGGAATGCCCGACCTCTCCGCCTCGGCGATCACGCCCGGTTCGTTCGGGTCGAGGAACACCTGGCGCTGGGCCTCGTACAGGCCGGTCTCATCGGGCGTGGAGGCGGCTTCCAGGACGCGGTCGGCGTCGTAGAGGACGAGGCCGATGTAGCGCAGCCGGCCCACGCAGGTCTCGGAGCAGACGGTGGGCAGGCCGACCTCGACGCGGGGGAAGCAGAAGGTGCACTTCTCGGCCTTGCCGGTGCGGTGGTTGAAGTAGACCTTCTTGTACGGGCATCCGGTCACGCACATCCGCCAGCCGCGGCAGCGGTCCTGGTCGACCAGGACGATGCCGTCCTCCTCCCGCTTGTAGATGGCGCCGGAGGGGCAGGAGGCCGCGCAGGACGGGTTGAGGCAGTGCTCGCAGATCCGCGGCAGGTAGAACATGAAGGTCTGCTCGAACTCGAACTTGATCTTCTGCGAGACCTCGTTCAGCAGCACGTCCTTCTCTCTGGTCGCCGCCGATCCCCCGAGGTCGTCGTCCCAGTTCGCCGACCACGCGATCTTCATGTCCTTGCCCGAGATCAGGGACTTGGGGCGGGCGACCGGGGTGTGCTCCTGAAGGGGCGCGTTGGTGAGCGTCTCGTAGTCGTAGGTCCAGGGCTCGTAGTAGTCGTCGAGGGACGGCAGGTCGGGGTTGGAGAAGATCTGGATCAGCTTCTTGAACCGGCCCCCGGCCTTGAGCGCGAGCCTGCCGCGCTTGTTGAGTTCCCAGCCGCCCTTCCAGGTGTCCTGGTCCTCGTAGCGTCGTGGATAACCCTGGCCGGGACGGGTCTCGACGTTGTTGAACCACACGTACTCGACGCCGGTGCGGTTGGTCCACGCCTGCTTGCAGGTGACCGAGCAGGTGTGGCAGCCGATGCACTTGTCGAGGTTCATCACCATCGCCATCTGGGCCATGACGCGCATCAGTACGTCACCTCCTGGTCGGCGCGGCGGCGGATGACGGTGACCTCGTCGCGCTGGTTGCCGGTCGGGCCGAGGTAGTTGAAGGCGTAGGAGAGCTGGGCGTAGCCGCCGATCAGATGGCTGGGTTTGATCAACAGGCGGGTCAGAGAGTTGTGGATGCCGCCGCGCCGACCGGAGGTCTCGGTGCGGGGCACGTCGATCAGGCGGTCCTGGGCGTGGTGCATGTAGACGGTGCCCTCCGGCATACGGTGGGAGACGACCGCACGGGCGGCCACCACGCCGTTGCGGTTGACCGCCTCCACCCAGTCGTTGTCCTTCACCCCGACCTTGGCCGCGTCCTGCGTGCTCATCCAGATCGTCGGCCCGCCCCTCGACAGGGAGAGCATGAACAGGTTGTCCTGGTACTCGGAGTGGATCGACCACTTGTTGTGCGGGGTCAGATAGCGCACCGTCACGCCCAGCTCCCCGACATCCCCCAGGTGCGGCTCGCCGAACAGGGCGTCCATGTTCAACGGGGGCCGATAGACGGGAAGTTGCTCGCCGAGCGCGGTGATCCAGTCGTGGTCGAGATAGAACTGCTGCCGGCCGGTGAGGGTGTGCCAGGGCTTCAGACGCTCGACGTTCACCGTGAACGGCGAGTAGCGGCGCCCGCCCGTCTCCGAACCCGACCACTCCGGGGACGTGATGACCGGCACCGGGGCGGCCTGGGTGTCCGCGAAGGTGATCCGCTTGCCCTCGTGCTCGGCCGCCAGGTCCGCGAGTTGCCTGCCGGTGCGGGCTTCCAGGGTGTGGAAGCCCTGCGTGGCCAGGTGGCCGTTGGTGGTGCCGGACAGGGCCAGGATCGCCTCGCACGCCTGTGTGTCCCGCGCGATCGACGGGCGCCCGTCGGCCGCTCCGCCGCGCACGACGCCGTTCTTGTGGCGCAGGTAGTCCAGCTCCTCCTCCACGTGGAAGGTGACGCCCTTGGTGGTGGCGCCCAGCCTGTCCAGCAGCGGGCCAAGAGCACTCATCTTCTCGGCGACAGCGCCGTAATCGCGCTCGACCGTCACCAGCTTCGGCATGGTGCGGCCCGGGACCGGTTCGCACTCCCCCGCCTTCCAGTCGCGGACCCGGCCATGCGGGGTGGCCATTTCGTCGGGAGTGTCGTGCAGCAGGGGCGCGGCCACGACGTCCTTGCGGACGCCGAGGTGGTCGGCGGCCTGGCGGCTGAACTCCTTGGCGAGGGTGTGGAAGGCTTCCCAGTCGGTGCGGGTCTGCCACGGCGGGGCGATCGCCGGGTTGAAGGCGTGCACGAAGGGGTGCATGTCCGTGCTGGACAGGTCGTGTTTCTCGTACCAGGTCGCGGCCGGCAGGACCACGTCGGAGAACACGGTCGTGCTGGTCATCCGGAAGTCCAGCGTCAGCAGCAGATCGAGCTTGCCCTCGGGGGCCTCCTCCCGCCACACCACATCCGTCGGACGAGCATCCGGCGGCGCCTCCGTGGCACGGACGGACGAGTCGGTGCCGAGCAGGTGCCTGAGAAAGTACTCGTTGCCCTTCGCCGAAGAGCCCAGCAGGTTGGCCCGCCACACGGTCAGGACGCGGGGGAAGTTCTCCGGGGCGTCCGGGTCCTCACCCGCGAACCCCAGTCGCCCCGACTTCAGCTCCTCCACCACGTGAGCACCCACGTCGCGGCCCGCGGCCTCGGCCTCGTCGGCCAGGTCCAGCGGGTTGCGGTCGAAGGTCGGATACGACGGCATCCAGCCCATCCGCGCCGACTGCGCGATCACATCGGCGGTGGTCTTCCCCGCGAACGGGCCTCCCTGCCCCGCCGCCGCGAGGGTGTCGGCGGAGAACGGGTCGTAGCGGAACTGGTCGCTGTGCAGGTACCAGTACGCGGTCTGGATCATCAGCCGGGCCGGGCGGTTCCAGTCGGCGGCGGTAGCGATCGCCGAGTAGCCGGTGATCGGACGGACCTTCTCCTGACCGACGTAGTGCGCCCAGCCACCGCCGTTGACGCCCTGGCAGCCGGTGAGCGTGGTCAGCGTCAGGAACGCCCGGTAGATGGTGTCGGAGTGGAACCAGTGGTTGGTACCCGCCCCCATGATGATCATCGAACGGCCGCCGGACTCCTCGGCGTTGGCGGCGAACTCCCGGGCGATACGGGCCGCCCGGCCCGCGTCCACTCCCGTGATCGCCGCCTGCCAGGCCGGGGTGTACGGCTCCTCGGCATCCTCATACGAAGCCGGCCACCGGCCGGGCAAGCCGTCACGGGCCACCCCGTACTGGGCCAGCATCAGGTCATACACCGTGGTCACCAGACGCCCGGCCACCCGGTGCACCGGCACCCCACGCCGCAGCCGTCCCGCACTCCCGTCGGAAGCGTCGAAGCGCGGCAGTTCCACCGCGACCGGTGCCTCGTCACCGCCTTCGGCGGACAGCAAGGGCCGGGCGTCGCCGAGGTCCAGGTTCCACTTCCCGGCGCCGGCCTCGCCGTAGCGGTCGCCGAGCGTGCCGTTGGGCACCACCGGCCGGCCTGTGGCCGCGTCCAGCAGGACGGTCCGGAACTCGGCGTGCTCGGCCGTGGCGTGCTCGCCGCCGAGGTCGGCGGCGGTCAGGAACTTGCCCGGCCGGTAGGTGCCCGGCTCGTCCTCGGCCTCGTCGAGGACGACGAGGAAGGGCAGGTCCGTGTACTTCTTGACGTAGTCGGTGAAGTACGGCGTGGCCCGGTCGACGAAGAACTCCTTGAGGATCACGTGCCCCATGGCCATCGCCAGGGCTCCGTCGGTGCCGGGCTGGGCCGCGAGCCACTCGTCGGCGAACTTCACGTTGTCCGCGTAGTCCGGGGAGACCGCCACCACCTTCTGGCCGCGGTAGCGGGCCTCCGCCATCCAGTGCGCGTCCGGTGTGCGGGTCACCGGCAGATTGGAGCCCCACATGATCAGATAGCCGGCGTCCCACCAGTCCCCCGACTCCGGCACGTCGGTCTGGTCGCCGAACATCTGCGGCGAGGCGACCGGCAGGTCGGCGTACCAGTCGTAGAACGACAGCATCGCCCCGCCGAGCAGCGAGTAGAAGCGGGCACCGGCGGCGTGCGAGACCATCGACATCGCCGGGATCGGAGAGAACCCGGCCAGCCGGTCCGGCCCGTGCTCCCTGATGGTGTGCACGTGCGCGGCGGCGACCATCTCCACCGCCTCGTCCCAACTGGCCCGCAGCAAGCCGCCCTTGCCGCGTGCCTGCTTGTAACGGCGGGCGCGCTCCGGGTCGGAGACGATGTCCGCCCAGGCCGCCACCGGATCCCCCAGGCGTGCCTTCGCCTCGCGGTACATCTGCAGCAGCACACCGCGCACGTACGGGTACCGGACCCGGGTGGGCGAGTAGGTGTACCAGGAGAAGGCAGCCCCGCGCGGGCAGCCGCGCGGCTCGTACTCAGGGCGGTCCGGGCCGACCGACGGGTAGTCGGTCTGCTGCGCCTCCCAGGTGATGATGCCGTCCTTGACGTACACCTTCCACGAGCACGAACCCGTGCAGTTCACTCCGTGCGTGGAGCGCACCACCTTGTCGTGCGACCAGCGGTCCCGGTAGAACTCGTCCGCCTGCCGCCCGCCCTTTCGGTGCAGGGTGCGCAGGTCGTCGGAGACCTCCGCCCTGGTGAAGAAGCGGCGGCTGCGCACCAGGGCCTCCGCCAGATCGCTGTCCAGGCCCGCCTGCGTCTTTTTCCGGCTGGTCTCCGTGCTCACCGTGCCACTCCGCCCCGGGCGCCACGGCCCGTTCGAATTGTGATCGGTTCCGGCCGCACACGACTCTATGACCGCCGTCCCCCGGAAGGTCAAAGCCACACCACGACCACACGTGGCTTGGTAAAGATCGTCTGCGTACAGGGGCGGGCCGGGTCTGGTGTGCGATCGGTCAGGGAGTGGGCCGGGACAGGGCGCCGCCCGCCTTCAGGCGCTCGGCCTCGACCGCTCCCCACTGTTCGGTGCTCGGGTTGGCGAGTGCGGCCGGGAACGCCAGCGACTGGCAGCCGCAGTACTCGCACACCGGTCTTCTCCCTTCCTTCGTTCCCGTGGGTCCCGTCCGTGTGCCTTCACGCGGTGGTGCCGGCGGTGGTGCCGTGCCCGCGCTGGCGGCCGGCGCGGGGCTGTCGCTCCCCGCGTTCGGCCCCCGAGCGGACGGCGGTGAGGGTGAATGCCAGCGCCGCGGTGGCCACGACCGCGAGCAGGGCGAGGCCGATCGCGTACGACTCGTATGCCCCGTACAGCGAGCCCATGACCAGCGGCGGCAGGAAGCCGCCCAGGCCGCCCGCGGCGCCGACCACGCCGGTGACCGAACCGACCCGGTGGGCCGGGGTCCGCAGGGCCACCAGGGCGAAGGTCGCTCCGCTGCCGGCGCCGAGCGCGGCGGCCATGGCCAGGAAGGCGATGGTGCCCACCGGCGCCAGCGCCGGGGTGAAGGACTGCACGACGGCTCCGGCCACGACCACGGCCAGCGAGCCGGCCAGCACCCGGACCGGGCCCAGCCGGTCGGACAGCCAGCCACCGATCGGGCGCATCGCCACCGCGAGGAGCACGAACCCGGCCATGCGGTTCGCCGCGTCGGCCTGGGTGAGGCCGTAGCCGGTCCTGAGGTAGGTGGGCAGGTAGACGGAGAAGGCCACGTAGCCGCCGAACGCGACCGCGTACAGCGCGGACGCCTGCCAGGTGACGGGCAGCCGGGCGGTGACGGCCAGGCGCCGGGCCAGCGGCTCGGTCGGCACGGTGCGGCCGGGGGCGTCCCGCAGCAGCAGCGCGGCGGCCACGGCGTACACGGCCAGCGTCGCGGCGGTGATCAGGAAGGGGGTGGACATGCTGTTCGCCTCGACCAGCTTCACCGTGGTCAGGGCGCTGATGGCGGTGCCGCCCATGCCGGCGCCGAAGACACCGATGGCCAGCCCGCGCCGCTCGGGCGGAAACCAGGCGTTGACGAACGGCACGCCGACGGCGAACGCGGTGCCGCCGATGCCGAGGAAGAACCCGCCCACCAGCAGGGCGGCGAGAGAGGAGTGTCCGGCCAGGCCGAGGTAGAGCACCGGCACGATGGTGACCGCCGACACGATCGGGAACATCACCCGTCCGCCGAACCGGTCGGTCAGCGCGCCTACCGGGATGCGGCCCAGGGAACCGACCACGACCGGCACCGCGACCAGCAGCGACTGCTCGACCGACGTCAGGTCGAGGCTGTCCTTGAACCGGGGGCCGAGGGGGCTGAGCAGCGCCCAGGCCCAGAAGTTCACGGCGAAACCGACGGTGGCCAGGGCCAGCATCAGCCACGCCCGGCCGGACACCGGCGTACTCGACGGTGAGCTGCCGCTCTTCGACTTCAACGGCTGGACCATGTGGCCGTCCCTTTCCTCTTCATGGTGGTACGGCGCCACCGGGATCGCACATGCGCCACAGGCCCGTTGCCTGGCGAACGGCATCCCTCAACCACTGTCCGCATCAGGACACGCCGGAGGCATGGGCCATCAGTCCCTACCGACGGACAGACGGCCCCTGGGTCCGGACCCGGACGTCCCTCCGCACAGCCCCCTGTACCGCCTGGCTCGCGCGGCTCCCGCAGAACGGCTGCGACCGGCCTTCCTCGCGCCGTGTGGGGGTAGGGCCGGGTGGCCCTACCCCCACACGGCGGCCGCGGGGACGATGGGCTGATGTTCCAGAACGACGCCTTTCGCGCACTCGACCGGCAGGAGTGCCTGCGCTTGCTCGCCAAGGTGCCGGTCGGCCGCGTGGTCTACACCCGGCAGGCGCTGCCCGCGGTCCTCCCCGTCAACTTCTCCCTGGACACGGACGCCTCCGTCCTGCTGTGCACCTCGCCGGACTCGGACCTCGTACGCGCCATCGACGATGTCGTGGTCGCCTTCGAGGCGGACGAGTTCGACGCGACGACCCGGTCCGGCTGGAGCGTGGTCGTCACCGGACGGGCCACCGCGGTGATCGATTCCGCCGAGCAGGAACGGCTGTCGCAGGCGGGTCCCATCTCCTGGATGCCCCTGCGGGACGCGGTGTTCGTACGGATCGAGTCCGAGATGATCACCGGGCGGGAACTCAGGGGAACGCCCGGCACGCTGTGAGGCGCAGCCCGCCGCGGCCCGCCGGGCTTCTGAGCCTGCCGCGCGGACATCGTCGCCTCCGGCAGGCTCGGCCGACCGGTGCCGGTGCCGGTGCCGGTGGGGATGGCATCCCGGGCGTCGACGCCGGTTAAGCGGGATGCCGCGTCCGGCCGCGGGGGACGGCCGGAGACGCGACCGGACCGGGCCGCGCCACGCGCCGTACGCGCTACACCTGCGGCGGCCAGGGACGGGGGAATCGGCCGCCTGGCAGGCACCGAATGCGGTCGTACAGACGGGCATCTGCGGTTCGATCACGACGGCTCGGCGCGCAGGAAGCCCGTCAACAGCGTGCCGACCTCGCCCAGTTGAGGGGCATCCGTGTCATCGCCCGCCTCGTCTGTCATGAACGGCATTGTGCCCGGCGGCGCTTCGGCAGCCGGCCGATCCCAGCCGGCCTCTGGCAACGGGGCCGATCGGCCCTCACAAGACGACCCTGTTGGTCTCTGCCGCCATCGATCGCCGATCTGTCAATGTAGGCGTGATGTTCAGGTGTCCGTCGTGCCCGGAGGGATGCACACATGCTGACACGGGATGGCAGGGTGTTGCTGTGGCGCTGGCGGCGCAATCCGCTCAAACGGCGCTCCGACGTCGCCGAAGCCTGGATCGGCGTGGCAGCGGCGGGGCTGCTGCTCCTCATGGTGCCCGCGGTGGGCGTGGTGATGGCCGGTGTCGGCGAGCGCTCCGCGCTCGACCAGGGGCAGGGCCTGCATCGCTCTGCCGCACGCGTCGTCGAGGACGCCCCGGCGACTCCGTCGCGATTCTCGGGGCCGGCAGACGACCTCGTGCGGGCGACCGTGCGGTGGACGATGCCCGACGGCTCGCCCGAGACCGGTGAGGCACCGGTGGCAGCGGGCAGCGAAGCGGGCTCCTCCACCACGGTGTGGCTCGACGACGCGGGCCGCCTGCGCCCCGCACCTCCCACCCCCACCCAGGCCAGATCCCAGGGAGCCGCCCTCGGCGCGGCGGCCGGAGCGGGACTGTGCGTGCTGGTCGTGGGCGGCTGGTGGATCGCCCGGGTACGGCTGGATGTACGTCGCGGGGCGCAGTGGGACAGGGCCTGGGCCGAGTTCAACGCCAACCGGGGCCACCGGCATGCGTGAGACGCCCCCGACAGCGGGGCCGAACACGTCTCGTTCCAGCTCCGGTGACCTTGCATCCCAACGACGACGGGGTGTTCACCCGACATAAGCAGCGACCGGGTTCGTGCTCACCGACGACAGTACGGTTTCACCACCGGGCACGACATAGAAACGCTGTAAACGGGGGACATCGTGACCGCGTCCCGCCATCATGAGGGCATGCGGGGGACGGGCAGGCGACAGAAGTTGTTTCTCGCCGGGATGCTGGGACTTGCCGCCGGGCTGACTGCTATCGGTACGGCAGTGTTGCTGCGCGATCTCGACACCGCTGGGAAGGTGGCTGCTCTGGTGGCTGCCCTCACAGTGTTCCCGGGGCTCGCCTGGGGACTGTGGGTGTGGTCCCGTCAACGGTCGCCAGTTGACCTGGAGGCTGCCCGGAAGGAACTCGCCGATCTTGTAGGGTCATTTTGGGAGGATGAGGCGGCCCGTCGGGGGCTGGGCATCACTTATCTAATGCCCGTGCAGTGGCGACCCACCGCGCACCGCATCACTGCTCACCCCGATCTGATCGGCACCCCGCCGGCGGGCTCCAGCCAGCGGATCGTAGATCTGACCCAGCAGTTCCGAGACTCGCCGCGACGTCGGCTGGTCATCCTCGGCGGCCCTGGGGTGGGCAAGACCACGCTGGCAGTGCAACTCCTTCGGCAGCTGCTCAGCACCCGGGAAGCGGGGGAACCAGTTCCCGTGCTGCTGACCCTGACGGGCTGGAACCCCGAGGACACAGGCAGAGAGGGGCTCCGGAAATGGCTGAAGGCACGGCTCACCCGGGACTACCCGTCGCTGCCGACCTTCGGTAGGGAGACGCTGGATGAGCTGGTCAAGCCGAGAGGCGTCCTGCCAGTCCTGGACGGGCTGGACGAACTGCCCGACGAGCTGCGTGTCCAGGTGATGTCCGCACTGCGCGAGGCTTTGGAAGTGGACGACCAGCAACTCGTCCTAACTTGCCGTACGGAGCACTACCGCGAAGCCCTGCAGGGGCAGGCACTGCCAGCTACGGCTGTCGTCGAGCCGACCCCGTTCACACCGGCGGAGGCCGCCGCGTACCTGGGCCGTGTCTGGCACCCACCCAGCGCGCAACAGGAACCGATCCTCAACGTGCTCAAGGCGGTGGACCCACCCGCTGCGCTGGCTGAGGTCGTCTCGACGCCACTCGGCTTGTGGTTGCTGCGTGTCACCCATGCCGACCCGCAGTCCGACTCCACCACGCTGCTGGACAGCGCCCGACGCACATCCGTCGAGGCCGTGCGCGGTCACCTCTTCGATCAGCTGATTCCTGCGCTCCTTGATGCGAGGAAGCCCTCCCAGAACGGCAGACACCCCTTCCTGCCACGGCGCGAATACTCCCCTGGTGACGTCCGTCGGTGGATGGAGTCGCTTGCCTTCTACCTGGACCAGATGCCCCCGGCAGATCGGGATGGGCTGCACCCCTACCGAGCACCGGAGCCGCCGCCGCACGGCAACCGCGACTTCCACTGGCCACGGCTGCCCTACGTGGCCCTGCCGCGTCGGGCCCTGCCCCTGCTCACCGCGCTGATGTGCGTACCACTGGGGGCGATCACCGGAGCCGTCATTGCGCTGAGCATGAACCGGGAAATCATTGGCGGTGGCCCTGCCAACGTGCTCCTGCTCACCCTGCTCGGCGGGCTCCTCGGTGGATTCGTGGGCTTTTGGCCTGCCGCGAAAGCGAACGAGGCATTTGGTCATGCCCCCTTTACCGCCGACCCGCGGAGTCCCAGGGAAATCGGACGGCTCGCCCTGCACCTTTGCTTGGGGCTGCTCGTCGGCGCGGCGTTCGGTGTCTTCTTCTCCTGGTTGAATCAGCGGGGGTATCACCGCAGGGAGGAGTTACCCCATCTGCTGTGGCTCGACCCTTTCACCCCCACCGTCGGCTTCTTCGTGTACTTCCCAGGAGCCATTGCCGCAGCCCTGGCGCTCGCCCTGGACTCCTGGGCTGAGTTCTCCCCAAGGTCCCGCCGCTCGAATACCCCATTCGCATCTTGGCGGGCAGATCGCGATGCATCCCTCGTCAGACTCGTGGCCTACGGTGTGTTCAGCGCAATCTTGGGCAGCCTCTGCGGCCTGGTCGAGCACCAGTGGGACCTGGCTGTCTTGGGAGCAGCATTTGCTGGCGGTCTGGGGCTGTCGGTGGGACTGTTCAGCAGCCGCAGAACATGGCTTGCCCACCGAGTTGCCACCTGCTATTTGGCCGCGCGCGATGACCTTCCCCTGAGCCTGATGCCATTCCTCGACGACGCCCATCGAATCGGTCTCCTGCGTGCCCTTGGCCCGGTATATCAATTCCGGCACTCAGAATTCCAAGACCACCTGCTTGATGCTCGTCAGACTGCCGCGTCCAACCCGCCCGTTCCCGCCCCCGCGTCCAATCCGACGCGCCCGCAGGGCGGAGCAGTTGGAGCATGATTGTGGACCGCCACGTAACTACTCAGCGGAAACGTCAAAGTCATGCCTCTGGGGAACCCGGCGCCGCTCCGGCATGACCAGGAGGACGCCGCTCTGCTCCAGGCGTCTGCCAGCCGGCGACGGCCGGAGAGCCACGTCCTGCTGCCCGCCCGGGCCGGGGGCCTCGGTCACGCGATGTCGAGAACATCTCTTACCGGGCGGCGGGGGGTGGCCGGGCCCCGGGGGCCGTAGCCGAGTCGCAGCACCATCTGCACGTGGCCCGTGCCCAAGCCCGGGTCGCGGGCCAGCAGGCGCAGCTCGCGGTCTTCCAGGGCATGCGAGGTCAGAGAGGTGGCCAGGTCGGCCAGGGTGGCCTCCAGCAGAACCCGTTCCAGGGCCTGTCCGGCGCGCAGCCAGTCGGCGGGTGTGTCACCGGGGGTGCTCAGCAGGGCCAGGTGCGGGGTGTGCTCGAAGGCGGTGCTGCCGCGGTCGGCCACCGGCCGGCGTCCGGCGAAGTCCCGTACGGGAGCCTTGCCGTCCCGTTTGCGCGGGCCGAAGGCGTATTCGGGGACGCCGTCGACGGCGGTGTCCGCCTCCGCTCCCAGACGGGTCCAGCGGATGAGGTCTGCGCGGGCGCCGGAGTCCATGACGTCGCGGCTTTCCGCGTCGCGGACCAGGTCGAGCACGGTCTCGGCGTGCCAGGGGCCGGGAAAGAGCAGGACGGCCGACTCCCGCGCCGCCGCATCTTTCAGGGCCGCTTGGACGTCCTCGGGGATGTCCTTCTCGGCGAAGGGGTGGCGGCTGGTGTGCCGCTGCCGGATCGCCTCATGCAGCCGCGCCAGGTCGTCCTGCCGCAAGCGTCGCTCGCCCGGGTCGGCCAGGTGGACGGCCGCGAGCAGCAGCGGATCCTGTGGCTCGGGCAGCAGTCGGATGTCGGGGGCGAGGCCCGTGTGCGCGGCGGCGACGCGCAGGTTGAACAGCGCCGCCCCGCAGCCGATGTGCAGCGCCCGGTTGCCGGGATCGGACCGGGGCATGGCCCGCGCGAGGTCGGCGCGCAGCAGCAGGAGACGCTCGTCGGCGACGTACCGGAAACGCCAGGGTTGCGCGTTGTGCATGGACGGAGCCGCGGTGGCCTCGGCCACGAGCATGGTCACCGTCTTCTCGTCGAGTTCACGCGAAGCCATGGAATCCTCCTGACATGCCCCCGCCGTGACGCGGGCCCCCACCAGGCACCGCATCAGCGGGCCGGCCTACGGGCCCGCACCACGGCCACAACGGCGATCCGGCCCGCACCCGACGGGCCGATTCCAGTGTCTGCCCGGCGGCACCGCCGAGCACCCGGAATCCGCACGCCGACGCGGCCATGACGGAACACGACGCGCAAGGGCCTCAGTGTTCGGCCGGTGACGCACGGGGGCCGCCGCTGAAGGCCCGGCATCGGCCCTGCGGGCCGCCACAGCTCGCCGTCAGGTGCCGACCGGCCCCGGCGACCCGGGCCGGTCGGGCCCCGGTCGGGACCTTTGACGCCTGGGTGGCGGCTGCCGCCTGCGAGACGGTGGTGGTGGGAGCGGTACCGATCCCCCGCGGTGCCGCTCCCTCACACGGCACGCTGCCGGTCCTCCGGCCCACGACCTCGACGATGGAGGCGCGACCCTCATGACCCGACAGGACGCCCGAACCCGCCCCGCCGCCCCGGGCGGCGAGCCGTCCGAGACCGCCATCGCAGTCGACCGGCTGGTCACGAACGGGCTCAAGGCGCTCGCCGACTACGAGGAGCTGACGCAGGAGCAGGTCGACCACATCGTCAACAAGGCGTCGGTCGCCGCCCTGGACCAGCACACCGCGCTCGCACGGCTCGCGGTCGAGGAGACCGGCCGCGGTGTCTTCGAGGACAAGGCGGCCAAGAACATGTTCGCGTGCGAGCACGTCACGCACAGCATGGCCCGTATGAGGACTGTGGGTGTCATCGCCCGCGACGACATCGAGGACATGGTCGAGATCGCGGAACCGGTGGGTGTGGTGTGCGCTGTCACGCCGGTCACCAACCCGACCTCCACCACGATCTTCAAGGCGCTCATGGCGCTGAAGACCCGCAACCCGGTCGTGTTCGCCTTCCACCCCTCCGCCCAGCGCTGCAGTGCCGAGGCCGCGCGCATCGTGCGCGACGCGGCCGTCGCCGCGGGCGCGCCGGAGCAGTGCGTCCAGTGGATCGAGACCCCGTCGGTCGAGGCGACCGGCACGCTCATGCGCCACCCGGGCGTCTCGCTGATCCTCGCCACAGGGGGCAACGCCATGGTCAAGGCCGCCTACTCGGCCGGCAAGCCCGCCTTGGGCGTCGGCGCCGGCAACGTCCCCGCCTACGTCCATCGGAGCGCCAAGCTGCGCCGCGCCGTCAACGACCTGGTGCTGTCCAAGTCGTTCGACAACGGCATGATCTGCGCCTCCGAGCAGGCCGTCATCCTCGACGACGAGATCTACGACGCCGCCCTGGCCGAGTTCCGTACGCTGCACGCCCACCTGGCGACCGCCGAGGAGAAGGCGAAGCTGGAGGCGTTCCTGTTCCCCACCGGCGAGGCGAACGCGGGCTGCGAACCCAAGGTCAACGCCGCGGCCGTGGGACGGAGCCCGGCGTGGATCGCCGAACAGGCCGGCTTCACCGTGCCCGCCCACACCTCTCTCATCCTGGTCGAGGCCGAACGCGTCGGCCCGGACGAGCCGCTCACCCGCGAGAAGCTCTGCCCGGTCCTCGCCGTACTGCGGGCCGGCTCCGAGCAGCAGGGCTTCGCCCTGGCCGCCGACATGGTCGCCTTCCACGGCCAGGGCCACAGCGCCGTCGTCCACACCGAGGACAGCGCGCTGGCGGAGGCGTACGGCAAGCGCATCAAGACGGTACGGATCATCGTCAACGCGCCCTCCTCTCAGGGCGCCATCGGCGGCATCTACAACAGCCTCCTGCCGTCCCTGACCCTGGGCTGCGGCTCCTGGGGCAGCACCTCGGTGTCCAACAACGTCTCCGCCGCCCAGCTCCTGAACATCAAGAGGGTGAGCACCCGCCGCAACAACCTGCAGTGGTTCAAGGTCCCGCCGAAGATCTACTTCGAGCCGCAGGCCATCCGCTACCTCGCGTCCATGCCGGACGTCCACCGCGTCACGATCGTCACCGACGCGACCATGACCCGCCTCGGCTTCGTCGACCGCGTCGACCGCGTACTCAAGCGCCGTCCCGAGCCCGTGACACTACAGATCATCGACGACGTCGAACCGGAACCCAGCATCGACTCCGTGCAGCGCGGTGCCCAGCTCATGCGGAACTTCCGCCCGGACACGATCATCGCGCTCGGCGGCGGCTCGCCCATGGACGCGGCCAAGGTGATGTGGCTGCTCTACGAGCACCCGGACATCGACTTCGCCGACATGCGCCACAAGTTCTCCGACATCCGCAAGCGCGCCTTCCGCTTCCCCACGCTCGGCGCTCGCGCCCGCCTGGTGTGCGTGCCCACCACGTCCGGCACCGGCGCCGAAGTCACGCCCTTCGCCGTGATCTCCGACCCGGCGACGGGCAAGAAGTACCCGCTCGCCGACTACGCGCTCACTCCGAGCGTGGCCGTCGTCGACCCCCTCCTGACCACCGCCCTGCCCCCGGCCCTGGCCGCCGACAGCGGCTTCGACGCCCTCACCCACGCCATCGAGGCGTACGTGTCCGTCTACGCCAGCGACTTCACCGACGGCCTCGCCCTCCACGCGATCCGGCTGATCTTCGACCACCTCGAGGCGGCGGTGAACGACCGCGCCGGCTCGGCGGAGGCCCGGGAGAAGATGCACAACGCCGGCACCATCGCGGGCATGGCCTTCGGCAACGCCTTCCTCGGCATCGTCCACGCCATGTCGCACACCCTCGGCGCCACCTTCCACATCGCACACGGCCGGACCAACGCCGTCCTGCTGCCCCACGTCATCCGCTACAACGGCACCGTCCCGACCAAGCTCACGGGCTGGCCCAAGTACGAGAACTACCGTGCCCCCGAACGCTTCCAGGACATCGCCCGCGCCCTCTGCCTGCCCGCCGCCACCCCGCAGGCCGGCGTGGAGTCGCTCGCCTGGGCCGTGGAGCGCCTGCGCGACGCCGTGGGCATCGAGCCGTCGTTCCAGTCGCTGGGCGTCGACGAGCGGGCCTTCCTCGACGCCCTGCCCCAGCAGGCCCTGAACGCCTACGAGGACCAGTGCGCACCCGCCAACCCGCGCATGCCGATGCTGGACGACATGCAGGAGCTCATGCGGGCGGCCTACCACGGCCCGGCCGACGCACCTGTTGAGTAGGCCCCACGAGCGGGCGGCGCGAGACCGAGCAGCCCCTGGCCGGATCACTGCGGCCAGGGGCTTTCGGGCTTGTGCATCTCGCTCACGCCGTGCATCTCGCTCACGCCGTAACGGGCTACTCGTCAGAGCGCCCGCAGGCCGTGCTCCCGGAACTGCTCGCGCACCCGTTCCGTCAGGTCCGGATCCGGTGCGGGTGTGTCGCGCAAAGGGAAGGGGAGACCCAGCGCGTCGTACTTGTGGGCGCCGAGCTTGTGGAAGGGCAGGACGTCCACCCGGTCGACGTTGCCCAGCCCGGCCAGGAAGGCGCCGAGTCCGTCGATGGCCGCCGGGTTGTCGGTCCATCCTGGCACGAGGACGTAGCGAATCCACACCGGGACACCGAGCCGGTCCAGGCGGGTGGCGAAGTTGAGGGTCGGTGCCAGGTCGCCGCCAGTGAGCTTCCGACAGGTGCGGACGTCGAAGGACTTGATGTCCAGCAGAACCAGGTCGGTGCCGGCGAGCAGCTCGTCGGTGGTGCGGGCGCCGAGGAAACCGGAGGTGTCCAGAGCAGTGTGCAGGCCGAGTTCCTTGCAGCGGCGGAAGACGGCGGCCGTGAAGGCGGGCTGCAGCAGGGCCTCGCCGCCGGTGAGCGTCACTCCCCCGCTGGCGGTGGTGATGAAGGCCCGGTACTTCTCGATCTCGGCCATCACCTCGTCGACGGTGGTCTGCTTGCCGTCGCGCATGTGCCAGGTGTCCGGGTTGGCGCAGTACAGGCAGCGCAGTGGGCAGCCGCTGAGGAACAGCACGAACCGGGTCCCGGGACCGTCCACTCCCGTGGACAGGTCCCAGGAGTGGACCCGGCCCGTCACCGGCTCGACCGTGGTGCTCACAGCGATCCGTGGAAGGTGCGGCTGATCACGTCGAGCTGCTGCTCGCGGGTCAGGCGTACGAAGTTGACGGCGTATCCGGAGACCCGGACCGTCAGCTCCGGGTACTTCTCCGGGTGTTCCATGGCGTCCTCCAGCGTCGCCCGGTCCAGGACGTTGACGTTCATGTGGAACCCGCCGGAGGCCATGTAGGCATCGAGAATGCCGGCCAGGTGCGGAGCGCGCTCGGCTGGGTCGTGGCCCAGGCCCTCGGGGGTGATCGTCGTGATCAGCGAGATGCCGTCGCGAGCCTGCTCGTACGGCAGCTTGGCCACCGAAAGCGCGGAGGCGGCCACCCCGTGCCGGTCCCGGCCGTTCATCGGGTTGGCGCCGGGCGCGAAGGGTTGCCCCGCACGCCGGCCGTCGGGGGTGTTGCCGGTGTGCTTGCCGTACACCACGTTCGAGGTGATGGTGAGTACGGACTGGGTGTGCTCGGCGTCGCGGTACGTGGGGTGGCGGCGCACCTTCGCCATGAACGACTCCACGAGGCCGACCGCTAGCGCGTCTGCGCGGTCGTCGTTGTTGCCGTACGCCGGGAACTCGCCCTCGACCTCGTAGTCGACGGCCAGCCCGGTGGCGTCCCGGATGACCTTCACGCGGGCGTGCCTGACGGCCGAGAGGCTGTCGGCGGCGACCGACAGACCCGCGATGCCGCAGGCCATGAAGCGGTGCACGGGGTGGTCGTGCAAGGCCATCTCGACGCGCTCGTAGGCGTACTTGTCGTGCATGTAGTGGATGACGTTCAGCGCGTTGACGTACGTGGCCGCCAGCCAGTCCAGCATGCGGTCGTACGCCGACGACAGCTCCTCGTACTCCAGGTACTCACCGGTCAGCGCGGGCGCCTCCGGTGCGATCTGCTCGCCGGTCATCTCGTCCCGGCCGCCGTTGATCGCGTACAGCAGCGCCTTGGCCAGGTTGACGCGGGCACCGAAGAACTGCATCTGCCGGCCCACCGCCATCGCGGAGACGCAGCAGGCGATCGCGGTGTCGTCGCCGGTGCGCGGGCGCATCAGGTCGTCGGACTCGTACTGGATGGCGCTGGTGTCGATGGAGACCTGCGCGCAGAACTGTTTGAAGCCCTCGGGCAGCCGCGGCGACCACAGCACGGTGAGGTTCGGCTCGGGGGCCGGGCCCAGGTTGTAGAGGGTCTGCAGGAAACGGAAGGACGTGCGGGTGACCAGCGGGCGGCCGTCGGTGCCGACGCCGCCGATGGACTCCGTCACCCAGGTCGGGTCGCCGGAGAACAGCGCGTCGTACTCGGGAGTGCGCAGGAACCGTACGATCCGCAGCTTGATCACGAAGTCGTCGATCAGCTCCTGCGCCCGCGTCTCGTCGAGGGTCCCCTCGTCCAGATCGCGCTGGAGGTAGACGTCCAGGAACGTGGAGGTGCGGCCGAGCGACATCGCGGCGCCGTTCTGCTCCTTCACCGCCGCCAGGAATCCGAGGTAGAGCCACTGCACGGCCTCGTGCGCGGTGGCGGCGGGTCGGGTGACGTCGCAGCCGTACGAGGCGGCCATCTGCGCGAGTTCGCCCAACGCACGGATCTGCTCGGCGAGTTCCTCACGGTCCCGGATGACGTCCGGGCTGGAGGGCTGCGCGTCCAGCAGTGCCTTCTCGGCCTGCTTCGCCTCGACGAGCCGCTCGGTGCCGTAGAGCGCGACGCGTCGGTAGTCGCCGATGATCCGGCCGCGGCCGTACGCGTCCGGCAGGCCGGTGATGATGCCGGCCTTGCGGGCGGCGCGCATCTCCGGGGTGTAGGCGTCGAAGACGCCGTCGTTGTGGGTCTTGCGGTAGGTGCTGAAGACGCGCTCGACGAAGGGGTCGGCCTTGTAGCCGTACGCCCTCAGCCCGTTCTCGACCATCCGAAGCCCGCCGTTGGGCATGATGGCCCGTCGGAGCGGCGCGTCGGTCTGCAGGCCGACGATCAGTTCGCGGTCGTGGTCGATGAAGCCCGGCCGGTGCGAGGTGATGGTGGACGGCAGGCCCGTGTCGACATCGAGGATGCCCCGGCGCCGCTCCTCGGGGAACAGACGAGCGATCTTGCCCCAGACGGCGAGCGTGCGCTCGGTCGGCCCGGCCAGAAACGTCGAATCGGCTTCGTAGGGCGTGTAGTTGGCCTGGATGAAGTCACGCACGTCGACCTCGTCCCGCCAGTGCGCACCGGCGAAGCCTCGCCATGCCTCGGTCGCCGCCCGGGGTGCAGCTGTCACCGTTACGGTCATCGCCGGTCTCTCCCTCACTCTGCCCGTAGAACTTCCTCGCTTTCGATGCTCGTCGCTCGCGATGCCCCCAGCGAGGGCCTCTCGGCGCACCTGGGGCACGCCACCCGTCCCTGTCATGCCGGGCCGTAGGTCCCTGTCAGGCAGGGCCCCGCTTCTCATCGCCTGGTCCAAGGCCGCCGTCGGTCCAGCCCTCGCCCGACCGGGTCGCGTGACCGAGCCGAAGGTCTTGTCCAGGAACGCCCACAGTGGCCGAGGAGGCACGGGAAGGAGGTAAAGGGGCGTTCAGGCGGTGTGGTGCACCCCGTACAGCGTGCGTCCGCCGACCAGCTCACGCCCGGTGACCAGTTCGGGCTCGATGCGGAGGAAGACCTCCTGCGGTGAGGGCACCCAGGAGACCGGCCCGGTGCGGGCCAGGCGTTCGAGCTCGGCGGGGCCGGTCACCACCGTGGCCGCGCCGGTGACGACGACGCTCCAGCCGGAGTGCCGGACCGCGTCGACGTCATCGACCTCGAAGGCGACCACCGCGCCGTCGACCGCGCGGACCAGCTCCGAGGCGGCGGAGGTTCTCAGGACAACCGCACCGTCACCGTCCACGATGAAGTTCACTGGCAGCACGGCGGGCAGGGCCTGGCGCGTGTAGACGATGCGGCCGACGGGCACCTTGGTCATCCGCCGCAGGCATTCCTGCCGCCCGAGTTCGTGGAAACCGTCGTTGGGATACATCAGCCAGCCCGTCCTTCGCCCGGTGCAGCGGTTCTGCGTCTTTCCATCCTGAGTCGCATGAGACCCGGGGATGAGGGGCCATCGGTCCCGGCCACACTGGAGAACGACCCGTGTCACACCGCGATCGACGGGCCCGCCCGGCCTCTGCGGGGTGTGGGTGCCAGTCGGGTCGGTCGACCGATCACACCGCCAGACAGCCCGGCGTATCCAGCAGCACGAGACAGTAGGGTCCATCGGCCCTACCCACGCCTCGCCCTTCCCTGTTGTCTCGGACCATGTCCGATATCGACCCGCGGTCCGCGCCTCACCACACGGAACGCACCGCCGCGAAACAACCGTCGTGGAGCTGCACGGCGAGATCGGCGGGCTCGCTCAGGGCTCGCTCGGTGCTCCGAGGCCCGTCAGGGCGCCGACCGGGTCCAGGTCGGGTGTGCCGCGGGGCCACCAGTCGTCACGGCCCGGCTCTGATTCGTAGGCGTACCACAAGCCCTCGCGGCCCAGGCGGAGCTGGACGTGGCCGAGGGGGTGGGTGAGGCGGTTGCGCCAGGGGCGGAAGGCAGGGAGGTCTGCGGCGAGAAGAAGCGGGCGGGCCCGGTCGAAGCGCCCGGCGGGCGGGTCCCAGGGCTCGTCGAGGACGGTGAGGCCCTCCAGGCCGCCCTGCCGCCAGGCAGCGACGGCGCGCGCCAGCTCGGCCGGGGTACGGTCGGCCGCGGAGGCGAGCGAGGAGTAGAGGGTGCGGGTGGCCGCGGTGAGCCCGGAGCCGGGGCGGGCGGCGGCGAGCCGTACCGCGTCCTGCCACAGCGTCAGCTCGGCGACCGGGTCGCGTCCGGTGGCGAGCAGGGCGTGGGCGCGGGCCGCGGCGTCGGTCGCCAGCTGGTCCAGCGCGAAGGGGTCGGGGCCGCCCGGGGCCGCGGGATACACCGGGGGCTGCTCGGGGTGCGGGGGCACGGGCAAGGGGGGCGGAAGGGGCGGGAGTCGGCGTGGCGCGAGGGCGTCGGTGGCCCGGACTCCGGGGAGCGGGGCGGGTTCCCGCTCCTGGGCGGCGCGCGCCGCGCGGGCGGCATTGCGGCGGGACAGGGCGTCGAGCAGGTCGCGTTCGCCTCGGCCGCGCAGCAGGAGCAGGACGAACGGGTCGGCGTCGAGCAGGCGCGCGGTCTGGTAGCAGAGGGCGGTGGCGTGCTTGCAGGGGTGGCCGAAGTCGGGGCAGCTGCACCGGGGGTCGAGGTCGCCCGTGCCGGGCAGCAGCGGCACTCCGCAGTCGGCCAGGGACTGGGGCATCTCCTTGTCGAGGAGCGCGGCGATGTGCCCGGGCCGCTCGGCGGCGGCGTCCAGGAACCGCTCCCAGTCGGCGTCGCCGAGCGTGCGCAGCCGCACCTGAACACGGTACGGCCGGGGGCGGCTCCCCCGCACATAGGCGAGCACGAGCCCGGGCGTGACCGTGATGGCGTCCACGTGGCCCTGCCGCGCGTAACCGCGGCCGCGTGCCAGCCGCTGGGCGTCCAGCGCGCCCTCCTCCAGCGCGGTGACCCAGGCGTTGCCCCACCAGGTCTCGGCGAAGGGGGCGTCGTCCGA
This sequence comes from Streptomyces sp. NPDC040410, assembly GCF_055595715.1. NCBI lineage: Bacteria > Bacillati > Actinomycetota > Actinomycetes > Kitasatosporales > Streptomycetaceae > Streptomyces > Streptomyces sp. NPDC040410. Next base: position 660,190 of record NZ_JBVIVK010000001.1, read on the forward strand.
CTTGGGCCCGAACGCGGGGAAGGTGCGGCGTAGGTCGGTGTCGCGGCCGGGGGCGGCCATGGAGCGGGGGACGCGTGGGGCGGCGGGCGCGGGGGCCTGGGCAGGCGAACTCCGGCCGTCTGCCCTGTCGCTGTCGTGTCGGCCCGGGACCGTGTGGTCGGCCGGACCCGGGACGGCGCCGGTCGTCGTACGCTCCTCCTCCCCCGGCCGGGCCGCCGCGTCAGGCATCCGGAACGCGTCGCCGAGCACCTCCCGTACGGCGCGGGTCCGGACGTCGGCCACACGACCACGCGCGGCTTCCCGGGGCCGGGGAGCGGCGGGTGCTGGGCGGGGTGTCTTACGGTCAGCCTCGGCACTCTCGCCGCCCGCATCCGCGCTGACCCGCGCCGCACGCAACGCCTCACGCGCGACGTCCGCGGGGCGCTCACCGCGCCGGGCGTTGCCGGCGTCCGATACGGCCGGGGCGGCTCCCGCCGCGTCGCCGGGTCGGTCCGCTTCCCCCGTTGAGCCACCGGCTGACGCGGCCTCGGTCGAGTCGTCCGACGCATCGGCCGCTCGCCGAGCGGACACGGCCCGCCGCAGCGCCGCACGAGCGACGTCCCCGGGCCGGGCAGTCCGGTGCTCCGTGCGCTTCTCGGCCCGCTCCCGGGCCGCGCCCCGCCGGGAAGCCGGGTCCGGCTGGGCGCTCTCGTGCTCCTTGGGCTGCGAGGACTGCTCCCGGCCGGGTCCCCGCTGGAGAGCCGGCTCTGCCCGACCCGCGTCCCCCTGGCGAGACGGGTCCACCCGGCCCGCATCCCGACCGGGAGCGGAGTCCTGGCGGTCCGCGTCCCGCCCTGAATCCGGGTCCGGCCAAGCACTCCCGCGCTCCGCGGACTTCGGGGAACGCCCCCGCCCCACGTCCGGCTGAGGACTCCGGTCTGCCCCGCCCGCACCCCGCCCTGAATCCAGGTCCGGCCAAGCACTCCCGCGCTCCGTGGACTTCGGGGAACGCCCCCGCCCCACCTCCAGCTCGGGACCCGGGCCCGACCCGCCCGCACCCCGCCCTGAATCCGGGTCCGGCCAAGCACTCCCGCCCTCCGCGGACTTCGGGGAACGCCCCCGCCCCACCTCCAGCTCGGGACCCGGGCCCGACCCGCCCGCACCCCGCCCTGAATCCAGGTCCGGCCAAGCACTCCCGCGCTCCGCGGACTTCGGGGAACGCCCCCGCCCCACCTCCAGCTCGGGACCCGGGCCCGACCCGCCCGCACCCCGCCCTGAATCCGGGTCCGGCCAAGCACTCTCGCCCTCCGCGGACTTCGGGGAACGCCCCCGCCCCACGTCCGGCTGGGGACTCCGGTCTGCCCCGCCCGCGCCCCGCCGGGCGACCGCGTCCGCTTGACCGGCGGCCCGCTGAGGAGCCGGGTCCTGGCGGTTCGCGTCCCGTCCGGAAGCCTCGGCCGGGTGACCCGCGTCTTGCTGGGGACTTGGGGCCGGCCGCCCCGTGGCCGTGTCCGCCCCGACGCCGCCCCGTCCTCGCGCGGCCCGCAGTGCTCGGCGTGCCTCGTCGGCGGGGCCGGACATCACGCGTCCCTCCTCAGTGACACCAGGTCGGTCAGCTCACGGTCCGTCAGCTCGGTGAGGGCCGACTCGCCGGAGCCGAGGATCGCGTCGGCAAGGGCCCGTTTGGATTCCAGCATCTCGGCGATGCGGTCCTCGACCGTGCCCTCCGTGATGAGGCGGTGGACCTGGACCGGCTGGGTCTGGCCGATGCGGTAGGCGCGGTCGGTGGCCTGTTCCTCGACGGCCGGGTTCCACCAGCGGTCGAAGTGGACGACGTGACTCGCGCGGGTGAGGTTCAGGCCGGTGCCGGCCGCCTTCAACGACAGCACCAGCACCGGTGTCGCCCCGCTCTGGAAGCGGTCCACCATGCGTTCCCGTTCCGGTACCGGGGTGCCGCCGTGCAGGAGGTCCACCGGGACCGCCCGGGCGGCGAGGTGGGCGGTGATCAGGCGGGCCATCCCGACGTACTGCGTGAAGACCAGTGCCGAGCCGTCCTCGGACAGCAGGGTGTCCAACAGCTCGTCCAGCAGGGCCAGTTTGCCCGAGCGGGCCGCCGGCCGGTCGCCGGCGCCCGGCCCGTGGTCCTCCTTCAGGTAGAGCGCCGGGTGGTCGCAGATCTGCTTCAGCGAGGTCAGGAGCTTCAGCACCAGGCCCCGGCGCGCCATGCCCTCCGCCGTCTCGATGGCCAGCAGGGACTCGCGGACCACCGCCTCGTACAGCGCGGCCTGTTCGCGGGTGAGCGGGACCGGGTGGTCGGTCTCCGTCTTGGGCGGCAGCTCCGGAACGATGCCGGGGTCGGACTTCTTGCGGCGCAGCAGGAAGGGGCGGACCAGGCGGGCCAGCCGGGCCACCGCCTCCCCCCTGTCGGCGTTCTCACCGTTCTCCACCGCGCGGGCGTGCCGGGCGCGGAAGGACTTCAGGGGGCCGAGCAGCCCCGGGGTCGTCCAGTCCAGCAACGCCCAGAGTTCGGAGAGGTTGTTCTCCACCGGTGTGCCGGTGAGGGCCACGCGCGCGGGGGACGGGATCGTGCGCAGCGCCTTCGCCGTCGCGGAGTACGGGTTCTTCACGTGCTGCGCCTCGTCGGCGACGAGCATGCCCCAGGTGTGCCGGGCCAGTGTGGCCGCCGCCGACCGCATCGTGCCGTACGTGGTGAGGACGAAGCCGCCGGCCAGGTCGTCCAGGGTGCGGTCGGGGCCGTGGAAGCGGCGGACGGGGACGCCGGGCGCGAAGCGGGTGATCTCCCGCTGCCAGTTGCCCAGCAGCGAGGCCGGGCAGACCACCAGGGTCGGTTCGCGGCGCGCCCGGCGCAGGTGCAGCGCGATGACGGTGATCGTCTTGCCGAGGCCCATGTCGTCGGCGAGGCAGCCGCCGAGGCCGAGCGAGGTCATGAGGTCCAGCCAGGCCAGCCCCCGGAGCTGGTAGTCGCGGAGGGTGGCGTGCAGGCCCGGCGGTGGCTCGGCCGGGCGGACGCCGGCCGTCAGGCGGTCGCGGAGGGCGGCGAGCGCGCCGACCGGCACCGCCTCCACCGTCTCCCCGTCGACCTCCGCGCTGCCGGTGAGGGCGACGGACAGCGCGTCGACCGGGTCGAGCAGGCCGAGTTCGCGCTTGCGGGCCTTGCGGACGAGGGCCGGGTCGACGAGCACCCACTGGTCCCGCAGGCGGACGACCGGGCGGTGGGCCTCGGCGAGCTCGTCCATCTCGGCTTCGCTGAGCGGGTCGCCGCCGAGCGCCAGCTGCCAGCGGAACTGGAGGAGTTCCTCGCTCTCGAAGAAGCCCGTGCCGTCGGTGGCCGAGCCGGGCGCGGCGCGCACGACCGCGGCGGCGGTCAGGTCCTGGGCCAGGTCCCGGGGCCAGTGCACGGCGACCCCCGCCGCCGCGAGCCGCGTCGCCGCCACGCCGAGCAGGTCTTCCAGCTCCTCGCCGGACAGGGCCAGGACGTCGGGCACGTCCTGGTCGGCGAGCCGGTCGAGGGGCGGCCACACGCGGGCCGCGCGGCGCACGGCGAGGGCGGCGTCCACGCGGGCGCGCGGTCCGAAGGCCACGTCCGCCCCGCCCGCCCACAGCGCGGCCGCGTCGGCGACGAGGGTGGGGTCGGCGAGGCTGTGCACCTGGACGATCGCCGCGCCCGCGCTGCGCATGCCGTCGCTGTCGTCGCGGTCGAACAGCTCGTACGCGGACAGGTCCAGGCGGAGCGAGATCCGTACGCCCGCGTCCATGCCGGCGGCGACCTCCGCGGCCCAGTCGTGGGCGCCGGGCAGGCGCTGGGCCCGGCGGTCCGCGAAGGGCTTCCCGGAGGCGTGCGGTGCGGCGGGGGTGCGGGGCAGGGTGTCCGCGACGGCGTCCAGGAAGGAACGCATCAGTGCTTCCGGCTCGGGCAACCGGAGCGGTCCCGGGCCGGGCAGCGGGACCGCGTGGCCCTCGTACGGCAGGGCGGCCGCGACCGCGCGCAGGTGCGCGATGTCGTCCGGGTCGAGGGGGCCGGCCCGCCAGGCGTCGTGGCCCGTCGGCGTCAGGCCGGGCAGCAGCCGGCCGCGCGCGGCGAGCCGCAGCGCGTGGAGTGCGGCCGCGCCCCAGCAGGCGGTGGCGGGGTGGGCGGCGGGGTCGCGGCGGGCGTGCACGAGCAGGGGCAGCGCCTCGTCGAGCCGGAGGGACAGCGCGGGGGTGGGCCTGCGGCGAACGCCCGTGCCGTGCGGTCGTACGACAGTGAGCTCCGTGTGCCCCGTGTCCCGGCCGGGGAGGAGGCCGCCCTCGGGGTCCCAGAAGGCCACTCGCCCCTCGCGCGGCAGAGGCGCGGGCAGGAAGACCGCGGCGAGCCGCACGGAAACGCCCTCCTGGAGCCCGTCCGCCACCGCGACCGTCGTGTCGCTCATACGGTCTGTCACCTCCCGCCCGTCAGGTCGAAATCAGTCGCCTTCGACTCTACGGGCGGGGTATGACAACCGGCTCCGCCGACCGGGCCGGGCCGCCTCGTCAGGGAACCGTGCGTGAGACGACGTACACCATCGGGAAGTCCGGATTGGCCAGGTTCACCACGATGTCCTGGGTGGGCGCCGGGTTCTTCTGCGCGTGCACGAGCCCCCACCACGGGCCCGGGCCGGTGAACGTCCAGCCGCTGATGTTCTGGTCGCGGGCGCTGATGGTGATGTCGCCCTTCTTCAGGTCGTCCCGGCCCACGCCCACACCGTTCAGGAAGGCCTCCAGGCCGGCGTCGGTGGTGCGGAACTCGACGTAGAGGCGGCTGGTCTTCCAGTTGTTGGTCTCGTAGTAGGCGACGGAGTCCGCCGGGTGCGGGACCGGCACCTGGTAGAGACGGCGCTGGACCTTGGAGGGATAGCCCGCGGCGAGGCTGGTCGCGGAGTACTTCGCTTCCTTGTCCTTGCCGCTGTTGCGGCTCTGGTTGGCGGAGATCACCAGGTATCCGGCCGGGACGCCGATGAGCAGCACGATGATGAGCAGGGTGATCGCCCTGCGGCGGATCATGTGCCGGCGGTCCTCGGGGGGCCGGGGCGGCTCGTCCGCGGGTGTGGCCTGGCGGGGCAGCGACGCCGTCACAGCGACTCCCGGGTGGCGCGGCGGGCCTCCGCGTACCGCTCGTAGCGCTCGTACCGCTCCACTCGGCGCCGCTTGGCGCGCCGGAAGCGGCGGGCGACCAGCCGGGCGAGGTCCGCGGCGCCGACCATGCCCGCGTCGGGGCCGAGCTGGGCGCGGGTGATGCGGGCCTCCGGCCGGTACCCGCGGCCGGTGAGGTGGCGTCTGAAGGCGTCCCGCGCCGGGCCGATCAGCAGGTCGTCGGCGGCGCTGACCCCACCGCCGATCACGAAGCAGGACGGGTCGAGGGCCGCGGCCAGGTTGGCGATGCCGACACCGAGCCACTGGCCGATGTCCTGGAGCAGCTCGATGCACATCGCGTCGCCGTCGCGGGCCAGCTCGGTGACCATCGGGCCGGTGATGTCGCCGATGTTGCCCTTGACGTGCTCGATGATCCCGTACGCCACCGGGGAGTCGGCCACGGCCAGTTCGCGCGCCTCCCTGACCAGCGCGTTGCCGGAGCTGTACTGCTCCCAGCAGCCGCGGTTGCCGCACGGGCAGCGGTGGCCGCCGGGCACGACCTGCATATGGCCGAACTCGCCGGCGACGCCGTACTTCCCTCGCTTGACCTGGCCGTCCTCCAGGATGGCGCCTCCGATGCCGGTGCCCAGCGTGATCATGACGAGGTGGTCCTCACCGCGGCCGGCACCGAAGCGCCACTCCGCCCAGGCGGCGGTGTTGGCGTCGTTGTCCACCAGGACCGGGACCGACAGCCGGCCGGAGAGGCGGTCCCTGAGCGGCTCGTTGCGCCACGACAGGTGGGGGGCGAACAGGACCCGGTTGCGGTCGGCGTCGACCCAGCCGGCCGCGCCGATGCCGACGGCGTGCACGTCGTGCCGGTCGGACAGGTCGAGGACCAGCTCGACGATGGTGTCCTCGACGACCTTGGGGCTCTTGGACTTGTCCGGGGTCTCCGTGCGGAGCTTCTCCAGGATGTTGCCGTCGGCGTCGACGACGCCCGCCATCACCTTCGTACCGCCGATGTCGATGCCGACCGTCGGGACGCGGGGTGCCGTCAGGTGTGAGCGGCGCTCGCGGGTGCCGACCGTACGGAGCGCCGGCGCTCGGCGGGAGCCGATGGGGGCGGAGAAGGTGCCGTAGGTGCTCATCGGGCTTGATTCTGCCTCACGCTCACGCTGGGTGCCGAGCAGGGGGAGCGGGGGGCGTGCGGGATGTCTGCCGGGTGCGGCGCCGTCGTGGCCGGTCCCGCCCGCGCGGCGGAGCCGCACGTCGACACAGCCCCGCGCGCCTGGGCCGGCTGCAGCACATGGCAGGGATGGTCGGGGTGACTTCCACCCGCCACATTCGAGGTCGCATTGTTCTGACATTGCGACGAACCCGGACGACGACGGACAGCCGTCAGGGCCGTACCAGCAGCTGGAACTCGAACGAGTAACGCGACGGGCGGTACGTGTGTGAGCCGAATTCGACCGCTCGGCCCGTGTCGTCGAAGGTCGTGCGCTGCATCGTGAGCAGCGGGGCGCCTTCCTGTTCGTTCAGGCGCTCGGCCTCGGCGGCGGTTGCTCCGCGGGCACCGATGGACTGGCGGGCGCTGTGCAGCGTGATCCCGACGGTGCGCATCAGACGGTACAGGCCGGTGGTCTCCAGCTGTGCGGTGTCCAGATCGAGCAGCCCGGGCGGCAGGTGGTTGCACAGGTATGCCATCGGCTCACCGTGCGCGAGCCGCAGCCGCTCCACGCGGTGTACGTCGCTTTCCTCGGCCACACCGAGCGCGGCGGCGACCTCCGCGGTGGCCGGGACGATCGTGTTGACGAGGACCTTGGTCGCGGGGCGCTGTCCGGCCGCCTCAAGGTCGTCGTAGAGGCTGCTGAGCTCGAGCGGGCGCTTGACCTGGCTGTGCACGACCTGCGTGCCGACGCCGCGGCGGCGTACGAGCAGTCCCTTGTCGACGAGCGACTGGATGGCCTGACGGACGGTGGGCCGCGACAGGCCGAGGCGCCCGGCGAGCTCGATCTCGTTGCCCAGAAGGCTTCCGGGGGTCAGTTGTCCGTGCTCTATCGCGGCTTCCAGCTGCTGGGACAGCTGGAAGTACAAGGGCACCGGGCTGGTGCGGTCCACACTGAGCTCGAGAGTCACGGTCGGGTCCACTTCTGGTTTCGGCACGGCCCCGAGCGTAGCTGCGCGGATGGTTGACGGGAAGTTGTGTAGTTCGGTTGTCCGGACATACCGATTGACAGCATGCGGGGTCCGACCGCACTTTGTTCACATGCGCATCGGAGTCATCGGTACGGGCCGGATCGGCACCATCCATGCGAACACCCTCAGCCGCCACCGGGACGTCGGATCCCTGATCCTCACGGACGCGGACCCCGCGCGGGCGCAGGAGCTCGCCCATCGTCTGGGGGAGACCGCGGCGCCGGGGGTGGACGAGATCTTCAAGTGGGGCGTGGACGCCGTGGTGATCACGACGGCGACGTCGGCGCACGCCGAACTGATCGGCCGGGCGGCGCGCTCCGGGCTGCCCGTCTTCTGCGAGAAGCCGATCGCGCTGGACCTGCCCGGCACGCTGCAGGCGATCGCCGAGGTCGAAGCAGCCGGAACGGTTCTTCAGATGGGTTTCCAGCGCCGTTTCGACGCCGGGTACACGGGCGCGCGGGAGGCGGTCCGCTCCGGGCGGCTCGGGCGGCTGCACACCGTCCGGGCGATGACGTCGGACCAGGCGCCGCCGCCGGCCGCGTATCTGCCGCAGTCGGGCGGGCTCTACCGGGACACCCTGATCCACGACTTCGACGCCGTGCGCTGGGTGACGGGGCGCGAGGTCGTCGACGTCTACGCGGCCGGGTCCGACGCCGGGCCCGCGATGTTCCGCGAGGCCGGCGACGTCGACACGGCCGCGGCGGTCCTCACGCTCGACGACGGCACGCTCGTCACGGCGACGGCGTCGCGGCTCAACGGCGCGGGCTACGACGTGCGCATGGAGCTGGCCGGGGAGCTGGACCAGATCGTGGTCGGCCTGGACGACCGTACGCCGATCGCGTCCACCGAGCCGACCGGGCCCCCGGCCGCGGACAAGCCGTGGACAGGGTTCCTGGACCGCTTCGGGCCCGCGTACGAGGCCGAGCTGGTCGCGTTCGTCGACGTGGTGCGGGGCGAGCGGGCCAATCCCTGCGACGGGCGCGAGGCGTTGCAGGCCCTGCGGATCGCCGAGGCCTGCGATGTGTCCCGGCGGGAACGCAGGGCCGTGCGGCCGGCGGAGCTTCCGGGGGATGTCGGCGCGGCGGCCATGTGAAGGGGCTCTGCCCCTTCGCCCCCGCAGGGGGCTCTACGACCGGCCGCACTACCACCGCACCGGCAGGCTGCGCAGCCCGCGCATCAACATTCCCGGCAGCCATTCGCCGGGCGGGCCGTCCGGGGCGAGTCCGGGGGCGCGCTCCAGCAGGGTGCCCAACGCCGTGCGTGCTTCGAGGCGGGCCAGCGGAGCGCCGGTGACGGAGACCGTGACCTCCGTGCCGGGGGCGTGCGTGAGGCCCTCCTGGGCGATGCGGTAGGCGGTGCGGCCGACAGAGGCGGGGACGGCGGAGGGGGCGGTCACGCGGTTGTCCAGGGTGACCTTCGTGCCGGCCTCGCGGGACTCGGCGGCCAGCGCGTCAAGGGCGGCCAGCGTCGGCTGGGGGCGGCCCGCGTCGTCGGGCTCTGCGGCCCGCAGGACACCGATGATCTCCCGCAGGTCCTGCAGTGCCTCGTGTGCGCTCTCGCGGATGACACCGGCCGCCCGCGCGACCTCTTCGCGGGGCGCGTCCGGCCGGAACTCCAGGGCGCCCGCGTGCACGCTCAGCAGCGTCAGCCGGTGCGCGAGCACGTCGTGCATCTCCCGGGCGATGGCCTCGCGGGCGAGGCGCTGTGCCTGCTCGGCACGCAGTCGCGCCTCCGTCTCGGCGCGCCGCGCCCGGTCGCGCAGGCTCAGCATGAGCTGCCGCTTCGAGCGGGCGAGCAGGCCCCAGCCGATGATCGTGAGGGTGAGCAGCACGGTGAGCGCGACGGCCGCCGGGTACGGCAGGTCGGGTTCGGGACGCAGCCAGAAGAAGAGCGGCAGCAGCGCGAGGGAGATGCCGCCGATCCAGGCCACGTACCGGAAGGGCCGGTGCACGGCGAGCGTGAACAGGACGGCCATGCCCGCGCCGCCCGCGGTGTTCGAGAGGAAACCGACGGGGATCATCGCGACGGCGAGACCGACCGGCCAGCGGCGGCGCAGCCAGACCGCGGCGCAGGCCAGGGCGCCGAGCAACTGGTCGACGGCGGCGAGGGCCGGGGAGAGTCCCTCCTCGTCGGACAGGGAGTCGGCCGCGGCCAGACCGATGGCGACGGCCAGGAAGAAGCAGGAGAAGTCGACGATCCAGTCGCGCGCGGTGCGCCGGGGCCGCCGCCCGCACCGCTCGGCGTCGGGGTCGAGCGCGTACACCACGGCGGACGGCAACAGCCACTTGCGCAGCTGCGGTTCCCGTGTCGGCACCGCTGGGACCGGCGCGAACTTCTCTCCATTCACGGTCGGCAAATCTACGCAGCCACGGCCCGCGCCACCTCCCCCGGACGGGATCACCGACCAAAGTCGCGGCACCGGAGACTTTCGGCGCACACACGCCGTCCGATCACGTACTTGCGGCGTATGTGCCTCGCCCCGCGGCCGATGCGTGTGGGGGGTCCGCGGGGCGAGGGTCTGTGGCATGAAGCAGTTGCTGGAGGTACTCGGTTTCCTCGCCCTGGTGCAGGGCGTGCTGGGCCTGGTGCACGAGTTCACCCACTGGCACGTGGGTTTCGTGCAACGGCTCGGCTTCCTCGACGGCTACGAGATCTACGCGAGCGCCGTCCTGATCGTGGTGGCGTTCGCGCTGTTCGCCGCCGCCGAGAGCCGGAAGCCCGGCTGAACGCGGACCGGACCTCCGGCTCCCGCGCCGTTCCCCGGCTGCCTCTGGCCGGCCGTGGCGGCTCGGCTCAGCAGCCGTAGTCGACCAGGTCGAAGGTCGCGTAGTGGTCCGCCGTGTAGTAGTCCTCCTGGGCCTCCTCACCGGTGACGATGCGGCGCGCACCGCGTGTGGAGGAGCCCGGCGTCTTGACCGTGTACTCGTGGTAGTAGCCCGTGGACTGCTGGGGCAGGACGTCTTCCCGGTTCTGGAAGACGGATCCGTCCTGCGAGTACGGGTAGGGACCGCCCTGCTCGATGAGCTCGAGCGTGCCGTACGCCTGGGAGGGCAGGTCGCTGTGGCAGATCTCGCCGACCGCCGTGGGGGCTGCGGTCGCCGAGGTGGCGGAGACGGTTCCGCCGGCCAGGAGGGCGGACAGGAGGGCGGCTGCCGCGCCGATGCGTGGTGCGCGTGGGGGGAATCTCATGCCCTCATGATGACGCGCGTAGACGATGGCATGTCAATGACAAGTCAGAAGATTTTCCCGTCAAGTCCGATGAGTTTTCGGGAAGTTAACCTGCCACCCGGCGCCCCCGACAGGCTCTCGCTAGAGGTCTTCCGGAAGCTCGTACGACCCGTACTCCGGCCGTCCTGCCAGGTCGTACGACTGGATGGAGACGCCCGCCGCGGTGATCCGGCCGCCGGTGTGCCGGAAGGCGGTCGGGAGGGCGCCCTCGTTGAACAGCCGGCGCCCGGCGCCCAGCACGACCGGGAAGGTCAGCAGGTGGACGGTGTCGACGAGGTCGAGGGCCAGCAGGGACTGCGCGAGGGCGCCGCTGCCGTGCACCTGGAGCTCGCCGTCGGTGCGCTCCTTGAGGACGCTGACCTCCTCGGCGAGATCGTCGCCGATCACGGTGGTGCCGGCCCATTTCGGGTCGGTCAGGGTGGAGGAGGCGACGTACTTCGGCAGGGCGTTCAGCTTCGAGGCGACCGGGTCTTCGGGATCGGTCATCTTCGGCCAGTAGGAGGCGAAGATCTCGTACGTGCGGCGGCCGAGGAGGAAGGCGCCGACGCGTCCGAAGACCTCGGTGACGAACCGGCCGAAGTCCTCGTCGCCGTACGGGACGCTCCAGCCGCCCTGGTCGAAGTCGTCGCGGGTGTCCTCCTGCGGGCCGCCCGGGGCCTGGTAGACGCCGTCGAGGGTGACGAAGGTGGTGAGCACGAGCTTGCCCATGAGGGTGCCTGCCTTCCGGGGTGGGTCTGCTGTCATCAGTTCAGACCCCACCGGCACCCGCAACTCATCGGTCCGCCGTACGGGTACTCAGCCCGAGTGCGTCGAGAACAGGCCACCCGTCGGGCCCTGCTTGTCGCCGCCCTGGGCCTTCTTGAGGGCGTTGGCGAGGCTCTCGATGGTCAGGGACTGCAGGATCACCCGTCCGTTGCCCTCCAGGGTGGCCAGGGACAGGCCCTCGCCGCCGAAGACGGCGTTCATGAGGCCCTGGCGGTTGAGGCCGCCGACGCGCTGGATGCCGTACCGGATGCCCTCCTCGAAGGCGACCACGCACCCGGTGTCGACCTCGATGCGGCCGCCGAAGTCGGCCGGGTCGAGGTCGATGAAGTTGCCCGCGCCGGCGATGATCACCGTGCCGCGCCCGGTGAACTTCTCCAGGACGAAGCCCTCGCCGCCCTTCATGCCGGTGCGGCCGCCCTGGAAGGCGATACCGAAGTCGACGGTGGACTCGGCGGCGACGAAGGCGTCCTTCTCGGCGAGCCACGCGCGCGTACCGTCGAGTTCCAGGGCGCGCATCTCGCCGGGCAGCACGCCCGCGAAGCCGACGGTTCCCTCGCCGCCCTGGGCGGTGAAGTACTGGAACGCCAGGGACTCGCCCGCGAGCGCGCGCTGGCCGGCCTGCACGGCGGTGCCCATGGCCTGGCGCAGCATGCCGCCCATGCCGCCGGACCCGCCGCCGCTCTGGGGGTGCTGATCACTGTTGCCGGACGGACCGGAGAGGCGGGTCTCCATGGTCACGTTCGTCGTCTTGAACAGGAACTTGCCCGCCTCGCAGTAGACGGTCTGGCCTGGCTTCAGGCTGACGACCGCCATCTGCATGGCGTTGCCGACGATCTCTTGCCGAAGTGTCACGAGGGAAGAACGCAGGAAGTGGAGGCAATAGTTCCGGGCAGCCCCTCTCAGCCGCCGAGCTCCTGATGGCGGGCCGCCAGGGCCGAGGCACCCGCCTGCGTCAGTGACCCGAACAGCCGCAGGCGCGAGATTCCGCCGTCGGGGTAGATGTCCACGCGCGCGTGCGTGCCCACGGCGGGGGCGGGGAGCACGAAGCGGTGGTTGGTGTCGGGCTGGAGGCGGGTGCGCGGGAGTATCTCGGTCCACGCGCCGTCCTCGCCGTCCTTGACGGACACCGACGCCCAGCCGGCGCTGTTGCCCTTCAGGCAGGCCGTGTCGATCTCCATCGCGCGGATCCGCGACTGGGCGACCAGCCGGTAGCGGATCCAGTCGTTGCCCTGGTCGCGGCGGCGGCGGGTCTCCCAGCCGTCGTCCATCTTGCGGGAGCGGCCCGGCTGGACGGTGTTGGTGGCCGGCGAGTAGAAGAGGTCGGAGGCGTCCTCGGCCCGGCCGCCGTTCTCCAGGGCGACCACGTCGAAGGTGCCGAGCACCTCCAGCCACCGCGGGTCCGGGACGACCTCGCCGTACACGCGCAGGCGCGCGATGCCGCCGTCGGGGTGCTGGTTTACGCGCACGTGGGAGAAGCGCTGTTCCACCGCCACGGAGAAGCCGTTCGCCGCGTGGCCGCCCACCGGAGTGCGCGGGACCAGCGTCGTCCACTTCACGTCGTCCCCGAGGAGTTCCCCGGGCGACGGCGAGCCCGGCACGGAGGTGCCCTCGACGGACACCGCCTGCGGGTAGTTGCCGCGGAAATGGGCCGTGTCGACGACGATGCCGCGGATCACGCCGGGCGCTCCGAGGCGGACCAGTGCCCAGTCGTGGTCCTCTGCGGCCGGCCAGGGATGCTCGGCGCAGGCACCGCGGCGGCGCCGGGTCTCCCAGCCGTCCATGATCTTGCCCTTGTGCCCGAAGTGCTCGGGGTCGAACTCGGCGCGCTCGGGCACCAGCAGGTTCTCACGCTGGGCGAAGAACTCGTCGTTGGCGGCGATGACACCGGCACCGAGCCGCCGGTCGGCGAGGTCGGCGTACCGGGTGAAGGGGAAGTCGGCGGTGCGGTAGTCCGCGTACGGGTCACCGCCTCCGTAGGGGTTCGCGTCGCCGGTGAAGCTCTCCGTCGCTGCCACGGTGATCAGGTCTGCCTCTCGGGAGTCGGTCCGCTGCGTGCGCGGGTGGGAATCAGGGGGTGCGGGTGAGGAGCCGGCCCTTCGGTTCGGTGAACTCGCCGTCCGCCACGATGCGTTCGCCGCGCAGCCAGGTGGACTTCACAACGCCGTACAGGGTCTTGCCGGCGTACGCCGTGACGCGGTTGCGGTGCTGGAGTGCCGCCGGGTCCACGGTGAACGTCTCGTCGGGCGCGAGGACGGCGAAGTCGGCGTCCCGGCCGGCCTCGATGGCGCCCTTCCGGTCGAGGCCCACAAGAGCGGCCGTTCGGGCGGACATCCACCGGACCACGTCTTCAAGGCCGTGGCCCCGGCTGCGCGCCTCGGTCCACACCGCCGCCAGGCTGAGCTGGAGGCCGGAGATGCCGCCCCATGCGGTGGCGAAGTCGCCCGTCTTCAGGTCGGCCGTCGACGGCGAGTGGTCGGTGACCACGCAGTCGATGGTGCCGTCCGCCAGCGCCCGCCACAGCAGGTCCTGGTTGGCGGACTCCCGGATGGGCGGACAGCACTTGAACTCGCTGGCGCCGTCCGGGACTTCCTCGGCGGTCAGGGTCAGGTAGTGGGGGCAGGTCTCGACGGTGATGCGGACGCCCTCCGCCTTGGCGGCGGCGATCAGTGGCAGCGCGTCGCTCGACGACAGGTGCAGCACGTGCACGCGCACGCCGAGCCGCTCGGCCTGCCCGATGAGGTTCGCTATCGCGGTGTCCTCGGCGTCGCGCGGACGGGAGGCGAGGAAGTCGGCGTATCTCGGGCCGCCCTGCTGCGGGGCGGCGTCGAGGTGGTGCGGGTCCTCGGCGTGGACGATCAGCAGGCCGCCGAAGGAGGCGATCTCGGCCAGCGACCGGTGGAGCTGCTCCTGGTCGAGGTGCGGGAACTCGTCCACGCCGGACGGCGACAGGAACGCCTTGAAGCCGAAGACGCCGGCCTCGTGAAGCGGGCGGAGGTCCGTGACGTTGTCGGGCAGCGCGCCGCCCCAGAAGCCGACGTCGGTGTGCGCCTTGCCGGCGGCCACGTCCCGCTTCGTACGGAGGTGGTCGGCCGTCGTGGTCGGCGGGAAGGAGTTGAGCGGCATGTCGACGAGCGTGGTGATGCCGCCGGCGGCCGCCGCGCGGGTCGCGGTCCAGAAGCCCTCCCACTCGGTGCGGCCGGGGTCGTTGACGTGCACGTGGGTGTCGACGAGGCCGGGCAGCAGAACGTCGTCGCCGAGGTCCACCAGGCGGGCGCCCGCGGGCAGCGGCGCGCCGTACGGCAGTACGGCCGTGATCGATCCCCCGGCCACCGCGACTGACGCGGCACGCGTCCCCTCGGGCGTGATGACACGCGTCGAGCGCAGCACCAGTTCGGCGTCGGACACCCCGGGCCCCTCTCTGCCGCCGTTTTGGTTCCGGTTACTTCCGGGAAACGGGAGTTTCTTCCACGTAACGGAATTCAACGTTCTGTTGAAGAAGTCTTCCCTCCCGCCTTCCGGCCGTCAAGAGGCACACTTCTCAGAGTGCGCTCGATGCGCACACTCTGGACGTTTCCACAAAGCGGAATGGGAATTCCGGCAAGCAGAACGTAGCTACGTACAGCGGAGAGTCAACCGACTGACGGGTAGGCTTCTGCCTTCCGCCAGTCCCGAAAGGAACGCGCCGTGCCGACGTCCAGCGCCAGCACCAACGACTCCGCCAAGTCCGCCGGCGGCGGCGTCCAGTCCCTCGAGCGCGCGTTCGACCTGCTCGAGCGGATGGCGGATGCGGGGGGCGAGGTCGGGCTGAGCGAGCTCTCCGCGAGCAGCGGGCTCCCCCTGCCCACCATCCACCGCCTCATTCGGACGCTGGTCGTCTGCGGGTACGTCCGTCAGCAGCCCAACCGTCGCTACGCGCTCGGCCCGCGGCTCATCCGGCTCGGCGAGTCCGCGTCCCGGCTGCTCGGCACCTGGGCCCGCCCGCACCTCGCCCGCCTGGTGGAGGAGACCGGCGAGACGGCGAACATGGCGCTGCTGGACGGGGACGAGGTCGTGTACGTGGCACAGGTGCCGTCCAAGCACTCGATGCGCATGTTCACCGAGGTCGGCCGGCGCGTACTGCCGCACTCCACCGGCGTGGGCAAGGCCCTGCTCGCGAACACCCCGGACGACGAGGTGCGCGCGCTGCTCGCCCGCACCGGTATGCCGGCCGCGACCGAGAAGACGATCACCACGCCGGAGGGCTTCCTCGCGGCGCTGGAGGACGTGCGGCGCAACGGCTACGCGGTCGACGACAACGAGCAGGAGATCGGTGTGCGCTGCCTCGCGGTGCCGGTGCCCGACTCCCCCACCGCGGCGGCCATCTCGATCTCGGGCCCGGCGGGCCGGGTCACGGAGTCCGCGACGGACCGCATCGTGCCGGTGCTCCAGCAGGTCGCGGCGGAACTCTCGGAGTCGCTGGCGAACTCGGGGCCGGCGGCCTAGGGGCCGGATCACGGTCCGGATGTGGGCGGCACCTTCTTTACGCCACCATGGCGTCACCTCGCAACGAGGAATTCAGTAGCGGTCTCGGGCCGTCACAGCTCAACATGCAGCGTATGAGGGATCTACCCGCGCGATGGACCCAGGCAACCGTCTACCCCGACATGTGGGCCGACCCGCACGACGACCCCCGCAACAACGAAGGTGTCGGTCCGGAAGGCGAACTTGCGACGCTGCAGGACTTCCTGACGGGCTACCGCATGACCCTGCGCATGAAGTGCGAGGGCCTGGATGCCGAGCAGCTGGCCCGTCGGTCGGTTCCGCCGTCGACGATGTCGCTGCTCGGCCTGGTCCGGCACCTCGCCGAGGTGGAACGGGACTGGCGCAACTGGATCAGCGACGGTGCCCCCCTGCCGAAGCTGTACGGCCGGCGTGACGCGGACTTCGAGGGAGCTGTCGCAGAGCAGGCCATGGTGGACGCCGCGTACTCCGATCTGGAGCGTGAGCAGGCGGCGACCGACGCCGCGCTGGCCGAGCACCCGGATCTGGGCGAGCGGGTGGGGAGGGACCAGATCCCGATCCGGGAGCTGATGGTGCACAGGATCGAGGAGTACGCCCGTCACTGCGGGCACGCCGACCTGCTGCGCGAGTGCGTCGACGGAAGGGTGGGCCAGTGACGAGGGCCGCTCGCATCGTTGACTCGGGCATGTGCGGGGCGAGCCGACGCATGACGAAGGGGCTCGGCTGGAGCCGCGTCCGCCGAAGTCCGGCAAGCGGGGTGGGCGCCGGTGACCTGGACCCCCGGCCTCCGGGAGCGGTGCGGACACGCGGGGCCCAGTGCCGCGTCAGCCAAGGTTCGCTCGTATAGGAGCGGCGTCCGGTGCGTGCTCTCGGCGTGCCGGCGGGAAGTCCTCGTACTGGACGTACTCGGGCTTTCGGCCGGTGCGGCGAGAGGGCGTGCCGGGCGTCGCGACGGGGTGAACCTTGGCTGACGCGGCACTAGCCTGGGACCAGGGGGACCGGCAGCGGAACGAGGTGTCCATCATGCTGCAGGAGAACAAGCACTGGTCCTCGGGAAGGTGGCAGGTCAAAGAGGGAAACGCCGACGAGTTCATCGACCGCTGGCGCGAGTTCCTCACCTGGACCAAAGAGACGCACCAGGGGTTCCTCGGAGCTCGTCTGATCCGGGACCTCAGGAACCCGGACTCCTTCGTGTCCTTCGCCGCCTGGCAGGACCTCGACTCGATGCGTGCCTGGCAGGGATCGCCCGAGTTCACCGAGCGCTTCAGCACCGTCTACGCCCTGTGCGAGGACATGCAGAGCGGCGGTTACGAGCTGGCCTGCGACATCTGAGCCCGCCCGCGACCGGCCACCACTCAACGGCGCGGCGGCTCGCCGAACAGCTCCACCGCGTCGCGTACCTGCGACAGTCCCCTCGCCAGGGCGCTGACGGAACCGATCGCGCCCGCGATCAGCAGCAGGGAGCTGCGCAGTCGCGGGATCTCGGGGATGCCGTGGGCCGTCATCGCGGCGAGGGCGGCGAGTTCGTCCTCGGCGATGGCGCGGTCCGGGAACTCGGCCGGATGCGCGGCGAGTTCGCGGCGCAGCCGGGACACCGCGGTCCGCAGTTCCGCCACTCTCGGATCCTCGTCGCTGCCGGTCACCGGCCTCTGCCCCAAGCTCCGCAACACAGCTCTCCCCCCAGCACGCCTTGTGCGCAACTACCGCCCCTACTGCCCCTACCGCCCCTCTGCCGAGTACCACCGGGCACTGCGGCGCGATCCGGCCCAATGCCCCCACAACGCTGGTCGGGCACCTGAGGGACGCGGGCCAGTAAACGCCACCCGGCCCCCGGCGCGCCACCGCCCGGACGGAAATTCAGCCCGACGAAGCCCTGCGCTCTCCCGTGCGTCGGGTAAGCAGGACGCATGACTCGCAACGAAAACCAGGTCGCCGGAGTGCTCCTCGCCGCGGGCGGCGGCCGGCGGCTCGGCGGGCGGCCCAAGGCGCTGCTCGAACACAGGGGGCGGCCACTGGTCGAACACGCGGCCGGCGTACTGCGCGCGGCCGGCTGCACCCGCGTCCACGTGGTCCTGGGGGCGCAGGCGGGCGCTGTACGGGAGCGGGCGGAGCTCGGCGGGTGCGTGCTGGTGGACAACCCGGAGTGGGAGCAGGGCATGGGCACCTCGCTGCGGGCCGGGCTCGGCTCGCTCGCCGGGACGGGTGCGCGGGCCGCGCTGGTCCTTCTGGTGGACCAGCCCGGTATCGGCCCGGAGGCGGCGGCCCGGGTGCTCGCCGCGTACCGGGACGAGGCGTCCCTGGCCTCGGCCGCGTACGAGGGCGTGCGCGGCCACCCCGTCCTCTTCGGTGCCGCCCACTGGGCGGGCATCGCCGCGACTGCGACCGGGGACCGGGGGGCACGTGCCTATCTGAGGGAGCACGAGGAGGCGATCACGCTCGTGGAGTGCGGGGACGTGGCGCGGCCGTACGACATCGACACGGCGGAGGACCTGGTCCACCTTGAGTGACACCGGGAGTGCACGGTGGCACCGAGCGCCGCCCTGCCTCGACCCGGAGGATCTCGACATCAACAAACCATTGAAGTTCCACGATGAGGAAACTACTATCCACTGATCAGAAGCGCCCCACTGCTCCGCGGGCGTTCACAGCCGTACCCGGGTCGACCGGCACCCGGTGCCACGCTCGCTGAAGGAAGTGACAGCTCATGTCCGCACCAGCGCCGTCCCCGCTGGCCATCGTCGACGCCGAGCCCCTGCCCCGGCAGGAGGAGGTCCTCACCGAAGCGGCCCTCGCCTTCGTGGCCGAGCTGCACCGCCGGTTCACGCCCCGGCGTGACGAGCTCCTCGCCCGCCGCGCGGAGCGCCGCGCAGAGATCGCCCGTACGTCCACGCTCGACTTCCTCCCGGAGACCGCCGAGGTCCGCGCGGACGACTCCTGGAGGGTGGCCCCGTCCCCCGCGGCCCTCGACGACCGCCGCGTCGAGATCACCGGCCCCACCGACCGCAAGATGACCATCAACGCCCTCAACTCGGGCGCCAGGGTGTGGCTCGCGGACTTCGAGGACGCCTCCGCGCCGACCTGGGAGAACGTCGTCCTGGGCCAGGTCAACCTGATCGACGCGTACACCCGGGACATCGACTTCACGGACCCGGACTCCGGGAAGTCGTACGCCCTGCGCCCGAACGACGAGCTCGCCACCGTCGTCATGCGCCCGCGCGGCTGGCACCTGAACGAGCGTCACCTCGTGGCCCCTGACGGCAGCCAGGTCCCCGGCGCCTTCGTCGACTTCGGCCTGTACTTCTTCCACAACGCGGGGCGCCTGCTCGACCTCGGCAAGGGGCCGTACTTCTACCTCCCCAAGACGGAGTCGCACCTGGAGGCCCGCCTGTGGAACGACGTCTTCGTCTTCGCGCAGGACCACCTCGGCATCCCGCAGGGCACCGTCCGCGCCACCGTCCTCATCGAGACGATCACGGCCGCGTACGAGATGGAGGAGATCCTCTACGAACTCCGCGACCACGCCTCGGGGTTGAACGCCGGCCGCTGGGACTACCTGTTCTCCATCGTCAAGAACTTCCGTGACGGCGGCCCCAAGTTCGTCCTGCCGGACCGCAACGCGGTCACGATGACGGCCCCGTTCATGCGCGCGTACACCGATCTCCTCGTCCGCACCTGCCACAAGCGCGGCGCGCACGCGATCGGCGGCATGGCGGCCTTCATCCCGTCCCGGCGCGACGAGGAGGTCAACAAGGTCGCCTTCGAGAAGGTGAAGGCCGACAAGGACCGCGAGGCGAACGACGGCTTCGACGGCTCCTGGGTGGCCCACCCCGACCTGGTCCCGATCGCCATGGAGTCCTTCGACAAGGTCCTCGGCGACAGGCCGAACCAGAAGGACCGCCTGCGCGAGGACGTCGACGTCAAGGCCGCCGACCTGATCGCCCTCGACTCGCTGGCCGCCAAGCCGACGTACAACGGTCTCGTCAACGCCGTACAGGTCGGCATCCGTTACATCGAGGCGTGGCTGCGGGGCCTCGGCGCCGTCGCCATCTTCAACCTCATGGAGGACGCGGCCACCGCCGAGATCTCCCGCTCACAGATCTGGCAGTGGATCAGCGCCGGCGTCGAGTTCGAGCACGCGGGGAACACGGTGAAGGCGACGCCGGAGCTGGCCCGCGAGGTCGCCGCCGAGGAACTGCGGAACGTCCGCGCCGAGATCGGCGAGGAGGCCTTCGCGGCCGGCCACTGGCAGCAGGCCCATGATCTGCTGCTCCAGGTCGCCCTCGACGAGGACTACGCGGACTTCCTGACGCTGCCGGCGTACGAGCAGCTGCAGGGCTGACGCTCACGCAGGCCTGTCCGAGTGGCCCAGGGACCTTCCCGGGGCCACCCGGTCGCGTACGGCCTGCTTGACGGCCGTCGGCTCGGGGAAGCCCTGCTCGCGGCGGTCCCACACCACCTCGTCGTTCACACGGACCACGAAGACGCCGCCCTTGCCCGGCTTGAGGGACAGCTGCGTCAGCTCGGCCTCGAAGGTCGTCAGCAGCTCCTGGGCCAGCCAGGCCGCCCGGGGCAGCCAGCGGCACTGGGTGCAGTACTCGATCTCGACCCGTTGCGTGTCCGTCATCCCAGGTGCACCGACCAATCCTGTTCCGCCGCCGGTTTGCCGTGCAGGTCGGGGACCCGCTTGAGCCAGTTCGGGCGGCCTTGTTGTGAGCGCGCCGCGCGAAGGGCCTCCTCGGCGGCGAGTTCCTCCCGGGTGGGGAAGTCGGTGGGGAGCCAGGACCGTGAGGCCTTCACGCGCGCGTGGAGGTAGTCGACGTACACATCGCGGACCTCGCCGGGAGTGGCGAAGCCCGGCTCCTCCGTCAGCCAGGCGTCCGGGACCTCCGCCACGATGTCGCGCAGCAGCCGCTCGGTCACCTTGGGCGCCAGCTCGGCGTCGGCCGCCCGTGTGTCCGGGCCGTAGTGGCCGAGCGCGTGGTGGCGGAAGTCGTACGCCTTCCCGGGGGCCGTGGCCTCCCACCGGTGGTGGAAGACGAGCGCGGCCCCGTGGTCGATCAGCCACAGGCGCGGGGGCACGGTCCCGAACGTGGGCCAGATCATCAGGTTCGAGCTGTGGACCGTGCGGTCCACGTTCACCGTCAGGGCGTCGAGCCAGACGATCCGGCCGGCCTCCAGCGGGTCGACCGGGAAGGTCTTGGCGGCCTCCGCGGTGAAGTCCTTCGCCCCCGGCAGGTAGTCCATGCCGAGGTTGAGACCGTGGCTGGCGTCGAGGAGCTCGCGCACCTCCTGGTGCGGTTCGTGCTCGGCGAGCGCCGGGTCGAAGTGGACCAGGACCAGTTCCGGGAACCGCAGCCCGAGGGCGCGGGCCAGCTCCCCGACGATCACCTCGGCGACCAGCGCCTTGCGGCCCTGCGCGGAGCCGGTGAACTTCACGACGTACGTTCCCAGGTCGTCGGCCTCGACGACTCCGGGCACGGAGCCGCCCGACCTCAGCGGGGTCACGTATCGGACAGCAGTCACGTCGCGCAGCACACCGGCCAGCGTAAGGCAGCGGCTCCACTAGGCCCTGTCGCCGGCCAGCGGATTGGGCAGTGGCAGGTAGCGGGCGTCGGCGCCGTCCGCGCCCGTCCAGCGGAGCAGCAGGTTCGTCTTGCCGGGCAGGGTGGGCGAGGCGAGGAGGGCCGCCACCTCGGGGAGGTCGTGGCGGGCCACCTCCCGGCGGACGGCGGGCCAGGGGTCCAGCGCCGGGTGGCGTTCGGCCAGGGCCGCTGCGAGCTCGCCGAGGTGGTTGACGAACAGGCAGTACACCAGCCGCTCCCAGCCGGCGGCGCGTTCCACGTCCGCCGGCAGTTTCACACCCTCGGCGTCCCGGAACAGCGCCTGCACCGGCATGCCGTCGGCGTCGACGGCGACCAGCGTGTTCTGCAGGTGCGCCTCGATCACGAGACCGTGGTCGGCGAAGGCCGCGAGGGCGGGCGGCACGACCTGAGCCAGGTAGGTCTCCCACCAGGCTGCCGGATCGGTGGCGCCGTCCAGCGGGCTGCCCGTGAAGCCCTCCACGAGGCCCGCGGCGAGCAGCGGGGTCGCTCCGGGCAGCAGGTGCCCCCGGAATCCGTCCCGGACGAGGACGGCCAGTTCCTCGAAGGCGAAGTCGGCGGTGCGGTAGCCGCGGTCGCCGAGCCAGGCCGCGGAGCCGTGGAAAGCCGCGAAGGCGGACGTCGCCGCCGCATCGGTGCGGCGGAGTTTCAGCAGGTCGTGGCGCCACAGGCGGCGGATGTCGTTGGTGATGCGCACATCGAGGCTGAACTTCAGGAACAGGTCGCGCTCGGGTGCGTACAGCGTGCGGATCGCGGCCGTCGGCCAGAGAGGGAACTCCGTCGTGCCCAGCCGGATCAGGCGGCCGTCGGCGAAGGCCGGGGCGAGGTCCCGGCCGGCCAGGTCGAGCTGCCAGGGGTGCGCGGGCAGCAGCAGGTAGCCGGGCGGGGCCTCACCCAGGGTGTCGAGGGCCGAGGTGTCGCCCTCCTCGACGACCGTGTCCTCGCGGAGCCCGAGCAGCACCAGCGGGAAGCGGGCGTGCGCCTCGGGCGCGTACGGCAGCCAGCCCGCCACGGGACCGCCACCGCGCGCCTTCGGGGCCGGGTGGTGGGGGTGGCCGGTGAGGAGGGACTGCTCGGAGCGCAGGTACGGGTCGTCCGGCGGGGTCGCCCGCGCCCGGGCGGCGAGCAGCGCGGCCACCGCGTCCCGGCTGTCGATCATCTCGGCGGGCAGTTCGTGGTTGGACAGGCCCGTGTGCCGGCGCAGTTCCTCGGCTACGAGCTTGACGAGTTCGGTATGGCCGACGCGCTGCCAGCGGCCGTCCGCGTACACCTCGGGGTCGGCGGGCCGCCGCTCTCCGCGCACCCGCAGCAGACGGCCGCCGGGCAGCCGGTACACGCGCCGCTCACCGGCTTCCGGCAGCGGCTCGGCCACCTCACGCAGCAGGCAGTTGAGCAGGGGCGCTGCCGCACAGGCGTCGGCGCGGGCCGCGATGTCGGTGCGCACCGCGCCGTCGCCGGCGGCGGGCGGGAGGATGAGATCCACGCGATCCACTCGTTCTCTACGGTCTCTACGGTCCGTTGTGGCGGAGACGATCAGTATGTCTGTCGTCACCGCCCGCCATGACGCCCTACCGGTACCCGAGGGAGCCCCACCGTGCACCGTCCCCCCACCGCCGAGGCCGAGGTCGCCGACGAGCTTGCCGCGGTGCGCCCAGGCCTCGTGCCACGGTACGAGGCCGGGCTGCCCGGCGCCCGGGCGGCCGTGCTGACCCGCCTGTGGCGTGCGCTCGCCCATGAACCACTGCCGTGGATCGCGGGCCGCGCGGCGGACCGGGACGGACTCACGCTGCGTCTTTCGGACGGCCGGCGTCTGCACGGCCCGCCCGCGGACCCGTACGCCACCGCCGCGTACGTCACGGCCCTGCGGCTGGACGAGAGGCCGTACGGCGATCCGGCGCGGCTGATGACGGACCTCGCCGTACCGCACGGGACGGGTTTCGCGGCCGAACTCGGCCACAGTGTCGCCTCGTTGGCGCTGTCACGAGCCGGGCAGGGCCCACCCGCGGAAGAGTGGCCGGTGAGCGACTGGGAGTGGGAGCGGCGTGTGGTCGACGGCCATCCGTACCACCCCAACTGCCGTTCCCGGCCCGGCTTCTCGGTGACCGAGCAGCTTGCGTACGGGCCCGAGCACGGGCCGCTCGTCGGGCTGGGCCTGGTGCCGGTTCGGGCGCGGGAGTGCCTGGTGACGGGGGTGTGGCCGGACACGATGCGAGACGGGGAACGGCTGTTGATCCCGGTGCATCCCTGGCAGGCGGAGCATGTGCTCAAGCGGCCGTGCGAGCCGGTGCTCCCCGCTCACCCGCTGATGTCCCTGCGCACCCTCGCCCTGCCCGGCGGGCCGCATGTGAAGACCGCGCTGAGCGCCCGGCTGACATCGTCGGTGCGGGACATCTCGGTGTACTCGGTCACCGTGTCCGCGACCCTGTCGGCGTTCGCGGAGGACCTCGCCGCCCGCGCGGACGGCCTCCTGCGCGTGACGCGCACGCTGGGCGCCGCCACGTCGGGCTCCCCCGACCTGGCGGCCGTACTGCGCGAGCCGCCGCACATGTACGCGGCGACGGAGCGGGGTGAGCGGGTCGTGCCGGTGGCCGCGCTCGCCACCACCAAGCTGCCCGGATCACCCTCCTGGCTCGCCCGTTTCACACGTCTCGCCCTCACCGTCGGCCTCCGTCTGCTGGAGCTGGGCGTGGCCCTTGAGGCGCACGGCCAGAACCTCCTCGTGGTGCTGTCCCCGACGGGAGCCCCGCTGCGGCTGGTCTACCGCGACCTGGCCGACATCCGTATCAGCCCGGCCCGGCTGTCCCGGCACGGCGTGCCGGTCCCGGAGCTGAGCGGACGGCTCGTCACGGACGACGAGACGACCCTGCGGCGCAAACTGTTCGGCTCGCTGGTGGCCGGCGCCCTCGCCGGTACGGCGGGTTCGGCGCCGGCGCTGCGGGCGGCCCTGGAGACGGCCGTACGGGATCTGCCCCGCACTCCGGACCTGGTCGCGCTGCTCGAAGAGCCGCTGCCCGCGAAGGCGTTGACGCTGATGCGGCTCTCGCCGGGGACGCCCGGGGACCAGTGGGCCGAGCTGCCCAGTCCCTTGCGGTGAGGACCTGTTTTGGAGCACGACACCTCGGATCAATAAGATCCGCCGATGATCACAAGACAACGGCTGGCGGCGGGAGTGTGCGCCCTGCTCGCCGCCCTGACGGCCGGGATGGCCTTCCCGGCCGCGGCGGCCGCCGGTGAACCCACGGGCGAGACCGCGCCCAAGGTCGACCTCGTCCTCGACGTCAGCGGTTCCATGCGGGCCCGGGACATCGACGGCGGGACGCGGATGGCCGCGGCGAAGCAGGCCTTCAACGAAGTCCTCGACGCGACGCCCGAGGAGGTCGAACTCGGCATCCGCACGCTCGGCGCCGACTACGCGGGCGACGACCAGAAGACGGGCTGCAAGGACACCGCGCAGCTCTACCCGGTCGGCCCGCTGGACCGTACCGAGGCCAAGACCGCGGTGGCCACCCTCTCGCCCACCGGCTGGACGCCGATCGGACCCGCGCTGCTGAAGGCGGCCGACGACCTCGACGGCGGCGACGGCTCCAAGCGGATCGTGCTGATCAGCGACGGCGAGGACACCTGCGCCCCCCTCGACCCGTGCGAGGTGGCCCGCGAGATCGCGGCCAAGGGCATCGGCCTCACCATCGACACGCTCGGCCTGGTCCCGAACGCCAAGATGCGCAAGCAGCTCAGCTGCATCGCCGAGGCGACCGGCGGCACGTACACCTCGGTGGAGCACACCGACGAACTCACCGACCGGGTCAACCAGTTGGTGGACCGGGCGGCTGATCCGGTGGTGACGCCGGTGGCCACCGAGGGCGCGACGAGCTGCACCGACGCGCCGACGCTGAAGTCCGGTCTGTACACCGACCGCGAGGAGTTCGGGCAGCAGCGCTGGTACCGCGTGGACGTCGAGCCGGGCCAGGAGGTCCGCGCCTCGGTGAGCGTCGCGGCCGACCGGGCCGTGAACCCGGACTACGGGGTGCTGTTGCGGGCGGTCACGGTGCACGGCCGGGAGATGGTGCGCGGCGAGGCTGCGGGCAACGGCCGTACCGACGTGGTCTCGACGGGGCTGCGGTACCCGAAGGCGGAGAGCGACGACGATGACGAGGCAGCCGCGCCCGCCGAGACCGTGTGCCTTCAGGTCACCAATTCGTTCTCGGCGGCCTCCGGGGTGAAGACCACGCCGGGCATGCCGCTGGAGCTCACGGTCGACGTCGTGGACAGCCCGTCCCCGGCGGGCGACGTGGCCTCCTTCGGCCTCGGGCGCGGCTGGTGGCTGCTCGGCGCCCTCATCCTCACCGGCTTCCTCGCCGGTCTCGTCTGGGGCTGGCTCTCGCGCTGGCGGGTCGCGGTCTGGAGGACCAACTGATGCGTGTCACACGTGTGCTGAGCGCGGCGCTGCTGACGCTCGGGCTCGCCGCGGGCCCCGCGGCGGCCGACTCCTCTCCCTCGCCCGGCGCTTCGGACGACAGTGCGGCGCCGACCGAGGCGGGCACGTCGTTCCGTACGGCGACAGAGATCGAACAGGGGCAGCAGGCGACGGCGAACGGGTCCGCGGGCGACTACCTGTACTGGTCCTTCCCCGCGGACGCCGGACAGCGCCCCACCGTCAAGGCGACGGTGAAGCTGCCGGACACGCACGCCGCCGAGACCTGGCAGGTCGACGTGTACGACGGTCTGCGCCGCCGCCAGGCCTGCCAGTACGGGGCGCAGACCCGCACCGCCGCGCCGGGCACGTCCTCCGTGGAGCTGGCCTGCGTGCTGCGCACGGTCCGCGCCTGGTCGGAGCCGTGGGCCGACGACCCGCTGCCCGGGACGTACTACGTCCGGCTGACGGTGGTGAATCTCCCGACCTCCGACCTCGGCCTGACGGTCGGGGCCGAGGTGCGGGTCGACTCCAAGGACGTCGGCGGGTCGGCCGCGGTGGACGGCTCGCTGGCGAAGCCGCTGGTGCCGGGGATCGCGATGCGGTTCGAGGAGCCCGCGGACGACGAGGACGGTTCGTCGGCCTCCGCCGTGCTGTCCAGCATCGAGCCCGAGGACGGCTGGGCCTCCGGATGGTGGTCCGACCGGTGGGTGTGGACCGCGGTGGGCGGTGTGCTGGCCGCGCTCGCGGGCATCGGCGGGTACGCGCTGACGCGGGGGGCGGGGCGGCCGCCGCGGGTGCCGCCGGGCG
The DNA here is from genome assembly GCF_055595715.1 of Streptomyces sp. NPDC040410. Classification (NCBI taxonomy): domain Bacteria; kingdom Bacillati; phylum Actinomycetota; class Actinomycetes; order Kitasatosporales; family Streptomycetaceae; genus Streptomyces; species Streptomyces sp. NPDC040410. Next base: position 686,788 of record NZ_JBVIVK010000001.1, read on the forward strand.
CCTGACCGTGCACTGACGGACCGTCAAGAGGCCCGCCGCGCTTCGGCACGGCGGGCCTCTTCGGGTTCACCGTCGCCTCCGCCAGGTCCTCGGCGGTCAGCGTCGCCGTCGCGGCGTCGCTCACCGCGCACAGCTCGTCGGCGGTGACGGCCCGTCAAGAGGACCGCCGCGCTTCGGCACTGCGGGCCTCGTCGGGTTCACCCGTCCCGCAACGCCTTGGCCACCGTGCCGTCGCCGGTCACCTCGATACGGCCGTCACGCACAGCGTCCGCCAGGCTCAACTCCCCCCGGGCGACGGCCTCGCACGTCGCGGCGTCCAGGACCAGCCGGGCATCGGGGTCCCCGGGTGCCGGGTCGTCGCCGTACACGGGCCCGTCCCCGGCACCCACGAACAGATGGAAGTCGCCTTCCTCCAACCGTACTTCGACGACTCCCTCGCCCTCCAGCTCTCGCAGGAGAGGCAGCGCGAACCAGTGCGCGCGCACGGCGTCCGTGGGCCGGCGCTCACCCAGCTCCGCTGCTCCCCAGGCACCCAGCGCCTGCAGCACCGGGATCAACTCGCGCCCTCGTCCGGTGAGTTCGTACACGTACGCCGCGCCGGGCGGCGGCAGCCTGCGCCGCGTCGTCAGCCCGTCGCGCTCCATGTCCTTCAGTCGCGAGGCGAGCACGTCCGTGCTCACGCCCGGCAGGTCGGCGTGCAGGTCCGTGTAGCGGCGCGGGCCGGCCAGGAGTTCGCGGACGATCAGCAGGGTCCAGCGGTCGCCGACGACGTCGAGCGCGCGGGCGGCGGAACAGTACTGGTCGTAGCTTCGGCGAGGTGACATGCGACGCAGTCTAGACAAGTTGTTGGACTTTCCAAGCACCTACTTGGTAAAACCAAGTAACACCAGTTACCGGAGGGGAAGCGGCGCATGGAATTCCGGCAGTCGAGCAAGCTCAGCGAGGTCTGTTACGAGATCCGCGGCCCGGTGATCGAGCAAGCCAACGCGCTGGAGGAGGCGGGCCACAGCGTCCTGCGCCTGAACACCGGCAACCCCGCGCTCTTCGGCTTCGAGGCGCCGGAGGAGATCCTCCAGGACATGATCCGGATGCTGCCCCGGGCGCACGGCTACACGGACTCGCGCGGGGTCCTCTCCGCCCGCCGGGCCGTCGCCCAGCGCTACCAGGAGCGGGGCCTGGACGTCGGCGTCGACGACGTCTTCCTCGGCAACGGTGTCTCCGAACTGGTCTCGATGGCCGTACAGGCGCTGATCGAGGACGGCGACGAAATCCTCATTCCCGCCCCGGACTTCCCCCTCTGGACGGCGGTGACGACCCTCGCCGGCGGCAAGGCGGTGCACTACCTCTGCGACGAGCAGGCCGACTGGTACCCGGACCTGGACGACATGGCGGCGAAGATCACCGACCGCACCAAGGCCGTCGTGATCATCAACCCCAACAATCCCACCGGCGCCGTCTATCCGAAGGAGATCGTCGAGGGCATCCTCGACCTCGCCCGGCGGCACGGCCTGATGGTCTTCGCCGACGAGATCTACGACCAGATCCTGTACGACGACGCCGTGCACCACTCGGCCGCCGCGCTCGCCCCCGACCTGGTGGTCCTGACCTTCTGCGGCCTGTCGAAGACGTACCGGGTCGCGGGTTTCCGTTCGGGCTGGCTCGTGGTCACCGGCCCCAGACAGCACGCGCGCAACTACCTGGAGGGCCTGACGATGCTGGCCTCCATGCGGCTGTGCGCCAACGCGCCCGCCCAGTACGCCATCCAGGCCGCGCTCGGCGGCCGCCAGTCCATCACCGAGCTGACCGCGCCGGGCGGCCGCCTGCACGAACAGCGCACCGTGGCATGGGAGAAGCTCAACGAGATCCCGGGAGTCTCCTGCGTGAAGCCGAAGGGCGCGCTGTACGCGTTCCCGCGCCTCGACCCCAAGGTGCACAAGATCCACGACGACGAGAAGTTCGTCCTGGACCTGCTGCTGAGGGAGAAGATCCAGGTCGTCCAGGGCACGGGCTTCAACTGGCCGGCCCCCGACCACTTCCGCATCCTTACCCTCCCCCACGCGGACGACCTGGAGGCGGCGATCGGGCGGATCGGGCGCTTCCTGAGCGGCTATCGGCAGTAGCGGACTCATAGGCTGGGTCGCATGAGTGATCTCTTCCTGGTCCGGCACGGCGAGACCGCGTGGTCGCGATCCGGGCGGCACACGGGCTTGACGGACGTCCCGCTGACCGAGCACGGCCGCGAGGAGGCGCGCAAGCTGGTGCCGCTGATCCGCTCGCACCGGATCGGGGCCGCGTTCGTGAGCCCGCTGCAACGGGCACGGGAGACCGCGGAGCTGATCGGGCTGCACGGGGTACGGGTCGACGCGGACCTGCACGAATGGGACTACGGCGGGTACGAGGGCGTCACGACCGCCGAGATCCAGCGCAGCCGGCCGGAGTGGTTCCTGTTCACGGACGGCGTCGCGCCCGGGCCGCCCGACCATCCCGGGGAGACTCCGGAACAGGTCGGGGAGCGCGCCGACCGGATGCTGGCCAAGGCGGACGCCGCGCTCGCCAACACCGAGGGTGTCGTGGTCCTGGTCGCGCACGGCCACTTCCTGCGGGTCCTCACCGCGCGGCGGCTCGGGCTGCCCCCGTCGGCGGGGGCCCTGTTCCAGCTGGCGACGGGCACCGTGTGCCGGCTCAGCACGGAGCATGCGCGGCCGGTGATCGCGGGGTGGAACATCAGGCCGGGGCCGTAGTCGCGGAGCGGGGCTTGTGGTCGTCTCCCGGTCCCGACGGGGCGGGGCGCCCGGCCCCGGTCAGCGGCCACCGGGCGGGGCGCGATGCGGCCAGGGCGGCCGCTCGCCGCCGGGTGAGTGTCAGACCTCCGTCGTAGTCTTCGAATGAGCTGATCGCGCCCCTGCGATCAGTCTTCGAGCAGGCTGTTCACCGGGGAGGAGCATGCCGTGACACGACCGCCGACCGCCGCACAGCGGCGTGTCATCGACGCCGCCGACCCCGTCACCGGGCGCCTGAAGGGCACGGAGACACAGCTTTCGGCCCTGGTGCGGCGCGGACTCGCATTCCGGCACCCGCGGCCACCGCACGACCACTTCCTGACGCCGGCGGGGCACCGTATACGGGAGGCCGAGCCCGATCCGCCAGCGGCCGAGGCCCCCGCGACGATCAGGTCCGGCGTGTTCGCCGCACGCGTCGGCGGCGAGGAGGGCATGTCCGAGGACACACCCGCCTCGGGCCCGTCCCGCACCCGCGAGGTGCACAGCGCCTGGCAGGGCCTGCTGGAGCTGCGGCGGATGACCAATCCCGACGGTGCGACGGACCGGCCGTGCGGCTGGGAGCGCACGCATCTGGTGCAGGCCGCCGCGCTCGCTCTGGAGGCGGCAGGCCACCGCCCCGCCGCCCGGGACACCGAGGGCTACCGGGTGAGCGCTACCCCGCAGCCGGAGGCCGTCGCCGTGTACGAGCCGGACGCCGGGTCGCTGCGGGCCTGCGCGGTCACGCTGGAGCGGGCGGGCTGGCAGGCCGGCGAGTACACGGAGCCGCGTACGAGGGCTCGTTATCTGCTGGCGTCCCCCCGAAGGGCGTGACGGACATGCCAAGATCGATCGACCGATGCGTGCACGACGAGAAGGGGAAGCCGTGACCGAGACCGAACCGTTTTCCGTCCCGGTGACCGTCCGTGGGTACGAGACGGATGTACAGGGTCATCTCAACCAGAGCGTGTACCTCAACTACGCGGAACACGCCCGTTGGTCGTTGCTGCAGGCGGCGGGGATAAGCCAGGCCGGCCTCGTGGCCGAGGGGGTCGGCCCGGTGGCCCTGGAGACGACCATCCGCTACCGGCGTGAACTGCTGGCGGGTGACGAGGTCGAGGTGACGTGCGTCTTCGAATGGGGCGAGGGCAAGACGTTCCGGATCGAGCAGACGATACGCAGGACCGACGGCACGGTGGCGGCCGAGATCACGGCCGTCGGCGGGCTGATGAACCTCACGGAGCGACGGCTGGTCGCGGACCCGCGGCAGTACTTCAAGGAGCTGGCAGCGGACCCGGGCCTGTTCGGGCTGTGACGCCACCTCGGCCTGAACGCGCCGCTCAGGTGGAGGGTGTACGGGGATGTCACACGGTCGCCTGAAGGATGAGGACGTACGGGCGTACGACCGGTCCGGGGCGCACATCCACGCACGCCCCGGAGGCGGCCGCCATGGACCCGCTCGGGTCCACGGACGCCGGCCGGGAGCCGTCCCTCCCGGCCGGAGATCAAGTGCCGTACCGAAGTACGGAGTTCACTGAGCGGCGATCTGCGCCAGCCGCCGTGCCTCCTCCCGCGTCGAGCGGGCGATGGCGTCCTCGTCGGCATACAGCAGGCGGCCGTTCTCCACGATCTGGCGGCCGCCGACGAACGAGGCCGTGACCGGGGCCGCGGCGCCGAAGACCAGCGCGGTCACCGGGTCGGCGATGGAGGCGTGGGCCAGTGTGTCCAGCTTCCACAGCACCAGGTCGGCCAGCTTGCCCGGTTCCAGGGAGCCGGTCTCCCGTGCGCGGCCCAGGACCTGGGCGCCGCCGCAGGTGCCGAGGCGCAGTGCCTGACGGGCGTTCAGGGCGGCCTCGCGGTGGGCGCCGAGGCGGTTGATGAGCAGGGCGTTGCGCAGCTCGGTGTGGAGTTCGCCGGACTCGTTCGACGCCGTACCGTCGACGCCGAGGCCTACCGGGACTCCGGCGGCGAGCATGTCCGGGACGCGGGCGATGCCGGCCGCGAGACGGGCGTTGGACGAGGGACAGTGGGCGACACCCGTCTTCGTGCGGGCGAAGGCGGCGATGTCGGAGTCGTTCATGTGGACGCAGTGCGCCATCCACACGTCGTCGCCGAGCCAGCCGGTGGACTCGAAGTAGTCGGTCGGGCCCATGCCGAACAGTTCGTGGCAGAACTTCTCCTCCTCCACGGTCTCCGAGCCGTGGGTGTGGAGCCGTACACCCTTGCGGCGCGCCAGCTCGGCGCCCTGCCTGAGCAGTTCGGTGGAGACGGAGAAGGGCGAGCAGGGTGCCACGGCCACCTGGGTCATGGCGTCGAAGGAGGCGTCGTGGTGCTCGTCGATGGTGGCCTCGGTGGCGGCCAGGGCGCCGTCGAGGGTCTCGACGGCGAAGTCCGGCGGCAGTCCGCCGTCCTTCTCGCTGCGGTCCATGGAGCCGCGGGCGAGGGTGAAGCGGACGCCCATCTCGCGGGCGGCGCGGATGATGGCGCCGGACAGGTCGCCCGAGTCCTTCGGGAAGACGTAGTGGTGGTCCATGGCGGTGGTGACACCGCCGCGGGCCATCATCGCGAGCGAGCCCTGCGCGGCCGAGTACACCATCTTCTCGTCGATACGCGCCCAGGTCGGGTACAGCGCGACGAGCCAGTTGAACAGGTTGTGGTCCGTGGCCAGGCCCCGGGTGATCCACTGGTAGTAGTGATGGTGGGTGTTGACCAGGCCGGGGGTCACGAGGTGGCCGGAGGCGTCGATACGGCGTCCGACGTTCTCCAGGCCCTCGGGTGCCCTGCCCGCGCCGAGCGACTCGATGCGGTTGCCGGCGACGACGAGGTGTCCGGAGGCGTACTCGGTGTCGTCGGCGTCCACGGTCGCGATCGAACAGTTCTCGATGACGAGGCGCTGTGCCATCGTTCGTCCTCTACTTTCCGTGTCCGCGTCAGAGGTTGGTCAGGTCCGCCGGGATCTTCGCCTCGCGGCCGTCCCGCAGCACGGTCGCCTCGATCAGTCCGTACGGCCGGTCCGCCGCGAAGTACACCTCATTGTTGTTCTTGAGCCCGAAGGGCTCCAGGTCGACAAGGAAGTGGTGCTTGTTGGGGAGCGAGAAGCGGACCTCGTCGATCTCGGCGCGGTTGTCGATGATCCGCGAACCCATCTGGTAGAGGGTCTGCTGCAGCGACAGCGAGTACGTCTCGGCGAAGGCCTGGAGCATGTGCTTCCTCACCTGCTCGTAGGACTCCTCCCAGTCGGGCATCCGCTGTTCGTCGTCCGCCCAGCCGAAGCGCCAGCGGGCGGAGACCTGGGTGGCCAGGATGCGGTCGTAGGCCTCGGGAAGCGTCGTGTACTTGTCCTTGACGTAGCCCCAGAACTCGGAATCGGTCGAGTTCATCACGACCAGGTCCTTGAGCCCGGAGACGACCGCCCACGAGGAGCCGTCGTAGGTGATCTGCGTCAGCCGGGTCTCCTGTCCCTTGCGGACGAAGGAGTGCGCGCCCTGTCCGGAGTGCCCGATCCGCTCCCAGGCGTACTCCTCGATGCGGATGCGGGCGCGGTGGATGGCCGGCTGAGAGGTCACGAAGTGACGGGCGAGGTGGATGCCGAACTGCTCGGCGGACTCGATACCGTGCTCCTTGGCGAACGCGTACACCGTGTTCTTGGTGGTGTCGGTCGGCAGGACGCTGGCGTTGGAGCCGGAGTAGTGGACCTCGTCCATGTCGCCGGAGAGCGACACGGACACGTTCAGGTCCTTGATGTGGTGGGTGGCGCCGTCCCGCGTGATCTTGACGACTCGGTTCTCGGCCTTGCCGTACTGGTTCTGTCCCAGAATCACTGGGCGGGCGGGGCGGGAAGGGTCTTCCATCTGTAGCTAGCTCCCTCGGTAAACGGAGTAGCCGAACGGGTTGAGCAGCAGCGGTACGTGGTAGTGCTCGCCCGGCACGACGGTGAATGTGATCGCCACCTCCGGGAAGAACACGGCGGCACCGCTGTCCCGGTTCGCGGGGGCGTCCTGCTGCGCATCGGCTTGCTTCTCCTCGAAGTACGTCTCGACCGCGAAGTCGAGCCGTGCATGGGTGGTCCGCTCCGGCAGCGCCGGAAGGTCCTTGCACCGTCCGTCCGCGTCGGTGGCCGAACCGCCGAGCGCCTGCCAGTCCGCGTTCCGCCCGCTGCGGGCGGAGAGCTGGACCGCGACACCCTTGGCGGGGCGGCCGATGCTGGTGTCCAGGATGTGTGTGGACACGGAAGCGGCGGTGCTGGTGCTCATACGCGGGCGTCCTCTTCGACGAGTCGGGCCAGGCGGATACGGTTGATCTTGCCAAGCTCGGTGCGGACGGTCTCCCGCTCCTGCTCCGGCGAGTTGCCGATGCGTTCCCTGACCGCGTCGCGCATCTGCTCGCCGGTCCGGCCGGTGGCGCAGATGAGGAAGACGTGGCCGAACTTCTCCTGGTAGGCCAGGTTGAGTTCGAGCATCTCCGCCCTGAGCTCGTCGGAGGCCCCGGACATGCCGCGCTGTTCGCGGGCCGAGACCGGGTCGCCGGGCTTGGGGCGGCCGATCGGCGGGTGGCCGGCCATCGCCTCCGCCAGGTCCTCGGTGGTCAGCGTCGCCGTCGCGGCGTCGCTCACCGCGTACAGCTCGTCGGCGGTGGCGTAGGGACGGGCGGCGAGCAGCCGCTCCCCCCATGCCGTGGAGGCGCACGCCTCTCGGAGGACGGCGAGGGCCGCGTGCTCCTCCAGGTCGTTGAACCGGGCCAGACCCGGGGGCGTGTCGGTCGGCGTCACGGGAGCCTCCGTGGCCGCGAACGGCCTTCGTGCTGAACGGACTGCGGCCAGCTAACGCCCCCTCATGACCACACGTCAACACTTTGTTGAAAATTCGGGGTGACAGACCCCGTCGGCGGCCCTCAGCCCTTATCGCGGTTCAGGTAGTTGTAGACCGTGAAGCGGCTCACCCCGAGCGCGCCCGCCACGGTCTCCACGCCGTGCCGCACGGAGAAGGCGCCGCGCGCCTCGAGTATCCGTACGACCTCCTGCTTGGCCTTGCGGTCCAGGTCGGCGAGCGGTTTGCCCTGCTTGCGCTCCATGGCGGCGAGGATGTGGTCGAGCGAGTCGGCGAGCTGCGGCAGGCGTACGGCGACCACGTCGGCGCCCTCCCAGGCGAGCACGACGTCCTCGGGGCCGGCCTCGTCGGGCGGGATCAGTTCTCCGCCCATGGCGTCGACCAGCGGTTTCACGGCCGCGATGAAGGGCTCGTCGCGGGCGCCGGTCACTGAGCGCCCTCCCCGATCACGTTGACCTGCAGCGAGATCCGCGTCGCGCCGGCCTCCAGCGTCTTGCGCAGCAGGGCGTCCACGGCGGTGAGCACGGCGTCGGCGCCGCCTTCCGCCGTGTTGCCGAACGGCCCGACGTCCACCGCGTCCAGCTCGGCCGTTTCGACGACCTGGCGGGCCACCCGCGCATGCGCGGGTGCCTCGTCGAGGTCGAAGGGCTCGGTCGTGAACTCCACTCTCAATCGCACGCGCACAACCTAACGCGCCGCACGGATGTGCGGGCAGTCCTCACCGTCACGGGATCCCCGCGACGGACCGGCCACCCCGCCCCGTAGAGCAGACGAGGAGAGCACACAGGGAGGGGACCGCAACGTGGCAGGACACAGGGTCAGAGGCGCCAGGGGTACCAGGGGTGCCAGGGGTACGGCGCTCGCGGCGGCGGCGATGGCGGTGCTGACCGCGTCACAGGCGTCGGGGGCCGTTCCGGCACAAGCGTCCGCGCCGGTGCGGCAGGCGCCCGCCGGGCACGGGCCGAGCGTCACCGGTGACACCCCGTACCGCACCGAGCTGCCGCCGCTGCGGACCGGGAAGAGCAAGCGCAGCGGCACGTCGGTGGCGGGCACCGCGCTGCCCGTGTCCGTGTTCGCCGCCTACCGGCGGGCCGAGGCACGGCTCGCGAGCGAGGCACCGGGCTGCCGGCTGCGGTGGCAGCTGCTGGCGGCGATCGGCCAGGTGGAGTCCGGGCAGGCCCGGGGCGGCCGGGTGACCGCGGACGGCACGACCCTGACCGCGATCCTCGGGCCGGTGCTGAACGGGGGTGCCTTCGCCGTCATACGGGACACCGACGGCGGGGCCTACGACGGGGACGCCGTGTACGACCGCGCGGTCGGCCCGATGCAGTTCATCCCGTCCACCTGGGCCCGCTGGGGCACGGACGGCAACGGCGACGGGCGGGCCGACCCGGGCAACGTGTTCGACGCGGCCCTCGCCGCCGGACGCTATCTGTGCGCGGGCGGACGGGACCTGTCCGAACCGGCCGGACTGGACCGGGCGATCCTCGGCTACAACCACTCCGAGGCGTATCTGCGCACGGTCAGGGCCTGGTACGCGTACTTCCTGAACGGGCACACGGTCGTTCCGGACGCCTCGTACGGCTCCGCGGCGCCGTCCCCGCGTGCCGAGCCGTCGCGGCCGGAGTCCACGCCGAAGCCGGCACCGTCCCCCCGCCCCCGCACCACCCCGTCCCCGAGGCCGTCCGAGCCCGCCTCCCCGACCCCCGGCGGGACCCGCCCGGGGGAGGGCCCGGAGGACGGCACGGAGGAGACGGAGGCACCCTTGCTCCCCGTACCCGGCCCGGACGCCGAACTGCCCGAAGGCGACCTGCTGCCCGGCGGCGGACCGCTGACCAGGAGCGGCTGACCAGCAACGGCTGACCAATAACAGCGAGGACTCGATGACCGCCTCCCCCTCCACAACCGCGGCTACCGGAGGGTAATCTCGCCACCCGCCGGACAGCACGAGACCGGCGGGTGAGCGCGAAGGGGCCCTCATGGCTACGGACACGCCTGCGGAGACGGACGCGGCCGACGAGCGCTGGCAGCGCATGTGGAGCCACCGCGAGCAGCTGCTCAAGGTGGCCCGGCGCAGGTCGATGAGCGCGGAGGACGCCGAGGACGCGGTGCACGAGGCGATGCTGCGCGCCGCGGAGCGTCCCGACCTGGACGACGAACGGCTGGCGGCCTGGCTGACGACGGTGACCATGCGGCTGTGCGTGGACCGCTACCGCCAGGTCAACCGCGAGGCCGAGGTCCGCACCAGTCCGACGCTGATCGCGCCCGGTCCCGTGCCGGTGGAGGAGGCCGTGTGCGACCGCGCCGAGGCGAAGTGGCTGGCGGTACGCAGCGGTGAGCTGCCCGCGCGCCAGGCCGAGGCGCTCAGGCTGAAGTCGGAGGACCTCGACGTCGGTCAGGTCGCCGTCCGCATGGGGCTGAGCTACCGGACCGTCGAGTCGCTGCTGGCCCGGGCCCGGCGGACGCTGCGGAACTCGCTGGCCGCGACGCTCGGGTTCGCTCTGTTCCTCGTCGGGCGCGGGCGGCCCCGGACGGTCGGCAAGGCGCAGGCCGTGGCGGCCGCGTCGACCGCGGCGACCCTGGCGGTGGCCGGATTCGTGCTGCCGTACGCGCTCGACGCGGGCGGGAGCGAACCCGCACCGCGGCCGTCCGCCTCGCACGGCGCGGAGGCACTCCGTCCCGGCAGCACCGGTGAGGCCCCCGCCCCCCGCACCGCGGACCGGCCCTCGGCGAAGGGAACCGCGCCGGCGGCGGCCGGGGCACGCGACGGCGGTTCCCTCCTGCCCCTGTCCGTGCCGCCGCTGCCGGACGCCTCCGTCCCGCGCTTGCCTTCGGTCGATGCGCCGGACGTCCCGCGGGTGCCCGACGTCCCCCGGCTGCCGGAGGTCACCGATCTGCCCGGCCCGTCGGATCTCACGGATGCATCCGACGTACCGGACCTGCCGGATGTACCGGACGTATCGGATCTATCGGATGTGCCGGACCTGCCGGCCGAGTCCGCCGTCCCGACGGCACCGGACCTCCCCGCCGTACCGTCCGCCTCGCTCCCCGCCCCCACGGTGAGCGCGCTTCCGTAGCCACGGAAACCTATCCTCCGCGGCCCGGAAATCCCTTCGAAAAATTTCCGCCTCCCGAGCGACGGACACCCCACCCCTCCCCGTAGAGCAGATGTCGGAGCTGCTCCACAGGCCGAAAGGTGGACCGGATGGGTGTCGAGATCTGTGTGGAAGGGCTGACCAAGTCCTTCGGTCACCAGGTCATCTGGCAGGACGTCTCGCTGACGCTGCCCGCCGGGGAGGTCTCGGTCATGCTCGGCCCCTCGGGCACGGGCAAGTCGGTGTTCCTCAAGACGCTCGTCGGGCTGCTGAAGCCGGAGCGGGGTTCCGTGAGGATCGCGGGCCGGGACATCACGCAGCTCCGTGACCACGAGCTGTACGAGGTGCGCAAGCTCTTCGGAGTGCTGTTCCAGGACGGCGCGCTGTTCGGCTCGATGAACCTGTACGACAACATCGCCTTCCCGCTGCGCGAGCACACCCGCAAGTCCGAGAGCGAGATCCGGCGCATCGTGCTGGAGAAGATGGACATGGTCGGGCTGATCGGTTCCGAGGGGAAGCTGCCCGGCGAGATCTCCGGCGGCATGCGCAAGCGGGCCGGTCTCGCCCGGGCCCTGGTCCTCGACCCGGAGATCATCCTCTTCGACGAGCCCGACTCGGGCCTCGACCCGGTACGCGTCGCCTATCTCAACCAGCTGATCGTCGACCTCAACGCCCAGATCGACGCGACCTTCCTGATCGTCACCCACGACATCGCCTCGGCGCGGCAGGTGCCGGACAACATCGGCCTGCTGTTCCGGCGCGAACTGGTCATGTTCGGGCCCCGCGAACGGCTGCTGACCAGCGACGAGCCGGTCGTACGGCAGTTCCTGAACGGCCGGATGCAGGGGCCGATCGGCATGGCGGAGGAGAAGGACGCCGCGCAGGTCGAGCAGGAGCTCGCCCAACTCGCCGACCGGGCACCCGTCCAGGAGCTGACTCCCCGCCTGCTGCCGGGACCGGGCATCACCCGCCCGCCCCGCTGGGAGGCGATCGCGCGGCGGGAGGCGGAACTGCACCGCAAGGAGGTGGCCGACGTATGAGCCTGTCGCCGACCGGAGCGCTCAGACAGTCGGGGAACCTCTTCGCGATGGCGCTGGACGTCGTCCGGACGCTGCCCCGACGGCCTTTCCAGGCACGGGAGTTCATCCAGCAGGCCTGGTTCATCGCGAGCGTCACCATCCTGCCGACGGCCCTGGTGTCCATTCCCTTCGGCGCGGTCATCGCGCTGCAGATCGGCAGCCTGACCCGGCAGCTGGGAGCGCAGTCCTTCTCCGGTGCCGCCTCGGTCCTCGCGGTGCTGCGGGAGGCCTCGCCGATCGTCACCGCGCTGCTGATCGCGGGCGCAGGCGGCACGGCGATCTGCGCCGACCTCGGGGCACGGAAGATCCGCGAGGAGATCGACGCGATGCAGGTGCTGGGCATCGACCCCATCCACCGGCTGGTCGTACCGCGGGTGCTGGCGTCGATGGTGGTGGCGGTGCTGCTCAACGGCCTGGTGTCGGTGGTCGGCGTCGCGGGCGGCTACTTCTTCAACGTCGTGCTGCAGAACGGCACTCCGGGCGCCTATCTCGCCTCCTTCACCACACTCGCCCAGCTCTCCGACCTGTGGGCGGCCGAGATCAAGGCGCTGGTGTTCGGGGCGATCGCGGCGATCGTCGCCTCCTACAAGGGACTCACCGCGAAGGGCGGGCCGAAGGGTGTGGGCGACGCCGTGAACCAGTCGGTGGTGATCACCTTCATGTTGCTGTTCGTGACGAACTTCGTGATGACCGCCGTGTACTTCCAAGTCGTTCCGCAGAGGGGCTGAGGCATGGCGCTGTTGAATCGCCTGGAGGAGCTGGGTGCCCAGCTCTCCTTCTACGGGCGCTCGCTGGCGTGGACCGGCCGCACCGTGCGCCGCTACAAGAAGGAGATTCTGCGGCTGCTCGCCGAGGTGAGCTTCGGCCGCGGCGCACTCGCCGTCGTGGGCGGCACGGTCGGCGTCATCGCCTTCCTGTCGTTCTTCACCGGGACGGAGGTGGGCCTGCAGGGATACGCCGCGCTCAACCAGCTCGGCACGTCCAACTTCGTGGCGTTCCTGTCGGCCTACTTCAACACCCGGGAGATCGCCCCGCTGGTCGCCGGGCTCGCACTGTCCGCGACCGTGGGCGCAGGGTTCACGGCCCAGCTCGGCGCGATGCGGATCAGCGAGGAGACCGACGCACTCGAGGTGATGGGAGTGCCCTCGCTGCCGTTCCTGGTGACCACGCGGATGATCGCCGGGTTCGTCGCCGTGGTCCCCCTGTACGTGATCGGGCTGCTGTCCTCCTACCTCGCCGCCCGCACCATCACCACCGGCTACTACGGCCAGTCGACGGGCACCTACGACCACTACTTCCAGCAGTACCTGCCGCCGGTCGACGTGCTGTGGTCCTTCGGGAAGGTGCTCGTCTTCGCCGTCCTGATCATCCTGGTGCACTGCTTCTACGGCTACTACGCGAGCGGCGGCCCGGCGGGCGTCGGCGTCGCGGTGGGCCGCGCCGTACGCACCTCGATCGTCGCCATCAACGTCCTGGACTTCTTCCTGTCGCTCGCGATCTGGGGCGCCAACACGACCGTACGGATCGCGGGGTGAGCGGGATGAGAGTGCTGAGACTGCGGTTGTACGGCGTCGTGTTCCTCGCCGTGCTCGCCCTGCTGCTGGCGCTGTCCGTGGCCGTGTACCGGCAGGCGTTCACCCCGGTCGTGCGGATCACGCTGGAGGCCGACAGCCTCGGCAACCAGCTCGATCCGCGGGCCGACGTCAAACTCCGCGGCCTGCTGGTCGGCGAGGTGCGCGAGGTGCGGGCCGACGGGACGAAGGCGACGCTCGGCATCGCGCTCAAGCCTCAGTACGCCGCCTACATCCCGTCCGACGTACACGCACGCCTGCTGCCCAAGACACTGTTCGGCGAGAAGTACGTCGACCTGGTCGCCCCCGCCCGCTCCTCGGCCCGGCCCGTCCGCGCGGGCGACGTCATCACCCAGGACCGCACCCGCGTCGGCATGGAGGTCCAGCAGCTGATGAACGACCTGCTGCCGCTGCTGCGGACCGTGCAGCCCGGCAAGCTCAACGCCACGCTCTCCGCGTTCGCCACCGCCCTGGAGGGGCGCGGCGACAGGATCGGCGACAACCTCACCCGAGTGGAGGCCTATCTGCGCCGCATCAATCCGCATCTGCCGTCCCTCAAGGAGGACATCGCACGCTTCGCCGACGTCGCCGAGGTGTACGGCGACGCGGCGCCCGACCTGATGGAGATCCTGCGCAACACCGTCACCACCAGCCGCACCCTGGTCGAGGAGCGGGACCGGCTCGCGTCCGCGCTCACCACGACGGCCGGCGTCGCGGGCACCGCGGAAGACTTCCTCGACGCGAACGGCGACCGCCTGATCACCCTCGGCCGGGTCTCCCGTCCCACGCTCGAACTGTTCGCCCGCTACTCCCCCGAGTACCCCTGTCTCCTCGCCGGCCTGGTCCGTCAGGAGGCGGCCTCCGAGCAGGCGTTCCGGGGCGGCAAGATGCACATCACGCTCGAGATGGTCCGCCCGCAGGGGGCGTACGAGCCGGGTGAGGAGCCCCGCTACGGCGAGCGGTCGGGGCCCGACTGCCGTGACCTGCCCGGCCCTCCCGTGCCCGCACCTGGTGCGCATCTCAACGACGGTTCCTCGAAGGCGAGTTCGTCCGGTCCGCAAGGCGTCTCCGCCACCCGGGCGGAGCAGCGCGCCGTCGGATCGCTCGTGGCGCCCGTCCTGGGCGTGCCCGCAGACGAGGTGCCACCGGTCGCGACTCTGCTGTTCGGCCCGATGGCACGCGGGACGGCGGTGAGCGTCGCATGAGGACCGCAGGAGCCCGGACGACCGCCGCCCCGCTCATCAAGTTCAGCCTCTTCGCCCTGGTGACGATCCTGGCGACGGCCCTGCTCGCCGCCACGATCGTCAACTTCTCCCTGACCCCCGACCGCACCTACCACGCGGTGTTCAGCGACGTCACCGGCCTTGAGACGGGCGACGACATCCGGGTGGCCGGGGTGCGGGTCGGCGAGGTCGAGGGCATCAGGATCAAGGACCGGACACTGGCGGAGGTCACCTTCACCGTCAGCACGGACCGGCCGCTGTTCACCGGCACGGGCGCGGTCATCCGCTACCGGAACCTGGTCGGGCAGCGGTACGTCGCGCTCACCGAGGGAGCGGGCGACGGCACCCGGCTGAAGCCGGGCGCCACGATCCCGCTGTCGCGCACCCAGCCGGCGCTGGACCTCAACGCGCTGCTGAACGGCTTCAAACCGCTGTTCGCCGCACTCAGCCCGAAGGACGTCAACCAGCTCGCCACCGAGATCGTCCGGACTCTCCAGGGCGAGGGCGGCACCGTCAACGGCCTGCTCGCGCACACGGCTTCGCTCACCACGACGCTGGCCGGCCGCGACCGGCTGATCGGTTCGGTGATCGACAACCTCAACACCGTGCTCAAGGCGCTCGACGAGCGCGGCGGCCGGTTCTCCGGGCTGCTCAGGCAGCTGCGCCGGGTGATCTCGGGACTGTCCGCCGACCGGAAGCCCATCGGGGAGTCGCTGGTGAGCATCGGCGATCTGACCGAGGCCACCTCGGGACTGCTGAAGGACGCCCGCCCGCCCCTGAAGGACGACATCGCCGAGCTGACCGGTCTCACCGGAACGCTCAACAAGAACGAGAAGACCGTGGAGGGCGTGCTGAAGCGGCTGCCGAACAAACTGGGCGAGCTTACGGGGACGGCGTCCTACGGCTCGTGGTTCAACTTCTACCTCTGCGACTTCGACGGCCGGATCGTGCTGCCGAAGACGAAGCAGGTGCTCACTCCCGAGCTGCATGTGGCGAGGGCGAGGTGCGGCGCATGACCCGCAGGCACCGCCCGGAACCCCTCATGAAGGTCCGCATCGACCCGCCGAGGCTTCCGAGGATACGGCTGCTTCCACGCCGGGCGCCGCGCCCCCGCCGCCCGGAGCCGCTGATGAAGGTCCGCATCGAGCCGCCGAGGCTGCCCCGCATACGGATCCGCCGGCCCCGCCTGACCCCCTTCCGCGAGCGCAACCCCGTCGTCATCGGAGCCGTCGGCCTCACCACGCTCGCGCTTTTGACCGTGGCCGCGTTCAACGCCGACAGCCTGCCGCTGATCGGCGACGGCGAGGACTACAGCGCCGCCTTCTCGGAGGCGGGCGGCCTCAAGCCGGGCGACGAGGTGCGGATCGCCGGAGTCAAGGTCGGCAAGGTCGAGGACGTCGACCTTGCCGGCGACCACGTCAAGGTCACCTTCAAGGTCAAGGGCGATCCCCGGTTCGGCACCGGCACCGGCGCGTCGATCCGGGTCAAGACGATCCTCGGCGCGAAGTACCTCGCGCTGCACCCCAGGGGACCGGGGCAGTTGAGGCCCGGCAGTGAGATCCCGCTCAAGCGCACCGTCCCGGCGTATGACGTCGTACAGGCGTTCAGCGATCTCACCACCACGACGGAGGAGGTCGACACCGACCGGCTGGCGACGGCCCTGGACACCATCTCCACCACCTTCCAGGACTCGCCCGCGGAGGTACGGGCGTCCATCAAGGGCCTGTCGAGGATCTCCCGGACGGTGGCCTCACGCGACAAGGCCCTGGGCGAGCTCCTCGGCCACGCGAACGGTGTCACCGGCGTGCTGGCCGAGCGCTCCAAGGACTTCACCGCCCTGGTCAAGGACGGCGACAAGCTGTTCCGGGAGATCAGCAGACGGCGCGAGGCGATCCACAACCTGCTGAAGAGCTCCGCCGCGCTCGGCATCGAGCTCTCCGGCCTGGTGGAGGACAACGACAAGGAGATCGGGCCCGCGCTCAGGGGCCTGAACGGCGTGGTGCGGATGCTCGAACGGAACCAGTCCGCTCTCGACCGGAGCGTGAAGCTGATGGCGCCCTATGTGCGGCTCTTCACCAACACCCTGGGCAACGGCCGCTGGTTCGACTCCTACGTCCAGAACCTGGTCGCCGCCCCGGTGGTGCCGCGCACGGGAGGCGCGCAGTGAACAACCTGAAAGGACGCCTGGCCGTGAGCGTCGCGCTCGCCCTCGTCGCCACGCTCACCTGCGTGCTGTGGCCTCGCCCCGAGCCGGTGCACGTCACCGCGTACTTCCCGCACACCGTCGGCATCTATCCCGGCTCGGACGTCCGTGTGCTCGGCGTCCGGATCGGCGAGGTCGAGAAGATCACACCGGAGGGCGGCCGCGTGCGGGTGGAGCTGGAGTACGACGCGGGCCGCAGGGTCCCGGCCGACGCCAAGGCCGCGATCATCAACTCCTCGGTGGTCAACGACCGTTACGTGCAGCTGCTGCCGGTGTACCGCGGCGGCCCGGCGCTGCGGGACGGCGCGGTCATCCCCGAGTCGCGCACGGCCGTACCGGTCGAGCTGGACCGGATCTTCGACAGCCTGCACACGACGGCCGAGGCGCTCGGCCCCGAGGGTGCCAACAAGGACGGCTCCCTGTCGCGGCTGCTCGGGGTGAGCGCCGACAACCTCGACGGCCAGGGCGGGAACCTCCACCAGACGGTCGAGGACCTCTCGCGGGCCGTCACCACGGTGTCCGACGGCCGCACGGACCTGTTCGGCACGGTACGGAACCTGCAGGTGTTCACCGCGGCGCTGGCCGCCGACGACAAGAGCGTGCGGTCGTTCAACTCGAGTCTCGCCGAGGTCGCAGGGCAGCTCGCGGGCGAACGGAAGGACCTCGCGGCCGCGCTCAAGAACCTGGGGACGGCGCTCGGCGACGTGTCCGCCTTCGTGAAGAGGAACAAGAAGTCGCTGACCTCGAACGTGCGGGGCCTCAGCAAGGTGACCAAGGTTCTCGTCACCCAACGGGACGCGCTGGCCGAGCTGCTGGAGGTCGCTCCCACCGGAATGTCGAACCTGAACAACGCCTACAACCCGGCCGCGGGCACCCTCGACACCCGCAACAACGCCGACCAGGCCCAGGATCCGGCCTCGCTGCTGTGCTCCGTGCTGAGGACGACCGGCGACGAGGGCGGCAGCAACCCCGGCTGCAAGGAGCTGAGGAAACTCTTCGACTCCCTGCCCGAGGTGCCTGAGGGCCCCGCGGTGACGGGAACGGTCGACCGGACGCTCGGCGGGATTCTGGGAGCGAGCGCATGAACGTACTGCGCAAGGGCGGGGCAGTGGCCTGGGCGGCGGCCGGCTCACTGCTGCTGTGCGGCTGCGAGTTCAACGGCTGGTACGACGTCCCGCTGCCCGGCGGCGCCGCCGCGGACGGCCACGCCTACCACGTCACCGTCGAGTTCCGCGACGTCCTCGATCTGGTGCCGCAGTCGGCGGTGAAGGTCGCCAACGTCACCGTGGGCGCGGTCGAGAAGGTGGAGCTGAACGGCTGGCACGCGCGAGTACGGCTGCGGGTCGCCGACTCGGTGAAGCTGCCCGGCAACGCGGTCGCCGAACTGCGGCAGACCAGCATGCTCGGCGAGAAGTACGTGGCGCTCGCCGCCCCGGCCGGGACCGCCCCCGTGGGCCGGCTCGGCGACGGCGACCGCATCCCGCTCTCCCGCAGCGGCCGCAACCCGGAGATCGAGGAGGTGCTGTCCGCGTTGTCCGCGCTGCTCAACGGCGGTGGCGTGGCCCAGCTGAAGACGATCACCGTGGAGCTGAACCACGCCCTCGACGGCCGGGAGGACCGCGTCAGGGCGCTGCTCAAGGAGCTGAACACGTTCATCGGCGGTCTGGACGACCAGCGGGGCGACATCGTCCGTGCCCTCAAGGCCGTGGACCGGCTCGCCGAGCGGCTCGGAAAGGAGAAGGAGACGATCACCAAGGCCGTCGACACGATGCCGCCCGCCCTGAAGGTCCTCGCCGACCAGCGCCGGGATCTGACGAGGATGCTCACCGCACTGTCGAAGCTCGGCAAGACCGGCACCAAGGTGGTCAACGCCTCGCACGACGACACGGTCGCGAACCTCAGAGAGCTGCGGCCAATTCTCCGGCAACTGAACAAGGCGGGCAGCGACCTGCCCAACTCGCTGGAGCTGCTCACCACTTACCCCTTCCCGCGCAACGCCGTCGACGCCATCAAGGGCGACTACGTCAATCTGCGCATCACCGCCGACCTCGATCTGGCCGGCATCTACGGAAACCTGACGGACGAGCCCGGCGACAGCCGGGGAGACGGGGAGTCGAAGAAGCCCGACGCCCCCGGCGTACCCCGTCTCCCCGACCTGCCGGGCGTCCCCACACCCACCGCGCTGCCGAGCACGCCGGGCCTGCCGTCCCCGTCGGCACCCTCGGACGGCGGCGACCTGCTGTGCCCGCCGGTGTGCACCAGCGGCTTCACCACCGAGGGGGGCGTGCCCGAGGGCGTCGACCTCGCGCTCGCCGAGCTGATGCTGAAGGGGGTCCAGCCGTGATCACCCGTACGGTCAAGGTCCAGTTGCTCGCCTTCGCGACCATCACCGCCGTCGGGGTGTCGTACGTCGGCGCCGAGTACACCGGCCTGGTGGACGACGTCCTCGACCGCGGCTACACCGTGCAAGCGGACTTCGCCGACTCCGGGGGCGTCTTCCCCGGCGCGGAGGTCACCTACCGCGGGGTGCCGGTCGGCCGCGTCGGCGCGCTGCGGCTGACCGGCGCCGGCGGTGTCTCGGTCTCCCTCGACATCGACGACGGGGCGCCGCGCATCCCGGCCGACACCCTGGCGGTGGTGGCGAACCGTTCGGCGGTCGGCGAGCAGTACGTCGACCTGCAGCCGCGTACGGCCCACGGCCCGTATCTGCTCGACGGCAGCGCCATCCCGCGCGGCAGCACCCGCGTGCCGCTGCCCACGACCGATCTCGTCCTCAGCCTGGACCGGCTGGTGAAATCGGTGGGCAAGGACGATCTGCGGGTCACCGTCGACGAGTTGGGCAAGGCGTTCTCCGGCACCGGACCGAACCTGAGTCGCCTGGTGGACTCGGGCAACGCGCTCGTCGAGTCGGCGTCCGAATCGCTGCCCGAGACGGTCTCGCTGATCGAGGACTCGCGGAAGGTGCTGAAGACGCAGGCGGACCAGGGCTCCTCCATCAGGTCGTTCGCACGCGATCTGGCCGCGCTCACCGCGCAGTTGAAGTCGAGCGACAAAGACCTGCGCGAGCTGATCGGCAACGCGACTCCGGCCGGGCAGCAGGTGAACTCGCTGCTGAAGTCGAACGGGCCGCGGCTGTCGGTCCTGCTGGCCAATCTGATCAGCGGCGGCCAGGTGACGCTGGCGCGGCTGCCCGGCGTGGAGCAGGCGTTGGTCACCTTCCCGGTGGTGGTCGCGGGCAGCTACACCGTCGTCCCCGGCGACGGCACCACCCACTTCGGCCTGGTGGTGAACGCCGGCGACCCGCCGGCGTGCACGCAGGGGTACGGCACGGCACGGCGAGACCCCTCGGACACCAGAACGCGCGAGGCGAACACCGACGCGCGCTGCACGGCCCCGCGCGGAAGCGAGACGTCGGTGCGGGGCGCCCAGAACGCTCCCGGCGCGGCGGCCCCTTCCGGCGGCGCGGGCCGGACGGCGTACGTCACGCCGTACGACCCGGAGACCGGAACCGCCACCGGCCCGGACGGAAGGCCCGTCGAGATCGGCTCGACGGGGGGCCAACAGGCCGTATTCGGAAAGGAGTCGTGGCAATGGCTGCTCGTCGGACCGATGGCATGAGCAAGGCCCTGTCGGGCAGGGCAGGGTCGGTGGGGCTCGTCGTGGCGACGGTTCTCACCACCGCGCTGGCGATCTGGCTGAGCCTCGGGCTCTGCGAGCAGCGCGCGGCGGAGCAGCGCCGCCAGGACATCCTGGCCGCGGCACGCCAGTCGGCGCTGAACTTCACCTCGCTCGACTACCGGCACTACGGCCGGGACAGCGCGAACGTCCTCAAGGGCGCCACCGGCGACTTCAAGAAGCAGTTCACCGCGCAGACCGAGCAGCTGACCGAGCTCGTCGCCCGGAACAAGTCCGTGTCCGAGGGCCAGGTCCTCGAGGCGGGCATCGTCCGGTCCGACGAGCACTCCGCCCGTGTCCTGGTCGTCGCCGACAGCGAGGTGACCAACACCGCCGTGCCCAAGGGGGAGGCGCGCACCTACCGCCTGCAGCTCGACCTGGTGCACCGGGACGGCCGCTGGCTGACCTCCGACGTCGAGTTCGTCGGCTGACGCGCACCAGTGAGGAGTACGAGCATGACGAAGGCGACCACCCGGAGCCGCGGCTCCGGATCCGGCACCCGGCGCACCATCACCGCGGCCGCCCGCGCGGCGGCCCGGCGCGCGGAGCGCGGCCACCGCGACGCGGGCCCGGCGGCCACAGCCGAGGAGGGGGCGGAGCCGACCGGACGCACCGTGCTCGTCGAGGCCCCCACAAACGGCTGGGACGACCCGCCCGAGCCGTCGCCGGAGGCCGTCGAGGAGGATGTGCCGAAGCAGCGCGAGGATCCGCGGCGGCGGAGCCTGCTCACCGCCGTCCTGGGCGTCGTGTTCGCCGCGGGGCTGGTCGCGGCCGGCGTACTCGGGTGGCAGTACCAGGAGGGACAGTCGGCGGACGACGCGCGGGCGCAGGCGCTCGCGGCCGCGCGGAAGGCGGCGCCGGTCGTGCTGTCGTACGACTACCGGCATCTGGACCGCGACTTCACCCGGGCCCGCACCCACCTGGCGGGGGGCTTCCGCGACGAGTACCGCAAGACGACGACGACCGTGGTCGGGCCGACGGCCAGGAAGTACCACGGGGTGGTGAGGGCGACGGTCGCCACGGCCTCGGTCGTGTCGGCCTCCCCGGACAAGGCCGTGGTACTGCTCTTCGTCAACCAGGTCACCGAGAGCACCCGGGTCTCGGGCTCGCGTCTGGACCTGAACCGGGTGCGGTTGACGATGACCCGCACCTCCCAGGAGTGGAAGGTGAGCGCCGTCGACGCCCTCTGATTCGAGGCCGTCGCCTGCGGCCCCGACGGCGTCCTGGAGAACACGGAGTCCGGCGCACTGCTGATCGACATGTCGTCGAGCACCCAGCGGACGTCCGTGGACCTGGCAAAGGCGGCCGGGGACAAGGGCATACGGGTGCTCGACGCCCCGGTGTCCGGCGGCGAGCGGCGCTCTTCGGTGTCTCCGGGGCGGTTTCCAGGCGATCCCGGGGTGCGGATCCCGCCCGCCCGCAGGAGTCTGAAGGCATGACACACCCAACGGAGCATCCGCACGTCGTGGTGCACCCTCCCGCCCTGGACGGCTCCCGGCGGGTCACCGAGGGTGACGAGACACTGGGGATCGCCTCGCACCTGGACGACGTCAGCGAGATCCTGCGGCTCGCCGATCTGTATGTGACCGATGTCGCGGAGAGTGATGTCGTCGAGTGGCAGGGAGGCGGCCCCGACGACTGGCCCGGACTCTCGGAGCACCACGACGAATGAGATCCCGTCCGCGCTCGGCCATGGACGGACCACGTAGTCCTCAAATCAGCCTCTGACCCGGTTCAGGAGGCTTCAACCGCCCCCCGCCGCGGGCACGTTCCCGTCACGCGGGGCCCGGTCGGCACGGGGGCGGCGGCTTCGCCCGGACCCTGGGGGCGGACAGCTCTACGACGGCCCGGCCGCAGCCGTACGAGGTCGCGCGATGGCACGGCGGCCCCGCGGCGCCGTCACGGCGGCCGTGTTCGCCCTGCACCTGCGGGCCGCCGTCGGCCCCGGCCGCGTCGGCACGATGCGGACCTCGGGCCCCTCGTCGGGCACGGGGCGGGCCCTGCCCGCCTTGGAGAAGGCCAACAGACGGACAAGCGGGGGCCGGGTGGAGGACGATGGGGCCATGTCCGAGAGCGTGTCGGTGCGCTGCCCGGCCTGTCGGCGTGAGCAGGTCTACGCGGCACCGTCCTATCCCTGCGCGTGCGGCGCCCCCGTGGCCCCTCAACTGGACCGGCGTGCCGTGGCGACGCCCGTCACGCACCGGGCGTGGGACGAGGAGTGGGTCGCCGTGCGCTGTGCCGCCTGCGGCCGCCGCAGCCAGTGGCCCCGGCCGGAGCTGGGCTGTCCGTGCGGGACGGTGCTGCGCATCCCGGTGACTCGGGCGCGCCCGGACGCCGGGCCGGCCGTCGGTTCGCGGGCGCGCGTCTCCCCGCCGCCGCGCCGGGCGTTCCAGCCCGTCACGATCCGCACCGCCCGCGACGCGGTCACGGCCGCCGCCGTGTACCTGCGGTGGCTCGGCCACCGGGACATCCGGCGCGCCGATCAGCGCCCCCCGACCGGCATAGGCCTGGCCGCCCGCGGCCTGCTGGCCCTGGTGGACCCGACGATGCGCCCGGCGTCACCGCGGGACGTGGAGTGCCTGTGGCTGACGGCCATGTCGGAGTCCGCGGGCTGCGTCTACTTCTCCCTCGCCGGATACGCGGACGACGCCCGCGTCCGCGCCGACTCCGTGGGCGTCCCACTGTTCGTGCTCGACCTCACGGGCACGCCACGGCCCGTCAACAGTCTCGCCGACGAATTCGACGCCACGGGTGCTTAGCACACCATCGACACCGATTACCCCACTGTCCACACCGCCCATCGCACAATAAATCGAATGAGAGCATCCCGAAAAAACCCGGTACAAGAAACCGCCTGCGTCCCGGCTGCTGCACGTCGACTTCGCGTTGCCCGACCGGCCGGCCCGCAGGCGCATCTGGCAGACCCATCTGCCCGCGGAACTGCCGGTGCACGACGACGTCTCCATCGACGAGCTCGCCGACGTCGCAGAGGTGTCGGGCCGCGACATCAAGCAGGCGGTGATCCTCGCGGCGATCGGCACGGCCCGCAGGCAGCTCGGCTCGGTCACTCGGAGCACGCTGATGTCCGCACTGGCAGAACAGCGCGCCCCCGATCACCCCGGCCCGGACGCCCCCGGCACTGCGGACACCGCGACCGCGGCGACCGGGCTCTCCGGACCTGACAAGGAGGCGGTCGCCGCACGACTCCGGCGCGCTCTGGGCAAGGATGCGCCCGCCGAAGAGGCCGCTGAGGGAGCCGACGCCGACCACAGCCGACTCGACGAGCCCACCTGATCGTCACAACCCCCGGGCCGCCTCCTCCCGCAGCTCGATCTTGCGCACCTTCCCGGACACCGTCATCGGGAAGGAGTCCAGGATCCGCAGCGCACTGGGGATCTTGTAGTGCGCCACCTGCCCCTCGCAGAAGGCGCGCAGTTCCTCCAGGGTGGGCGGGTCGGCCGGATCGCGCGGGATGACGCAGGCGAGGACCTCCTCGCCGTACCGCTCGTGCGGCACGCCGACGACCTGTACGTCCGCGATCTTCGGGTGGGCGTACAGGAACTCCTCGATCTCGCGCGGGTAGATGTTCTCCCCGCCCCGGATGATCATGTCCTTGATGCGGCCGACGATCTCGACGTACCCGTCCTCACGCATCACGGCCAGGTCGCCGGTGTGCATCCAGCGGCCGGTGTCCACGGCCTCGGCGGTCCTCTCGGGCTCGTTCCAGTAGCCGAGCATCACGCTGTAGCCGCGGGTGCACAGTTCGCCCGCGGTGCCGCGCGGCCGGATCACTCCGCTCGCCGGGTCGACGACCTTGACCTCGATGTGCGGGAGCACCCGCCCGACGGTCCCCGTGCGGTGCTCCAGGTCGTCGTCCATCCGTGTCTGCAGGGAGACCGGGGACGTCTCGGTCATGCCGTAGCAGATGGAGACCTGTTCCATGTGCATCTCGGTGACGACCCGTTTCATCACCTCGACCGGGCAGGGCGAGCCGGCCATGATGCCGGTGCGCAGGGAGGTCAGGTCGTACGCGCCGAAGTCCGGCAGGTTCAGCTCCGCGATGAACATGGTCGGGACGCCGTACAGGGAGGTGCACCGCTCCTGCTGGACCGCCTCCAGTGTGGCCTTCGGTTCGAAGGAGGGGGCCGGGATGACGATGCAGGCCCCGTGGGATGTGGCTCCCAGGTTTCCCATGACCATGCCGAAGCAGTGGTAGAAGGGCACGGGCAGGCAGACCCGGTCCTGCTCCGTGTAACCGATCGTGCGCCCCACCCAGTAGCCGTTGTTGAGGATGTTGTGGTGGGAGAGCGTGGCACCCTTCGGGAAGCCGGTGGTGCCCGAGGTGTACTGGATGTTGACCGGATCGTCGCAGCTCGACTCGGCGGCGGTCTCCTCCAGTTGCTCGTGCGGCACCGAGGCCGCGCCCGCCGTCAGCGCTTCCCAGGACGGGTCGCCGATGTACACGGTCTCCCGCAACCCGGGGCACCGGCCCCGCACCTGGTCCACCAGCGCCCGGTAGTCGCTCGTCCTGTGGGCGAGCGAGGCGATCAGCACCGAGACGCCGGCCTGCTTCAGCACGTACGCCAGCTCGTGCGCCCGGTAGGCCGGGTTGATGTTCACCATGATCGCGCCGATGCGGGCGGTGGCGTACTGGACGAGGACCCTCCCCCACTGCCTTAAGGGCGTGGGAGGTACCCCCATGGGCAGTTGACCGCCCAGATCCCGACCCGGTCGCCCTTCGTCACCCCCTTCGCCAGCAGTCCGCGCGCGGCCTCGTCGACCGCGGCGCCGAACTCGGCGTAGGTCCAGCGCCGCCCGGAGGGCACGTCCACCAGGGCCTCGCGGCCCGGGTACGCGGCGATCGCCCGGCCGAGGGCGGCGCCCACGGTGTCGCCGAGCAGCGGGGTCTCGTCGGTCCCGTGCGTGTACGACAGGCCGGTCACCGGAAGTCCTCCTCGCGGTACTCGTCGGCCGAGCCCGCGGCCGTGGCCTCGCGCAGCTCGATCCGGCGGATCTTGCCGGACACGGTCTTGGGCAGGGGCGCGAACTCCAGGCGGCGGATGCGCTTGTACGGGGCCAGGACCTCCCGGGAGTGCTCGAACAGCGCCTTCGCCGTGCCGGGGCCGGGCTCCCAGGACTCCGCGAGGACGACGTACGCCTTGGGCACGGCGAGGCGCAGCTCGTCCGGGGCGGGCACGACGGCCGCCTCGGCCACCGCCTCGTGCTCCATCAGCGCGCTCTCCAGCTCGAAGGGGGAGATCTTGTAGTCGGAGGCCTTGAAGACGTCGTCGACGCGGCCGACGTAGGTGATGTAGCCGTCGGCGTCCCGGGAACCGATGTCGCCGGTCCGGTAGTAGCCGCCGGCCATCGCCTCCGCCGTACGGTCCGCGTCGCCGTGGTAGCCGGTCATCAGGCCCACCGGTTTCACGGACAGGTCGAGGGCGATCTCCCCCTCGGCGGCGCCCGGCGCGCCGGAGACCGGATCGAGGAGTTCGACGCGGTAGCCCGGGCTCGGCCGCCCCATGGAGCCGGTCTTCAGGGGCTGGCCGGGGCTGTTGGAGACCTGGACCGCGGTCTCGGTCTGCCCGAAGCCGTCGCGGATGGTCACGTCCCAGGACCGGCGGACCTGCTCGATGACCTCGGGGTTGAGCGGTTCGCCGGCGGCCACGGCCTCGCGGGGCGGGGTGCGCAGCTGGGTCAGGTCGGCCTGGATGAGCATGCGCCACACGGTCGGCGGGGCACAGAAGGTCGTCACGCCGGCACGGTCCATCTCCGCCATCAGCCGGGCCGCGTCGAAGCGCGCGTAGTTGTACAGGAAGACGGTCGCCTCCGCGTTCCACGGCGCGAACAGGTTGGACCAGGCGTGCTTGGCCCAGCCCGGCGAGGAGATGTTCAGGTGCACGTCACCGGGCTTGAGGCCGATCCAGTACATGGTGGCCAGGTGCCCGACCGGGTACGACACGTGGGTGTGCTCGACGAGCTTGGGACGCGCCGTCGTACCGGAGGTGAAGTACAGCATCAGCGGGTCGTCGGCGGGGGTCGGGCCGTCGGGGGTGAAGCCGGGCGGGGCCGCGTACGCGTCCTCGTACGGCCGCCAGCCCTCCGGCGCACCGCCGACCGCGATCCGGGTGTACCCGCCGGGCACCTCGTCGAACTTGCCGGTGTCCTCTGCGCGCACGAGCACGTGCCGGACGCGGCCGCGCTCGACCCGGTCGCGCAGGTCGGCGGGGCCGAGCAGCGGGGTGGCCGGGATGACGACGGCGCGCAGCTTCATCGCGGCCAGGGCCGTCTCCCACAGCTCGGCCTGGTTGCCGAGCATGACGAGGATGCGGTCCTCGGCACGGACGCCCCGCTCCCGCAGCCAGTTCGCGACCCGGTCGGAGCGGTCGGCCGTCTCGGCGAAGGACCGGACGGTCTCGGTGCCGTCCTCCTCGACGATGTGCAACGCGGTCCGCTCGTTGCCGTCCGCGATGACGTCGAACCAGTCGAGAGCCCAGTTGAAGTGCTGTGGGCGGGGCCAGGAGAAGCCCTCGTAGGCCGTGGCGTAGTCCTCGCGGTGCGCCAGCAGGAAGTCCCGCGCCGCGCGGAAGAGCTCCGTAGCCGTACTCATCTGTCCTCCTCCTCTTTCGGTCGTTCACCTCCGGGGCGCTCCAGCCCCTGCGGCTCACTCCCGCGCCGTACCGGACCATTGCCGGGCGGCTCTCTGCCATCGTGTAATCCGTGATGCAGGTCTCACTACCCCCGAACGGGGGTGAGCGCTCGCGGGAGGCACCCCGAAAGGGGGTCCCCTCGCCGCAGGGAACCCGCGAACGAAGGGGCGAGTACGTGGCAGCAGACACGACCGGGGCGGCCGGGACGGTGGAGATACGCGGTGCGCTCCTGCGGCTGCGGCGCGCGACCGGGCTCCCGGTCGCCTTCGGCGGGGAGCACCGCCGGCGGCCGGGGTGAGTCTTGCGCCCCGAGAGCTGGATGTGCTGGCGTGCGTCGCCTCGGGGGCCACGAAGGTGGTGGCCGCGGAGCGGACGGGGGTGCGGGCCGGGACGGTGAAGGGGTACCTCCGGTCGGCCATGCGCAAGCTCGGGGCCCGTGCCCGCGGGGAGGCCGTGGCCCCGCACGCCGGGCGGGTATATTGCCGTGACTTGGCTGGTTCCCGACCCCCCGCACACGTTCGGCGCACCTCACAGATGAGCACTTATTCATTCAGACGCGCTTTGAATTTCCGCCCGCCTGGGCCGCTGTTATATCCCTCACGACGTCGTCCGTCCGAATTTCAAAGCGATGTTGCCTAGAATTTGGGCCTCACGAGACACAGGAGGGGAGCGGTGACCGTGCGACGGGACTTCCAGGAGCCTGCGAGATGCCGCCCCGACCTGGTCATCGGCCGCGAGGAGCTGTTCAGCGCGGCCCGTGAGCAGCTCAGGCAGGGTGGGAGCGTGCTGCTGCACGGCCCCGCGGGAATAGGAAAGTCGACCGTCCTGCGGTCATTGGCAGCCGAATACGCCGAGTCGGCACGGACCGTGTTGCGCTGCTCGGCGACCGAGTCCGAATCCCATCTCCCCTTCCTGGCCCTGGCCGACCTCCTCGGTCTGGCCGTCGGCGAGGTGGCCGACCAGCTGCCCTCGGCCCAGCGCACGGCCCTGGAGTCGGCGCTCACCGGCCGCGGCGAGTCCACCCTCCAGCGCGACGGGCTCGCGCTGCGCCTGGCCGTGCTGTCCGTGCTGCGCGCGCTCGCCGCCGCGGGCCCCGTCCTGATCGTCGCCGACGACCTGCAGTGGCTGGATCCGGCCAGTGCGGAACTGCTCGGCTTCGCCGCCCGCCGCCTGGGCGGCACCCCGGTGCAGATGCTGTGCGCGGAGCGGACCGAGGGCGAGCAGTACGACCGCCATCTACGCGCGTCCCTGCCCGACACCGTGGCCGTCCGCCTCGGCCCGCTCTCCCGCGCCCAGGTCTCCGCGCTGCTCGACCACCGCGGCTACACCGGCCTGCCGCGGTCCACCGTCCGTGACATCCACCGCACCAGCGGCGGCAACCCGCTGTTCGCGCTGGAGCTGGGCCGCGCGCTGGCCGAGAACCCCACCCCTCCCCGGCCGGGTGAGCCGCTGCCCGTGCCCACCTCGCTGCGGGCTCTCGTACTGAACCGGCTGGAGATGCTGTCGTACGAGGCCCGCCGCACTCTCCTGGTGGCCAGCGCGGGCGCCCGCCCCACCCTGGCCCTGCTGCACGCGGCCGGCCGGGAGAACGCCGACGCCGAGACGGGGCAGGCGGCGGAGCTCGGGCTGCTCGCGACGGAGCCGGAGGGGGCCGCCGTAAGGTTCGCGCACCCTCTGATCTCGGCGGCGCTGTACGCGGAGGCCTCGGCGCAGGACCGGCGTGCGGCGCACGCCGCGCTGTCCACGGCGGCCTCCGATCCGATCGAGCGGGCCCGGCACCTGGCCCTGGCGACCACCGGCACCGACCCCAAAGTGGCGGCCCGGCTCGCGGAGGCCGCGACGCTGGCACGGGACCGCGGGGCGCCGTCGGTGGCCGCGTCGATGGGGCTGCTCGCGGCCCGGCACACCCCGCCGGACAGCAGACCGGCCCCGGACGAGAGGCGGCTCGAGGCCGCCGAGGACGCGATCACCTCGGGCGAGGTGGACCTCGCCCGGGACATCGCCCGCGACGTGCTGACCCGGGCCACCGTGCCCGCCGACCGGGTACGGGCCTGGATGGTGGTGATCGAGGCGGCCGGCCAGGCCCTCGGTGACGTGGACGCGGTCTTCCCGCAGGTACTGGCCGACGCGGGTGACGACCCGCGGCTGCTCGCCCTGGTCCACTACCAGCTGGCCTGGCGGGGCCTGGTCGTGGAGGGCGACTTCGCGGAGGGCCGGGAGCAGGCCGCGCACGCGGCGGAGCTCGCCGCCCGGGCCGGCGACCGGCGCACCGAACTCCTGGCGCTCGCCTTCCAGGCCCAGACCGAGACCCTGATGGGCCACCCGGACGCCCCCGCCACCATCAAGCGCGCGCTGAAGGAGCCCCAGGACCCCGAGGTGGCCTGCCATCACAACGGCCCGGGCTCGACCCGGTACCGCTGGCTGATCATGAGCGATCAGCTGACCGAGGCCCGCAGCACGGTCACCGCGCTGCTGCGTGAGGTGCGGCGGCGCGGCGTCGTCGAGAGCGAGGTGCATTTCCTGCGCCTGCTCGCCGAAACCGAACTGCGCTCCGGGCACTGCGGCCGGGCCCTCGACCTGGCCCGCGAGAGCCTGCGGATGGCCCGCGACACCGGCATCGGTACGGTGGCCTCCGCCCTGCTCACCTCGTTCGCGGAGGCCGCGGGCGGGGACGTGGACCGGGCCTTGGCGCTGGCCCGGGAAGCGGTGCAGCACGCCGAGGAGGACGGCGACCAGATGTACGTCTCTCGTGCCCTGGCCGCCCTCGGGCACGCCCAGCTGGTCGCCGGGGACGCCGCGGGCACGGTCCGGTCGCTGCGGCGGGTGCGGGAGCTGGAGCAGGGGCTCGGCATCACCGACCCGGCGCGCGGCCGCTGGCACGGCGACCTCGCCGAGGCCCTGGTGCGTATCGGTGAGACAGGCGAGGCGCAGGACGTCATCGACGTGACGCGGGAGCACGCGCTCAGGCTGGACCGCGAGAGTGTGCTGGCCGTGCTGGACCGGGCCGAGGCCCTGGTCCGGGCGGCGCGTGGCGAACACGAGGCCGCCCTCGCCCAGCTGACGTCCGTTCAGGACCGGCTCGCCAAACTGGGATACGGCCTGGAGGAGGCGCGGGCCGCGTTCGCGCTGGCCTCGCTGCGTACCGCCCGCCGGCCGGGGCCGACCGAAGGGGCGCGCCTGTGGCGAGGGTCCGAGCGCGCGGAGGCCCGAAGGGCGGAGCACCGTCGGACTCTCGCCACAGGCTCTGACGCCCCGGAGGCGAACCGCGGAAGTACGACGTCGTACGACGAGGCGGCGCGGCTGTTCCGGCGCTGCCGCGCGCTGCCCTGGCTGCGCCAGGTGGAGGCGGCCGCCGTCGCCGCGCCGTCGCAGCCCGCCCCGGCGCCCGTCCCCGCGCTCGACGCGCTGGACGGCCTCGCCGCGATGGAGCGTCAGGTCGCCGCGCTCGTCATGGAGGGCGCCACCAACCGGGAGATAGCCGGGCGGCTGTTCATCAGCGTCAAGACGGTCGAGGCGACGCTCACCCGGGTCTACCGCAAGCTGGGGATCCGCTCGCGGGTGGACATCGTCCGACTGGCGGCGGGGCGCCACTCGAAGTGAGGCCCGTGCGGGTTTACTGGGTTCGACCGAGGGTTAACCCTGCCCAACTCCCTTAGGGGGTTCCCTCATTGGGAAGAGGGAGCGCCGGGTTCTAGCGTAAGGGCGTGCCGCTCGCCGGGCATACGGGGGTCGGTCCCGCGACCCCCGTGCTCACCCCCACCCGCGCGTCCCCCACCGGCAACCCCCACTGAGGAGACTCATGTTCGGGCTCAACCGCGCCAAGAAGACCGGCGCCGTCGTCGCGGCCACCGCTGCCGCCGCCGCCACCGCGCTGCTCGGCGCTCCCAACGCCACGGCCGCCCCCCAGCCCATCGTCGGCGGCACGACGACCACGACGACCGCGTACCCGTTCATGATGCAGATCACGGACGCCTCGCAGAGCCAGTTCTGCGGCGGCACCCTGGTGTCGGCCACGAAGGTGGTCACGGCCGCGCACTGTATGGTCGGCGAGACCACCAGCAGCGTCCGTGTCGTCGGCGGGCGCACGTACCTCAGCGGCACGAACGGCACGGTCAGCAGAGTCAGCAAGATCTGGATCAACCCGGGCTATACGGACGCCACCAACGGCGACGACGTGGCCGTGCTGACCCTGTCGACGTCGATGCCGTACACCACGGCGAAGTACGTCTCCTCCTCGAACACCTCCGTGTACGCGGCCGGCACGACCGCCCGCATCCTCGGCTGGGGCACCACCTCCTCAAGCGGCGGCTCCTCCAACCAGCTGCGGACCGCGACCGTCCCGATCGTGTCCGACTCCAGCTGCGCCGGCTCGTACGGCTCCGACTTCATCGCGAGCGACATGGTTTGCGCCGGATACACCTCCGGCGGTGTAGACACCTGCCAGGGCGACAGCGGCGGTCCCCTGCTCATCGGGGGCGTCCTGGCAGGTATCACTTCTTGGGGCGAGGGCTGCGCCGAGGCCGGTTACCCGGGTGTCTACACCCGGCTGACCACCTTCTCGAGCCAGGTGACCGCGCAGGTCAACTCGTAACCCGGCAGTTCTCCTGAGTATCCCTCAGGTGAAAAACCAGGGGGCGTTGCGGGCCACCACGAGCGGCCCGCAGCGCCCCCTCTCCACGCGGCGCTCTCCGCGGGGGAGGGTATGGGACTGGTCCCGGTCTCCATCGGCCTGATCACGGACACCCTGTGGGGCCTGACCGCGTCGGCGGCCCGCACCTGGTTCGCCCGCCCGGGCTGACGGCCTCTCCGTGGTCATGACGGCGAGAGCCCCTTCACTGTCGTACGACGGCACCGAACCGGATGTCGTACGCGGTCCCGGGGTGCAGCACCGCGAGCATCCGCTCCCCCTCGGCGGTGACGTCGTCCCGCTGCGCTTTGGTGAGCCGGCCGAAGGGCTCGACGACGAGGGCGCCCTCCTCCAGCTTCCACACACCGGCGAGGAAACCGTCGACGAGGAGCGTGCAGGAGGTCTGGTTGCCCTGCCAGGCGCGGCCCCGGTACTCGGGCGGCACGACGCGGGTGCGGTCGGCGTGGGAGAGGAGGAGGTTGTCGAACTCGGGGAGGAAGCGGGGCGGGGCCGGGGTGTCCGGGCCGGGGCGTGGGGCGTCCGGGAGGTCGAAGAGCTCGACGCCGTTCTCGTCACGGAAGGCCAGGAGCTGTGGCCGGAGTCGTTCGAAGGCGTCGCGCAGCCGGGTCAGGCCCGCCCAGGTCTGCATGTCCTTGACGGACGCCGGGCCGAACGCGGCGAGGTAGCGCAGCACGGTCGCGTCGGGTGCCGGGGCGGGCTCGGCGGGGCGGCCGAGCCAGTGCTCGGCGGTGGTGAGGGCGACCTGGCCGCTCCTGCCCCACAGACCGCGCGGGGTGACCTGCACGAGCGGGAGCCGGCAGCGGGCGGCGATGGCGAGAGCCTGCGGGTCGGCGTCCGGCCACTCGGTGAGCAGCGCCTCGCGCAGCTCCTTCATGGTGCGCGGCTCGGCCTCCACCAGTTCACGGGCGAGTACGGCGAGCCGGTCCAGATCGACACCCTCAAGGCCCTTGCGGAAGTTGGTGAGTTCCCGGTCGCGGGCGGTCTGCACCAGGGGGCGCAGGGTGAGGCAGTCGTCGGCTGTGTGGGTGTGGATGGTCGAGCGCATGGTGACGATACGGACGACCTCGCGCTCCGCCATCAGCCCCGACAGCTCCTCGGGGGTGAATCCGTCGAGACGGGCGGCGAGCGCGTAGTACGGCGGCTTGACGTTCTGCGCCTGCAGGCCCAGGAGGTGCCGCACGGCGTCCTTGGCGGACAGGGACGCGCGGCGCAGCAGCAGTTGCCGGTCGAGGGTCGCGCGGTTCAGGGCACGGGTGCCGGCCGCGGGGGCCGTCGCGGTCGTCTTCGTCATACCGTGCACGCTAGCGGCGCTTGCGGACACCTTCTGTCCGCAACTCTCACCGAATCCCGGTCCGGCCCGGCACACCGGCGCCGTTTGCCCCGTGCCGACGGGCTTGGTCGCGCACGGCGGCTTCTCCGGTGACGGGCGTCCGGACCTCGTGGGCCGTACCTCGGCCGGTGCGCTGTACATCCGCTGGGCAGCCCACCTACCCGTGACGTACCGGCGCGGCGCCGAACAGACCGCGGCGCCGGCGCGGCGGACGGCCGGCGAACTGCTGGAGACCGCCCCGCCGCGACAGGCGACCGGCCGAAGGCGTCCGTGTCGACGGCCCTCCGCCCCGTCGTGCGGCACGAGGAGCGCGACGGCCGGCGCGAGTCCTTCGCCGGGCGCGGCGGGCATACGCCGCCGAAGAGAGAGCCCGCTACCAGGGCGGCCGGCCGACGCGGGTGCCCGCGCCATGGCCGACGGCCCCGCCGGAGGTTTCCCGCGGGGCCGTCGAAGTGGCGTTCTCAGTGCGGTACCGGGGTGGCCCGCGTGGTGGTGGCCTGCTCTGCGGCGGCTGCCGTACGAGGGGCCAGGACCCGTTCTGCCAGGATTCCGAAGAGCAGCCCGAAGACGGTCCACAACGTCGCCTGGACGGCCAGGGCCGCCAGACGGAACTGCCACAGCAGTGTGGCCGGGAAGTCCGCCGGGACCTCGTTGAAGGACGGCAGGAACGCGTACGCGAGCCCGATGACCAGGACGAAGAACGCCCCCGCGGCCAGCGTCGCGTTCCAGTTCCCGAGGCGCGGCGCCAGGCGCTTGCCCAGAATGACGGCGCCGACCGCGAGCAGCACACCGAGCACCATCATCAGGAAGTACAAGGTGGTGCGCTTGGCGATGGTGCCGGGGTCGCCCACGGCGGGCGGGTTGGCGGGGTACTTCAGGAACGGCACGAGGTACACGGCGATCAGGCCGGCGGCCGCGAGGAGCAGCGCGCTCGCGCGCGGCCCGAAGCGGCCGATACGGCCCAGGGCGAAGCAGTACGCGAGGGCTGCGATGCCGCCGAACGCGATGCCGTAGACGAGCACACCGGTGGACAGGCCCGCGGTGGACTGCATCGTACGGGTGACGAGTTCTGCGCCGTGCTCGTGCTCGTGGGCGTGCGCCTCCTCGTAGGCGATGGCCGCGTCGACGCGCGACTCGCCCAGGAAGTAGGCGACGACGAGGGCGAGCAGGCCCGCGGTGAGACCCGCGAGCATGCCACGCACCAGTAGGTTTCTGACGGTTGCGGAGTTCATGAGCTCGTACTTTCCTCGCCGCTGTCAGTGGCAGGGGAAGCCGAGCAGGTGGCGGGCGTCATGCACCCACTCGTGCACGTCCTCTCCGCTCATCACGGCGGTGGCGCCCTGCTCGGCGCCGACGAAGTAGAGCAGGACCAGCATCAGGATGCCGAAGAAGACCGCCCAGGGGGCGATCGCGCCGATCGGCAGCTTGGCGGGTACGGCGGTGGGGTTGGTGGTCGGCTGAGCGACAGACTGCGCCATGGCAGGCCCTCCTGGGGGAACTCGCGTCCCGTCTCGGTGGTGCACAGGACGACGGGAACGGGTCTGACTTGCCCGCCGCACACCGAGGTGGGCGAACCGGGCTTACAGTGGCGCGACCGTGCCGGACTCTCACCGGCTTCCGCGGAACCGTCGTCGGTGTCCGTCGTGGACACCGCCCGTGAAGGTACCGCGAAGCGGAGGCGCGGCCAAGAGCGCACGGGCGCACGCCAGGGGGTCTGGAGCACCTCAAGTCCCCGGGGCGGCAGGGAAGTCGAGCACGGGAACGGACAGATGACGAGCCGAGTGATGTTGATCTCACCTGCGATCAGTGCGGCGCTGAGGGAGGCCCGGTTCGACGACGGCTGCTCACTCGACGCGGCCGGACTCCGGCTCGCGCGCGCCGCGGCCGAGACTCCCCGACCTGAGGGCCGGGCCTTGGTCTCCCCCACGGTGCGGTGCCGCGAGACTGCCGAGGCACTCGGTCTGGACGCCCTGGTGGTAACGGAGTTGACCGGTCTGGACGTGGGCCGCTGGCGCGGTGCGAGCCTGGCGGAGGTGAGCGCCAAGGAGCCGGAGGCCGTCGCGCTGTGGCTGTCGGACCCGGCTTCCGCGCCGCACGGCGGGGAGTCGGTAAGGGACTTCTGCGAACGGATCGGCACCTGGCTGGAGTCGGCCGCGCGATCGGCGGGCCGCACCGTCGCCGTCGTGGACCCCGAGGTCGTACGGGCCGCGGGGGTGCGGGCACTCGGGGCGCCCGAGTCGGCGTTCTGGCGTATCGACGTGCCGCCCCTGACGGCAACCGAGTTCAGCGGACGGTCCGGACGGTGGAACCTCCGCGTCGGAGCGCCGCTGGGCCGGGCGTAGGCCCCGGCGGGGGGCGGGGCGCTGGGAAGGGGTGTCGCGTCAGGCGGCGGAGCCGTTCAGCTCGGCCCAGACCGTCTTGCCCTGTCGGGCGTGGCGCGTCCCCCAGTGGTCGGCGAGCTGGGCGACCAGGAGCAGACCGCGGCCGCCCTCGTCGAAGACGCGGGCCCGGCGCAGGTGCGGGGTGCTGCTGCTGGCGTCGGACACCTCGCACATGAGGGTGCGGTCGTGGATCAGGCGCAAGCGGATGGGGGGCCGGCCGTAGCGGATGGCGTTGGTGACCAGTTCGCTCACCACCAGTTCGGCGATGAAGTCGAGTTCCTCCAGCCCCCAGATGCCCAGCTGTTCGGAGACGCGCTCCCGGGCCCCGGCCACGGCGGCGGGGTCGGCGTCCAGGTCCCAGGCGGCGACCTGGCCGGCGCCGAGGGCGTGGGTGCGGGCCAGCAGCAGTGCGACGTCGTCGGGCGGCCGTTCGGGCAGCATCGCTGTCAGCACGTTGTCGCAGGTGGCCTCCAGGGAGGGAGCGGGGTGGGCCAGGGCTTGGCGCAGCGTGGCGAGGCAAGCATCGATGTCGTGGCCGCGGACTCCGAACAGGCCGTCGGTGTAGAGGGCGAGGAGGCTGCCTTCCCGCACGTCGACCTCCGCCGCCTCGAACGGCAGGCCGCCCAGGCCGAGCGGCGGGCCGGGAGGCAGGTCGAGGACGTCGACGTTTCCGTCCGGGCTCACCACGACGGGCAGCACATGCCCCGCCCGGGCGAGGGTGCAGCGGCTGGAGACGGGATCGTAGACGGCGTACAGACAGGCCGCCCCGACGTCCCCACCGACCTCGGCGCCAGGGGCCCTGAAAGGCACCGCGTCCGGGGCGACCGGGCCTGCGGCACGCGAGCCGCCCGAAGCCCCCGCATCCGGGGCGTCCGAGCCGCCCGACCCCCCGCTCCCCGAGCCGGCCGACGCGGTGGCCGCGTTTGTCGCGGTGACGGACTCGGCGGCCGGATCGTCCGGTGTACTGGACGCTTCCGCGGACAGGCGGATGACGACGTCGTCCAGGTGGGTGAGGAGTTCGTCGGGGGGCAGGTCGATGTCGGCGAGGGTGCGTACCGCCGTCCGCAGGCGGCCCATGGTGGCGGCGGCGTGGATGCCGTGGCCGACAACGTCGCCCACCACGAGCGCGACACGCGCCCCGGACAGCGGGATGACGTCGTACCAGTCGCCGCCCACGCCGGCCTCGGCGCCGGCGGGCAGGTAGCGGCAGGCGACCTCCACGGCGGACTGCCGCGGCACAAACCGCGGGAGGAGGCTGCGCTGCAGGGCGAGCGCGGTGGCGCGCGCGTGCGTGTAGCGGCGGGCGTTGTCGACGGCCACCGCCGCCCTGGCGGCGATCTCCTGGGCGAGGAGCAGATCCTCTTCGTCGAAGAGGTCGGCGCGGCGGTGGC
Organism: Streptomyces sp. NPDC040410; assembly: GCF_055595715.1. NCBI lineage: Bacteria > Bacillati > Actinomycetota > Actinomycetes > Kitasatosporales > Streptomycetaceae > Streptomyces > Streptomyces sp. NPDC040410. The sequence goes on from NZ_JBVIVK010000001.1 coordinate 723,616, forward strand.
GGTAGAACTGTGCGACGCCCAGCGTGGTGTCACGCGCGCGCAGCGGCACCACCAGCAGCGAGTGGAGGGGCTGGTCCGCGGCGCGGTGGTGCTCGGAAGCCGCGGCCACGCCGCCGGGCGGCTCGTCGAGGCCGTGCCGGGAGGGCTGCCCGGTGGCGAGTGCGCGCGCCGACGGTGATCCGTCCGGATAGGTGTGGAGCCGCTGCGGCGGGATCGTCGATGCCGGGTCGCGCTCCACCACCGACCGCTGGGCGACCCGGCGCAGCAGGGGCGGGCCCGCCGCCGGGGTGTCGTCCGCGCGGAGCGCGGAGTCGAGCAGGTCGACGGTGACGAGGTCGGCGAACTGCTGGGTGGCGACATCCGCGAGTTCCTGGGTGGTGCGGACGATGTCCAGGGTGGTCCCGATGCGCATGCCGGCCTCGTTCACCATCGACAGCCGCCACTGCAGCCGGCGCTCCCGTTCCTCCTGGAACGCGAGGACGCCCCGCTCCGACGCGCGGTCCAGGTATCCGGTCGCCGTCGCGATCAGCTTGCGCGATGCCGAGCTGATCAGCTCGGCGTCGTCCGTCAGCCGGGGCATCTCTTCCAGGAGTGCGTCGAGGATGATGCCCTGTCCCAGCCGGAAGGCCCGCAGCATCGCGCTGACGGGAGTGCCCTGCCGAGCGAGCCGCCGTGCGCGCCCTGCCTGCTCGGCCGGCCCTTCGAGTCCGCCCGGATCGACATCGTGCTCGAGGCCGTACAGCACTGCGAGGACGTGCGCGGCGACGCTTTCCGACGCCATGACGTCCGGGTTCTCCCACAGGTCCGGAACGTCACGACGCAGACGCCGCTCCACCTCGCGGATCAGCTGCTCCGCTCTCCGGCTGAGCTCACGCGCGGCACAGGACACAAGGCTGTCCGCAGTGAAGTCCACCCTCACGACGTTACGCCGCAAGGGCACGTACGCCTCGCCGGAAGGCTCCCGGCCCGGGTGTGCGCCGGTGTGCGCCGGTCGTCGCGTCGTAGCGACCAAACCCGCCGACTTCGCGAGGTGGAGGTCGGTGTTGTCGTTCGTCCAGGCACGGGTCAGGGCGCCGGCGATCGACTATACATAGCGCGTATAATCGCTGTGTATAGTCCCCGCATGTGTGTTCCGACCAAGAAGATGACAAGAACGGGGGGCGGGTTGCGTGCCGCCGCGATGATGTTCGCGGCCGCGACTCTGTCACTGACCGCGTGCACGAACACCGGCGCCACCGCGCCGAGCGCGGCCCGCGCCCACGCCACCGCGGGCGTCCAGGCCAGGTTCGGGACCGTCGACTGCCGCGAGGCCAGGTGCATCGCGCTCACCTTCGACGCCGGGCCGAGCGAGAACTCGCCCCGCCTGCTCGACATCCTGAAGGAGAAGCAGGTCCCGGCGACCTTCTTCCTGCTCGGCGAGCGGCACATCGAGAAGTACCCCGAACTCGTGAAGCGGATGGCGAACGAGGGGCACGAGGTGGCCAGCCACACCTGGGACCACAAGATCCTCACGCGGATCGGACCCGGGGAGATACGCGAGGAGTTGGAGCGCCCGAACGAGGAGATAGAGCGCCTCACCGGACACCGCCCGACACTGATGCGCCCGCCCCAGGGCCGGACGGACGACACCGTGCACGGGATCTGCCGCGAGCTGGGCCTCGCGGAGGTGCTGTGGAGCGTGACCGCCAAGGACTACACGACGACCGACTCGGACCTGATCACCAAGCGCGTCCTCGCGCAGGCGTCCCGCGACGGGATCATCCTGCTGCACGACATCTACTACGGCACCGTGCCGGCCGTGCCCGGCATCATCGATGCGCTCAAGGAGCGGGGGTACGTGTTCGTGACCGTGCCGCAGCTGCTGGCGCCGGGGACGGCGGAGCCGGGGAAGGTGTACAGGCCATGACGCCCCAACTCATGCGACCGGCACCGGGATTGGCGCGGCGCGCCGCTCGCGCACGTCGGAGCACGCACGTCGGACGCCGACGCCTCGTTGGGCCAACCGTGTGAGCCGTCCCCGAACCCGCCGATGAGCAGGCCGGATTCCCTAAGATCGTTACGTGGTCAACATCCTCCTCGAACGCACCGCCCCGTTGCCCCTCGACGAGGCGTGGCGGCGCCTCACTCAGTGGCCCCGCCACGGCGAGGTGGTTCCGCTGACCCGCGTCACCGTGGTCACGCCCCCGCCGACACGCAGCGGCACGTTCATCGTCGCCCGCTCGGGAATCGGCCCGCTCGCCTTCGACGACCCGATGGAGGTCACGGTGTGGCGCCCGCCGACGGACGGCGAGCCCGGCCTGTGCCGGCTGGAGAAGCGGGGCCGCGTCGTCCGGGGGTGGGCCGAGATCGAGGTGCGGCCCGGCCCGGGCGGCCGCACACGAGTGCTGTGGCGGGAGGAGTTGCGGGTCCGCCTGCTGCCCGCCTTCGCCGACCCCCTGCTGCGGACCACGGCACAGTACGTGTTCGGACGGGCGGCGAACCGGCTCCTGAGACGGCCGTGACGGCGGTCCACGCCAGAGTCAGTAGCCGGTGTCGCCGACGACCCACCACTGCCCGTCCCGCCGCCCGATGACGTACCCCCGGTGCCGTTCGAAGAGATCGCGCAGCCACGGGTCCGAACTCGGGTGCGTCGCCGTACAGTTCGGCGTCGAACTCGGCGTCACGAAGAAACCGGCGCCGTACAGGAGACCGCCTCGGGAAACGGCCACCCAGTATTCGTCGCGCCCCATCGACTCCCTCTGGTACGTCGCTCCCCGGCAGCGTGCGGCATCGCCGCCTCGACCCCGGTGGTCCTGGGGCAGCGCACCGCCGCGGGCGTCCGTTCATCCGCGACCGATCACCCGCCGGGCCCCGGCGATCACCGCGGTCACCAGCGTCCAGCCCGACACGACGAGGAAGACCGCCACGGCCTTGTCCACGCCTGTCGGGTCCCACGCTCCCCGGTAGCCGAGGCCGGCGACCGGGACGAGGAGGTCGAGGCTGTACAGGACGGGGTCCCAGACGCGGCGGGTGTCTCCGCCGGCCGGAGGGGGCGGGTGGTTCCCGAACCACAGGGATCCCGCGGCCGCCAGCAACAGCAGCCAGGCGAGGGCCCGGCGCGGCGCGTAGCCGTATCCGAACAGCACGTCCTGGACCGCTCCCCAGAGCCGGCCCGACAGGCGGTCGTGGCGGCGCAGATGACGCTCTCGGGCGTGCCGTACCGTACGGGCCGCGCGCTCGTCGCCGATGGTCTCGTACGACCTCGCCAGCTGCTCGAAGGAGCCCGCGCCCGCGCGCTCGTCACGGGTCAGCCAGCCGACACGGGAGCGGACCGCGACGGGCCGGGCGGTCTCCAGGCGTTTGTAGGTGAAGCCCTCCAGGACCAGCTCGCCCGGGTCCGGCCAGGTGTCCTCGCAGTCCACCAGGACGTCCACCGCCGCGTCCTGCAGGATCACCGCCCCCGCCGGGGGCTCGCGCAGATCGAGGCGCAGGCGGGGCACCCGGACCCTGCTCAGCAGCAACGACCCTGCGGGCTCGGCGAGGACGCTGTCGTGGAAGGTGACCACCCCGCCTATCTCAGCCGCCCGCAGCAGCACCTGTCCGGTGCTGCGGAATCCCCAGTCAGCGTAGAAGCCGCCGCTGCAGACGAGCCCGGTGGCGTCGATGCCGCCCACCTCGGCGGCCTGGAGGTTGACGGCGTAGGTGACGCGCGCGTCGCGCAGATAGAGGGAACCGGAGGCGTTGAGCTCGCGGGCGTGCACCGAGCCGCCGACCGACAGCCGCGGGGCGAGCAGCGACCAGGCGTCGGCGCCGGTCACCCGGAGCCGCTCGACGACGAGGTTGCCGCCGATCCGCGCGTCCGCCAACCGGACGACGCCTGACGTGGAATCCTCCTGGAGGCGGCGCGGAACCCGGGCACCGCCCGCTCTCGGTTCCACCAGGGGGCTCCGCTCGTCACGGCCGTCCCCCAACCGGGCACCCTTCAGGCCGAGTTCGCCGTCCATGGTGATGCCGTCGGCGTACAGGGCAGGCATCGTCGAACCCGACAGGTCCAGTGCCAGGACGGTGAGTTGGGTGAGCTGGACGGGTTGTTCGAAGTGACAGCCGACGAGCGCGACCGCGGTGTCGAGGCGGCAGTGGCTCAGGTCGAGGACTCCGGTGACGTGCAGACCCTCGAAGCGGGGTGCGGGCCCGCCGTCCGGCTCGTGGGCGGTGAGCGCGGAGCGCAGTGCCGCGGCGTCGACCGTGCCGGACAGCCGTGCGGTGCGGGTGCGGTGTGTACGCCAACTCCCCCTGCGGCGTGCCATGATGATCCCCTTTCTCCCCGCACGGCATATCACGGGCGGCCGTACCCGGCACAGAGCTACCGGGAGTCGGGCGGCTTCCGGAGATACTGAGGTCATGGAGCATCACCCCTCTGGTGTCCCGGCGGTGTTCGACGACGAGACCGTGGACGCCGCGCTGGCCCGCTGGCTCGACGGGAACCGTATGGAGCTGTTCAGGTGGGAGTCGCTGAAGACCGGAGGCAGTGGCGGGCAGCTCGTCTCGGCCGTCGTGCGCGAGCGGTGTGCCGACCGGACGGGGGGCCGGAGGATCATCAAGCTGGTCGCATCGTCCGACGACGCCGCCGCCGAGCCGCGCAACCACGCTCTGGCGCTGGACTGCGGCCTGCCGGGCACCCGGGACTTCATCGAGCGCCATCTGGTGAAGCTGGCGGACAAACACTTTCCGGTGGGGAACGCATGGCTGATGTTCCAGCAGCCCGCCGGCGACGGGAGGAGCAGGACCGAGACGCTCGCCGCGGCCGGGCGCCGGGCGGGTCTTCCGCAGCTGGCCGGGAACATCGTCAGCGATGTGCTGGGCGAGTGGAATCCGGAGGATCCGGCGATGCCGACGCTGCCGGCGGCAAAGTTCGTGACGGAGCTGCTGGGCCGACGCCTCGACGCCGGCGCTCCCCTGAGCGAGTGGATCCGTGACCGGCTCGGCCCTCGGGCGGTGTCGCTCCCGTGGTTCTCGACCGGCGGTGACGAACTCCCCCTGCCCAACCCCGTTCTCCTGGCGGACGGTTGTCCCCTGAGCCGGTACGAGGTCCAGGACGCCGCGCGCGGCCGCGCCCACGGAGATCTGCATCCCGGCAACATCATGGTGCCGGCCAGGGCGGACGCCCCGGCGGACCAGTACACGCTCATCGACCTTTCCCGGTTCGACGAGCAGGCGCTGCTGGCCCGCGATCCGGTCCATCTGCTGCTGTGCCTGGTCGCCGACTCCTACCTTCCCCACATGCTGGACGACGCCAGGGAGGAGCTGATCACCGGGCTGGTCGGTCCCGGCTGTACGGGCCCGCTGATCCCACTGGGTCTGGCCGAACTGGTGGACACCGTGCGCGAGGCGACACTGGGCTGGGGCGCGGACCGGCGCCTCGATGCCGCCTGGCTCCACCAGTGGTACCTGGCGATCCAGGCCTGCTCCCTGATGTTCATCCCGCGCAAGGTCTCGGACCGGGACCGCTGGTGGTTCTTCCGCCTGGCGGCGCGGGCGTGCTGGGCGTACCTGGACGAGATGAAGGTGAACCGGCCCCACCAGGCACCGGTTCTCCGGCCTCGTACGCTCTCCGAGGCCGCACCGGTTCCGTCGTCGCGCATCGCCCTCGAAACCGTGGACGGTACCCCTCCCGTCCAGGCACCGGCCGTCGAGGGACCCGCGGCGGCCGCCGCATCGCCCACCGGGGACCAGACCCTGGCCCTGCTCGAGGAGATCTGGTCCACCTTCGAGCGTCCCAGCGAGGAACTGGCCTCGCTGAGCGCCAATCAGGTCAAGGGGGACGTGGTGCGGGTCATCGGGACGCGCGCCGTCTCCCTCAGGACCTCACTGCGGAGACAGTGGAACACTCCCGCGGCGGCCCGCCCGGGTGTGGACGAAGTCGTGGTCCGGCTGCGCAATGTGGCGGACCTGGCGACCGTACTGCGCACCAGTCTGCAGCGGATGTGGGCGGGCCACCTCCCGACGCGCTCCGTGGACCAGACGGTCAAGGACCTCGCGCACGCCCTGGACGACCTGCTCACGGCGGTCCGCGAAGCGTCCAGGGTCCTGTCGTCGCAGGCCTCCTGACCCCTCAGGCCACCGACCCGATCCGTCCCGTCGGCCCGGACGTCACGTCGTGGTGGATCGGGGTGTGCGCGCCGGTCAGCGAAACGCCGCTGCCTCCGCGCCGGCCGGCGACGATCTCGGAGGCGATCGAGAGCGCTGTCTCCTCGGGCGTACGGGCCCCGAGGTCGAGGCCGATCGGGGACCGGAGCCGTGCCAGCTCCAGCTCGGTGACGCCGGCTTCGCGCAGGCGCTCGTTCCGTTCCAGATGGGTCCGGCGGGAGCCCATCGCACCGACGTACGCCACCGGCAGCCGCAGCGCGAGCCGGAGCAGGGGCACGTCGAACTTGGCGTCGTGGGTGAGCACGCACAGGACCGTGCGGGCGTCCACGGACGTCCGCTCCAGGTACGTGTGCGGCCACTCGACGACGATCTCGTCGGCCTCCGGGAAGCGGGTGCGGGTGGCGAACACGGGGCGGGCGTCGCACACCGTCACGTGGTAGTCGAGGAACTTGCCGATCCGGACCAGTGCCGACGCGAAGTCGATCGCTCCGAAGACGATCATCCGGGGCGGGGGGACGGAGGACTCCACCAGGACCGTGAGCGGGGCCCCGCAGCGCGAGCCCTGCTCGCCGATCTCCAGGGTGCCGGTGCGGCCGGCGTCCAGGAAGGCGCCCGCTTCGGCGGCGACCGTGCGGTCCAGTTCGGGGTGGGCGGCGAAGCCGCCCTCGTACGAGCCGTCGGGGTGGACGAGGAGCGCCCTGCCGATGAGGTGCGCGGGGGCCGAGACGATCCGGGCCACCGCCGCCGCCTCCCCGCGGGAGGCGGCGGACACCGCGGACGCGGCCACCGGACGGACGGGATCGCCCGACCGTACCGGTGCGACGAGGACGTCGATGACGCCGCCGCAGGTCAGGCCGACGGCGAAGGCGTCCTCGTCGCTGTAGCCGAAGCGCTCCAGGACCGGTTCCCCGTCCCGAAGCGCCTGTCGGCACAGGTCGTACACGGCGCCCTCCACACAGCCGCCCGAGACCGAGCCGATCGCCGTGCCGTCGGCGTCCACCGCGAGGGCGGCCCCGGGCAGTCGGGGAGCGCTGCCGCGGACGGCCACCACGGTGGCCACGGCGAAGTCGCGTCCCCGCTCGACCCACCGGTCGAGCTCGTCGGCGATGTCCAGCATCTCTCGGTCTCCTTGACAGCGGTTGTGTGCAGGGCGGTCCGGCGGTCCTGATCGATACAGCTGGTGCGGCGTCAGCCGGCTCTCAATGGGACTGAGGGCGAAACAGACCACGAAGATGCCTGCCAGGCCCCACCGTTGCCCGGCGCCGGGGTGCCGTTGCGCGCGCACCCGTGCCGCCCTGCGGCGCGACTGCCCGCAACGGCAGCCGGAGTCACGCGGTTCCCGTGAGGTGCTCGGGACGTACCGGCGTCCTGTTCAGCTCCAGGCCGGTCGCGTCGCGGACAGCCGCGAGGACCGCGGGAGTCGACGACAAGGTGGGTGCCTCTCCGACGCCGCGCAGTCCGTACGGCGCGTGGTCGTCCGCGAGTTCGAGGATGTCGACCGGGATGGTCGGCGTGTCGAGGATGGTGGGGATCAGATAGTCCGTGAAGGAGGGGTTCTTCACCTTCGCCGTCTTCGGGTCGACGATGATCTCCTCCATGACCGCCACCCCGAGCCCCTGGGTCGTACCGCCCTGGATCTGGCCGAGGACGGACAGCGGGTTGAGCGCCTTGCCGACGTCCTGGGCGCAGGCCAGTTCGACGACCTTCACGAGGCCGAGTTCGGTGTCCACCTCGACGACGGCGCGGTGCGCGGCGAAGGAGTACTGGACGTGTCCGTTGCCCTGGCCGGTGCGCAGATCGAAGGGCTCCGTCGGCCGGTGCCGCCACTCGGCCTCGACCTCGACGGTCTCGTCTTCGAGCACGTCGGCCAGATCGGCGAGGACCTCGCCGCCGTCGGTGACGACCTTGCCGCCCTCCAGGAGCAGCTCGGCCGTGGCCCAAGCCGGGTGGTACGTACCGAACTTGCGCCGGCCGATCTCCAGGACCTTCTCCCGGACGAGCTCGCACGAGTTCCTGACGGCGCCGCCGGTGACGTACGTCTGACGCGACGCGGACGTCGAACCGGCGCTGCCCACCTGGGTGTCGGCCGGATGGATGGTCACCTGCGCGACGCCCAGCTCGGTGCGGGCGATCTGCGCATGGACGGTGACGCCGCCCTGGCCGACCTCCGCCATGGCGGTGTGCACGACGGCCACCGGCTCCCCGCCGACGACCTCCATGCGCACGCGCGCGGTGGAGTAGTCGTCGAAGCCCTCGGAGAAGCCGACGTTCTTGATGCCGACCGCGTAGCCGACACCGCGTACGACGCCTTCGCCGTGCGTGGTGTTGGACAGACCGCCGGGCAGCTGCCGTACGTCGGCACCCTCGCTGCTCTCCCACTGGCGCTCCGGCGGCAGCGGCATCGCCTTGACGCGGCGCAGGAGTTCGGCGACCGGGGCCGGGGAGTCGACCGGCTGCCCGGTCGGCAGGAGCGTGCCCTGCGTCATCGCGTTGAGCTGACGGAACTCCACCCGGTCCATGCCCACCGCGTCGGCGAGCTTGTCCATCTGGGCCTCGTAGGCGAAGCACGCCTGGACCGCGCCGAAGCCGCGCATGGCGCCGCAGGGCGGGTTGTTGGTGTAGAGCGCGATGGCCTCGATGTCGACGTCGTCGACGACGTACGGGCCGATGCCGAGCGAGGAGGCGTTGCCGACGACCGCGGGGGACGCGGAGGCGTACGCGCCGCCGTCCAGGACGATGCGGCACCTGACGTGGGTCAGCTTGCCGTCGCGGGTGGCGCCGTGCTCGTAGTACAGCTTCGCCGGGTGGCGGTGGACGTGCCCGAAGAAGGACTCGAAGCGGTTGTAGACGATCTTGACGGGCTTGCCGGTGCGCAGTGCCAGCAGGCAGGCGTGGATCTGCATCGACAGGTCCTCGCGGCCGCCGAACGCGCCGCCGACGCCGGACAGCGTCATGCGTACCTTGTCCTCGGGCAGGCCGAGGACGGGCGCGATCTGGCGCAGGTCGGAGTGGAGCCACTGGGTGGCGATGTAGAGGTCGACGCCGCCGTCCTCGGCGGGTACTGCCAGACCGGACTCCGGGCCGAGGAAGGCCTGGTCCTGCATGCCGAAGGTGTACTCGCCCCGCACGATGAAGTCGGCCTTCTTCGCCGCCTCGTCGGCGTCGCCGCGGACGATCGGCTGGCGGTGCACGATGTTCGGGTGCGGGACGTGGCCGATGTGGTGGTCGGTGCGGTTCTCGTGGACGAGGACCGCGTCCGGCGCGGTCGCGGACGCCTCGTCGGTGATGACGGGCAGTTCGCGGTACTCGACCTTGATCTTGGCGGCGGCGCGGCGCGCGGTCTCCGGGTGGTCGGCGGCGACGACGGCGACCGGTTCGCCGTGGTGACGGACCTTGCCGTGGGCGAGGACCGGGGTGTCGCGGATCTCCAGGCCGTAGTTCTTCACGTCGGTCGGCAGGTCGTCGTACGTCATGACGGCGTAGACGCCCGGCGTGGCCAGTGCCTCGCCCGTGTCGATGGAGACGATCTCGGCGTGGGCGACCGTGGAGCGCAGGATCTGTCCCCACAGCATGTCCTCGTGCCACATGTCCGAGGAGTACGCGAACTCGCCGGTGACCTTGAGGGTCCCGTCCGGGCGGAGCGTGGACTCGCCGATGCCGCCCTTGGTCCGGGAGCCCTGGGTGACCTTCGTGGGAGTGCCGAGGGGAGCGCCGTTCCTGGGCATCGTCAGACCGCCTCTCCCTGCCGGGCGGCCGCGAGGCGGACCGCGTCCATGATCTTCTCGTAGCCGGTGCAGCGGCAGAGGTTGCCCGACAGCGCCTCGCGGATGTCCGCGTCGGTCGGGTTGGGGTTGCGCTCCAGCATCTCGTCGGCGGCGACGAGCAGACCGGGGGTGCAGAAGCCGCACTGGACGGCGCCTGCGTCGATGAACGCCTGCTGGATCGGGGAGAGTTCGGTTCCCTCGCCGGTCTGGGAGTCGGTGCCCCCGGCCTGCCTCCCCCAGGCTTCGCCCGGGGGGACCCCCAGCCGGGCCTCGTCGGGAGACGTGCCGCATGCACCCGTACCGCCGGACCGCTGCCTGGCGTAGTCCGCCAGCCCCTCGACCGTGACGACCTCGCGGCCCTCCACCTGGCCCGCCGCGACCAGACACGAACACACCGGGATGCCGTCCAGGCGCACCGTGCACGACCCGCACTCGCCCTGCTCACAGGCGTTCTTCGAGCCCGGCAGACCGAGGCGCTCCCGCAGCACGTACAGCAGGGACTCGCCCTCCCACACGTCGTCGGCTTCCTGCCGGCGTCCGTTGACCGTGAAACTGACGCGCATTACGCGACACCGCCCTTCGGATATGTACGGCCGTCGGTGCCGCGGTACGACTCCCAGGTCCAGGTCAGCGTGCGGCGGGCCATGACGCCGACCGCGTGGCGGCGGTAGCTCGCCGTGCCCCGGACGTCGTCGATCGGGTTGCACGCGGCGGAGCACAGCTCCGCGAACTGCTTGGCGACCGACGGAGTGATGATCTTTCCGTTGTCCCAGAAGCCGCCCTCTTCGAGCGCCGCGTTCAGGAACTCCTCGGCGGCCTTCGCCCGGACGGGGGTCGGCGCGGCCGAGCCGATGCCGGTGCGGACGGTCCGCGTCTCGGGGTGCAGCGCGAGACCGAAGGCGCACACCGCGATGACCATGGCGTTGCGGGTGCCGACCTTCGAGAACTGCTGCGGGCCGTCGGCCTTCTTGATGTGGACGGCGCGGATCAGTTCGTCGGCGGCGAGCGCGTTGCGCTTCACGCCGGTGTAGAACTCGTCGATCGGGATCAGCCGGGAGCCGCGCACCGACTCGACCTCGACCCCGGCGCCGGCGGCCAGCAGGGCGGGGTGGGCGTCACCGGCCGGGGAGGCGGTGCCGAGGTTGCCGCCGACGCCGCCGCGGTTGCGGATCTGCGGGGAGGCGACCGTGTGCGAGGCGAGGGCCAGGCCGGGCAGCTCTCCGCGCAGGTTCTCCATGATCCTCGTGTAGGGGACGGAGGCACCTAGCCGCACGCTGTCCTCGCCGGCCTCCCATTCCTCGAGCTCGCCGATGCGGTTCAGGTCGAGCAGGTACTCGGGCCGCCGGTGGTCGAAGTTGATCTCGACCATCACATCGGTGCCACCCGCAATCGGCACAGCCGTGGGGTGCGCCGCCTTCGCGGCGAGCGCCTCCTCCCAGCTGGCGGGGCGAAGGAAGTCCATGACCGGCTCTCTTCTCGTGGGTCGTACGGATCGAGCCAGTTCGTGTGCGGCGGGTCCGGCTCGTTCAATGTGCTGTTCACGCGGGATGGGATCAGTACACAGCGCGCTGCTCCGACGGGGTCAGTCACGTAAACCATGAAGGAGTTGGCTGGCCAGGGCGGGCATCTTGTAGATTCGTATGAATGGAGGTCGTCAGTAACCTCCTCTTTTCCTGTGGAAACGCGAGACACAGCCGCGTGACCAGGGACACAGCCGGGACACAGCTCGGGAGACGGCGAGCACCGCTCACCTGCCGACCGGGCGGGCCCGCCACCACGAGCCCCTCACGATCCATCGTAGATTTCGAGACAGAGAACGGCGGCGACGAGAATGCGGCTGCGCGCACTGCTGGACACCGACGCGCTGGGCCTGCGGCTGCTCGGCGGCGAGGACGAACTCGACCGCACCGTGCGCGGCGTGATGACCACCGACCTGAGGGACCCCAGCCGGTACCTGTCGGGCGGGGAAGTGGTGCTCACCGGCCTGGCCTGGCGCCGCGACGCCGCGGACTCCGAGCCGTTCGTACGGATCCTGGTGGGGGCCGGGGTGACCGCCCTCGCGGCCGGTGAGGCGGAGCTCGGCGACATCCCGGACGACCTGGTCGTGGCCTGTGCCCGGCACCGGCTGCCGCTGTTCGCCGTGCACGAGTCGGTTGCGTTCGCGACGATCACGGAGCACGTCGTGCGGCAGGTCTCCGGGGAGCGGGCCGGTGACCTCGCAGCCGTCGTCGACCGGCACCGCCGGATGATGACCTCGGGCCCGGCGGGCGGCGGCCCGGACGTGGTCCTGGACCTGCTCGGCTCGGACCTGGACCTGCGGGCCTGGGTGCTGTCGCCGACGGGGCGGCTGATCGCAGGCCCGAAGGCCGGGGGGCCGGCGCTGCCCGCCGACGTGTGCGCGAAGCTCGCGGCCGAGCATCTGGCCTCCGCCCGCACGGGCCGGCGCGGACCGCACCGGCTGGCGCTCGGCTCCACCACGTACTCCCTCTTCCCGGTCCGCGGCAACGGCCGCTCGCCCCACGCCTCCCGGGACGTGCGCGAGACGGTGCTCTCGGACTGGCTGCTGACCGTGGAGGCGGACGCCGGGGAGTGGCCCGAGGAGCGGCTCGACCTGCTCCAGGGCGTCACCCAGCTGATCGCGGTCGAGCGGGACCGGCGGGACGCGGCGCGCACGGTACGGCGGCGGCTCGCGCAGGAGGTGCTGGAGCTGGTGCAGGCGGGTGCGGCGCCCGCCGAGATCGCGGCGCGCCTGCGGGTCGCGGCGCCGGTGCTGCTGCCCGGGTTCGGGGCGGCCCCGCACTGGCAGGTGGTCGTGGCCCGTGTCGAGTGGGACGGCGGCGACATCGAGGGCGGCCCGGTCGCCCAGTCGCTGCTGGAGGAGATCCTGGTCGACCCGCTCGCCGGCGGCCCCGAGCCCTCCGACCGCATCGCCGTGACCCACCTGGGTGGCGAGGCCGTCGCGCTCGTCCCGCTGCCGGCGGTGTCGACCGAGCACGACGGCTCCGAGGCCGGGATCCTCGCCGACGCGCTCCTGGAGTCCGTACGGGACCCGCTGACGGCCGGCCTGGACGACGACGGGCGGGTCACGCTCGGCGTCAGCGCGGCCGTGCACTCGGCGGAGGGGCTGCGCGGGGCGCTGGAGGAGGCGCGGCACGCCCGGCGGGTGGCGGCGGCGCGACCCGGGCGGGTGTGCGCGGCGGGGCACCAGGAGCTGGCCTCGCACGTCCTCCTGCTGCCGTTCGTGCCCGACGACGTCCGCCGCGCCTTCACGGCCCGGCTGCTCGACCCACTGCGGGACTACGACCGCCGACACCGCGCGGAACTGATCCCGACCCTGGAGGCCTTCCTGGACTGCGACGGCTCCTGGACACGCTGCGCGACCCGGCTGCACCTGCACGTCAACACGCTGCGCTACCGGGTCGGCAGAATCGAGCAGTTGACGGGCCGTGACCTGTCCAGACTGGAGGACAAGCTCGATTTCTTCCTGGCGTTGCGGATGAGTTGAGGTCACACCGTCGTGGGGCGGAAGGGGACGGAGTGCCGTCCGCGTCCCACGACTTTGTGAAATACTTCACCCACCCTCTTGGCCGGGGCCCGGGAATCGTGCTGAGATGCCGCCACCACTCAACAGCTCGATGGCGTGCTCGGGGAGGGCAAGGTGGCGTATACCGCCATGTCTGGTAACGGAACGACCGCCGGTGACGATCCACTCCAGACCGCGGTATGGCGGCTGCGCTCGCGCGCCTGCTGGGCCGACGCGGCGGCCCTGCTCCAGCCGGTGACCCCGGCGACGGCGTTGCAGCGGGCCGGTCTGCTCGTGGAACGGTGTCTCTACACCGAGCAAGGCTGGGAGGAGGCCGAGGACGCGCTGCGTACCGCGGAGGCGCTGGCCCACGGTGACGACGAGCGGGGGGCGGCGGCCTGTGAACGCGGGCAGCTTGCCTACGCGGCCACACTGCACGGAGTGCGGGACCGGGCCGACGAGGCGCGGGCCGCGCTCGGACGGGCGGCGGCGCTGATCCCTCCGGGGGCGCCTGCGCGGGCACTGCTGGACTTCCGGCGCGGGTTGCTCGCGGAGAACCTCGCGGACTCCCCGCAGGCGGCGCGGGCGGCGTACCGCCGTGCCCACGCGGGGGCCACCGCGCACGCCGATCCGCTGCTGCTGTCGTTCACCTGGCGGCACCTTGCCGGACTCGCCCTGCGGGACGGCGAGTTGGCGGAGGCGCGGCACGGGTTCTCGGAATCCCTGCGGATCCGGGAGGAGTTGGGGTACCTGGTCGGTACGGCGCCCGCACTGGCCTCGCTGGCCGACGCGGAGGCCGAGCCGGAGGCCTCACGGCTGCGCGAGGAGGCCCGGCGGCTGTTCCGGCTGCTCGGGGGCGTCCCGACGTGGCTGGCACGGCACCTGGCTCCGCCGGCGGCGACGGCGTAGTCCGCCCGGCACGGCTGCGGCAGCCATGGCGGCAGCGTCCTCCCGGCCCGGCCCGGCTGCGCCAGCCATGGCGGCAGCGTCCTCCCGGCCCTGCCCGGCTGCGCCAGCCATGGCGGCAGCGTCCACCCGGCCCTGCCCGGCTGCGCCAGTCGTCGCGGCGGCGTCCGCCCGGCTCGGCCCGATTGCGGGCAGTGGTGCCGCCGGGGCGGCACGGGTGGGCGCGGGCGGCACCCGTCAGCGCCGGGCTGCGCGACCGCCCCCCGGCACCAGCACCAGTCGTCCGGGCCGGCTCAGCGCGCGCCCGCGGGCTGCGCCGACCTGCTCAGCCCGCGCCCGCGAAGTGCTCCGCGACCAGCGACCGCACCACGTCCAGATCCCGCGCGGTCAACGCGTCCAGCAGCGCCGTGTGCTCCGCCGCGTCCGCCACCAGCTCGGCGCGCCCGCGCGGTGCGCGGCCGCGCACCAGGGGCCACTGCGCCCTGCGGTGCAGGTCCTCGGCGATCTGGACGAGCTGCTCGTTCCCGGACAACGCCAGCACCGCCCGGTGGAAGCACCGGTCCGACTCGGCGTACGTCGCGCGGCAGCCGGAGGACGCGGCGCGGACGGTCGCCTCGGCGAGGGGCCGCAGTTCCGCCCAGCGTTCGGCGGGGACCGTGCGGGCCAGCCGCAGCATCACCGGGACCTCGATCAGGGCGCGGATCTCGGCAAGCTCAGCCAGTTCCCGCGCGCCGCGCTCGATCACCCGGAACCCGCGATTGGGGACCACCTCGACCGCGCCCTCCAGGGCGAGCTGCTGCATCGCCTCGCGCACGGGCGTCGCGGAGACTCCGAAGCGGTCGCCGAGCGCGGGGGCCGAGTAGACCTCGCCCGGTGTCAGCTCGCCCGCGACCAGAGCGGTGCGCAGGGCGTCGAGGATCTGCCCGCGTACGGAGGACCGCTGGACGACGGGGCGGGGCCGGGGAATGGTCTGCTCACTGTGTGTGTGCTCGCCGCGTGCGGCGCCCTGCGGGGCGCACCGCTCCCGGTCCACGTCCGCGGCCCGCGGCTGCGACGGCACCCGGGCCGCGCCCGCGGGAAGCCCGGGAGGATCCGGATTCCCCGTGTCGGCGGAGCCCTGCGCGCCCTGCTCCACGGGTCCTCCTCCGGACGTGTCGGTACTTGGGGTCATTACGGCGGGTTGTTACTCGTCCGTCAAGCACCTTAGGCGCAGAAGCCGGTAGGTCAAACCCGGGAATCCTTGAGTAAGGCAAGGCTTACCTTTGCAACTCGCGTTCACAAAGACCGCGAACGGAGGTTCCGGTATGCCCGTGCCCCCTTCGGGGTGCCCCGCATCCCGTGACGCGGGTGCGCGCGGCGGTCACCGAACGCGAGCCGGAGCGGCTACTGCCGGGGTCGCCCCAGCCGTACATCGGCTCGGCGGCCTTCCGTGAGCCGACCGGACCGAACAGCGCGGCCAGTTGAGGCACCCTCAGCACCCGCCCGGCCGACACACGGGCACGCGCGTCCCGTAAGATCGCCTGCGAACGAGGCGCCCTTCCGGTTACAGGTGGTTCACAACTTCCTCACCGGCCGCAGAAACTTTCCGTAGCACCATCCGTACGGGTAGTCTTATTCGAACTCAACTCCCGCCCCTCAAGCGGCAGTTC
Source organism: Streptomyces sp. NPDC040410 (assembly GCF_055595715.1). Lineage (NCBI taxonomy): Bacteria > Bacillati > Actinomycetota > Actinomycetes > Kitasatosporales > Streptomycetaceae > Streptomyces > Streptomyces sp. NPDC040410. The sequence continues at coordinate 739,584 of NZ_JBVIVK010000001.1, forward strand.
GAGCAGAACGCCGCCCTGGGCATCCCCTTGCACTTCCTTGGCGGCCTCTTGCCCCGAAACCCCCTGAGGGCCGGTGGAATTGGGCCACTATGGCGGGCGTTACGCCCTATCCCAATGCAAGGGACCCCAGATGAGACTGACCGACATATCGCTGAACTGGCTGCTTCCGGGCGCCGTACTGCTCCTGGGCATGCTGGCGGCGGTTGCGGTGCTGGCGCGCGGTAAGCGCTCCTCGGGGAAGGACGCGACCGCGGACGACTCGTGGGAGCGCAGCGAGGAGCGCCGCAGGCGCAAGGAGGCCATCTACGGCATCGCCTCCTACGTGCTGCTGTTCTGCTGCGCGGCCGTGGCCGCCGCGCTTTCCTACCGTGGGCTCGTCGGCTTCGGCCGAGAGAACCTCAGCCTTTCCGGCGGCTGGGAGTACCTGGTGCCGTTCGGCCTCGACGGCGCGGCCATGTTCTGCTCGGTGCTCGCGGTGCGCGAGGCCAGCCACGGCGACGCGGCCCTCGGCTCCCGCATACTCGTATGGACGTTCGCGGGCGCGGCGGCCTGGTTCAACTGGGTGCACGCGCCCAGGGGCCTCGGCCACGACGGTGCGCCGCAGTTCTTCTCCGGCATGTCCCTCTCGGCGGCCGTACTGTTCGACCGCGCGCTGAAGCAGACCCGCCGGGCCGCCCTGCGCGAGCAGGGCCTGGTGCCGCGCCCTCTGCCGCAGATCCGCGTCGTCCGCTGGGTGCGGGCCCCCCGTGAGACGTACAAGGCGTGGTCCCTGATGCTTCTGGAGGGCGTGCGCAGCCTGGACGAGGCGGTGGACGAGGTCCGCGAGGACAAGCGCCAGAAGGACGCTGCCCGCCTGCGGCGCCGCGAGCAGCAGCGGGTCGAGCGTGCCCAGCTCAAGGCGATCAGCCGGGGCCACCGCGGCTTCGCCGGCCGCGGTGGCGGACGGCAGCTGGAGGCCCAGGCAACCCTGGAGCGGGCCTCCGCCCAGGTCTCCGCGGAGCCCGCCATATCAACGCCGGAACTGCCCGTCCGGTCACGGCCCTCCCTGCAGCCCGTCCGCAACGGCTCTGACCCGGTCACCGTGGATCTCACAGCGGAGGACGACACAATGGCGCTGCCGCGCCTCGACTCCCTGGAGCGCAAGCTCAAGGACCTCGAGCAGCAGTTCGGCTAGGTCCTGTCCGGCGGACGACGCGAGCCGGAACCACGGGAAGGGGCGTGACCCGCACGGGTCACGCCCCTTCCCGTCGCTACGCCGCTCCGGCCCCGAGCTCGAACCACACCGCCTTCCCCACCCCGTGCACACGCACGCCCCAGGCGTCCGCCAGGGACTGCACCAGGAGCAGGCCCCTGCCGTGCGTACCGTCGTCGGCGTTCGGTACGCGCGGTCTCGGCCTGCGGGCCACGAAGTCCCGTACCTCCACCCGGAGTCCACGGGGTCCCACGGTGGCTGTCAGCACGGCATCGTGGTCGGTGTGGACGAGCGCGTTGGTCACGAGCTCGGTGGTGAGCAGTTCCGCTACCTCCGATCGTCCGGGCCTCCCCCAGGTCCGTAACAGCTCACGCAGCGCCTTGCGCGCCTCCGGCACCGCCCGCAGGTCCGCCCGTCCGAGTCTGCGCCTGAGCTGAGGTGCCGGCGCCTGTTCCATGGCGCTCTCGGCCTCGTCCTCCACGGTCCGTGCCGAGAAGGCCCCGACTGCCTTGGGACCGCCTCCTCGTGCCTGCCTCTTCATGACCCCCGCCCGCGTGCCGATGTCGATTCCCCTCCAGCTCGAACACGTTCACGGGATCCATGCCCCGTCGGACACGGGCCAGTCATGGCGCATCATCAACGACCAGGTGTTCGGCCACTGGTGCGGCGTTCGCGGACGGGTGGGTGACACTTCGCCCAGCGCGGTCGAGCCGCCGCGGACGAGCTGGTTCCGGTTGGCCGGGCGCCGATTCCGGTCTGCCGTTCCTCGCCGTACTCGGCGAACCGGTGTGTCAGTAAAGCCTCCACGCCGGGGTGCGGCCGGAGCTGATGCCCGCGCCGCTCGCGAAACTGGCCGGAATCCGCTGCCTCTCCAGCTGAGGACACGGCCCGTTCCGCGGATTGGTGCGGGCCGTCCGCAGGCTGTCGCCGACGACGCCGTACATGCGGGTGAATCCACAGCCTGCGCCGTCACGCCTCCCAGACGGCCGCGGCCGTACGGTCGTCCGCGTACCCCTTGACCCTGATCTGGACGTCGGCGAGGTACGCGGCGAGACCCGGCGGGGCGTGTCCGGACCACCGGCCTGTCAGGTAGCCGCACAGTTCGGGCTCGCCGCGCAGGGGCTCGGCCAGGCCGCCCGTGCACATCAGGAGCGTGTCACCCGGGCGGGCGACGGAGGCGCGGAAACGGAAGGGTTCGCGGAGCGGCTCGGGGGCGGGCTCGTACGGGCTCGGAGGCGTCGGGATGCCCAGGTCCATGGTGAGCCGGTCCCCCTCGGGGGTCTCGGCGGGCAGTGAGCCGAAGCCGACGACCGGCTCGCCGGTGACGTCGGCGACGCGCGGTTCGATGTCCTGCCATTCGCCGTCGCGCAGCCGGAACAGTCCGCCCGTGCCGACACCGAAGAACACGCGGATACGGCAGTCGGGATCGGCGGGCAGCAGCAGGCACCGCAGGGTGGCCGCGTACTCCTCGGGGTCGATGCCCTGTTCCGCGGCGCTGGCTCGGAGTCTGCCGAGGCTGCGGTCGGTGAGGCGGTGCAGACCGGACTTCAGGTCGCCCCTGCGGCCGGACCTGATGTCCTCGGCGAGCCGGGCGTGGCTGCGGCCCACGGCCCGGCCGATCCACTGACAGGCCTCGGCGGCCGCGCGGTGCGCCCCCGGCGTGGCCCGCGCTCCGGTCGCCATCGCGACCAGGACCAACGCCTGGTCGCCTGCGCCGAATCGGGCGGTGAGCAGGGAGTCCCGTCGCGGCTCGCCCCTGAACCGTGCGGAGTCCCCCCGTACGGAGACGGCCCGCAGCGTGCACGCCCCGTACCGGGCGCCGTCGAGCACGGTGTCGGCGACGAGGCCGTCCAGGTCGTCGGGGTCGGCGGGCGGCAGCGCGGTGGGTTCGGCGTCGTAGGTGGGCGGCCCGGTCCCGACGTAGTCGGCGGCCGCCGCGGGGAGCGTGGGGACGTCCACGCGGGTGGCCGTGCGGATCCCCTCGCCGGTGAGCGTGGGCGCGGGGGCGGTGCCCGGCGGACCCCCCTGCGCGGCGGGGCCGGCTTCCGCGGCCTCCGCGGCGTCGGCGATGGCGTCGCGGCGGGAGTCGGCTCCTCCGTCGGGGACGGCCGCGCCGGCCGGCCGGGCGGGCGTGGCAGGCGGCGGCGGTGTGCCGGGGGGCATCCGGGAGGCGGGGACCGTCGTGACCGGCGTCTCCGTGGACGGACCGCCGCCGGTCCCGGAGGTCGTACGCCCCTCGGGTGCCCGTTCGACGAATCCCGGGGGGACCGGTCCGGGAGGGAAGGTCGCCGTGCCGCCCGGTGGCGTGGGCGGAGGAGGCTCCCAGGGTGCGCGCTGCGGCGCGAGCTCCGCGCCGCGCGGCACGTCGGCCGCGGACTCCTCGTCCACGGCCCCCACGGCGGACGCGAAGCGGTCGTCGAGTGAGTCGGGCGCGGCCGTGGGCCCGGTGTCCTCGGTGGAGTCGTCGTACAGCTGGCCCCACCAGTCGTCCTCGTGACCGGTGGGCCTTCCCCCCTGTTGGCTCATGCCCCCAATTGTCCACCGCACGGGCCGGTTGAAAACGGGGCATCCGGAAAATCCGGCTGGGCGCTCCGCGTCGGACGACGTGCCGGCCGCAACGGGCCGCCTGCGCACGAGCGGGAGCAGGTTGCCCGGCGGCGACCCGTGTGACCTGGCTGACCTGCGCTTTCTTCTGCACTCCGGCACTCTGGTCAGATGGGAGTGTGGGACCTCCTGCTGGTCGGCCTGGTCCTCCTGCTCGGCCTGTGCGGAGTACTTGTACCCGGGCTGCCGGGGTCATGGCTCGTGTGGGCCGCGGTTCTGTGGTGGGCGCTGAAGGATCCGCGGCCCGTCGCCTGGTGGGTTCTGGTCGGTACGACCGTCGCACTGCTCCTCTCCCAGGTGGTGCGCTGGGCGCTGCCGCCCCGTCGGCTGCGCATGAGCGGCGCGACTCCCCGGATGGCGGTGTACGCCGGGGTGGGCGCGCTCCTCGGCTTCTTCCTCATACCCGTGCTCGGCGCCATCCCGGGTTTCATCGGCGGCGTCTATCTCTCCGAACGGCTCCGGCTCGGCGGCCACCGGGAGGCGGTCGCCGCCACACGGACGGCGATGCACTCCGGCGGCTCCAGCGTGCTGGCGGAACTGTTCACCTGCCTGCTGATCATGGGTGCGTGGATGGGCGCGGTGTTCTGGGGCTGAGGCTGGGCCGCGGCCGGCGGAGAGCGGCGGCCGGGGGACGCCTCCGAGGTCAGCGTCTGCGCGTCTGGAGGACGCCCTCCAGAGTCAGCAGCGTCGTCTTGCGCTCCAGCCCGCCCGCGTACCCGGTCAGTGAACCGTCGGCCCCGATCACCCGGTGGCACGGTCGGACGATCAGCAGCGGGTTGGCACCGATCGCGCCGCCCACGGCCCGTACGGCGGCCCTGGGGGCTCCGATCCGGGCCGCGATCTCGCCGTACGTCGTGGTGCCGCCGTACGGGACGGAGTCGAGGGCATCCCACACCCGCTCGCGGAACTCCGTGCCGGACGGCCGCAACTCCAGCCGGAACTCCTTGAGTTCACCGGCGAAGTAGGCGGCGAGCTGTTCCTCGGCCGCTCGGAAGGGTCCAGGGTCGTGCCGCCAGCCGTCCTGGACGCTGCGGCCGCCCTTCTGACCGGGCACGGAGACCGAGGTCAGGGAGCCGGACGGGTCGGCGGTGAGGAGGAGCGGGCCGAGCGGGCTGTCGACGCTCGCCCAGTACGTCACGGTCATGCCGGTCATAGGGGTCGTGCGGGTCGTGCGGGTCATCACAGCTCCAACTCCCCTGCTGCACGCAGGTGTTGCCATGCGTAGGAGCGCCACGGGCGCCAGGTGTCGGGGACGTCCACGCCGGGCGGGGCGACGTCCGGGTCGCCGAGGGCGCGGACGCGGACGGCGGCGACCGTGCGGGCGTCCATGCCCGGCAGGGCGAGCAGCGCGTGCTGCGCGTCGTCCCGGTCGGCGCCCGGGTCCAGCCGTACGGCGCCGTCGGCGAGGGCTGCGGTGAGCGCGCCCAGGGGGCCGTCCGGCTCGGCTTCGGCGAGGACGGCCGGTTCGGGGAAGACGTGGGTGAGGCTGCCGGCGGGGGCGTCCAGCGCCTTGCCGTAGCGCCCGGCCAGCCGCTCGGCCCCGGCCCGGCCGACCAGTGCCCGTACCGCAAGTTCCTCGGGATCGAAGGCACCCGGCGAGCGCAGTCCGGGCCGGGCGGCGACCAGCGGGGCGAGCCGTGCGTCCGCGCCGAGCCGCTCGTCGACGGCGTACGGGTCGGCGTCGAGGTCGAACAGCCGCCGCAGCCGCCCGACGGCGGTGGTCAGATCGCGGGGGTCGGTGAGCTGGAGGCGGGCGTCGAGCCAGCCGCCGGGGTGGGCGGCGCCGGGCGCCGCCCGCTGGGTACCGGGCCGCTCGTCGACGGCGACGATGCCGGTGCCGTGGGGCAGCCGGACCGTACGGCGGTATGTGCGCCGGCCCGGCGGCCCGCTCATGTCCTCCACGCCGGGCACGGCCTCCGCCGCGAGCAGGTCGAAGACCGCGCCGGCCTGGTACGGCCCTCGGTGCGCGAGCCGCAGCGGGATCCCCGCGGACGGGGCGTCCGCCCGCCGGGAAGCCCGTCCGCCGCGCGGTGCGGCGGCCCGCAGCTCGCGCGGCGTCGAGGCGTACACGGCCCGGATCGTGTCGTTGAACTGCCGCACGCTGGCGAACCCCGACGCGAAGGCGATCTCGGTGACCGCCAGGCCGGTGGTCTGAAGGAGGACGCGCGCGGTGTGCGCCCGCTGGGCCCGGGCGAGGGCTACGGGTCCCGCGCCCAGCTCGGCGGTGAGCTGCCGCTGCACCTGCCGGGCGCTGTAGCCCAGCCGCGCGGCGAGGCCGGCCACGCCTTCCCGGTCGACGACGCCGTCGCCGATCAGACGCATGGCCCGCCCCACCGCGTCGGCCCGCACGTTCCAGTCCGCCGATCCCGGCACGGCGTCGGGCCGGCACCGCCGGCAGGCCCGGAAACCCGAGCCCTGCGCGGCGGCGGCCGTCGCGAAGAACCGCACGTTGCGCCGCTTCGGCGTCACCGCCGGGCAGCTGGGCCGGCAGTAGATCCCGGTCGTCTCGACGGCGAAGAAGAACTCCCCGTCAAACCGGGCGTCCCTGCTCCGCACCGCCTCGTACCTGGTGTCTTCGTCCATCACGCGTTCCAGTCTCCGCCGTGGGCGAGGGTGCTGCTAGCGGAAAACGGACACGGCGTTGGCGCCGGCGTCGCGTGGGGTACCCGTCGGCGTCGGCAAGGTGCCGCGCCCATGTCGGCCGGCTGAACCCCGGCGCCGGAGTCGTCGAGCGGGCTGAGCCCTTCCGAAGGTGGCCCAGGAGAGCGGCGTGCAGACCCGCGCCGGGCCTCTCGTGTGCGGCGGCTACGCCCGGGGCCGGCGATTCACACCACGGGGACCTCGCCGCTTTGCGTGCGGCTCGCCTTGGACCGATTCGGCAAGGGGCGGGGAAGCGTAAGCAGCGCGCGGCGAGCCGGACTTTCCAGGGTCCGGCTCGCCGCGCGCTGCAACTACGGCGGCTACGGACGCCTACGTCCCCGCTTCGTCTCCATCGCCGCCCGGCCCTCCGCCCCCTTCCGCCAGTCCATCCGATCCCGCTTCCAGTCCTTGCGAATCTCGGCCCGGAGCCGCGCATCGGTCTTCGCGACGATCCACCGGTTCTCCCGCAGCAGCTTGCGGTAGCTGTCCAACCGCCGCTCGGGCAGCTCACCGGCGTCGATCGCGGCCAGCACCGCGCACCCCGGCTCCGCATCGTGCGCACAGTCGTGGAAACGGCAGTCCGCCGCCAGTTCCTCGATCTCGGAGAAGACCTGACCGACCCCGCTCCCGGCGTCCCAGAGCCCGACGCCCCGGAGCCCGGGCGTGTCGATCAGCACGCCGCCGCCCGGCAGGGCGAGGAGGTTGCGCGTGGTGGTCGTGTGGCGTCCCTTTCCGTCCACGTCCCGCGTGGCCCGGACGTCCATCACGTCTTCGCCGAGCAGCGCGTTCGCGAGCGTCGACTTGCCCGCTCCGGACTGCCCGAGCAGTACGGACGTACCGCCGGACACGACAGCGGCGAGCGCGTCGAGCCCGTCCCCGTCCACGGCGCTGACCGGCAGCACCGGCACGCCCGGCGCCGACGTCTCCACGTCCTGCACGAGATGCCCGAGCGTGGCCGCGTCCGGCACGAGGTCGGCCTTGGTGAGGACGACGACGGGCTGCGCCCCGGACTCCCAGGCGAGGGCCAGGAAGCGTTCGACACGGCCGAGGTCGAGTTCGGCGGCCAGTGACACGGCGACGACCGCATGGTCGACGTTGGCGGCGAGGATCTGCCCCTCGGACCGCTTCGAGGAGGTGGAGCGCACGAAGGCGGTACGGCGCGGCAGACACGTTCGTACGTAGCGCGGGTTCCCACCGGCTTCGAGGGCGACCCAGTCGCCGGTGCACACGACCCGAAGCGGGTCGTGCGGAGTGACGAACGCCGTGTCGGCCCGCACGAGCCCGCCGGCGGTGATCACGTCACACTGCCCGCGGTCGACCCGGACGACGCGTCCGGGCAGCAGCCCCTCGGGCTCGTGGGGGGCGAACTCGTCCGCCCATGCCTCGTCCCAGCCGTAGGGAGCGAGAGCGGAGAAAACTGAGGTGGAAGTCAAGGGAAACCCTTCACAAGGGCGGCCCCGGCAGCGCGCGCACGGGCGCGGAAGGATGTCGAGGTGTCAGCCGGAGGCCACGGAGGTGGACTTGTCGAACTCCTGGATGCGGGCAGCGCCCATCACAGAGACAGCCATCGGTTCACACCTCCCGTTCCTCACTCGGCCGGCAGCAGGGCCAACAGCCACTGCGAGAAGCGGTCCTCACCCTAGAGGCGCGCACATTCGGGCGCCACCGTTTTTCTGGCAGGGTCACAGGCCGTACCGGCCAAGGAGCCGCATCAGGTTCCGCTTGCGTTTCTGGCCGGCCCGCAGAGCGGCGAGGTACGTGTTTCGGCCGCGGCCCGCCGGGCGGCGTGAACGTCCCCGCCGTCGAGCAGCGCATCGGCCAGGACCGGGCCGCCGTACCAGGACCGCTGCCGCTGCCCGGCGTCGGGGAGCTGCTGCGCACGCTCGCCGCGCGGCAGCGGCCTTGCCGCCGTGCGGCCTGACGGCGGTTCGGGCCTCCCGACCATGCGGTTCCTCAGCCAGGCCTTGATGCGGCGGGCGACGATCGGCGGATGATGACAGGCGTCTGGTAGCCGGTCAAGAGCACACCGAGCCATACATGTAAGGTGCGTACGACTTCACCCGATCTTCCTGGATGAGATGCCGGATGCCGTCCCTGGCGGGTGATGGCGGGCGGGTATTTGTTCAAGGCTGTTGCGGTGCGCTTCAGTTGGCGGGAGAGGTGGGAATGGACGAACTCATGCCGGGTGATCCCAGCATGGTGGGGCCATACCGTTTGCTGGGTCGACTCGGATCCGGGGGCATGGGCAGGGTCTTCCTGGGGCGTTCGGCGCAAGGACGGACCGTGGCCGTCAAGCTCGTGCACGCCGAACTCGCGCGGGATCCGGAGTTCAGGCAGAGGTTCCAGCGAGAGGTGCAGGCGGCCAGCCGGGTCGTGGGGGAATGGACCGCCGCGGTGGTGGCAGCGGACACCGACGCTGCCGTTCCGTGGGCGGCCACGACCTACATCCCCGCATTGTCTTTGCAGGAGGCGGTGCAGCGACACAAGCGCTTGCCGGAGGAGTCCGTGTGGGCCCTGGCCTTCGGACTGGCGCGGGCCCTGGAGGCAATCCACGGCTGCGGCCTGGTGCACCGGGATCTCAAACCGTCGAACGTGCTGCTCGGCCTTGACGGGCCCCGAGTGATCGACTTCGGAATCGCGCGCGCCGTGGACGGCGACCAGCTCACCCGCACCGGGATGGTGGTGGGAACCCCGGGCTTCATCTCCCCCGAACAGGTGAACGGGGAGCCCATCACAGGTGCCAGCGACATCTTCTGCCTCGGCTCGGTCATCGTCTTTGCCGCCACCGGACGTTCCCCGTTCCTCCAAGCCGGAAGCGGAGCCGCGGCGGCACTGTTCGCCGTCGTTTCACAGCCGCCCCGCCTCGACGGCCTGAACGGGCCTCTGCGCGAAGTCGCAGAGGCATGCCTTGTCCGGGAGGCCGCCCAGCGCCCGACTCCCGCACGCATTGCTCAGATGGCCGAGTCCGCCGGCTACGACCGTTCGCGCCCCTGGCTGCCTCCGGAGCTCCTCGACCACGTCGGCCGGCACGCGGGGCGCCTGCTCGACGTGGAAACACCGTCTCCGACAGCACTGGTCGACGCAGGGCAGCCAGCTCCCCGGCCGGGTCACACCGCCGCTCCCGGGGCGGTCGGCCCGATCGACGCACCCGCGCTCTCTCCTCACCACAGTCCTGTCCCGACCTCGCCCAGCGGCCTCTCGACACCACAGCGGCAACGGCGATGGCCGCTGCTTCTGACGGCAGCCGCTGTTGCCCCGGTGATCGTCCTGGCTCCGAGGATGGTGAGCGGCACACTCGACCAGGCAGAGGGAACCTCACGGCCGACGCCGTCCACCGCCTCCCCCTCCGCATCCACCTCCACCTCCACCTCCGCGTCCACGTCCGCCTCCGCCTCCGCCTCCGCCTCCGCCTCCGCATCCACCTCGGCATCCACGTCCGCCTCTGCCTCCGCATCGGCCTCCGCGTCTGCATCCGCCTCCGCCTCCGCCAGCACCGAGCCCGTCTCGTCAGCGTTCCGCTACGAGGGCACCTGGCAAGGAACCGTGACAGAGGGAGACAACAACTACCCAGTGACAGCCGTATACACGGGAGGCAAGGTCGGGGACACCGTCGCCACCGTCGACTACCCGACTTGCAGCGGCCATTGGGTGCTCGTCTCCCAGACCGACCAGGCCTCGGTGGTGAAGGAGCAGATCACCGAAGGCACATCCAACTGCGTTGACGTACGGATCACCCTCACACCGTCCGAGGACGGAACGCTGCACTACTCCTTCGAGTCCAATCAGAACGGGCAGAGCACTCTTCGGCGTGACTGATTCCCGCCGATGGGCCGGGAATCACTCCTGTACGGCCACTTCCATTTCCTCGTACTGTGCCGAGCTGACCCGGGTAACCTCGTTGAGCGCGCCTGCGTCGTTCACTTCGGGCGCCTCTCCGCGGGCGGCACGGACCCAGTACACGGCGTTGCCCTCTCCCTCCAGGGACACCGCGCCCACGGTTCTCACCGCCGCTTCATTGAGCTCGCTACTGACGTTGATGGCTTCAGCGGACTCGACCACGATCGAGTTGGAGGTGCCGCTGACGGTGATCGTTCCGCAGTCGCCCTTCAGCATCAGGCTCAACAAGTCGCCCTCGACGGAGACATCGCGGCCGGTGCAGTCAGCGGAGTGGCTTGCCTGGGTGCCCTTGAACCGGAGCCGCTTGGCGTTGGAGGGGGCGGGGGCGGACGAGGTCGGCGCGTCGGTTCGGGTTTGCGCGTCAGCGTCGGTGGCGGGCTTGTCGCCGCTTCCGGTGTCCGCCGTCTGCGACGTCCCGGGCTCCGACGCCTTCTTCTCCTTTTCCGGAGTGCTCACGTCGACGGAGCAACCGACCGTGGTCGCGAGTGCCAGGGCCATGACGGTGGCGGGCAACAGCTTGGATATGGACATGGAGATGCCTTTCCTTTGTTTCGTGGGGACTCGGGAGGGACGTTCGGATACGTCCGTCTCCTGTTGATCAGAAGCCTAGGAACGCGCTGTCGCATCGCGGTGGCCGCGATGTGCCGGATCTGCGACACGTCGTTCCGAGGTGGCGACATGTGAGGTCGAGCCGGGTAATGCCCCGTACCTGACCACCGCGGACTGATTCCGCCCATTGGGGAGTTCCGCCGCAGGGCTGCCGGCCACGCTCCTCCCCGCCTTCCTCCACCAGGCGTTCACGCGGCGGGAGGCCCGGCCGATCACGCCAGCGGCAGGCGCAGCCGGACCACGGTGCCGGCCCCCCGGCGGCTGCGGATCTCGCAGTCCCCGTTGTGCCGCGCGACCACGGCCTGCACGAGCGCCAGCCCCACCCCGCTGCCCGGGATGTCCCGCACTTCGCTGCCCCGTACCAGTTCGTCCCACACGCCCGGCAGTTCATCGGCTGGGATACCCTGGCCCGTATCGGCCACCTCGACCACGACGTGCGCGCTCTCCTCGTAGGCGCGCAGCTCGATGGAACACCCCGGCTCGCTGTACTTGACCGCGTTGGCAACAAGATTGTGCAGGGCCAGTTCCAGCAGGTCCGCGTCACCGGGTGGCTGCGGCAGCGGCCAGGGGACGTCCGACACGCTGAGGGTGACCTTCCGCCCGTCGCCGCCCGGTAGTTCCTGGGCGGTTTCCCCGGCAGCCTCGAGCAACTCTGCGAGCGGCACCGGAACGCGTTCCATCGGCTGGTCCTCGATGGCCGCCAGCTTGCGCAGGTCTCCGGTGATCCGGACCATCCGCAGCACCTGCTCCTCCACACGCTGCGCGGTGGCGCGGGAATCCTCGTCCATGCCCTCCGCGGCAGAGATGTTGGCCAGTCCGACCCGGATCGCGGTCAGCGGGTTCTTCAGTTCGTGATCGAGGTGCCGCACGAATCGCCGGTGCTCGTCCCTGGCCTCCTCCCGCAGGCGTTCGCGCAGCCGCTCAGTACGCTGCTTCACCACGGCGACGGCCGCCGCCACCAATGCTGCGGCGGTGGCCAGTACCGCGCTGCCCAGCGCCAGGGCGAACCGCAGATGCACGGTCACATTGCCCAGCAGCAGTGCGACGACTGCGGTGAGCGCACAGCCGGCTGCCGGCACCGCGGCCAAGGGCAGCCAGCGGCGTCTCGGTACCCTCACGCTCCGGCCTCGACGGGTGCGATGAAACGGTATCCCTGACCGGTGACGGTCTCTATCCACCGCGGTACGGCCGGATCGTCCCCCAGCACACGGCGCAGCTCGGCGACCCGATTGTCCACGGCGCGTGTGGTGCTGGCGGTCTCCCAGCCCCACAGAACCTCCAGCAGGCGCTCCCTGGCGAGCAGTTCGCCCGGGTGGGTCAAGAGATGGTCCAGCAGCGCGGCGGCCTTGGGGGTCAGTATCAGCTCCCGGTCCGCGAGCCATGCGCGGCGGGCCGTACGATCCACCCGCAGCTCTCCGGCACGCAGGGTCTTCGAGGCGCCGAGCGGAGGCTGCCCGCGACGGGTGCGGCGCAGCACCGCGCGCATCCGGGCGGTGAGTTCATAGGGGTCGAAGGGCTTGTTCAGGTAGTCGTCGGCGCCTTCCTCCAGCGCCATCGCACGCTCGCCGGCCTCGCCCACCTGGGTCAGCAGGATGACGGGCAGCCAGTTCTCCGATCTGCGGACCCGCCGCAGGACCTCTCGGCCGTCCAGCACGGGCATCTGCACATCGAGCAGAACAAGGTCCGGCCCCGGCACCGCGATGGCGCACCGCAGAGCGGCCCCGCCGTCGTGGGCCACCTCCACGGCGAAGCCGGAACGCTCCAGCAACGGGGCGAGCTGGGCCGTGATCGCTTCGTCGTCGTCGGCCAGCAGGACCCGCGGCCGCTCTTCCTCGCCTGTCACTTTCTCGTTTCCTCAGCGGTTACCACCCGATGGCCGGTGCCGTCCCGCGTCCGAACGGCCGCCGGAGGCAGAGGCGTGCGCCGACCCCCGTCCGTGGACCGCCGCCCGCGCGACCAGGCGCAAGAGTGGCAGATCAGACGACCCAGGACATCAGTACAACTACTCAATTTCTCTACCCGGAACGGCGCCCTGGGTGGCGCGCTGAAGGTGTCTCTCGTGGCAGGACAGGCCGAGGAAGGCCGCGGTGAGGCAGCCGGGCGACGCGTTCTCAGTTCGAGCAACCGCTCCCGTTCAGCGTGAAGTCGTACGGCGGCGAGTTCCTGCCCCGCCATGACGCCACGAAGCCGAAGGCGACGGAGCCGTTCGCGGGGACGGCCTTGTCGTAGTCGGCCGCGGTGGCGGTGACGCGGGAGTCGTTCTGGGTGAAGCGCGCGTCCCACATCTGGTTGACCTTCTGGTCGTCCCGGAAGGTCCAGGCGACGCGCCAGTTCTCGAGGGCCCGTTCGGTGGTGACGGTGACGGTGGCCTGGAAGCCGTCGGGCCACTGGTTGACGAGCTCGTACCGGACCTTGCAGACCGCCTGCTCGCTCTCGCCGGGCTCGGGTCCGCCGCCTCCGGCCTTGCCCGGGGAGGTGCCATGGGGTTCCGGGTCGGAGTTCTCCCCGTCGGACGTCGAAGAAGCACTCGACTCGGACGTCGAGGAGGCGGTCGGCCGGCGGCCGGGCGACGACTTCGGCGAGTCGGACGGCAGCGGATCGGCGGACGGTACGGGCGCGCCCGGGTCGGCCACCGGCTGCCGGTCGGCCGAGTCGCCGGGGGCCGCGGAGCCGGTGCTGTCGCCCGCTTCACCGAAGGGCATCAGCGAGACGGCGAGCGCCAGCAGGGAGACGAGGACGGCCGCGACGAGGAGGCCGTTGCGCAGGACGCGCGCCTTGTACGCGCCCGGGTTCGGCTCCCCGCCGGAGGCGTCGGCCGGTTCGGGGCGGCCGGCGCCGAGGCGCACCTCGGCCGCCCGGCGGCGGCGCTCCAGATAGGCGAGGCCGCCCCAGCCGACCACACCGCCGGCGAGGGCCCCGGGCAGTCCGCCTCCCTGCAGCCGCAGGCAGGCGGCCGCCTCCGCGCAGTCCACGCAGCGGGCCAGGTGGCGGGAGAGGTCCTGCGGGGTGTCGGCGGCGGGCGACCGGGTGACGGCGTCGAGCAGCCGGGCGTAGCCGCGGCACTGCGCGGCCATCGGCGTGTCGAGATGGTTGCGGTGGCAGCGGTCCCGGAACAGGCCGCGCACCTGCGTGAGTTCGTCGGCCACGGCGGCGGGGTCGTGGCCGAGCCGGCGGGCGACCACGGGCAGCGGCAGCGCCTCGACCTCGACCAGCCACAGCAGCGCCGCGTCCGGTTCCTGCAGATCGCGCAGGCCGCGCAGGGCGAGCGGGCGCTGCAGGGGCGGTTTGGTGTAGCGGGCGGCCTTGTCGGAGTGGAGCCACAACCGCAGTTCGGGGTCGAGCCGGTGCCCTTGACCGTGGTCCTCCCAGTCCGCCGCCGTGTTGCGGACGGCGGTCAGCAGCAGGGGGATCATGGGCAGGCGGGCCGGGCGGCGGCCGGCACCCCGCGACGGGACGGCCTCGGCGCGGGCCTCGCGCATACCGAGGGAGAACGCCTCGGTGGCCAGCTGTGTGGCGGCCTCGGAACCGGCCGTGCACAGATCGGCGTAGGAGAGCACGGCGTCCCAGCACTCCGAGAACAGAGCGGCCTCGGCGGCGTCCTGGGGGGTCGGCAGGTCGGGCATGAGCTCCTGCATCCACAAGCGAAGGCGACTCGCCATACTGGCAGAGGAGTTGGGGGGAACCTCGCGGCAGAGCACGAGCCTTTCACGCCCACCGCACAACTGACAAGCGGCGTGTTCAAAGGCTCTGTTCGGCCAGGCCGGCCAGGCCGCCCCGCGCCGCCTGTCCCGTCCACCCTCCGTTGCCGCCTGTCCCGTCCACCCTCCGTTGCCGCCTGTCCCGTCCACCCTCCGTTGCCAAGAGAGTTACACGGAAAGAACGTCAGAATGTACCGACGCCGGTCCACTCGGATCGGCGGCCGCCCGGCAACACGCCTGCCGTCACACCCCGGCCGCCTCCTGTGCCGGGAGGCTGTCCATGAAGGAACTGACGGAGAAGACGGCGCGGCCGGGGCCGGGGGGGCCGTAGCCGGGGGGCGAGGACAGGCCGAAATCGTCCATGGCGGCGCGGTAGGCCTCCAGGAGCCGGATGTGGTACTCCAGCGGCGCGCCCTGGGGGTTGGCCTTGCCGAGCGGGGTAGTGGGTTCGGGGCACCAGGTGGTGAAGCGGGGCGTGATGCCGTGCGACATGAAGAAGCGCAGGCCCTCGGTCGTCGACGCGATCGCCTCGTCGACCGTGGTGAAGCCGAAGGGCTCGGCCATCTCCACGCCTGCCACGAAGTTGGGGATGACGTTGCGGGCACCGAAGACATCGGCCGAGTCGAGGATGCGCTTGTGCCACTCGTCGCGACCGACGTAGCGCTCCTTGCCGGGGCAGTACAGCTCGAACAGGCGGCGGTCCCACACCTCGTAGTTGGGGTGGTAGATCTGCACGCCGTAGTCCTTGAAGCGCCGCACGTCGTCCTTGGGCAGGGCCTGCGCGACGACCTTTCCGATCCAGCGGCCCGGGAAGCGCTCCTCGATGGCCTTGGCGTAGTGGCCGTAGAAGTCGGCCTCGTCACGCCCCGCGACCGTCTTGGTGATCGCGCCGCCGGTCAGCGTGTAGGCGGTGGACGCCTTCGCCGTGTCGTACCGGTCGATGATCTCCAGGGCCTCGAGGACCTCCTCGACGTCCTTCACGCCCGTGTAGGGCCGCCCGGCCGCCTTGTGCTGGCGCCAGTTGTGGTTGATGTCGCAGTACTGGCACTCCTCCTTGGCGCCGAAGTACTGGCACACCCGGAAGACGGTGAGGTAGATCAGGTAGCCCCACTGGATGGTGGGGGCGACCTCCATGACCGACTTCCCGTTGGCGAGGGTGTGCCGGTAGTACTCGGGCATGGGGGGCACGCCGACGTCGGAGATCCGCTTCCCGTCGAGGTAGAGCCCGAGCATGCCGTTCTCGTCGGCGGCGACGCGGTACGGCGACGACGGGTTCACACGGACGGAGACGACCGTCCGCCGCAGGTCGTACGGGCCGCCGGTGAGGATGATCTCCTCCGGCGGGCGGCGGAGCGCCGCCTCACCGAGCTCGGGCAGGGTGCCGTGGTCGAAGGAGAAGATGAAGTACGACTTCGGCTTCACCTCGCCCTGCTCGTTGTCGCTCAGGGCGGACGGGTCGAAGGCAACCCCGCCACGGAGCAGGTCCTCCTTGAAGACGGCTTCCCGCGGTACGTGCGGGAACCGCTCCATCAGATCCTCGACCAGCGCGGTGCGGCTGCCCATCCGTATCTCCTCCCGGGTCAGGCGTACGACTCCTCACGGTATGCCCCCGCCCGTACGCCGGCCGTCCCGGGTCCCCTCTCGCCGCGTGTCGACGCCCAGGACATGGTGATCGGTTACGTAGGCGTGCTGCGTAATTCTGCTGATGACTGTGCGAGGGGATTTTGCAAGGGTGATCAGCCGGGGCCGCGTTTCGCCGGCCACGGAGAAGGAGAACACGATGGACGAACGCCCCGACGGTGCCCCGGCACAGGCCGGATCGCAGCCCCAGCCGCAGGCCCAGCCGGGTGCCGCCCCCCACTCCGTCCCTCAGCCGTTGGGCGTCTACGGGCCTCCTGTGGCTCCGGTGGCGGCGCAGTGGCCGCCACCGGCCCAGCCGACGGGCGTCTTCCCCCCTCCGCCGCGGTCCGGCCGAGCGGGAGGCGCAGGACGTGCCGTCCTGTGGGCCGTGGTGGGTGCGGTGACCGCCTCCGCGCTGTGGGCCGGGGGCGTCCTCCTCCTGGGCCGGGACGACAGCCCCCAGCCGGACCTGCGCGGATACGAGGCCAAGGTGAATCTCTGCTCCTCGGTCGACTACTCGTCGGTCGAGAGCGAATACCAGCGGGACGACAACCCCCTCCACCACTCCCTGGCACACGGGGCCCTCGACCAGAGCTACTGCAGCCTCTCGCTGGAGAGGTCCACCACGTCGTACTCCTCCGCGTACCTGTCGGTTCAGGTCGACCTCCACAAGAAGACCGATCCGGCTCCCGAGTTCACCGCGCTGTGGTCCGAGTACGACCAGCGCTACGAGGACTACGACGTCGAGACGCTCTCCGGCTTCGGTGACGAGGCCTACCTCGTCACCTCGGAACCCAGTGACTCCCAGTACGCCACCCTCGCCGTGCGCGACGGCTGGATGACGTACGAGATGTCCTGGAGCATCTACACGTCGTCCTACGACGAGGACGACGAGAAGCCCGACCTGAGCGACGTCGAGAAGTGGCTCAAGACCGACACGAAGGCGACCCTGGAGAAGCTGAGGTCGGACTGACAGGATCACGGCATGACCGAGACCCTGACCAACTGGGCGGGCAACATCACCTACACCGCCCGGGAACTGCGCCGGCCGTGCTCGCTCGACGCGCTCAGGGCTCTCGTGGCCGTGAGCCCATCGGTCCGGGTGCTGGGCAGCGGGCACTCCTTCAACGAGATCGCCGAGCCCGGTCCCGACGGCGTGCTGCTCGCGCTGGACGCGCTGCCGGCGCAGATGGAGGTCGACACGGCGGCCCGTACGGTACGGGTCGGCGGCGGCGTCCGGTACGCCGAACTGGCACGCCGTGTGCACGGGCACGGGCTGGCGCTGCCCAACATGGCGTCCCTGCCGCACATCTCGGTGGCCGGGTCGGTCGCCACCGGCACGCACGGGTCGGGCGTCGCCAACGGTTCGCTGGCGTCGGCCGTGCATGAGGTCGAGATCGTCACGGCGGACGGCTCGACGGTCACGGTCGGGCGGGACGACGAGCGGTTCGGCGGTGCCGTCACCTCCCTCGGCGCCCTCGGCGTCGTCACCGCGCTCACTCTCGGCCTGGAGCCGTCCTACGAGGTCGAGCAGCACGTCTTCACCGAACTCCCGCTCACTGGGCTGGACTTCGAGACGGTCGCGGCCGCGGCGTACAGCGTGAGCCTGTTCACCGACTGGAGGGAGCCCGGCTTCCGGCAGGTGTGGCTCAAACGGCGCACCGACCAGCCGCTCGCCGCCTTTCCGTGGGCCGAGCCCGCCGCGGAGGCATTGCACCCGGTGCCGGGCATGCCCGCCGTCAACTGCACCGCGCAGTGCGGTGTGCCCGGGCCCTGGCACGAACGGCTGCCTCACTTCCGGGCCGAGTTCACTCCCAGCAGCGGCGCGGAGCTCCAGTCGGAGTATCTGCTGCCGCGCCGGAATGCCGTCGACATGCTGTATGCGATCGACAGGATCCGGGATACGGTCGCCCCCGTACTGCAGACCTGCGAAGTGCGTACGGTCGCCGCCGACACACAGTGGCTCAGCCCCGCCTACGGGCGGGACACGGTGGCGGTGCACTTCACCTGGATCGAGGACACCGCGGCGGTTCTGCCGGTGGTGCGCCGGGTGGAGGAGGCACTCGACGCCTTTGACACGCGGCCGCACTGGGGGAAGGTGTTCACCGTGCCTGCGGCGGTGCTGCGCCGGCGGTACCCGCGGCTGGGCGACTTCAGGTCGCTTGCGCGGGAGTTCGACCCCAAGGGCACGTTCGCCAACGCCTTCGTGCGGTCCGTCCTCGCGGAGTGACAAACGTCCCTCGCGGCCCATGGCCCCGTGCCGCATCCGGACCGCGGTGCCCGGCCGGCCCTCGGGGGCGACCGGGCCAGGGGAGATCACCGGTAGTTCTTGGCGACTTCCTCCGCGAGTTTCTGGCCGTTTTCGAGAGCCTCGTCCACGGTGGTCCTGCCGGCGATGGCCGCAGATATCTCCTGCGTCACCTTGGTGCCGAGTTCCTGGAACTCGGGGACGGCCACGAACTGGATGCCCACCGTGGGCCGCGGCTGCAGACCGGGGGAGGCCGGGTGGGTCTGCTTGATGGACTTCAGGGTGATGTCGCCGAATGCCGCGGCCGCCCTCCGGTACTCGAAGTTCTCATAGGTACTGGCCCTCTTTCCGACGGGAACGCGTGACCACCCCAGCTTCTCGCCGACGAGCTTCTCGTAGTCCTTGCCGGAGGCCCAGAGCATGAACTTCGAGGCGGCGTTGGCCTTCTTGGTGGTCTTCGGCATCGCCCACGCCCAGGCCCACAGCCAGCCGGAGCTGTTCGTCTTCTCCGCCGGCGCGTACGCGTAACCGACGTTCCCCGCGACCTTGCTGACCTTCGGGTCCTCCAACGGGCCGGCCGCGCTGGTCGCGTCGTACCACATCGCGACCTTGCCCTGGCTCATCGCGTGCAGGCACTCGGTGAACCCGGTCTTCGGCGCACCCACCTCACCGTGCTTCCTGACCAGGTCGACGTAGAAGTTGGTCGCTTCCTTGAACTCCTTGCTGTTGACCTGTGCCTTCCAGTCCCTGGTGAACCAGGTGCCTCCGAAGGTGTTGATCACGGTCGTCAGCGGCGCACCGAGCTCGCCCCAGCCGGGCAGGCCGCGCAGACAGATGCCCTTCATGCCGGGACGCGCTCCGTCGACCTTGGCGGCGATGTCGGCGACCTGGTGCCAGGTCGGCCGCCGGGGCACGTCGATGCCCTCCTCCGCCATGACCTCCGTGTTGTACATCAGGAAGGACGACTCGCCGTAGAACGGCAGCGCGTACAGCTTGCCGTCCAGGCCCGACAGCGACTCCACGATCGGCTCCAGCAAATCGCTCTTGTCGAAGCCGGAGTCGTTCTCGGCGTACGAGCTCATCTCGTGCAGCCAGCCGTTCTTGTACCAGATGGGCACTTCGTAGGCGCCGATCGTGGCCACGTCGTACTGCCCGGCCTGGCTGGCGATGTCCCGGGTGACCTTGTCGCGCAGTTCGTTCTCGGGAAGGATCGTGAAGTTCACCTTGATTCCGGTCTCCTTGGTGAAGCTGTCCTTCGTCAGCTTCACGATGTCCTGCATCTGCGGATTGCCTGCCATGATCACGTTGATGCTCTCGCTGCCGCCGCCGGAGCCCCACCCGCCGACGCCGCTGCACGCGACCAGCATGGAGCCGGCGGCCACAGCGGTGAGCACAACGCGAGTGCTTCTTCTTGCATGGGCGATGCTTCGGATGGGCACGGCTGACTCCAGTGGTGTTTGTGGTTCCGTGTAGCAACATGCAGGTCAAACCCGGATGACCTGCGGCCCGAGGAGGGCGTGGCGATGGGCTTCGGGGTCCGCGGTGGTGAGCCCCCACTGTCGGGAGATGCCGTTCGCGCCGACCTGTGCCAGGTCGATGACGGGGTCGGACCGGCCAAGCCGCACGGTTTCCTTGGAAGCGCTCAAGTCGGTGGCGGTCTTGGTCACGGTGCCGACACGACGCGCCGTTTCCAGGAAGGCACGTCGGCATTCCCCGGCATCGACGACGACACCTCTATTCCGCGGCTCTGACCCGCCACTCGGTCCGACCGTTTCCTGTCTGGCGCGTTTGCGGCATGGGCAGAGCCCGGCCCGTCCGGATTCATGCGGAATTTCTACAGGCGCGCTCAGTGCATGACCAGGGGAAAGTCCATGCATTCCGTGACCGAATACGCCCGTATCGACAA
Organism: Streptomyces sp. NPDC040410; assembly: GCF_055595715.1. NCBI lineage: Bacteria > Bacillati > Actinomycetota > Actinomycetes > Kitasatosporales > Streptomycetaceae > Streptomyces > Streptomyces sp. NPDC040410. Next base: position 759,998 of record NZ_JBVIVK010000001.1, read on the forward strand.
ATGCGTTTCCGCAGACGGAGGCGTTTTCCACTCAGGACAAGAGCAAGAATCTTGCCCGGGTCCGCTCGAAACGCGCCCGTTTCGCTGCCCGGACGCGGCCCGGAAGACCCGAGGGTTCCGTTCTTGCCACAAGGCCCGGCGGGGGGTGAGGGCCTCGTCCCCGGCATCACCTCGCCCCAACCGCCGTTTCCTTCACACTGGCTGGAACCAAACCTGAGCAACGCTCATCTTCCTCCCCGGCTTCCAGGACCGGAGACACCCCCACCATGAAGGTGAGTGACGTCGCGGGCGCGCGCCGGTCAGCTGAGCCGAACCCGCAGGGGGATCTCCGCCCAGACCCTCTTCGGCCGGCGCGGCGGTCGGTCAGCCTGCAAGTCGACGTACAGCAGCGGAAGTTCCGCCGACTGCGTCGAGGTGGCCGCCTGCCCCGCCACCATCCACGTCCGCGACTCAAAGAACACGGCCGGTCCTCAGCTCGCGCTCTCTCCCACCACGTGGACGGAGTTCGTCGAGTTCGCGGCTCGCAGTCACGGCTGACGCGGAGTACCGCCGGGTCCCGGCCGGGGGCCCGCCGCTCAGCCTTCCGCAGATGACGAAGGTGATGCTGATCAGCAGCGCCCAGGAAACCCATTTGGACACCGACACCGGTTCCCAGCCGTTGAGTTGGTACGGGTAGCTCCAGGCCCCGAGATACGTGGCGATGTTCTCGGCCAGCCACAGGAAGAACCCGATCAGGGCGAAGGACACCGCCACCGGCATCCGGTACCGCCGTTCGCCGATCACGAAGTGCACCCACGACCCCGTGGTCACCACCAGCAGCAGGCCGCCCAGCAGCCAGCGCAGGTCCGGCAGCCAGTGGTGGCTGAGGAAGTTCACGTACAGGCCGACGGCCAGCACGGCGGTACCGCGCGCCCGGTAGCCGGTGAGCGTGAGGTCGAGCAACCGCCAGGCCCGGCACACGTAGCTGCCGACAGCCGCGTACATGAAGCCGCCGTACAGCGGCACACCGGCGATCTTGGCGAGCCCCGGCTCGGGATAGCTCCACGAACCCACCTGCACCTTCACCAGTTCGAAGGCGAGCCCCAGGATGTGGCAGACGGCTACGACCGCTACCTCCCGTCTGCTCTCCCACCCCACCAGGTAGCCCACGCCGGTGAGCAGGACACCGTATGCCAGCAGCAGGTCGTAGCGCGCCACCGGCAGCGGCGGAAGCAGTTTCGAGGCCGCCATGCCGCCGAGCAGCGCGACCGCGAACGCGCAGCTGCGTGCCTGTAGCCACGCGAACCGCGCCAGCTGCCGGATGAAGACGCCCGCTCCCCGCATGATCAAGTGCATGCCCATCTAGAGCGATCTCGCGGCGGCACCGGTTGCAGCTACATCGGATTCACCACCTGCGCACGCGCGTCGCACCCCTGGTGGGGTTGATGCCGGCCGCCCCGATCACGATCGCGGGGAGGCCCTGGCCGGCGAGGGTCGCGGAGGCGTGGTCCCAGGCGTTGGGCAGGAGCAGCGGCCGGTCGGTGCGGTGGAGGGCGGCGAAGGGGGTCATGAGAGGTCGCCCAGGGCGTCGGCGTAGTACGCCGATCCCTTGAGGTGGAGGGCGAGTTCGCGGAAGCTCCAGCCCTCGCCGGGGGAGGCGTCGAGCTGTTCGTCGGTCAGTGCGTCCAGGCGGTCGGCCCAGATCCGGGCGAGGCGGGTGAGACGGCTGCGGGCCTCGTCCAGGTCCTCCTGGGTGAAGGGGGCCAGGTCCGCCTCGGTCGTGGTCGCCGAGGCGTGCCAGTGGTCAGGCTGCGGGTCCTCGCCCGCCAGCCGGGCCTCCATCTCGGCCAGGTGGTCGATCAGATGGTCGGTGACCCGGCGGATCGCCTTGTGCGGGGTGTAGACGCGGTCGTCGACGTGGGCGGGCTCGCCGTCCCAGGCGGTCCAGGTGGCGGCGCGGGCCAGGACATGGCCGACCATCGCGGTGACGGCGTGGGCGGGGGTCTGCGGTGTCTCCTGCGGGCTTTCGGTCATACCGGCACGCTAGGGGCGGATCGCTTCGGCGCCGGCCGAACTGTGTGATCGCCCGCCTCCCCCTCTGTGGCACGCTCCCGGCTGCCGTCAGGACGGGACGAGCGGAAGGGCGTCGGTGTATCCGTTGGCCGGACGGGCGACCTTCCTGACGGTACGGGCGTCCAGCGCGGCCGGCGCGGACTTCGTGCCCAGCGTGCCGCCCGCGTGCCAGGTGCCCGTGACGGTCACCCAGGTGTCGGCGGGCGGCGCCGTGCCCCCGTGGATCCGCACCTTCACGGACTGGGCGTCCGCCGCACAGCACGAGAGCATGATCCGGGTCAGATCCCAGCCGTCGCCCCCCTTGACCGGCGTGACGAACCCGGTCATCAGGACCGTACGGCCTTCGACGGCCCGTGCACGGTCCTGCTGTACCCGGCGGGTGAAGTCGGTGAGGGTGATCGGCAGCGGCGAGGTCGCGGGCAGCGGGTCGAAGTCCTCCTGCCCCTGCTCCGTGACGGCCTTGGCCGGTTCGCGGGACGCGGTGTACGCCCCGAGGGCGGGCGGGGCGTAGAACAGCAGGCTCAGCGCTGGCAGGAACAGCAGCCAGGCGACCTTGGGCACACCGGAGTGGTCGTGCCCGTGTCCCTCATGCCCGTGCCCGTCGTGCCCGTGCCCGTGTCCCTCATGCCCGAGCCCGTCGTGCCCATCCCGTTCCGGCTCCGTTTCCGGCTCCGTTTCCGGCTCCGTTTCCGGCTCCGTTTCCGGCTCCGTTTCCGGCTCCGTTTCCGGCTCCGTTTCCGGCTCCGTTTCCGGTGCGCGCCGCGACCACGCCTCCGCCACCCCCAGCACCAGCAGCAGCACCCCCGACCCGATCAGCAGCGGCCGCATGCCCTCCTTGACGTATCTGAGGTACAGGTCCGTGAAGAGCGAGGCGTGCAGCAGCCCCAGGCCGCTGAGGACGAGCAGGGTCACCTGGAGCGGCCGTTTCACAGCAGCACCCCTCCGATCAGCGTGCTGCACAGGATGGCGACGACCGCCGTGGCGGCGGAGAAGCGGGCCGCGAAGGCCCTGCCGAACGTGCCCGCCTGCAAGGCGATCAGCTTCAGGTCGACCATCGGGCCGACCACCATGAACGTCAGGCGGGCCAGCGGCGAGAAGCCGGTGAGCGAGGCGGCGACGAAGGCGTCGGCCTCGGAGCACACCGCGAGCAGGATGGCGAGCGCGGCCAGGAACAGCACGGACAGCCAGGGCGAGCCGGAGAACGTGTCGAGCACGGAGCGCGGGACGGTCACGTTGAAGGTGGCCGCCGCCATCGCCCCGACGACCAGGAAGCCGCCCGCGTGCAGGAAGTCGTGCTGGAAGCCCTGCCGGAACTCCGTCCAGCGGCTGTGCCCCGGGCGGTGGCCGGTGTGCCGTACGGCCGGTCTGAGCCACTGTTCGCGCCCCAGGAGGAGCCACAGCCAGCCCATCGCGGCGGCGGTGACGAGCGAGGCGAGCAGCCGGGCCAGCACCATGGCGGGGCTGCCCGGGAAGGCGATCGCGGTCGCGGTCAGCACGACCGGGTTGACGGCGGGGGCGGACAGCAGGAACGCGAAGGCGGCGGCAGGCGTGACGCCCCGGCCGATCAGGCTGTTCGCGACCGGCACCGACGCGCATTCGCAGCCGGGCAGGACGACTCCGGCGGCCGTGGCGACCGGGACGGCGAGGGCGGGCCGCCGGGGCAGGACCCGGCTGAACACGCTGGCAGGCACGAACGCGTTGATCGCGCCGGACAGGGCGGTGCCGAGCAGCAGGAAGGGCATCGCCTGCATGGTGATGGCGAGACAGACGGTCCGCCAGGCGTGCACGGCCGGTTCGTCCCCCCACCGGCCGAAGGCGAACAGCGCCGTACCGGGGAGGGCGGCCGCGGCCAGCAGCAGCAGCGGCCACGCGCGGGGCCAGCCGCGTGCGGGAGCGTCATCGGCTGCGGCGACATCGCTGACGGCCTCCGCTCCCTCGGCCCGTTCAGCTGTCGTCTGCACACCAGCCCCACATGATGTCGGATGTCCGGTTCAAGATAGCGGGCCCCGAAATCCCGCCTCGCACCGTCCCGACGGCCTCCGCGACCGATCAGCTCGTGCCCCCGGCCCTGGCGCCCGCCGTGGGCGCTGCGTATGGCAGACGAGCTCGTATCTGATTGCTGACCAGGCCGCCCCGCGGGTGGTTTGGGAAGGTTCACGGGGTTGCTGTGTGCTCGCCCGGCGGTCGGCAGGAGTCCAGCGAGGGCGGGACGGCTCGGGGCGAGGTACAGAATGCGTTCAGGCCAGGGGTTCAGCGACGAGCTGGATGACTTCCGCGGGCCCCGCGCGGAACGCCGGGCTGGCTGCGTCGGCTTCGATCATGTGCGGGGTCGCATCATGTGCGGCAAGCGCCTCCTTCGACGACCACCGCTCGATGAGAACGAAGCGGTCAGGCTCGCCACTGACCTGGTGCAGGTCGTACTGCAGGCAACCCGCCTCGGCGCGCACGATCGGCGCGAGACGCTCGAAAGCAGCGATCTGGTCCCGGCCGCGGCCCGGCTGAGTGGTGATCAAGATGACGAGTTTCACCGCTTGTGTCATGCGCTGAACCCTACACATCCCGTGACCAGGCACGTTCACCGGGGAGGCACTGGCCGGTCAGGCCGAGGGGCCGTCGCAGAGATGCGCCCCTCCTTCTGCCGGGCGATCCGGCCCCCGATCCACCGAAGCCCGTCGCGAGCCGTGGCCAAGCCGTAGGTCTGTCGCGTCGCGCGGATCTGCCGCCATGTCGTTATCGGGCACGGCCCCTGGCGCGTGTCCTTGAGGAACCTGCGGTACGGCACTCTGCGCGGCGGCAGACCGATCTCCATCCAGGCTTGCTTGCCGGTGAAGTCCCAGCCGGTCCCGGGGATTCGGACATGGTCGTGGCGGTCGTCCTTGTTCTTCGACGTGATCTGCAGAACCTGAGCGTGCGTCAGGCCACGGCCGACCACCACGCAGTAGTGCTTGGCCTCCTCCTCCCGCTCACGGAAGGGCACCATGGCGAGCCAGACCTCGCCCGGCAGTGGTCGGCCGTGCTCCCACCTGCGCACCGCCCGTCGGAAGGCCATCGCGGTCACTCCCGCAGCCAGGCTCTCGATGCCCGCCCCGAGGCTCCAGTTCTCCGTGCCCGTCTTCTGCCGCAGCCACAGAGCCACCGCGAGACAGAACGCGAGGAGCACCACCGCGCGCAGGACGGTCGCCCACGACCGGCCGGGTCTGCGGCGGCCCGCCGACCAGGCGACCAGCAGAGCGCACAGCGACGAGCCGAGAGTCAGCAGTGTCATCTCGCCGAGGCCGAGCTGCCGGGGAGGCGTCTGGGCCGCCATCAGGTCGTGCATCCAGACGGGCAGGATGAGCAACTCGCCGACAACGACAAGAAACAGCAGAACAGCCAGACGGCTCGGCACGAACTCCCCCGTACATACAGGCGCCACTACGCGTCAGGACGGTACCGAACGCATGAACTGCGCGCTGTCGGTGAAACTACGTACCTCGTTACTGCACTTCGGGATGCGCTGCCCTGTCTCCGGGAACGCGCCTGCCAGCACCGCGCCTGCGCTGTCGGAACCGACCTCCCGCGGCGGGGCTTCACCGCGTCGCGTTCACTGCTCCCACACGTCCGGGCCGCCCCCACGCCACTCGATCAGCTCGGACTGCCGCACCCAGTCGTCGTCGACTTCCTCCAGGCCCGCGAGGCGCAGGAACTCGACGATGTCCAGCAGCCCGTAAGCCATCCCCACGAATCGGCCGTCGACGCGGACGCGCCGGCCTCCGTCCTCGCCGGGCGGGTAGATCGCGATGGGCTTCGCGCTGGCCATGGCACCAGCCTGACGCCGAGCCGGGAGGGGCGCACGGTTTGATGCGCCAGCTGTGTGGTGGCGGTGGCCTCGGATGCAGGGCCTCACGATCCCGTCCTGTGCACGGCTGTGAAGGGATCGAGCACTACAGGCAGTCGTGCGGTGGCAGGCTGAGTTCGGCCCATACCAGCTGGCCGTGAGGGAGGCGGTGGGTGCCCCATCGGGACGTGAGAGCCTCGACCAGGTGGAGACCCCGTCCGCCGCATTCGTCGCTCGCCGTGCCCTGAGGTGTCCGGCTGCCGTCCCAGCCCGGCCCGTGATCCCCCACCTCGATACGGACGACACACGCAGCGGCTTCGTCGCGGATGACCTTCAGCGTGTGCCAGACGGGTCCCGCGCCGTGGCAGACCGCGTTGGTGACCAGTTCGGAGATGACCAGCACGGCTTCGTCGGCCAGTTGGGAGTGACACCAGTGCCGCAGCCGGTTCGTGACCTGCCGCCGCGCCTCCCCGGGCGATGCAAGCGTCGCGGGGAGAACCCATGTGTCGGTCGCAGGCACGGTACGGGACGGGGCGGAGGTGAGGATGGACATTACGTGCTCACAGGGGGTGAACGCGGCTCAACGGCGTCCGCGCCTCACGCGAGGCGTCGTCCGCAGGCCACTGGCGGCTTTTCATCGGGGCCTTCGAACAAGAGTTGCCCAAGTGCCCGGTCCGGTTGACAGCCGATTTCGTGAGGCGATTTCGTGAGGATTCCTCTCATTGATCGATTTCCCGGTCCGACCTCTCGTACGTCATGAACCGGTTGGCTGCCGAAGTCTCGTACGTCATGAACCGGTGGCTGCCGAAGTGCCGTGCGGTCGGGTGGGGGTGCGGCGGGTCGGTGAGCAGGCGGTGGACGGACTCCGCAGCCGAGCCGTCGGAAACCGGGCGTCGACGCCCGCTCGGCCCCTCGGGGAAGCCCAGCGAGGGGGCCGGCATCCGCGCCTCGGCCGCCCGCTCCGCGAGGAAGGCGAGGGCCAACCCGCTCGACTACCGTCGATGACATGACCCGCGCCATCAGCCTCGCCGATGCCCTCGCCGCCGGGTCCGTCGTCCTCGACGGCGGGATGTCCAACCAGCTCGAGGCCGCCGGGCACGACCTGAGCGACGAGCTGTGGTCGGCCCGGTTGCTCGCCGAACGGCCCGAGGCGATCACCGACGCGCACCTCGCCTACTTCGAGGCGGGCGCGGACGTGGCGATCACCTCCAGCTACCAGGCCACCTTCGAGGGCTTCGCGAAGCGCGGGATCAGCAGGGAGCGGGCCGCCGAACTCCTCTCCCTGAGCGTGGAACTGGCCCGCGAGGCGGCCCGGCAGGCAGGGGCGAATGGCGTCACACGGCCCTTGTGGACGGCGGCCTCGGTCGGCCCGTACGGGGCGATGCGGGCGGACGGCTCCGAGTACCGGGGCCGGTACGGCCTGAGCGTGGCCGAGCTCGAACGCTTCCACCGGCCGCGCCTGGAGGTGCTGGCCGCGGCCGCCCCCGACGTCCTGGCCCTGGAGACGGTCCCGGACGCCGATGAGGCCGAGGCCCTGCTGCGGGTGGTGCGCGGGCTGGGCGTGCCGGCCTGGCTGTCGTACACCGTCGCCGGTGACCGCACGCGCGCCGGGCAGCCCCTGGAGGAGGCCTTCGCCCTGGCCGCTGAGGCGGACGAGGTGATCGCGGTGGGCGTGAACTGCTGCGCTCCCGAGGACGTGGACGGGGCGATCGGGACCGCCGCCCGCGTCACCGGCAAGCCGGTCGTCGCGTACCCGAACAGCGGCGAGGCCTGGGACGCGGGGGCGCGGGTCTGGGCCGGCCGCCCCACCTTCGCCCCGGAGCAGGTGCGCGCCTGGCGGGAGTCCGGGGCGCGGCTGATCGGGGGGTGCTGCCGGGTGGGGCCGGAGGCGATCACATCGATCGCGGCGACGCTGACGGCGGTGTGACCGCACCCGCGTTCCCGCCCGTTTCCCTCGTACCCGCCCCGCCGGCTTCCCCCGCGACCGGTCAGGGCAGGCCCTGGCCGCGGCGCACCCCGGGCCGCCGCAGCCGCCGTACGACCGCCCGCAGTTCCGCGGTCCGCGAGGCCGCGCCCGTACCGTTCACCAGTCCCGGCGTTTCCCCCGTGTCCGGCGTCTCCGGCAGGTCCGACGGGTCCGGCAGGTCCGACGGGTCCGGCAGGTCCGGCAGGTCCGAGGGTGCCGACGTGCCGGCGGCCTCTCGGACGGCCTTGTCCACGGTCCACACCGCCAGCTCCGGATCTCGCGGACCGTATGCGGTATACGGCTCACCGTCGCCGAAGGTCCTCACGGGATGCGAGGCGTCCCAGCGCTGCCAGCCGGGGTCACCGTCGGCGGCGAACCGCACCCATGCCCCGTGCATCGCCTCCGCCAGCTCCTGCGGGGCGCCCTCGCCGGCGAGTCTCGCCGATTCGGGCACGTCACCGGTGTCGAACACGAAGCCGAGTTCGAGGGCGTGGCAGGCGCCGAGGCCGGGGAGGCTGGAGGGCCAGGCGAACTCGTAGACGTACGAGGTGCCGGGGCGGGCGTCGGCGAGCCGGTGCAGCGGGAGGCGGAGCAGGTGGTCGGTGACCATCTGGCCGACGATCTCGGCGGTGCCGGCCTCCGGGTGCAGGGCACGGTATCCGCGGGGCACCTCGTGCCCGCAGTGGCAGCGGGCCATGGCGCCGGCCAGGGCGACGGCCCCGAGCCGGTCGACGCGTTCCAGGAGCCCGCCCGGTACCAGCCACAGCCGGTACTCGTCCCGGGTCCAGCCCAGGAGGAGGTCGATCCCGGCAGCGGCGTCCTCGTCCACCAGGGCCTCCAGGGGGTCGCGCGGGACGACGTCCCCGTCGACGACGATCCCGAACGCGGGCCCGCCGAGGACAGGGCTGCTGAGCCGTCCCACCTCGGCCTGGGTGCGCAGCAGCAGCTCGCGGTCGACTTCGGCGAAGGCCGCGGCGGTGGCGGGGATCTTCAGCCGGGTCGCGATACGGCGCACCATGCGCCGAACCTTGTCCCGTTCGGAGACCTCGGGCGTCCCGCTCTGCAGGATCGCGCGCCGCACCAGACCCTGGGCCTGCGGGGCGGCGAGCAGCGCCCCGATGCTGATCGCCCCGGCGGACTGCCCGAAGAGCGTCACCCGCGCGGGGTCGCCGCCGAAGGCCCCGATCGACTGGTGCACCCACGCCAGCGCGGCGATCTGGTCACGCAGGCCGGCGTTGGCGGGGGCGTCCGGGAACAGTCCGTAGCCCTCGACGCCCAGCCGGTAGTTGAGCGAGACGAAGACCACGCCGTCGCGTGCGAAGGGGCGCCCGTCGTACACGGGGACGGCGGAAGATCCCCTGGTCAGGGCGCCGCCGTGCACCCACACCAGGACAGGGAGCCGGGCACCGGGGCCCGGCTCCGGAGTCCACACATTGAGATTGAGGCAGTCGTCGCCCGGCACGACCGGGTCGGACAGGTACTGCGCGAAGGCCTCCGAGTACGGCGGTTTCGGGGGCGTCGGCCCGAAGGCGCCAGCGTCGCGCACGCCGTCCCAGGGCTCGGGCGGCACGGGCGGCCGGAACCGGCGGGGACCGAAGGGGGGCGCCGCGTAGGGGATCCCCCGGAAGACCGCGACGCCCCGCTCGTACCGGCCGCGGACGGCCCCGTACGGCGTTCTCACCACGGGATCTGCCTGGACTGCCGTCATGCGACCACCAGCTTCCTCGCCGCGCTCGTGCACCGTGAACAACAGAGCACCACATCACGGCCCGGTATTCCGGTGCACAAACGCGGCTTTGCGGCTGTTTGGCGTACATCGGCGTGCCGCAGCCGAGCTGGTCTGGGCCGCCGCTGGTGGAGCCGTGGTCACCGCCGCCCTCCGGACCCACCGTCGCCCGTGGTGGTGACGACCCGTCGGCGGAGACAGGACGAGCAGCCGTACCGCGCCGGGGGGTTGGTGCGGAAGCCGTACCGCTCCTCGTGAACTTGCCGACCACGGGCAGGTGTTGGGTGGCCGGGTGGCTGTGGTCCTCGACGAGGGCCCGGTGGACGTATCCGGAAAGCCGTGCGCGTCTGGTGGTTGTCAGTACCTCGCCCCTGGTGGAGAGGCAGACGACAGCGGCGTAACCGCCAGGCGGATTTCGACGGCCGCGGCGGCCCCGGTGGTTCGGGGGTCACACGGACGGCCCTGTTCCGCGGGCGGCTCGATTTGCGATCTTCAGTGGTTCATTCTTCGCTGGACTTCAGTGGTTCATTCTTCGCTGGAAGGTCCGCTGAGACCTGGAGAGGATCGCTCGATCTCCGTCGCCACCCCATTGGCCCGTGGGTGGACGTCCGCCGTTCAGCGACGCCGCGCCCGAGCGGTCGCGGCCGTCTGTCGGAAGTCCCGGCCCGTCCTGTGGCCGGGCATGATCATGTGGAGGCGGATCCATGGAGCCCGCAGACCGGCAGCAGCAGTACGCGGCCGACGACGAGGAGCGGTTTCGGCTGCTGGCGAAGAACTCGCCGGACATGGTCTTCCGTCGGTCGGTCGACGGCGTCTACCAGGAGGTCTCCGCAGCGGGTGCGCTGCTGCTCGGCAGGCCGGTCGAGCAGATCGTGGGGACGTCGGCCGAGTCCTGGGTGCACCCGGGCGACGCGGAGGACTTCGAGTGGGCGGAGCGGGATCTGCGCCGCGACGGCCGGGTGGTGGTATGTCTGCGGATGCGGCATGCCGACGGGCACTGGATGTGGACCGAGACGACGTCCTGGGTGGTGCGCGACCCCGCGGGCGCGGCGCTCGAGGTGCGCGGGTTTCTGCGCGAGGCGGAGGGCCAGCGGCGCAGGGAGGAAGCGCTGCGGCTGTTGCAGGAGCAGGCACGCTCGGTCATCGACACGGCCCGGGACGCCTTCGTGTCCATCGACGAGGACGGTCTGGTCATCGACTGGAACCAGAGCGCCGAGCGGCTGTTCGGCTTCAGCCATCGTGAGGTGATGGGCCGGCCGCTGACGGAGACGCTCATCCCCGAGCGGTACCACGCCGCGCACAGGGCGGGTCTGGCGCGGGTGCTGGCCGGCGGCGAGGCCCATGTGCTGGGCCGCCGGGTGGAGCTCAGCGCCATGCACCGCGACGGTCATGAAATCCCGGTCGAACTCGCGGTGTGGCGGCTGAAGTCGGCGAAGGCCCGCTGCTTCAACGCGTTCATCCGCGACATCACGGAGCGTAAGCATGCCGAAGTCGCCCTTGCCGAGGCCCGCGACCAGGCGATCGCCGCATCCCAGGCGAAGTCTCAGTTCGTAGCCTCGATGAGCCACGAGATCCGGACCCCCATGAACGGCGTCATCGGGCTGAGCAACCTGCTGCTGGGGACCCAACTGAACGCCGAGCAGCGCCGCTACGCCGAAGGAATCGAGTCCGCCGGCACGGCACTGCTGTCGCTGATCAACGACATCCTGGACTTCTCCAAGCTGGAAGCGGGCAAGCTCGAACTGGACGAGGTCGCCTTCGGTCCCCAGCTGATGGTGGAGGAGGTCATCTCGCTGGTGGCGCAGACCGCCCAGGCGCGGGGCCTGGAGCTGATCAGCGACTGCCATCCCCAGTTGCCGGCGATGGTGCTCGGGGACGCGGGCCGGCTGCGGCAGATCCTGCTGAACCTGGCGTCCAACGCGGTGAAGTTCACCGAGTCCGGCGAGGTCGTCCTGCGCGCCCGCCCCGCTTCCGCCCAGCCCTCCGAGCACAGCGCGCCGTGGCTGCACTTCGAGGTGACGGACTCCGGCATCGGCATCGCCGAGGCCGACCAGAAGCGGATGTTCGACGCCTTCTCCCAGGCGGATGCCTCCACCACCCGCCGCTACGGGGGCACCGGCCTCGGACTGGCCATCTGCCGCAGGCTCACCGAGGCCATGGGCGGCTCCATCGGGGTCAACAGCCGGCTCGGCGAGGGCAGCACCTTCTGGTTCACCGTGCCGGTGCGCACACCCGACGCCCCCCCGCAACGCCCGGAGACTCCCCAGCCCGTCGTGCTGCGCGGGCTGCGGGCGCTGGTAGTCGACGACAACGACACCAACCGGCTGATCCTCGACACCCAGCTGCGCAGGTGGCACATGCACCCCACCACGGTCTCCGGCGGCGCCCAGGCCCTGGTGGCCCTGCACGAGGCGGCAGCCGCAGGCCGCCTCTACGACCTGGCTCTGCTCGACATGCAGATGCCGGACATGGACGGACTCGAACTCGCCCGGCGCATCACCACCGACCAGAAACTCGGGCGGGTACCGCTGCTGATGCTGACCTCCGGCCCGCAGCTGCCCGCCGCCGAACTCACCGCGGCCGGTATCGCCCGCAGTCTGGCCAAGCCCGTTCAGCAGTCCCAGCTCATGGACGCCCTGGTCGAACTCGTCACCCAGAAGCCCTCGGCGGCCGCTCCCGCGCCGGCCCCCGCGGCACCCCCGCCGGCCCACCGCGGGCATCTGCTGCTGGTGGAGGACAACGACATCAACCAGATGGTGGCGCAGGGCATCCTCACCCGCCTGGGCTACAGCGCGGACGTCGCCGCCGACGGCGTAGAGGCACTGCGACTCGCCGGGGAAAACACGTATCAGGCCGTGCTGATGGACTGCCACATGCCCCAGATGGACGGTTACAGCGCCACCCGGGAGCTGCGCCGCCGGGAACGGGAGACCGGCCGGCACCTGCCTGTGATCGCCATGACCGCCGACGCCCTCGCCGAGGACCGGGACCGCTGTCTGGCCGCGGGCATGGACGACTACATCTCCAAACCCGTCTCGGCCGACGCGCTGGAGCACGCCCTCGCACGCTGGGCACATCCGGAAGGCCAGCCCCCGGACGAGGACGACCTGCGCGCCTCCATCGAGGAGCGGCTGGACGAACTGCGGGGCACGGGCACGCCGGCCGAGCACGAACTGGTGGACCGGCTGGTGGACCACTTCATCACCCGAGCCCCCGAGCTGACCAACGCCCTCTTCCATGCCCTGGACCGCCACGACTCCTCGGAGATCGCGGAGAAGGCACACAGCCTCAGCGGCGCTGCCGGGAACATCGGAGCGCACAGCCTCGCAGCCTGCTGCCGGGAACTCGAACAGCACGCCAGGGGCGGAGAACCCACCCAGCTGGCCGAGACGGCTCCCCGCCTGCAGGACGAACTCGACCGCACCTGCCGCATTCTTGAGGCGCTCCGCTCCCACCCTCCCGGATGAGGCATCACCGCGTACCCGGTCGGAGCAGGGAAGGAGGGCCCGTGGGCACGGTTCATGTCCGGTCGGCCTCCCGTCGCGAAGCGGCGGCCTGGGCGTATGTGGCGGCAGGGACCGCGGTGATCGTCTTCTACCTGCTCACCTCCTCCGCGGAGCGTTACATGCTGCCCGTGGTGATATCCGGCTCGGTCGTCTTCGCGATCCTGGTAGGAGTGAGGAGGAACAGGCCGCCGTCGGTCCTTCCGTGGTGCCTGTTCGCGGCGGCCATGGCACCGTTCGCGGCGGCGGACCTGATCTGGGGTCTCTACCAGGCCCGCGGTGTCGAGGTTCCGTTCCCGGGGGTGGCCGACATGCTCTACCTGGGCACCTACGTGCTGTTCACCGCCGGTCTGGTGACCCTGGCCAGACGGCAGGCCGGCCGCCTGCACTGGGCCGGGCTGCTGGACGCGGGAATCGTCACGCTGGGGTTCGGCACCCTGTCGTGGGCGTTCATCATCGCCCCCTACCTGCGCAGCCAGTTGTCCGCCTGGCCGCTCGCGGTGACCATCGCCTATCCCGTCACCGACATGGTGCTGCTTGCCATGGCCGCGCGGCTGATGCTCACCACCGGCACGCACACGCCGTCGTTCCTGCTGTGCCTCGGATGGCTGCTCGTCCTGCTCGCTGCCGACGGCCTCTACTACGGAACGCTGGCCACCGGGGTCTCGGTCCCGGAGGACGTGTCCGAAGTCGGGTGGATGGTCTCCTCCCTCCTGCTGGGGGCGGCGGCGCTGCACTCGTCCGTGGCCCAGCCGACCCGGTTGGCGAGAGACCAGGAGAGGCTGTCCCGGCGGCGGCTGTCGATCCTGATCGCGCTGATCCTGATGGGCCCGTTGATCGTGCTGGCCGATGTCGACGGCATCCGGGACCAGCCCGTGAACGTCACGGTGATCGTAGGCATGATGGCGAGCCTGTCGCTGCTGCTGGTGCTGCGCACCGCGTTTCTGGCCCGGTACGCCCAGGGCAGGGCCACCGAGGCGCGGACGCAGGCCCAGGCCCTCGCGGCATCGCTGCGCGAGCAGGAAGAACTCCAGAAGCAGCTGAGCTATCAGGCGACCCACGACCCGTTGACGGGTGTGGCCAATCGGGCACTGCTGAACGAGCGCCTGGAGTCCGCTTTCGGCCGGTGCTCCGCCACGTCCGCCGCCGGACTCCTGCTGCTCGATCTCGACGGCTTCAAGGAGGTCAACGACACACTGGGGCATCCGGCGGGCGACGACCTGCTGGTCGACGTCGCACAGCGGCTGACGAGCAGGGTCCGCGACCAGGACATGGTGGCCAGGCTCGGCGGGGACGAGTTCGCGCTCCTGGTGGAGGGCGTGGACCTGAGCACCCTGCACGTCTACGCCACGCGAATCCTGGACTCCTTCAAAGACCCGTTCACCCTCGCCCGCGATCATTCGGTACACGTCACCACTAGTATCGGAGCACGGAGCGTCACCGAGCCGACCCCGCCCGCGGAAGGGCTGCGGGACGCCGACGCCGCCCTCTACAGGGCCAAGACCGCAGGCAAGAACCAGGTCGTGTTCTTCGAATCCCTGCAGCAGTCGTCGTCCGCCGTCAGAGAAAGCCGACGGCACTCCTGACAGGTATGCGGCCCTCCTGCCGCACAGCTGTTCCGTCGCGGGGCCCGGTCTGCGTAGCCTCGACCCCGATGAACGCCATTCCCGCACACCTGGACCACCTCGTCCTCGCCACCCCGGATCTCGCGGCAACGGTCGCCGACTTCACGCGCCGCACCGGTGTGGCGCCCGCCCCCGGCGGCACCCATGTCGGTCTGGGCACCCGCAACTACCTGGTGTCCCTGGGCGGGAGCAGCTACCTGGAGATCATCGGCCCGGACCCGGAGCAGTCCGCGCCCGGGCAGGCGCGGCCCTTCGGCGTCGACGGCCTGACCGTCCCGCGTACGGTGACCTGGGCGATCAGCCCGCCCGACCTGGACGCGGCGGTCACCGCCGCCCGCGCCCGGGGCTACGACCCCGGCCCCGTGCACCCGATGAGCCGCCGCAGACCGGACGGCATCCTGCTGAAGTGGCGCCTGACCGACGGTGACACCGCACACCCCTCCGGCCTGGTGCCGTTCCTCATCGACTGGGGCTCCTCCCTCCACCCGTCCGCGTCCGGCCTGCCCACCACTGACCTGGTGTCCCTGTCCGCGACGGCCCCCGAACCGGACGAGATCCGTCCCCTGCTCTCCGCGGTCGGCACCGACCTCACCCTCAGCGCCGGCCCGGTGGGTCTGTCGTTCACGGTGGACACACCGCTCGGGCCGGTGACCTTCGGGTGAGCGGCGGGGCGTGTCCGATTCCTTCAAGACCACTCGGCCGAGTGGTGCCTACCGTGGCCCCATGACTCCACGATTCGATGCCATCGGTCTTGTCGTCTCCGACATGGCCGCCTCCGTCTCCTTCTACCGCCGGCTCGGGTTCGTGTTTCCCGAGGGTGCGGAGGCGCAGCCGCACGTCGAGGCCGAACTCGCGGGCGGGATCCGGCTGCTGCTCGACACGGAGGAGACCGTCCGCTCGTTCCATGGCGGGTGGCGGCCGCCGTCCGGCGGAAGCCGGGCCTCGCTGGCCCTGTTGTGCGAGAGCCCGGCCGAAGTCGACACCGTGTACGAGGAGTTGGTGGCGGCCGGGTGCCACGGGGAGCTCAAGCCGTGGGACGCGTTCTGGGGGCAGCGGTACGCGGTGCTGCACGATCCGGACGGCAACGGGGTGGACCTGTTCGCGCGGCTAGCCGAGGCTCAGTAGGCGCGCCAGCGGCATGCCCGCCAACTCCTTCACGTCCCGCGCGAGATGGGCCTGGTCGGCGAATCCGGAACGGGAAGCCGTCTCCGCGAAGGGGATGCCCGAACGGGCCAGGGCGAGGGCTCGCTGGAGCCTGAGGACGCGGGCCAGCGTCTTGGGGCCGTAGCCGAAGGCGGCGAGGGAGCGGCGGTGCAACTGACGTGCGCCGAGGCCCAGTTCGTCGGCGGTCGCGGCGACCGGTCGGCCCGCGTCGAGCGCCGCCACGAGCCGCGTCAGCAGGGGGTCGGGCGGGTCCACTGCGGCCGCGCGTGCCAGCGCGACCTCTTCGAGGGCCGCCGCGGGGTCCGCGGCCGCGTTGATACGGCCTTGCAGGCGCCGTACCTCCACCGCGGGCCACAGCTCGGCCAACTCAACGCGCCGATCGCGCAGTTCGCGCGCCGAAACGCCGAGGAGCGCGGGCGCGGTACCGGGTTGGAAGCGGACGCCGGCCCAGCGCCTGGGCCCGCCCTCGGGAACGTGCGCGTGTGTGTCCGGACCTGCGACGAGCAGCCGGCCCTCGGTCCAGAGCAGGTCCATGCAGCCGTCCGGCAGGACGGGCCGGACGACGGGGTCGTCGTCGAGGGTCCGACTCCACACCACGGCGCCGCTCAGCCCGGACGCCCGCTCCGCGTACACACGGCCAGGCTACGCCGGCGGCGGCCGGGGAAACCGCGTGCCCCACCGCCGCCTACACGCCCACCCTCGTCGGCTGAGTCCGCTGCGATGTGGTCCCGCGGACTCACGCCGTACACCCCTTTGAAGGCGTTGGACAGGGCGAAAGGGGGCCGTGGCCGACCTGGTGGGCGATGGCGCCGAGGGTGTCGCCGGTGTCGCGGAGGCGGTCTGCGGCGAGGGCCGGGCGCCAGCCGGTGAGGTACGTCGTCGGGGGCTCGCCGACCAGGCCGGTGAAGCGGCGGGCGAGGGCCCCGCGGGACACGCCGGCCTCGGCCGCGAGCGTGGCGACCGTCCGGGGATGGGCCGGGTCGTCCCGAGCAGACGCAGGACGCGGCCCGCCACGTGGTCCGCCATCGCCCGGTACCAGGCCGGGGCCGCTTCGGGGCGGGAGAACCAGCCCTGGGCGCGGCGATGACCAGCGGGTCGAGCAGACGGTCCGGAACGACCGCCTGCCCGGGTCCGTCGCGCACGGCCTCCTCCATGAGGAGCGGGGTGAGCGGGCGCTCCCACGCCGCGGCTGCTGACGTTCGGGGAGGCAGTCGCGGAGGTCGCCGTGGCGGCGGGGCGGCGGGGCGGCGGGGCGGCGGGGCGCGAGCTGACGTATCGGGCCGTGTCGGCGCGCCGGTACGTCGAGAACCTGATCGGCTTCGGGGTGCCGGCCGAGGAGGTGGAACCCCTGGTCGAGGCGTTCCAGCAGCTGCTGGACGGCCGGAACGCCCATCTGACGGGGTGCGGCAGGTCTGGGGCCCCGAACCGTGCCGCTTCGCGGACTTCGCGGGGGAGGAGGCGGCCGCGGGCACTTGGAAGGCGTGACCGGGCCGGCGGTCTCCATGAGGCCTGCGGCCTGTGCGGATACGAACCCTCCGGCTTGTGGGGCTACGCCCCGTCCGGCTTGTGCGGATGAGGGGGGTGGGTGCTCTTCACATGGGTCCGCAGTCGTGAGGTCACGTCCTCCGGCGGCAGGAAACGGGACCAGCGTTCCGGGAACTCGGAGGGCATGTCCGGGTCGTCGGGGTCGGCGTCGCGGTGCGCGGCGGCGCGGGCCACGTACTCGGCGACCTGCGCCTCCCGCAGCCGCTCGTTGGCGGCACGGGCCGCGGCCGTGGCGGCGGCCGGCCAGACCCGGTCGATGGCGGCGTTGACCGCGGCCCCGACGAGCACGGCGAACGCGGACACGCCGATCCACAGCAGTACGGCGACGGCGGCGGCCAGCGAGCCGTAGATCGTCGCGCCCTCGATGGTGTTCGTCAGGTAGATGCGGAGCAGGAAGCTGCCGAGCACCCACATGGCGAGGGCGACCAGGGCGCCGGGAACGTCCTCGATCCAGGGCGAGCGGACGGGCACCGACACGTGGTAGAGCGTCGTCAGGAACGCGACGGACAGGATGATCACCACGGGCCAGTACAGGACCTGGACCACCGTCGCCGACCACGGCACGATCCGCACCACCGCGTCCGGCCCCGCCACCATCAGCGGCAGCGCGACCGAGCCGATCAGCAGCCCCGCGACGAACAGCAGGAACGCCACCAGCCGGGTCCGGACGATCCCGCGGACGCCGTCGAGGCCGTACATGACGGTGATGGTGTCGATGAAGACGTTCACCGCGCGCGACCCGGACCACAGGGCGAACAGGAAGCCGATGGAGATGACGTCGGGGCGGCCGCCCTTCATCACGTCGTCCAGGATCGGCTGCGCGATCTCGCGGACGCCCTTGTCGGACAGGACCGTGCGCGAGGCCTCCAGGATGTTGGCCTCCAGGCCGCTGATGCTGTCGGTGCCGGTCCAGTCGTCGACGTAGCCGAGCAGGCCGATCATGCTCAGCAGCAGCGGCGGTACGGACAGCAGGGAGAAGAACGCGGCCTCGGCCGCAAGGCCCAGGATGCGGTACTCCACGCATGAGTTGACCGTGTCCTTGAGCAGCAGCCAGACGGTCCTGCGCTTCGACACGTTCCGGTAGAGGGCACGTGCCCGGTGGAGGCGGCCGGAGGGCCGCTCGGAGGATTCCGTTGCTGGCTGCACGTCCTAAAGGTATCTGTCGCGACTGCCTGAACTCATCCCGCGGTGGGCGGGCCGGCACCGGCCCGGCGGCCTCGGCCGGACCCGGATCGCTGACTGATCCCCGGCCCGGGCCGTGCGTGCCGCCGCCACTGACCGGCGAGTCGTCCGGGGCCGGTCTCGGTGACCGCAGCGCGGCGGACGGGGCCCGCAGTGTCGGTCGCCCCGGACATCGGGCCCACCGCCGTGGCCGTCCGGGCCCGTGCGGCCACGTGAGGGCCGCCGCCGGCCCAGGCGCGACCGCGCCGGCCCGTGCTTTCGGGGCCGTGTCCCTGTGGTGTCCGCCGTCTCGGCGGGTAGGTTCGCAGACATGGCAGGCAGCACCCACTCCGTGACCAACCAGCCCCCGCCGCTCTGCGGACACGACGTCTTCGCCACCGACCGCGCCCTGACGGCGGCGGTGGACCGGCACACCGCCCCGGACCTGCTCGACGAGGTGCGCAGCGAACTGTCGGGGCTCGGCCGGACCTGCGGTTCCGCCCAGGTCCAGGAATGGGGGGCGCAGGCCGAGGAGAACCCGCCGAGACTGCGTACGTACGACCGCTACGGCCACCGCATCGACGAGGTCGACTTCCATCCGGCCTGGCACCGGCTGCTCGGCAAGGGCGTATCGGCCGGCCTGACCGCCGCCTGGGTACGGCCCGGCGGACATGTGCGGCGCGCGGCCGCGTTCCTGCTGTGGACACAGATCGACGCAGGCAACTGCTGCCCGCTGTCCATGACCCACGCGGCGGTGCCCGCCCTGCGCACGGACCCCGGCCTCGCCGCCGAGTGGGAGCCGCGGCTGACCTCCACGATCTACGAGCGTGAGCTGCGGCCCGCCGGCCGGAAGGCCGGTGCCCTGTTCGGGATGGGCATGACGGAGAAGCAGGGCGGCAGCGACGTACGGGCGAACACGACGTCCGCGCGGCCGCTGGCCGAGGACGGGACGTACCGGCTGACCGGGCACAAGTGGTTCTGCTCGGCGCCGATGTCGGACGGGTTCCTGGTGCTGGCGCAGGCACCGGACGGACCGACGTGTTTCCTGGTCCCGCGTGTGCTGGAGGACGGCACCCGCAACGTCTTCCTCCTCCAGCGGCTCAAGGACAAGCTGGGCAACCGGTCGAACGCCTCCAGTGAGGTCGAGTTCGACGGGACGTGGGCGCGCCGGGTCGGCGAGGAGGGACGCGGGGTGCGCACCGTCATCGGCATGGTGGCCGCGACCCGGCTCGACTGCGTGCTCGGCTCGGCGGGTCTGATGCGGCAGGCCGTCGCGCAGGCGGTCCATCACTGCTCGTACCGCGAGGTGTTCGGCGGGAAGCTGGTCGACAAGCCGCTGATGCGCAACGTGCTGGCGGACCTCGCGCTGGAGTCCGAGGCGGCGACCACCCTCGCACTGCGGCTCGCGGCCGCCTGCGACGACGGCGGTGAACAGGAGCGGGCGCTGCTGCGGATCGCGGTGCCGGCCGCCAAGTACTGGGTGACCAAGCGGTGTACGCCGGTGACGGTCGAGGCGGCCGAGTGCCTGGGCGGCAACGGGTACGTGGAGGAGTCCGGCCTGCCCCGCCTGGTGCGCGAGTCTCCGCTCAACTCGATCTGGGAGGGGGCCGGCAACATCCAGGCCCTCGATGTGCTGCGGGCGCTGCAGCGGGAGCCGGCGGCACTGAACGCCTACCTTCTGGAGGTGGGCAAGGCCCGCGGCGCCGATCACCGTCTCGACGCGGCGATCAAGAGCCTGCTGACCGAACTCGCCGATCTGGACGGCATCGAGGGACGGGCCAGGCGGCTGGCCGAAAGACTCGCCCTGGTGCTGCAGGGCTCGCTGCTGGTCCGGTTCGCGCCGCCGGAGGTAGCAGACGCTTTCTGCGCCTCGCGACTGGGCGGCGACAGCGGCTCGGCCTTCGGGACACTGCCGCCGAGCCTTGATCTGGCCGCCGTGGTGGAGCGGGCGAGGCCGTCGGCCTGACCTGCGGGGACGCGGCGCGGGGGTGGTGCTGCGCCGACACGGCACCACCCCCGCTCACAGGCCTGTTCGAGGCCCCGAACGCCGCTCGGGACGGCGTCGTTCAAGTTTCAGACACAGCGCGGCGGACCACCAGGGTTGCAAGGGGTTGCAACTTATTGGCCTCTGTGTGCGGACTGTGTCCCTCCGCCAGGCGCGAACGGCACTATGAGACGAGCATTCAGGGCGCAGTGCAGGACGCGCTGCAGGACGGACTTCAGGACTGACTTCAGGACAGTGGCCGGCCCGCCGCCGCGACCGGTCGTCCCGAGTTCCACCCACGGGAGGATCAGTGGCGCTCTCGCCGACCGACGTGACGCAGCTCGCCGCCGTGGACTCGGCGCGTGCCGCGCGGGTGCTGAGCGAGGTCCGTTCCGCCCGGCTGGCCGGACAGCGCGCCCCGCTCGCGCCGCGCCCGGTGATCGAGCAGTCCTGGGACCGCATGCTGCGCAGCGGTGTAGACCCCGACCACGACTTCAGGACCGGTCTGCTGTCCCGCGAGGAGGTGCAGCGGCGCCGGGAGACCACGGTCCTGCGGCACGTCCTGCCGGTGCTGCGGGAGGGGCTGCTGTCGGTCGCGGACGTCGCCCACCACATCGTGGTGGTCGCCGACGAGGAGGGCCGCGTGCTGTGGCGCGAGGGCGATTCGCCGGTGCTGCGCAAGGCCGACGGGCTGGGTCTTGAACCCGGCGCCGACTGGCGGGAGGACGTTGTCGGGACGAACGGAGTGGGCACCGCGGCGGTCGTGCGCCGCCCCGTGCAGGTGTTCGGCTCCGAGCACTTCGTGCGCACGCACGCCACCTGGACGTGTGCCGGCGCCCCCATCACGGATCCGCGGAACGGCCGGCTGCTCGGCGTGGTGGACGTGAGCGGACCGCTGGAGACGATGCACCCCGCGACGCTCGCCTGGGTCGACTCTGTGGCCAAGCTCGCCGAGGCACGGCTGCGCGAGCTGCACCTGACCTCGCTGGAGCAATTGCGTGCCGTGGCGGCGCCGGTTCTTGCCCGGCTCGGCGGCCGGGCCGTGGTGGTGGACCGGGACGGCTGGACGGCCGCGGTGACCGGGATGCCGTACACGAACCGGGTCGCGCTGCCCAAGTCGCTGGCGGCGGGCCGTCGGTGGCTGCCGCCGCTCGGGCTGTGCGCGGTGGAGCCGCTGGCGGCCGGCTGGCTGGTCCGGGTCGCCGACGAGCCGGTGCCGCGCGGCGCCACGCGGATCGTGCTCGACCTGGCGCAGCCGCGCCGCTGGTCGGTGACGGTGTCGGGCTGCGCGGGCTCCTGGAGCCGCGAACTGAGTCCCCGGCACGCCGAGTTGCTCTGCCTGCTGGCTCTGCACCGCACCGGCCGCAGTGCCGCGGGCCTGGCCGAGGACATGTTCGGCGACCCGAACCGTACGGTGACCGTGCGCGCCGAGCTGTCCCGGGTACGGCGGTATCTCGGGGGTCTGCTGGAACACCGGCCGTACCGCTTCTGCGAGGACGCGGAGATCGAGGTGCTCCTCCCGGACGACCCGCAGGACCTGCTGCCCCACTCGACCGCTCCGGCGGTGTCCCGGCAAAGGACGGCCGAGGGGAGAGCCTGAACACGCGCCTCATCCCGCCGAACACGCTTGAGCCTGTCGAACCCCTTGAGTCTGGCGAACACGCTTGAGCCTGCCGAACACGCTTGAGCCTGCCTGAACCCGCACAAACGGTCTTCGCGTTCGAGCGATCTCCCCGTTCCAACAGTCTCGGAGTGCGTCTTTCGCATATTTGCGGGGTCTTCGTCCCCGGCAGTGTCCGACTGCCGTAGCATCCCTCTACGGGTCGCCTCACCTGCTCCCTGGTCAACGTACGGATCACCAGGCGCAGTTGACCCGCCTCGGGAGGACGAATGAAGCATCGTGGCAGACACCGTCGACGCAGGCGGGGCAGAGCGCTGCGGGCCGCGCTGGCCGGCACCGCCCTCGCACTGACCGCCGCCGCCACCATGATCAGCGCCTCACAGGCCACGGTCGGGGACGACCCCGGGGCGCTGAAGCCGCTCACCTCGTCAGCCGACACAACCGGGCTGCGGCTGCGCGAACAGCGGGTGCCCGAGGCCACTCTCGACCGGCTCGCCTCGGCGATGGGCCGCCCCGTAGGCGTGGGTGCCGTCCTCGCCGACGCCGACCGGGGCCTGCGCGACGCCGTCGACTGTACGGCCGGGGAGCGCAAGTCGCTCCCCGTCGAGCCTGCCGCCACCCGCGCCTACTGCTGGGACGCCGCCGACACCCGGTCCTGGCAGCCGGGCGCGGTCACCACCTCCGGGGACGCGGACGACGACGGCCGCTGGGGCGAGAACCGCGTGATCCTCTCCGGCTGGAGCCAGGGCGGCGGCACCTCGGCCGGCCGCGGCCTCGCCCGGGTCGCCTTCGTCGACGCGAACGACGTGAACCATCTGACCTACACCTGGGCGCTCCTCGTCGTCCCGGTCGACGGCGGACGCGACTACCGGGGGCTCGACTCCCGCCTGTCGGGCATGGTCTGGTACCAGGACAAGCTGCTGGTCACCACCACCGACGGGGCCCGCGACGCCTTGTACGTGTACGACATGAACCGCGTCCAGCGCACCACCGTGGACGCCGCCGCGGTCGGCCGGGTGCGCGGCGGCTGGTCGGCGCACGGTCACCGGTACGTGCTGCCCGCCGTCGGCTCGTACCGCCTGACCGGCGACGACAGCGCGGCACGGCCCGCAAGCATCTCCCTCGACCGCAGCACGGCGCCCGACACCCTGGTCGCGGGCGGGCGCACCCCGGCGGACAGCGACGGGCCCACCCGCCTGTGGCGCTACTCCTTCGACACGAACCCGGCCCGGGCCGGTCTGCCGGCCGCCGACTCCGCGGGCCGGGTGCACGCGGCCGAGGCGTACGAGACGAAGACGGCCGGTGTCGGCGGCGTGCTGGCGCACCACTCCGACTGGTATGTGACACACATGTCCGACACGCGAGACGGGCGCGGCACACTGTGGCGGCAGAACACGCGCGGTGCGAAGGCCACGGAGTGCGGGTCGGACGAGACGCACACCTGCTGGAGCGGGCGCACGGCCTCCCTCTCCTACTGGGAGGAGACCGGTGAGGTCTGGTCCCAGTCGGGGCGCGTTCTGTTCGCGCTGCCGCTGGCCTCGGTGGGCCGGTCACTGGGCTAGGCCCTGCCGCGCCGCCGGCGTTCGACAGATCGTTCGAGGGCATGGTTCCCTGGCCGGCATGACCGACATCCCCGTGACCACCTGGTCCCTGGAGCAGACCGCCCCGACGGACCTTCTCCCGGCCGCCGCCCCGGAGGGGGATGTGCGGATCGTCCGCTCCGAGGTGCCCTCCCCTGAGTTCAGCCGCTTCCTGTACGCGTCCGTGGGCGGGGACATCCGCTGGATCGACCGGCTCGGCTGGACGTACGCACGCTGGCAGGAGCACCTGGGCCGGCCCGGCGTGGAGACGTGGGTCGCCTACGACCGCGGCACGCCCGCTGGATACGTGGAGCTGGAGCCGCAGGACGACGGGGTCGTGGAGATCGTGTACTTCGGGCTGATCCCGGCCTTCCGCGGGCGGCGCATGGGCGGCCACCTTCTGTCGTACGGCGCCGCCCGCGCCTGGGACCTCACGGACCGCTGGCCGGGGCTGGCGGCGACCAAGCGGGTGTGGCTGCATACGTGCAGCCTGGACGGGGAACATGCGATGGACAACTATCTGCGCCGCGGCTTCAGGCTCTTCGACACCAAGGTCGAGGAGGAGAAGCAGGTGGCCGCACCGGGCCCCTGGCCAGGGGCCTACCCTGCCTGACCTGCACGGACAAGCCGGTGCGCACCACATGTGACCGACAACACCCTTGTCCCACACTTCGGGACAAGGGTGTCCGCATAATGGACGAAGCTGGACTGAGTCCAGATCTCCGTGACACGCTTCCGTCATGTCTGGAACTGGAATTGCCTTGGTGAGTCGGCGGCACGTCGACCTCGGCCGCATGTCCAGCGCCATCTGTCCGGCGAGCTGATCCTGCCCGTAGTGGCCTCCGGCCACGGGCGCCAGCACCGCCGGACATCCTCCCTTCTGTTCTCCTTCCCGCGCAATGACGCGCATGTACACCCATGCGCCCGTACGCGCGGGCAAGAGCCGCGTTCCCGCCTGTCCCGAAGGACGAAATCACCATGGCCGCCACCCCGCAGAACCCTCCCGCCGCGACTCCCCGCCGCAAGGTGAGCCGTCACCGCGGTGAAGGTCAGTGGGCCGCGGGGCACTTCACCCCGCTCAACGGCAACGAACAGTTCAAGAAGGACGACGACGGTCTCAATGTGCGGACACGCATTGAGACGATCTACTCCAAGCAGGGATTCGACTCGATCGACCCCAACGACCTGCGCGGCCGTATGCGCTGGTGGGGGCTCTACACCCAGCGCAAGCCCGGGATCGACGGCGGCAAGACCGCGATCCTGGAGCCGGAGGAGCTGGACGACGAGTACTTCATGCTGCGCGTCCGCATCGACGGCGGCCGGCTGACCACGCAGCAGCTGCGGGTCATCGGTGAGATCTCCGAGGAGTTCGCGCGCGGCACCGCGGACATCACCGACCGGCAGAACGTCCAGTACCACTGGATCCGGATCGAGGACGTGCCGGAGATCTGGAACCGGCTGGAGGCCGTCGGCCTGTCCACCACCGAGGCCTGCGGTGACACGCCCCGCGTCGTCCTCGGCTCGCCCGTCGCCGGGATCGCCGCGGACGAAATCATCGACGGCACCCCGGCCATCGACGAGATCCAGCGCCGGATCATCGGCAACAAGGCCTTCTCGAACCTGCCCCGCAAGTTCAAGTCCGCGATCTCCGGCTCGCCGCTGCTCGATGTGGCGCACGAGATCAACGACGTCGCCTTCGTCGGCGTCGACCACCCCGAGCACGGCCCCGGCTTCGACCTGTGGGTCGGCGGCGGCCTGTCCACCAACCCGAAGATCGGCGTCCGGCTCGGCGCCTGGGTCCCGCTGGACGAGGTGCCCGAGGTCTACGAGGGCGTCATCTCGATCTTCCGCGACTACGGCTACCGGCGCCTCCGTACGAGGGCTCGCCTGAAGTTCCTGGTTGCCGACTGGGGTGCGGAGAAGTTCCGCCAGGTGCTGGAGGACGAGTTCCTGAAGCGCAGGCTGGTCGACGGACCTGCGCCCGCACAGCCCGTGGAGCGCTGGCGCGACCACGTCGGCGTGCACCGCCAGAAGGACGGCCGTTTCTACGTCGGGTTCGCCCCGCGGGTGGGCCGGGTGGACGGCGCGACCCTCACGAAGATCGCGGAGCTGGCGGAGGCGCACGGCTCGGGCCGCGTCCGGACCACCGTCGAGCAGAAGATGATCGTGCTCGACGTCGAGGAGGCGCAGGTCGAGTCGCTGGTCGAGGCCCTGGAGGCGCTGGACCTGACCGCCAAGCCGTCTCCGTTCCGGCGCGGCACCATGGCCTGCACCGGCATCGAGTACTGCAAGCTCGCCATCGTCGACACCAAGGCGCGGGGCGCCTCGCTGATCGACGAACTGGAGCGCCGCATCCCGGACTTCGACGAGCCGGTCACCATCAACATCAACGGCTGCCCGAACGCCTGCGCCCGTATCCAGGTGGCGGACATCGGTCTCAAGGGCCAGCTGGTCCTCGACGAGAAGGGCGAGCAGGTCGAGGGCTTCCAGGTGCACCTGGGCGGCGCGCTCGGTCTGGAGGCCGGCTTCGGCCGCAAGGTACGCGGCCTGAAGGTCACGTCCGAGGAGCTGCCGGACTACGTCGAGCGGGTACTCAAGCGGTTCCAGGCCGAGCGCGAGGACGGCGAGCGGTTCGCCACGTGGGCCGCCCGGGCTTCTGAGGAGGCCTTGTCGTGAGCTTGGCGAGTGAGCCGAAGGGGCGCGCCTCCGTCGAAAGGGAGAGCGCGCGGAGGCCGCGGAGCGGTCGAGCACGGTCGACCGTCGACGGAGGCTGGAGCGCCCCGGAGGCGAACCGAGCCGCAAAGAAAAGGGAGGCCTTGTCGTGAGCGAGCGGGCCGCCCCTTTCTACTGCCCCTACTGCGGCGACGAGGACCTGCGTCCCAGCGAGCAGGGCCACGGCGCCTGGGAATGCGCGGCGTGCAACCGCGCATTCCAGCTGAAGTTCCTCGGACTGCTGGCCCGGGGCGTTCGGCGAGCCGACAACGGAGGGGACCAGATATGACGACGGCTCAGGAAGAGCGTACGGCCGAGGAGTTGAAGCAGCTCGCCGAGCAGGCGGGCCGGGACCTCGAGGACGCCTCCGCACTGGAGATCATCCAGTGGGCGGTCGACACGTTCGGCAAGCGCTTCTGCGTGACCTCCTCCATGGAGGACGCGGTGGTCGCGCACCTGGCCTCCCGCGTCCTGAAGGGCGTGGACGTCGTGTTCCTCGACACGGGCTATCACTTCCCCGAGACCATCGGCACCAGGGACGCGGTCGAGGCCGTGATGGACGTCAACGTCATCACGCTCACCCCGCGTCAGACGGTCGCCGAGCAGGACGCCGAGTACGGCCCGAAGCTGCACGACCGCGACCCCGACCTGTGCTGCAAGCTCCGTAAGGTGCAGCCGCTGGAGGAGGGCCTCAAGGGTTACGCGGCCTGGGCGACCGGTCTGCGCCGCGACGAGTCCCCGACCCGGGCCACCACCCCGGTCGTCGGCTGGGACGAGAGGCGCCAGAAGGTCAAGGTCTCCCCCATCGCCCGCTGGACCCAGGACGACGTGGACGCCTACGTCGCCGAACACGGCGTGCTCACCAACCCGCTGCTGATGGACGGCTACGCCTCCGTCGGCTGCGCCCCCTGCACCCGCCGCGTCCTGGAGGGCGAGGACGCGCGCGCCGGCCGCTGGGCCGGCCGCGCCAAGACCGAGTGCGGGCTGCACGGATGACCGAGACCGCTCTTTCGACGAATCAGGAGAAGCACGTGACGACCGGAGCCACCGTCTGGCTCACGGGTCTGCCGAGTGCCGGCAAGACCACCATCGCGTACGAGCTGGCCGGCCGGCTGCGCGAGGAGGGCCACCTCGTCGAGGTGCTCGACGGCGACGAGATCCGCGAGTTCATCTCGGCGGGCCTCGGCTTCAGCCGCGAGGACCGGCACACCAACGTGCAGCGCATCGGCTTCCTCGCCGAACTGCTCGCCCGCAACGGCGTCAAGGCGCTCGTCCCGGTCATCGCGCCGTACACGGACAGCCGCGAGGCCGTGCGCAAGCGCCACCAGGAGAAGGGGACGGCGTACGTCGAGGTGCACGTGGCGACACCGGTCGAGGTGTGCTCCGTACGCGATGTGAAGGGTCTGTACGCCAAGCAGGCCGCGGGCGAGCTCACCGGGCTCACCGGGGTCGACGACCCGTACGAGGAGCCCGAGTCGCCCGACCTGCGCATCGAGTCGCAGCACCAGACCGTTCAGGAGTCCGCGGCCGCGGTCCACGCGCTGCTCACCGAGAGGGGACTGGCATGACGACCACCGTCGCGAAGGTCAAGGGGGGCGAGGACGGTACCGACAGCCCGTACGCCCTGTCGCACCTGGACGCGCTGGAGTCCGAGGCGGTGCACATCTTCCGCGAGGTGGCGGGCGAGTTCGAGCGGCCGGTGATCCTTTTCTCCGGCGGCAAGGACTCCATCGTCATGCTGCACCTCGCGCTGAAGGCGTTCGCCCCGGCCGGCGTCCCCTTCTCGCTGCTGCACGTGGACACCGGCCACAACTTCCCCGAGGTCATCGAGTACCGGGACCGTACGGTCGAGAAGCACGGCCTGCGCCTGCACGTGGCTTCCGTGCAGGACTACATCGACCGCGGTGTGCTGCGCGAACGCCCCGACGGCACCCGCAACCCCCTGCAGACCCTCCCGCTCACCGAGAAGATCCAGTCCGAGAAGTTCGACGCCGTCTTCGGCGGCGGACGACGGGACGAGGAGAAGGCGCGGGCGAAGGAGCGGGTCTTCTCGCTGCGCGACGAGTTCTCCCAGTGGGACCCGCGCCGCCAGCGGCCCGAACTCTGGAACCTCTACAACGGCCGCCACGCGCCCGGCGAACACGTCCGCGTCTTCCCGCTGTCCAACTGGACCGAACTCGACGTGTGGCAGTACATCGCCCGCGAGGGCATCGAGCTGCCCGACATCTACTTCGCCCACGAGCGCGAGGTGTTCCAGCGGGCCGGCATGTGGCTGACCGCCGGCGAGTGGGGCGGGCCGAAGGAGACCGAGGTCGTCGAGAAGCGGCTCATCCGCTACCGGACCGTCGGCGACATGTCCTGCACCGGTGCGGTCGACTCCGAGGCGGCCACGCTGGACGCCGTGATCGCCGAGATCGCCGCCTCCCGGCTCACCGAGCGCGGTGCGACCCGTGCCGACGACAAGCTCTCCGAGGCCGCGATGGAAGACCGCAAGCGCGAGGGGTACTTCTAACCATGAGCACGACGACGACCGAGGAACTCTCGGCCACCACCCTGCTGCGGTTCGCCACCGCCGGCTCCGTCGACGACGGCAAGTCCACCCTCGTCGGCCGTCTGCTGCACGACTCCAAGTCGGTCCTCACCGACCAGTTGGAGGCCGTGGAGCGCGCCTCGGCGAGCCGCGGCCAGGACGGACCGGACCTCGCACTGCTCACCGACGGCCTGCGCGCCGAGCGCGAGCAGGGCATCACGATCGACGTGGCGTACCGCTACTTCGCCACCGCGCGGCGCCGGTTCATCCTCGCCGACACGCCGGGCCATGTGCAGTACACCCGCAACATGGTGACCGGTGCCTCCACGGCCGAGCTCACGGTGATCCTGGTCGACGCCCGCAACGGCGTCGTCGAGCAGACCCGCCGCCACGCCGCGATCGCCGCGCTGCTGCGCGTCCCGCACGTCGTGCTCGCCGTCAACAAGATGGACCTCGTCGACTACCAGGAGTCCGTGTTCGCCGCCATCGCCGAGGAGTTCACGGCGTACGCGACCGAGCTGGGGGTCCCGGAGGTCACGGCGATCCCGATCTCGGCCCTCGCCGGTGACAATGTCGTCGAGGCGTCCGCGAACATGGACTGGTACGGCGGGCCGACCTTCCTGGAGCACCTGGAGTCGGTCCCGGTCAGCCACGACCTGGCGCACTGCCACGCCCGGCTGCCCGTGCAGTACGTGATCCGGCCGCAGACCGCCGAGCACCCGGACTACCGCGGCTACGCTGGCCAGATCGCCGCCGGCACGTTCCGCGTCGGTGAGCAGATCACGGTCCTGCCCTCCGGCCGCTCGACGAAGATCTCCGGTATCGACCTGCTCGGCGAGCCGGTCGACGTCGCCTGGACGACCCAGTCGGTGACCCTCCTGCTGGAGGACGACATCGACATCTCGCGCGGCGACCTGATCGTGCCCAGCAAGGACGCGCCGCCGACCACCCAGGACATCGAGGCGACCGTCTGCCACGTCGCCGACCAGCCGCTGACGGTCGGTCACCGGGTGCTGCTCAAGCACGGCACCCGCACGGTCAAGGCGATCGTCAAGGACATCCCGTCCCGTCTCACGCTCGACGACCTGTCCCTGCACCCGCACCCGGGACAGCTCGTCGCCAACGACATCGGCCGGGTGAAGATCCGTAGCGCCGAGCCGCTGCCGGTCGACTCCTACGCCGACTCGCGGCGCACCGGCTCGTTCATCCTGATCGACCCGAACGACGGCACCACGCTCACCGCGGGCATGGTCGGCGAGTCGTTCGCGTCCCCGGAGCCCGTCAAGGACGAGGCCGAGGACGACGGGTGGGACTTCTGAACATGAACTCCACCGACTACTACTCGATGTTCGCGAAGGAGGGCGGCCGCGTCGGCAGCGGCGCCCTCGGCAGCGGGCAGGGCGGAGTGGCGCGATGTGTGCGATGACGTACGCGCACCGCTTGCGCGCCCTCACCCCCCACCGCCCCAGACGAAGACCTGCCGACCTCCCGGCCACGACCTGAGACACCGTGACCGCCGGGCCAACGAGAGGAAAGCCTCCCGTGCCTGCCAACCGCTCGTCCTACCTCCGCCGCACCATAGCCGTGGCCGCCGCTCTTCCCCTGCTCACCCTCGCCGCTTGCAGCTACGGCTCCAAGGCCGACGACGACACGTCCGGCCAGAAGGTCGCCGCCGGGGCGGAGAAGATCGACGGTCTCGACTCCGTCAAGATCGGCTACTTCGGCAACCTGACCCACGGCACCGCTCTCGTCGGCGTCCAGAAGGGCTTCTTCCAGAAGCAGCTCGGCGCGACGGAGGCCAAGTACCAGATCTTCAACGCCGGTCCCTCCGAGATCGAGGCGCTGAACTCCGGCTCCATCGACATCGGCTGGATCGGCCCCTCCCCGGCGATCAACGGCTACACCAAGTCCGACGGCAAGAACCTGCGGATCATCGGCGGTTCGGCCTCCGGCGGCGTGAAGCTCGTGGTCAACCCGAAGAAGATCAAGTCTCTGAAGGACATCAAGGGCAAGAGGATCGCGACCCCGCAGCTCGGCAACACGCAGGACGTGGCGTTCCTCAACTGGATCGCGGAGCAGGGCTGGAAGGTCGACGCGGAGAGCGGCAAGGGCGACGTCTCGGTGGTCCGCACCGACAACAAGGTCACCCCGGACGCCTACAAGGCCGGTTCCGTCGACGGTGCCTGGGTGCCGGAGCCGACCGCGTCCAAGCTGGTCGCCGAGGGCGCCAAGGTACTTCTCGACGAGTCCGACCTGTGGCCGGACAAGAAGTTCGTGATCACGAACATCATCGTGTCCCAGAAGTTCCTCACGGAGCACCCGAAGGCCGTCGAGGCGGTACTGAAGGCCTCGGTCGACGCCAACAAGTGGATCAACGCCAACCCGGACGAGGCCAAGGCCGCGGCCAACAAGCAGCTGGGCATCGACTCGGGCAAGGAGCTGCCGGCCGACGTCCTGGACCCGGCGTGGAAGTCCATCCAGATCACCAATGACCCGCTGGCCTCCACGCTCAGCACCGAGGCGGAGCACGCGGTCAAGGCGGGTCTCCTCGAGAACCCGAAGCTGGACGGCATCTACGACCTGACGCTCCTGAACAAGGTCCTCAAGGCCGAGGGCGAGAGCACCGTCGACGACGCCGGTCTCGGCGTCAAGTAGCCCAGATTCCCGAGAGTTCCCAGGAGGTGACGACCATGGCAACCGCCCTCGCCAAGGCCGCGGAAGGCGCCACGTCGGTGGAGCACTGCGCCCGCATCGAGCACGTCTCGAAGTCCTTCCCCGGGCCCACCGGGCAGCAGCTCGTCCTCGACGACATCACCCTGGATGTCGCACCAGGCGAGTTCGTCACCCTCCTGGGGGCCTCGGGCTGCGGCAAGTCCACCCTGCTGAACCTGGTGGCGGGGCTCGACAAGCCCTCCGCCGGCAACATCACGACCAACGGGCGCCCTGCTCTGATGTTCCAGGAGCACGCCCTGTTCCCGTGGCTGACCGCGGGCAAGAACATCGAACTCGCCCTGAAGCTCAGGGGAGTTCCCAAGAACGAGCGGCGCGGCCGCGCCGAGGAGCTGCTGGAACTGGTCCGGCTGAAGGGCTCGTACGGCAAGCGGGTGCACGAGCTGTCCGGTGGCATGCGCCAGCGGGTGGCGATGGCCCGCGCGCTCGCCCAGGACAGCCAGCTGCTGCTGATGGACGAGCCGTTCGCGGCGCTCGACGCGATCACGCGAGACGTGCTGCACGACGAGCTGACCCGGATCTGGGAGGAGACGGGGGTGTCGGTCCTGTTCGTCACGCACAACGTGCGTGAGGCCGTGCGCCTGGCACAGCGCGTCGTGCTGCTGTCCTCCCGGCCGGGCCGGGTGGCGCGCGAGTGGAGCGTGGACATTCCGCAGCCGCGCCGCATCGAGGACGCCCCCGTTGCCGAGCTGTCCCTCGAGATCACCGATGTACTGCGTGGGGAGATCCGCCGTCATGGCCAGCACTGAGACCACCGACACGACGGCCGACGCCCCGGTCAAGGACAGCGCCGGACTCGGCGGACTGGAGGCGGGCCTCGACGCCCTGGAGACCTCGGTCGCGGGCCGTACGCCGTTCCGGCAGACGTTCGTGAACAAGATCCTTCCGCCGATCGTGGCGGTCGCCGTGGTGCTGGTCGCCTGGCAGGCGCTGATCTCGCTGAAGATCGTCGACGACCCGACCAAGCTGCCCTCGCCCGCCGACGTCGGGGGCGAGTTCCAGGACGCCTGGCTGGAGGGCAAGCTCCTCGACTACATCTGGACCAGCGTCTCGCGCGGTCTGCTCGGGTTCCTGCTGGCGCTCGCGATCGGTACCCCGCTGGGTCTGCTGGTGGCCCGCGTGAAGTTCGTGCGCGCGGCGATCGGCCCGATCCTGTCGGGACTGCAGTCGCTGCCGTCGGTGGCGTGGGTGCCGCCGGCCGTGATCTGGCTGGGTCTGAACAACTCGATGATGTACGCGGTGATCCTGCTCGGCGCCGTCCCGTCCATCGCCAACGGCCTCGTCTCCGGCATCGACCAGGTGCCGCCACTGTTCCTGCGGGCGGGCCGCACCATGGGCGCGACCGGCCTGAAGGGCGCCTGGCACATCGTCATGCCGGCGGCTCTGCCGGGCTATCTGGCGGGCCTGAAGCAGGGCTGGGCCTTCTCCTGGCGCTCGCTGATGGCGGCGGAGATCATCGCCTCCTCGCCCGACCTGGGCATCGGTCTGGGCGCGCTCCTGGAGAACGGCCGCAACGCCAGCTCCATGTCCATGGTGTTCGAGGCCATCTTCCTGATCCTGTTCGTCGGCATCGCCATCGACCTGCTGATCTTCAGCCCGCTGGAGCGGTGGGTACTGCGCAGCCGCGGTCTGCTGGTGAAGGGCTGAGCGACGACATGCGCAACCCCATCCGCCCCGTCCTCGTGGTGATCGCCCACGGCAGCCGTGATCCGCGGCACGCGGCGACCGTCCACGCCCTGGTCCGGCGGGTACGGTCACTGCGGCCGGGGCTGCGGGTGGAGACCGGCTTCCTGGACTTCAACATCCCGTCCGTGCACGGGGTGCTGGAGTCGCTGGCGGCTGAGGGTGTCCGGGACGTCGTGGCCCTGCCCTTGCTGCTGACCCGGGCCTTCCACGCGAAGGCCGACATCCCCGCCGTACTGCGGGACGCGCCGCCGCAGCTGCGGATCCGGCAGGCGGACGTGCTCGGTCCGTCGCCGCTGCTGCTGTCGGCGCTCGAACGGCGTTTGTACGAGGCGGGGCTGACGCCCGCCGACAAGTCCTCGACCGGGGTCGTGCTGGCCTCGGCGGGGTCCACGGACCCGGAGGCGATCGCAGTGATCGCCGACATCGCGCGGGAGTGGTGGCACACCGGTTGGTGCGCCGTGCGGCCTGCGTTCGCCTCCGCGGGTTGTCCCGCAGGGTTCCCCCGCACCGAGGACGCGGTGCGCGAGCTTCGGGCGCTGGGCTGCCCGAAGGTCGCGGTCGCGCCGTACGTCCTCGCGCCCGGTTTCCTGCCGGACCGCATCGCGCGGGGCGCGGCCGGGGCGGACGTTCTGGCCGAGGTACTCGGCCCGGCGCCGGAGGTGGCCCGGGTGCTGCTGGAGCGCTACGACGCGGCACGGGTGCCTGCGCTGGCCGCTGTGGGTGCCTAGTACCGCGCCAGCCGGGGTTCGCCCCGTCGCGACGCCGGCACGCTCCCCCACTGCCTTGAGGGCCTGGGAGGTGCCCCCACTCGCCGCACCGGCCGAAAGTCCAGGTACGTCCAGCGGTCGAGCTGGTGTGCGGGCAGGGGGCCGCGTTGGTCATGGCGTCGACGCCAGGCGCCCGGCGGTCACAGTCCCGGCCCGATCAGCCCCTGGTTCAGTGGTCCGCTTGGGCACGCTGCCGCGGGTCCCGCCCGCTGGCCGCCAGCGCCCGCTCGAACACCGGCGCGTCGTCCGGCACGGGCACCGGGTCGGCGAAGCCGTCGTACTGGCGGTAGAGGTCACCGTGCTTCTCGACCACGTGCAGGACGAACCGGGCGGCGCCCTGCGAGACGCGGATCTCCTGGCCCGTGGCGGTGGCGACGTCCCAGCCGTGCACCGCCATCTCCTTGATGATCATCGAGGCGACGTCCACGGCCGGCATCCTCGCCATGCCGAGGTCGACCTCGCCCTCCCACACCGCGGGATCCGCCCAGGCCGCGACCGCGCGGTCCAGCTGGGCGGCGTACGCCTCGGCCCAGTCGGGGTCGGCGGTGAAGTCGTGCGCGGTGAGTTCCTCGGGGAGCTGCTTGCGCAGGGCACGGTGCTCCAGGCCGTGCGAGGTGTAGAGGACCCAGTGGTTGACCATGGTGCGGACGTCCCAGGCCGGGCAGTGGGTGGGATCGCCTAGCCGGTCCGCCGCGACGCCGCGCGCGACGCGCGCCGCCTCGGCGGCACATTCGGTCATGTACAGGTGCAGGTCGTCGTACGTCATGCACAGCACGCTAGGCAGCGCCCGCTCCGGACTCTTGAACAAACGCGACAGCGTCGTCGGCCGGCGCCACCAGCTCCCGCGCCGGTGCCTCGAGCCCCGACTCTGCACGTCAGCCGGACGCCCTTCAGCCGGCGGTCATCTCCACGAGTCTGAGGACCGTGTTCCAGTTGCGGGTGGTGGCGATCAGGCCCCTGTTGATCCGGGGTTTGGACAGCTGCTCGGCCAGCTTGGAACGGCCCAGCCCGTCCGGCGCGTACAGGTACAGCGCGCGGTCGCCGAGCCGGAACTCCTCCGGGAGATGGGCGGCCTGGTCGATCCCCGCGAACCGTTCGGCGTCCACCGGCGCGGAGAAGTACGTGACGTGGAGCTGCTTGGCCTCGAGTTCGGCGGCCGGGAAGGGGCAGGCGTCGGCGATCGCCTTGAGATAGGCGTGGTCGCGCACGATGACGCCGACCGCGAACCCGAAGCGCTTCTCGATCGCCTGCCCGAGCTCTCCGGCGAGGGACTCCTCGTCCCCGTGGCCGCTCGCGAACACGGCCTGGCCGCTCTGCAGATAGGTGCGTACGCCGTCGTAGCCGAGGCCTTCCATGAGCGTGCGCAGCTCGGCCATCGGGACCTTCTTGCTGCCGCCCACGTTGACACCCCGCAGCAGCGCCGCATACGTCGTCGTCATCCGCACACCTTAGAGCGGCCGTCGTGCCCCGTGGGGGTGGGCACGACGGCCGCGTCCGTGCGACGCGGACTGCGCGAAACTCTGGCCGACGGGGAGGGCGCGGATCAACGGCTACACGCACCTGTGACCTATTCAACAAGGTTTGGAAGCAACAAAACGGGACCTCTGCCGACGGACCGGACACCGTGGCCCGTCCGGGCCGGACACCCCGATCGTCGTCCCCGAGGTCTCCAGATAGATGTAAGGGACCACCGTCCTCCCCAGTGGTGAGACGGCGGCCTCCGAGGGGATGAGTCGCGCCCGTGGCACGTCACCGGCCAGCACGACGAGATGGCTTTATCCGGCCCATACCTTCGAAGCGGAGGTGGCGGCAGGGGGCTGTCACCGCGCACAAGGGGGCAAGCCCGTCATGCAGAACGGAGATTCGCGGGTGCGGGGCATCGCCGCCCGCGCCGGCGGCTGGAGCGCCCGGCACCGCTGGGCGGCGGTCGGCATCTGGGTGCTGTTCGTCGTCCTGGCGATGGGGCTCGGTTCGGCGGCGGGCCGGGTCGACGTCAAGGAGAGCGACCAGCTCAAGGGCGAGACACGCACCGCCGCCACGATCATCGAGGACGCCGGGATCGACGAACCGGCCGGTGAGACCGTCCTGGTCCAGGCGAAGGACTCCGGGGTCAAGGCAACGGACCCCGAGTTCAAGGCGGCGGTCGCCGCGGTCATGCGGGCCGTCGAGGAGACGGGCAAGGTCACGGACGTGACGTCGCCGTACGACACGCGGACGATCTCGAAGGACGGCCGCAGCGCGCTGGTGCAGTTCGACATGCGCGGCGCAGCGGACACCGCGGGCGAGCGGGTCGAGCCGGTGCTGAAAGCCGTCGAGGGGGTGCAGAAGGAGCACGAGTCGCTGCGGATCGAGGAGATCGGCGGCGCCAGCATGATGAAGACGTTCGACGACGCGTTCGGGGACGACTTCCAGAAGGCCGAGTACTCGGCGGTGCCGGTGGCCCTCGGCATTCTGCTCATCGCCTTCGGCGCGCTGGTGGCGGCGCTGCTGCCGGTGGCGCTGGCGGTCACCGCGATCATGGCGACGATGGGTCTGATGGGTGTCGTCAGCCATGTGATGCCGATGAGCGACACCGCCAACTCCGTGATGCTCCTCGTGGGCCTCGCGGTCGGCGTCGACTACTGCCTGTTCTACCTGCGCCGGGAGCGCGAGGAGCGCGAGGCCGGCCGGGACGCGCAGACGGCCCTCAAGGTCGCCGCCGCCACCAGCGGCCGCGCGATCATCGTCTCCGGTGTCACGGTGTGCGTGGCGATGGCCGGCATGCTGTTCACCGGGCTCGCCGAGTTCGAGGCGATGGGCCTGGCCTCGCTGATGGTCGTGGCGGTCGCCATGGTCGGGTCGGTGACCGTGCTGCCCGCGCTGCTCTCCGTGCTGGGCGAGCGGGTCGAGAAGGGCCGCATCCCGTTCCTGCACAAGGCCATGCAGCGCCGCGCCGCCCGTAACGGCGGGGAGAGCCGCTTCTGGACGGCCGTCCTTCGCCTCGTCCTCGCCAGGCCGCTGGTCTCCGTCCTCGTCGCGGCCGGCGCGCTACTGGCGATCGCGGCTCCCGCGATCGGCATGAAGACCCAGAACCTCACGCTGGACCAGGAGTTCGGCGACTCGCTGCCGATCGTGCAGACGTACAACCGGGTCAACGAGGCCTTCCCGGGCGGCTCCGACCCGGCTGAGGTGGTCGTCAAGGCGAAGGACATCAACGCCCCCGAGGTCAAGGAGGCCCTCGCCGGCTTCAAGGAGCGGGCGATCAGCTCGGGCGCCTCACGCGGCCCGGTCGAGATCAAGCTGCACGACGCGCAGAACATCGCCTTCGTGTATGTCCCGCTGGTCGGCGGCTCCGACCTGGACAAGGCGGGCGCGAGCCTGGAGAAGCTGCGTGACGAGGTACGGCCGGCCACGCTCGGCAAGGTCGACGGGGTCCAGGCGCCGATCTCCGGTCAGGTCGCCGGCTCGCACGACTT
Source organism: Streptomyces sp. NPDC040410 (assembly GCF_055595715.1). Lineage (NCBI taxonomy): Bacteria > Bacillati > Actinomycetota > Actinomycetes > Kitasatosporales > Streptomycetaceae > Streptomyces > Streptomyces sp. NPDC040410. Next base: position 797,622 of record NZ_JBVIVK010000001.1, read on the forward strand.
CAACGACCAGCTGGCCGGAGCCGTCGTCCCGGTCTTCGCGTTCGTCGTGGTCTTCGCCTTCCTGCTGATGCTGCTGTCGTTCCGTTCGCTGACGGTCGCGATCACCTCGATCGTGCTCAACCTGCTGTCGGTGGGCTCGGCGTACGGCATCCTCGTCGCCGTCTTCCAGCACGGCTGGGGCGCGTCCCTGGTCGGCGCTGAGGGCGTCGGCGCCATCATCACCTGGCTGCCGCTGTTCCTCTTCGTGATCCTGTTCGGCCTGTCGATGGACTACCACGTGTTCGTGGTCTCGCGGATCCGCGAGGCGCGTATGCGGGGCCGTACGACCAACGACGCCATCCAGCACGGTGTGGTCACCACGGCCGGTGTCGTCACCAGCGCCGCGGTCATCATGGTCGCCGTGTTCGGGATCTTCGGCACGCTGTCCATGCAGTCCATGAAGCAGATGGGTGTGGGCCTGGCGGCCGCGGTGCTCATCGACGCGACGGTCATCCGGGGCGTGCTGCTCCCCGCGGTGATGGCACTGCTCGGCGAGCGCAACTGGTACCTGCCGAAGTGGCTGCACCGGCTGCCGGACCTGACGCACGACGAGTCGCCGGAGGCGGTCGCGCCGCCCGCGTCGCGGGACGACGAGGGTGAGCCGCTGAGGGTCTGATCCCTCCTTGAAAGCCGAGGGTCCGTTGGTCTCCGGGGGAGCCAACGGGCCCTCACTCATGCACCTGCCTGCTCAGCGCTGATACCGCGCCAGCACCAGGTCGCCGTCCTTCTCCAGTCGTTCGCGCGGTTCATAGAGCCCCGGACGGACTGCGCGTGCGCCGGGCGCGGCCGGCCGGCGAGGGCGGTGCCGGTGGCCCGGCCGTCGTTCGCGGTGTGCAGGGCAGGGTCCCGGAGAGCCTGCGTGCCGGTGGGCAGCATCCAGTCGCCGAGGGCGAGGCGCACCATGGTGGCGACGAAGCGGTCGGCGCCGGGTGCGCCTCGCGCCGACGGGAGCAGGCGGCCTCGCGACCACGGCGCCAATGCGACACTGGCCGGTGGATGGCGGGAACCCGACGTCACCGGGCGGGATCCAGGCCGGGCCGGACAGACACGGAGGCGGACGGTGGACGAGGCACGGGCGCGGGACGTACTGGCCGCGGCGGGTGTACTGCCCGGCCCGGCGCGGCACGCGCGGCTGCTCGCCCTGGGCGAGAACGCGGTGTTCGCCGCCGGTGACCTGGTCGTCAAGGTGGGCCGCGACGCCCAACTCCTGGACCGGGCGCGCCGAGAGCTGGACATCGCGGTGTGGCTCGCCGGGGCGGGCGTCCCCGCGGTGCGCACGGCGGATCCCGGAGCCCTGCTCATCGAGGGGCACCCGGTGACCGTGTGGCACCGGCTCCCCGATCCGGTACGGCCCGCCGAACCTCGGGATTTGGCCGAACTGCTGCGGGTGGTCCACGCACTGCCCTCCCCCTCCTTCGACCTGCCGCCCCGCGAGCTGCTGGGCGGTGTGGAGCGCTGGCTGCGGCTCGCGGGCGACGCGATCGACCCGGCGGACGCCGCGTATCTGCGCGAGCGCCGCGACGGCTTCGCGTCGGCCGCGGCCGCGCTCTTCCCGCACCTGTCGCCCGGCCCGATCCACGGCGACGCGCTGCCCCGCAATGTGCACGTCGGCCCGGACGGCCCGGTCCTGGTCGATCTGGAGACCTTCTCCGCCGATCTGCGCGAGCACGACCTGGTGGTCATGGCCCTCGCCCGCGACCGCTACGGGCTCCCCGCCGAGGCCTACGACTCCTTCACGTCGGCCTACGGCTGGGACGTGCGCGAGTGGGAGGGCTCTTCGGTGCTGCGCGGTGCCCGCGAAACGGCCAGCTGCGCCTGGGTGGCCCAGCACGCCCCGGGCAACCCCAAGGCGCTGGCCGAGTTCGAACGGCGGGTGGCGTCCCTGCGGGACGGGGACGAGACAGTGCGGTGGTATGCCTTCTGAACCGGCGGAACCAGCCCCGACCATCCCCAACCGGCCCCGTAGAACGGGTGGTTCACACTGTTTCGTCCGCCGGCTCCCGCAGTGGCCATGTCCCGTCGACCACCGCGTCCGCCTCACCCTTGCGGCGCAGGAAGTTCTGGAAGTCCGCCGCCCACTCGGCGTACCACTCGATCTGACGGCGGTGCAGCTCCGCCGGGCCGAGGGCCGCGATCTTGGGGTGACGGGCGGCTATCGCGCAGGCCAGCCGGGCCGCGGCCAGGGCGTCGGCCGAGGCGTCGTGGGCGGAGTCGAGTGCGATGCCGTACTCCGTGCAGACCGCTTCGAGGTTGCGCTTGCCGCGGCGGTAGCGGTCGGCCCAGCGGTCGATGGTGTACGGGTCGACCACCGGGGCCGGGTCGAGCCCGCCCAGGCGGTCGCGCAGGGACGGCAGTCCGTAGCGCCTCAGTTCCGCGGAGAGCAGGCTCAGGTCGAAGGCCGCGTTGTAGGCGACGACCGGCACGCCCGTCTTCCAGTACGTCACAAGGACGTTCGCGATGGCGTCCGCCACCTGGTCGGCCGGCCTGCCCTCGGCGGCCGCGCGCTCATTGCTGATGCCGTGCACCGCCACGGCGTCCGCCGGGATCTCCACTCCCGGATCCGCCAGCCATTCCCGGCGCCCTATGGGCTGCCCGTCCCTGACCTCGATCACGGCCCCCGTGACGATACGCGCCTCACGCGGATCGGTCCCGGTCGTCTCCAGGTCGAAGCCGATCAGCAGCTCCCGGTGCCAGCCCATCGGCGGCCCCCCTTCTTGGTGGTGCTTTCCCCCAGTGGTCTCCACCTTCCCATGGGCCACTGACAATCGGGGGCCCGCGTTCCGCTTGGCCGTCCTCCGCGGCGCCGGGCACCGGTCAGGACACGGGCCGCGAATCCGTCCAAGCCAGCTCGAACTCCTCGCGATACGTCGGGAAGAGACCACTCTCGTCGACTTCGTCCGGCTTGACCAGCTTGCCCCCGCCGCGCAGCACGAGCACCGGCGCCTCCATGCCCCGCGACCGCCGCAGATAGGACTGCACGACGGCGATGCCGTCCGAGCCGTCGCCGTCGACGAGGTACGCCGTGAAGCGGGGCGTGTCGTCGTAGACCTGGATCTCGAACGCGCCGGGGTCACGCAGCTTCGAGCGGACCCGGCGCATGTGCAGGATGTTCATCTCGACGGCCCGGCTCAGCTCCCCGCGCCTGACGCCGAGTTCGCGCTCGCGCCGCTTGACCGCGCTGGAGGCCGGGTTCAGGAACAGCAGCCGTACCCGGCACCCGGACTCCGCCAGGCGCACCAGGCGCCGGCCGGAGAAGTTCTGCACGAGCAGGTTGAGGCCGATGCCGACGGCGTCGAGCCGGCGGGCGCCGCCGAAGATGTCCTCGGCAGGGAACTGGCGCATGAGCCGCACCCGGTCGGGGTGCACGGCGACCACGTCCGCGTACCGGTCGCCCACGAGGTCCTCGACCGCGTCGACGGGCAGCCGGCGCGCGGAGGGGACGTCACCGCCCGTGCCGAGTATCTCCAGCAGCCTGGCCGAGGCCCGTTCGGCCTGGCCGAGGACGGCCTCGGACAGCGCCCGGTTGCGCGAGACGACGTTGCGGGTGACTTCCAGTTCGTCCAGGGCGAGTTCGACGTCCCGGCGCTCGTCGAAGTAGGGCTCGAAGCACGGCCAGTGCTGCACCATCAGCTCCCGCAGCTGCGGCAGCGTGAGGAAGCTGAGGACGTTGTCGTCGGCGGGGTCGAGCAAGTAGCCCTTGCGGCGGCTGACTTCGCGTACGGCGACCGCGCGCTGAACCCACTCCTGGCCTGCCGGGCCGGCTGCGGCGACCACCCAGTCGTCGCGGTGCACGGGTTCGTAGACGGGCCGCAGAACGGCGGCCACCACGGCGCGCAGCCGCTGTTCCACGAGATTCAGCCAGATGTAGGCCCGGCCGGCTCGCTGGGCGCGCGTACGCACCTCGCGCCAGGCGTCGGCGTCCCAGTCCAGCTCCGGCCCGATGGCGCCCGCGTCCATCGGCCGCGCCAGGGACACCGTGCCGGGCGGGACGTCTGCGGAGTTCCCCTCGTGACCCTCGTCACCAGGGGGCAACTCCAGCCCTCCCGAGCCCACCCGCGCACCGCCTTCCGCTCCCCCGAGCTCTCCCCGTCTCAACGATCAAGGAAGGGTACTCCGGGAGCGGTCGGCGGTGCAGCCGGATGGACAGGGTCGTTTTTCTCAACTACGCGGTTCCCAGTGCCCGTTCTGCCACGCGAGCTCGTCGGGAGTGAGCGGATTCATAGCGGTGACGTCACGCGGGGCGATGGAGAATCCCTGCCAGTGGACCGGCATGGGCTGCTGGTCCTCGTCCCGGGCGATGTGGTGGAAGCCGACGTTCATCCACACGACCGGGTGCTTGAGGGTCTGGCCGTTGACCCACTTGTCGACGGACTTGCCCGCTCCGGCACCGCAGCTGCCCGGGTTGTTGCTGGCGAACTTCTCGCACTTGTTGTACTGGGTGAAGTACACGTCGTGCTTGGTGAAGCTGCGCCCCGGGTACTTGGTGGTGGGCCCTGGGACGATCTCGTACGACCGCGCGTGCCCGTCCTTGTTCTTGCCGGTCGCGCTGACCACGCGCCACCAGCGGTAGGCCTTGGCGTCGCCCGCCAGTTCCTCGGTGACCTTGGTCCGGGTGGTCTTGGCGCTCGGGGCCGCCTGGCCCCCGGCGGGCGCCGCGACCTTCGAGTCGTACTGCTCGATCTTGTTCTTGGAGGAGCCGTCGAGGGCGAAGTCGAGCCGCCAGAAGGCGTTGTGGCTGTGGCTGGTGGCGGAGGCCCTGGCGCCCTTGCCGATGGGCCATCCACGGCCGTCACCGGCGTCGTAGTCCCCCCACGAGAGGCTGCCGGTGGCGCCGACGTTCATGTTGATCGTGCCGTCGTCCTGGAAGCGCCACTCGGTCATGTACTCGTACCAGCCGACCTGGTTGACCGTGTAGACGAGGAGGTCCTTGCCCTGGGCCTGGTAGACCTTGTTCGCGCTGTTGCCCTGCATGCGGTAGGCGTGGCCGCGGGAGCGGGTCGTGGTGCACAGGCCGTTGACGTCCGGGTGCGCCGGGTCCCAGGCGTCCGGGACCTTGACGCTCTTGATGGTGCCGCCGGGGCACTCGCCCGACGCCAGGTTCACCAGGCCCTGCGCGAAGCCGAAGCCCGTCAGGTCGTCGTACTCGACGCTTCCGTCGTCGTAGGGGACGTGGATCTGGCCGAGCCGGGCACTGTTGAGGACCTTGATCGGCGCGGCCTCGCCCTTGGGCTGGTAGGAGATGTCCTCCAGGACGAGCCCGGCCTTGCTGTCGTAGCGCCAGCACATCCGCCAGGTCGTGCCGCTGGAGAGCGTCTGCTCGATCCGGTAGGCGGCGCTGCAGTCGGCGGCGGCCGCGCCGGCGGTCTTCGGCTGGGCGGCGGCCGGTCCCGCCCCCGTCGTCGCGCCGGCGGCCAGCGCGGCCAGGGAGAGACCCACGGCCGCCCCCCGGCGGGCACGGCTGATTCCCCGCGGCCGGCGGCCGCTGCTTGAGGACTTTACGCGCATGAAGAAATGACTCCCTTGCAGAAGGCGCAAGTAGGAAAACTGGATGGAGGGCGGCTCAGCCGCGGCCGAGCTCGGCGACCTTGCGGGCGCTCAGGTCGATCACGATGGACCTGGCGTCGATCCACGGTCCGTTCTTGACCTTCGGGAACAGCCGTACACAGCGGTGTTCGCCGCACTTGCCGAGCACGGCGGGCTGGGCGCCCGGAGCGGCCCGGTAGACCGCGCCGTTGAGCAGCAGCTGGTCCGGGGAGGTGAGCTCCTTGCCGGTGGCGTCCTTGTAGTCCGCCTTCAGGCCCGCGCCCAGCGGGTCGGCGATCAGGAGCGCGGCGGCCTCGGCGTTCTCGGCACGGCTCATCGGCGGCTGGACGCCGTGCTCGGTGCCGGTCTGCACGACCTTCCCGGTGGCGAGGTCGACGGTCTTGGTGACGAGCGTGTCGTTCCGGTAGTCGTAGAAGGAGACCTCAGCGCGCCTGGGCGCGTTCGGGTCGTCGACCTCGTCGTCGTCCGGCTCCGCGAGGTCGACGGTGAGGCGCTGCGGGCCCCGGTCGCCCTCGACGTTCTCGGTGGAGTTGAACAGCTGACGGTTCACAGCGAGCTGTTCGACCCGCTTGATCTCGTCGCCGGTCAGCGGATCGCGGCCCTTGCCCTTCTCGCCCTCGGCCGGGGCCCGCTCGACCACGCCCGGCCGGACGGCGTCCTGCCCCTGACCTGCCTGCTGTGCGGACTGGGCGCCCGCCTTGCCGCCTCCCGCCTCGTCGGCCCCGGCCGTCCCCGGCAGGGTGATTCCGACCATCACGGCGGTCCCGGCCACCGCGATGGCCGAACCGGCCACCACCTTGCCCAGATGGCGGTGCACTATCTTGCGCACATCTTCCCCCTACTCCCCCAAACTCCCCGGGAGTACGCGTCTGCCCCATTTGTTCGGCATACGACGTATTCCGTGACCGCCGTATGCACTGGTCGCCCGGTAAGAGGGACGTGAGTCATAGGTGGTTCCATCACTTTCGGGGAGACTCGGGACCAAGGCACCCCGGCGGCGCGCTTCAGCTGAAAGAGTCGTATCCATGCAGGTCTGGCCTGGAGAGGCATATCCACTCGGTGCCACGTACGACGGCGCCGGCACGAACTTCGCGGTCTTCAGCGAGGCCGCGGACCGAGTAGAGCTGTGTCTGCTGCACGACGACGGCTCGGAGACGGCGGTGGAGCTGCGGGAGAGCGACGCGTTCGTACGGCACGCGTACGTGCCCGGCGTCATGCCGGGGCAGCGGTACGGATTCAGGGTGCACGGCCCGTACGCCCCCGGGCGCGGGCTGCGCTGCAACTCGGCGAAGCTGCTGCTCGACCCGTACGCGAAGGCGGTCAGCGGCTCGATCCGCTGGGGCGAGGAGGTGTACGGCTACCACTTCGACGCACCCGACAAGCGCAACGACCTGGACTCGGCGCCGCACATGATGACCTCGGTCGTGGTCAACCCCTACTTCGACTGGGGCGACGACCGCAGGCCGCGCACCGAGTACCACCACACGGTGATCTACGAGGCCCATGTGAAGGGCCTCACGATGCGCCACCCCGAACTGCCGGAGGAACTGCGCGGCACCTATGCGGCGCTCGCCCACCCGGCGATCATCGAACACCTGACCAGGCTGGGTGTCACGGCACTGGAGCTGATGCCCGTACACCAGTTCGTGAACGACCACCGTCTGGTGGACATGGGCCTGAACAACTACTGGGGCTACAACACGATCGGCTTCTTCGCCCCGCACAACGCGTACGCCTCCTGGGGCGACCGCGGCCAGCAGGTCCTGGAGTTCAAGTCGGCGGTGCGGGCGCTGCACGAGGCCGGGATCGAGGTCATCCTCGACGTGGTCTACAACCACACCGCCGAGGGCAACCACCTGGGCCCCACGCTGTCCTTCCGGGGCATCGACAACCCGCAGTACTACCGGCTGACGGACGATCCCCGCTACTACATGGACACCACGGGGACGGGAAACTCCCTGCTCATGCGGTCCCCGCACGTCCTGCAGCTGATCATGGACTCGCTGCGGTACTGGGTCACCGAGATGCACGTCGACGGCTTCCGCTTCGACCTCGCGGCCACCCTGGCCAGGCAGTTCCACGAGGTGGACCGGCTGTCGTCGTTCTTCGACCTGGTGCAGCAGGACCCGGTGGTCTCCCAGGTGAAGCTGATCGCCGAGCCGTGGGACGTGGGCGAGGGCGGCTACCAGGTGGGCAACTTCCCGCCGCTGTGGACCGAGTGGAACGGCAAGTACCGCGACACCGTACGGGACCTGTGGCGGGGCGAGCCACGCGCGCTCGCGGAGTTCGCGTCCCGGCTGACGGGCTCCTCCGACCTGTACCAGGACGACGGCAGGCGCCCCCTGGCCTCGATCAACTTCGTGACCTGCCACGACGGCTTCACCCTGCACGACCTGGTGTCGTACAACCAGAAGCACAACCAGGCCAACGGCGAGGACAACCGGGACGGCGAGAGCCACAACCGGTCCTGGAACTGCGGTGTGGAGGGCGAGACCGACGACCCGGCCGTGCTGGAGCTGCGGGCGCGGCAGATGCGCAACTTCATCGCCACTCTGATGCTGTCCCAGGGCGTGCCGATGATCAGCCACGGCGACGAGGTCGCGCGCACCCAGCGCGGCAACAACAACGCCTACTGCCAGGACAGCGAGCTGGCCTGGGTGAAATGGCCCGGCGCCGAGGAGAACGGCAGCGAGCTGCTCGCCTTCACCCGCGCGATCGTGCAGCTGCGCCGGAACCATCCGGTCTTCCGCCGCCGGCGCTTCTTCCACGGACGGCCCGTGGAGGGCACGCACGACGAGCTGTCGGACATCGCCTGGTTCACTCCGGAGGGCAAGGAGATGACCCGGCGGGACTGGGACTCGGCGCAGGCCTCCGCACTGTCGGTGTTCCTCAACGGCAACGCGATCTCGGAGCCCGGACCGCGCGGGGAGCGCATGAGCGACGACTCCTTCCTGCTGATGTTCAACGCGTCGCCGAAGACGCTGGACTTCGTGGTGCCGGTCAACCACGGCCGCCAGTGGCAGGTGGTGGTCGACACCAGCCGGACGGACGGTGTGCCGCCGGACACGAGCGCGAAGGTGCAGGCCGGTGACCGGCTGACCCTGGTGGACCGGAGCATGACGGTGTTGCAGCGGCCCGTATAGCTCCGCGCACGCGGGGGCATGTGCAGGGGCCGATGACACGAAAGGCGGCGGGGCGGGTACGTAGGTCTGCATGACACCTGAGCGATCTCGTACGGCTCCGCCCACGGCCACGTACCGGCTGCAGCTGCAGCCCGACTTCCCGTTCGGGGCCGCGGCTGCGGCCGTGCCCTACCTGGCCTCGCTCGGTGTCTCGCACCTGCACCTGTCCCCCGTCCTGGAGGCCGTCCCGGGCTCGGCGCACGGCTACGACGTCGTGGACCACGCGCGTGTGCGCGAGGAGCTGGGCGGAGAGGACGGGCTGCGGGCGCTGGCGCACACCGCTCGGGAGCACGGCCTCGGCCTGGTCGTGGACATCGTCCCGAACCACATGGCGATGGCTCCGCGCCACAACCGTGCCCTGTGGGAGGTGCTGCGGGAGGGCCCCAAATCGCCGTACGCGCGCTGGTTCGACATCGACTGGGAGGCACAGGGCGGCCAGGTGCTGCTGCCGGTGCTCGGACACCCCCTCGGCGCGGTGATCGGCGACCTCAGGGTCGACGGGGACGTCCTGCGCTACCACGACCACGCGTTCCCGCTGCGCGAGGGCACCGAGGAGCTGCCGCTGCCGCAGCTCCTGGACGCCCAGTGGTACCGGCCGGTGTGGTGGCGGCTGGCCCGCACCGAGCTGAACTACCGGCGCTTCTTCAGCATCTCGGAACTCATCGGGGTGCGGGTCGAGGACCCGGGGGTCTTCGAGGCCACACACGACAAGATCCTCTCGCTGCTCCACGAGGGTGTCGTCGACGGGCTGCGCGTCGACCACCCCGACGGTCTCGCCGACCCCGACGCGTATCTGCTGCGGCTGCACGACGCGACCGCCGGCCGGTGGACGGTCGTGGAGAAGATCCTGGCGGACGGAGAGCACCTGCCGGCCTCCTGGCCGGTCGCGGGCACCACCGGCTACGACGCCCTGCGGCACGTCGACGGCCTCTTCACGGACCCCGCGGGCGCCGGGGAACTCCTCGGCCGGTACCGGCGCTTCGCGGCCCCGCAGACGGACCGGGGCGGGGACTGGGCTGCGACGGGGCGGCGGGCGGCGTACAAGGTGCTCACGCACGAGCTGGCCGCCGAGGTCGACCGGCTGACCCGGGTGGCGGGACGGCTGTGCGCCACGTCCCCGGAGCCCGCGCTGCGCGACCGTGCGCCCTGGGCGCTGCGCACCGCGCTCCAGGAGCTCCTCGTCCGCATGGAGGTCTACCGGCCCTATGCCTCGGGTGACGCGGCAGCCGTCGTCACCGAGGAGGCGGCGGCCGAGGCCCGGCTCGCCTTCGTCGTGCCCGAGGAGGCCGGTGCCGTCGCCGTGGTGCGCGACCTCGTGCTGGGGCGGGCCGGTGACGGGCCCGAGCACGTGGAGTTCCGCACACGGTTCGCGCAGACCGCGTCGGCGCTGCGTGCCAAATCCGTGGAGGACACGGCGTTCTACCGCTACGTACCGCTGCTGTCGGCGACGGAGGTGGGCGGGAACCCCGGCAGCCCGGCCGTGTCCCCCGAGGACTTCCACGCCTACTGCGCGCGCGTGCAGCGCGACTGGCCCACCACCGGAACCGTCGCCTCGACGCACGACACCAAGCGCAGCGCCGACGTGCGGGCGGCGCTGGCCGTGCTCACCGAGTGCCCGCAGCGCTGGTCGGACGTGCTGACCGAGGTGACCCGCGGCGGCGAGGGCGTACCGGACGCCCAGCTGGCGTGGGCGGCCTGGCAGACCGTGTTCGGGCTCGGCCCGGCCGACGGGGACCGCGTACGGGGGGCGCTGCTGAAGCATGTGCGCGAGGCCGGGATGTACACGAGCTGGACGGAGCAGGAACCCGCGTACGAGGAGGCGGTGGCGGCCTTCGTCACGGCGGGGCCGTGCGGGGTGCCGGGCGAGCACGTGGCCGCCCTGCGAAGCAGGGTGGCACCCCATATCCGGGCGAATGTCCTGGGTGCGGCCCTGGTCCACCTGACGATGCCGGGTGTGCCGGACGTGTACCAGGGCACGGAGGAGGAGTACCTGGCGCTGGTGGACCCGGACAACCGGCGGCCCGTGCGGTTTCCTCCGGAGGATCCCGGCGACAAGGGCGCGGTGACACGGGCGGCCCTGCGGCTGCGCGCGCGACGGCCGGACGTCTTCGGTGATGCGGCGGCGTACGCCCCGCTGGCCGCGGAGGGTCCGGCGGCGGCTCACTGTGTGGCGTTCGCGCGCTCGGGGGAGGTGGTCACCGCCGTGACACGGCTGTCGCTGCGGCTGGCGGAGGCGGGCGGCTGGGGCGACACGCGGCTTCCGCTGCCGCCGGGGCGGTGGGCCGACGTGCTGGCTCCGGAGCGGGAGTTCACGGGGCACGCACCCGTGGCGGAGCTCTTCGAGCGGCTGCCGGTGGTGCTGCTGGAGCGGGTCGGCGGGGCCGGACCGGAAGCGTCCGCGGAGGGCGGCTGATCGAGCCCTCGGGTGACGGGCCTCAGCCGTCCGCCGCGGGGCCTGGTCGCAGTCCTCGTAGGAGTGGACGACGGTCATGTTTCGGGCGGGCGCGTCTTCACCGCACGCCGTGGGATTCGCCCTCGCGACCGGCTCGCGACCGCGTCCGCTCCCGGGGCTCGTCCCGGACGGCCGGCTCGTGGGCGGGCCCCGGTCACCGGCGGACTGGGCCTGGCCGACGCGGGCCTCGGGCACCGCTGACCGCCGTCGCGAGGGAATGGTGCACGGGCAGCACGGGATGGTGAAAGTGGTCGCCGAAACGGGTGGCGGCCCTGGTGCTCGGCTGCATCCGGTGGGACCGCACGTGTCCGAGATGATCTCCGAGAGCCGGCTGATCGTCGGCGGAACGCCCAGCCCTGCGAGGCACGTCCACGCGCACCCGACGCTGTCGGAGGCGGTCGGCGAGGCGTCCTGACGCCGGCGGGGCGCGGGCTGCGCCAGCAGTGAGCGCCGGGGCCCGCGCCCCGCGCCCCCAGGAGCCTCCCCCGAGGTGGCCTTGACACGTCACCGAGACCGTGGGGTACTGCGGATTGCGAGGCCGGGCGGACATGACGGGGGTGAGTCCTCTGCCGGAGCTGCGCTACCCCACTGTGCCCGAACTGGTCTCGTCCGCCCGGGCGCTGGCCGCTCACCGGCCGGGCGTGTGCGCCCTGAGGCAGGTGGGGATCTCCCGCGCGGGCAGACCCCTGCACCTGCTGTCGGTGGGCGAGGCGCGGCGCAGCGTGCTGGTGGTCGCCGGAGCGCACGCCAACGAACCGACGGGTGGCCCGGCACTTCTCGCGGTCGCCGAACGGGTCCTGAACGAGCGGGAGTTGCGGGCGGACACGTCCTGGCACTTTCTGCTGTGCGCGGACCCGGACGGCGCGAGCCTCCATGTCACGCCGGCGCCACGCAGCCTCTTCGACTACCACCTCGGTTTCTTCCGGCCCGCGGGGCCCGAGCAGCCCGAGTGGTCGCCGTCCGTGCTGCCGCCCGACCGGCTGCCGCCCGAGACGCGGGTCCTGACCGGCGTCATCGACCAGCTGCGGCCCTACCTGCAGGTGACCCTGCACGGGACCGATCTGGGCGGGAGCTGGGTGCAGTTGACGAAGGACGTGCCGGGACTCGCCGAGCCGTTCGGCAAGTCCGCGGCCGAGCTGCACATCCCGGTGGAGACGGCCGCCTCGGACGCGGCGGGCTGGCCCGCCTCCGGGCCCGGCGTGCATGTGATGCCGGCGCCCGGTACGGGGGCGGCCTACCCGAGCATGCCGGACGACGCGCGGCACAGCACCTGGCACCACATCCACCGGTACGGCGGTCTCACGGCGGTCGTCGAGGTGCCGATGTGGGCGAGCGACCTGGTGGACGACCCGGCACCGCACCCGGCGCCGGCCGCGGCGATGCGCGGGCTGGCGGGCCGGCTGCGGCAGGACGCGCTGCAGGTGGAGCGGGTGCTCACGGAGGCGCTGCCGCGTCTGGAGGGCGTCGACGGGCCTCTGCTGCGGGCCGCCAGGTGGGGTCTGGAGCTGGTGCCGGGCCTGGCCTCGGACTGGATCCACACTCCGCCGGCCGACCACACGAGGGCCTATGTCGGCAGTGTGGACGCGTTCGCGCGCAGGCTGCCGCTGCGGGCGGCGGCGATGCTGCTGCGTGTCCTGCTGGAGACCGGCGACCATGCGGCGCCGCGTCTCGAACGGCTGGTGGCGGCCTGGAGCGAAGCGTTCGCGGAGCGCTTCGAGGCCCGCTGGGTGCCCTTGGAGCACCAGGTCGAGCACCAGTCCCGCACGGTCGTGGCGGCGGCGCTGCACGCGCGCGACCGGCCGGTGTGAGACACCGCCGCTCCTCAGAGCCTGAAACAGGCTCCCGCACGCGTGCAGCGCACCATCCCGACGGCACCGGCCGTCGGGCTCCCGGGTCAGTCCAGAACGAACACCGAGCCCGTGCGCGCTTCCATCTCGCACGCGTTCGAGAAGGTCTCCGTGTACGCGACGCGCTGTCCGTTCCACCGCCCGCGCGCGTGGGCGGTCACCGGCGCGTAGATCATCGGGCAGAAGGCGGTCCGTGGCTGGAGGCCACCGAGGTCGCCGTCGGCCGCCTCGAGCTCCGCGCAGGCTGCCGCCGCGTGCGCGTGGCCCGTGGGCGGGCGGCACAGCAGCAGGGTGCCGCGCGTGTCGCCGGAACGCGACTCGCCCTTGGTGACCGTGAGGTAGAGCCAGTTGGCCGGGAGGGCCTCCTGGGCCGTCGCCTGAGCCGGGGTCATACCGGCGAGGAGGAGAGCGGCGGCGGCCAGCAGGCCGGCACGTGCCGCTTTCGCTGCAGTGGTGTGCGTCATTCCAGATGCATCGGCACGGCGGCCTCGGAACCCCACCCCGACTCACCCGAACGGGAGCATGCTGGCGCGTGCCGCCCGGCGAGTTCGAACGCGGCGAGCACCACGCGCGACTGGTACTCCACCTGACGGGCGACCGGGATCCAGCGCGCCCCGCACCCGTCGCGGTAGTCGGCGCACCACGCGTCGACCAAGCCGTCCAGCTCCAAAAGCGCGCCTTCGGGGTCGGTGCCGACGCGGGTCACGAGCTGGTGCAGCAGCCCCGCCGTCCGCAGCGCCAGCCGCCGCCCCGCGATGCGCAGGGCTGCCAGGTGGGCGGTGCCGAGCGGCGGGAGCGGGCGCGCGCCGTCGGCGACGTCCGGGTCCCATGCGTCGGCGAGCCCGGGGCAGACCAGTAAATAGTCGTCGACCGGTGCGAGCAGCGGTGCCGCGTCGGGGGCGGCGAGGAGCGCGGGGCGGATCCGCGCGAGGAGCCGCTCCAGTCGGCCGGCGTCGTGGCGCAGAGTGTGGCTGACGGTGCGCAGCACCGCTTCCAGGTCCGGGGGCGCGGAGTCGTCCTCCACGGCGGCCACGCCCCACATGGGCGCCTCGACGATCGCGGTCACCGTGCCGTGCCGGTGCGGGTGGAACCACGTGGAGTCGACGGCGGCCTCGGTGATGGCCGCGGCCAGGTCCCCCACGCGCGGGGGCGGGATCCGGTAGACGGCGGGTCCCAGCCGCGGCCAGTACAGCGTGTCGTACGGGCCGAGTTCCCGCGGGATGCCGAGGCGGGCCGAGCACTGGGCGACGCGCTGGGCGAGGCCCGGCAGCTCGCGGGTGAGCTCGACGAAGCCGCCGCCGACGTCGACGCCGTGCAGGGAGCACTGGAAGAAGGGCCGCAGTTCGTCCTGGAGGTCGAGCAGGGCCCGGGTCTCCGGCAGTAGGGCGCCGGCCGCTCCGTCGGGCAGCCATTCGGGCTGTTCGAGGAAGCCGGGACGGAAGAAGTTCCGGAAGTAGTGGCCGAGGGTGTACGGGCCTTGCAGCCAGCCCTCGTTGCGGCGCAGGCCGTCGGGGTCCAGGCACAGCAGCAGGTTCCAGGTGGCGTCGGCGCCGACGGTGAGGCGGGGGTCGGCGACGGCCCGCTCGGCCAGGCGCAGGACGGTGGCGCCGCCCACGGGCTCGTTGGCGTGCGGTCCCGCGACGACGAGGGCCTGGCGGCTGCCGTGGCCGACGGACAGCAGCCACAGGGGCGTGCCCGCGCGGGAGGTGCCGATACGGCGCAGCCGGGCGTCCCGGGGATGGCGGGCGACGAGCGCGGCGGCCCGGGTGCCGAGTTCGTCGACGGTCGGGTAGCGGCGGAGGGGCGGCAGGGCACACCTCCACAATGTGGTGCCGTCGGTTCACCTGGTGTGCATGGTGTAAGCACAGTCAGTCACGAGTTGACCGTCACGTCAACACCGCCGAGCGGAGACGGGATTGGGCCGGTCCGGCACAACGACACCGGGTAAAGCCCAGGCCAGAGCTACACTGCGCAGGGTGCGGTTCAGCTCACGGCGAGCCGGAACGACATCCGCCCGAAGCCCACCTGGTCGCCCTCCCGGACCACGGCCGCGCCGATGACCCGTCGTCCGTTCACCGTCGTGCCGTTGGTCGAGCCGAGGTCCCGCAGCACCCACATGCCGCCCTGGCGGCTGAGTTCGGCGTGCACGCGGGAGACGGTCTCGTGGTTCAGCCGCAGCCCGCTCGCGGGGTCGCGGCCGATGCGCAGAGGATGCCCGTCGCCCGGGTGGGGCAGCAGCAGCTTGGGGAGCCGCTCGGCCTGCCAGGCCCTGCGCAGCCGTACCGTGAAGCCGGAGACCGCCTCCACGGTGCCGAACACCAGACGCGAGACGCGGCTCTCGGTGGGCAGGTCGGCGGTGAGCGCGGCGAGCTCGTCGGAACGGCGGGCGGCGAGGGCCAGCTCCATGCGCCGGACGAACGTGTCGTGCGACAGACGGCCCATGGCGACGCCGTCCCGCAGCACCTTCAGCGCCTTGTCGCGCTCCACGTCGGACAGCCGCGCGGGGTACGTGTTGAACTCGAAGGACGACGTCACGCTCGTGATTGTCGGGCAGTGAACCCCGCGTGTCCAGAAAACGTGAAAACGGCCGCCACGCGCACGTACCTGACGACACCCGCCGCAAAAGGGGTGATTCAAAAGCGGATTGATCTCGTTTGACGCACCATGGACGGGCTACATCACGGTGAGCAGACGAAGGGGAACCGTCCGTGCAGTTCGAGGTGTGGGCACCGCAGGCCGGCCGTGTGACGCTCCATTGCGAGGGCGCCACGCGCGCGTTGGCGCGCGATCCTGAGCGGGCCGGATGGTGGACGGGAGAGACGGAGGCGCACGACGGCACACGGTACGGCTTCGCACTGGACGACGGGCCGGTGCTGCCCGACCCGCGCTCTCGCCGGCAGCCGGACGGGCCGGACGGGCCGAGCGCGGTCGTCGACCACGGGCGGTACTCGTGGCGCGCCGAGTGGGCCGGACGTCCGCTGCCGGGCGCGGTCCTGTACGAGCTGCACGTGGGCACGTACACGCCCGAGGGCACTCTGGACGCGGCCGCCGGGCGGCTGGGCCACCTGGCCGAACTGGGGGTCACACATGTTGAGTTGATGCCGGTGTGCCCCTTCCCGGGTCGGCACGGCTGGGGGTACGAGGGGGTCTCGCTGTGGGCGGTGCACGAGCCGTACGGCGGGCCCGAGGCGCTGAAACGCTTCGTCGACCGGGCGCATGAGCTCGGCCTCGGGGTGGTCCTCGACGTGGTGCACAACCACCTGGGCCCGTCGGGCAACTACCTGCCCGCGTTCGGCCCGTACTTCACGGACACGCACCACACCCCGTGGGGTTCCGCCGTCAACCTGGACGCGCCCGGCTCGGACGAGGTGCGGGCGTACCTGCTGGGCAGCGCGCTGGCCTGGCTGCGCGACTACCGATTCGACGGGCTGCGCCTGGACGCGGTGCACGCCCTGGCGGACACGCGCGCGTGCCACTTCCTGGAGGAGCTGTCGACGGCCGTGGACGCCCTCGCCGCAGACCAGGGCCGGCCGCTCCTCCTGATCGCCGAGTCGGACCTGAACGACCCTCGGCTCATCACGCCCCGCCAGGAGGGCGGGCTCGGGCTGCACGCCCAGTGGAACGACGACTTCCACCACGCCGTGCACACCGCGCTGACCGGCGAGTCCCAGGGCTACTACGCCGACTTCGCGGGCACTCCCCTCGCCGCGGTCGCCAAGACGCTCACCGGCGGCTTCTTCCACGACGGCACGTACTCGAGCTTCCGGGGCCGGCACCACGGACGCCCCCTGGACCGTGCGACCGTGGCCGCGCACCGGCTGCTCGGCTACAGCCAGACCCACGACCAGGTCGGCAACCGCGCCCAGGGGGACCGCCTGTCTTCCACGCTCTCCCCCGGGCTGCTGGCCTGCGCCGCCGCGCTGACGCTGACCGGGCCCTTCACGCCGATGCTGTTCATGGGCGAGGAGTGGGCGGCGGGCACGCCCTGGCAGTTCTTCACGGACCACACCGATCCCGAACTCGCCGAGGCCGTACGGCGGGGCAGACGGCGGGAGTTCGCCGCGCACGGGTGGGCCGAGGAGGACGTGCCCGACCCGCAGGATCCGGCAACCCGCGACCGCTCCTGTCTCGACTGGTCCGAGCCGGAACGCGAGCCTCACGCGCGCGTGCTGGCCTGGTACCGCCGGCTCGTCGCGCTGCGGCACGAGCAGGCGGACCTGACCGATCCCGACCTCGCCGACATCAAGGTGGCGTACGACGAGGAGGAGCGCTGGCTCGCCTTCCGGCGCGGGGACGTACGGGTGGTCGTGAACCTCTCCGAGCAGCCGGCCGCGATCCCCCTGGGCCCGCGCGAGGCGGAGGTCCTGGCCGCGTGGGAGCCCGTCGAGGCGCCGGGCGCGGACGGCGTACTGCACGTGCCCGGCGAGTCGTGCGCGGTGCTGCTGCAGGCGTGAGCGCGCCGCCGCCGACGCGGGCAGACGGCGGTGAGTGCCGCCCCTGAGCTGCGGCACTAGAGGGCGTCCTCCGCGTCGTCCTTCTCCTCGTCGCGCAGTTCCGTCACCCTCTCCAGCAGGATCGCCTCCCAGGCGCGTCGCAGCTGGGTCCGCAGGAGCGGAAGGGGGCCGGTGTCCCGGCCGTCGAGGCGGTCGGCGAGGCGGATGACGGTGTCGCAGCGGGCGAGCCACAGGCCGCGCAGGCAGGGGCGTGCGCCGTAGCCGGCGAGGGTCGCGGCGCGGACGGCGGCGGGGGATCCGACGGCGAGCGCCAGCCCGGCGATGTCCTCTGCGGGGTCGCCGACCAACGCGCCGGTCCAGTCGAGGACGCCGCGCACCCGGCCGTCGACGCTGACCACGAGGTGTTCACCCTTGAGGCCGTGATGGACGAGGACCGCGGTGCCGGGCTGGGCGGCGAGCTGGACCGCGACCGGGGGCGTGAGCTGCTGGAGGCGGACCGGGTCGAACTCGTCCGCCCGGGCGAGGCGTTGGGCGGCACGCTCGGCGGCGCGGCGCAGGGCCGCCAGGGAGCGCGGAGCGGCGCGCGGGAGCCCGAGCGCCTCCGCCTGCCGCGGGGGCACCTCGCGCAGCCCGGCGAGCAGCCCTGCGAGGTCGGCCTCTCCGACGGCGGACACGTCGTGGTCCTCCCCCGAGCCGCCGGGCACCTTGGTGTCCAGGGTGTAGGTCAGACCGGGCATCCACTCGCCGTGCGCCACGCTCGTCGGCACGGCGACCGGGAGGTGCGGGCGGACCAGGTCCCGCAGGCGAAGTTCGCGGCGCTGGCGGGCGGCGGCCTCGCGGTCGGGGGCGAGCCGCAGCACATGGCGGGTGCCGACCCACCACGTGGAGTGCTCACCGCCCGCGGTGACGGGCCGGACGTCGGGTCCGGCGGCGGCCGAGTCCGCGCCGTCCTCGAGCAGGGAACGGACCAGCCGTCGGACGGTGTCCGCGGTGGGTGTCGGTGCCTGGGTCATGGTCGCGCCGTTGTCGTCCGGGGTGGTGGAGGGGCTCTGGGCTCGGTCAGTCCACTATGACCATCTCGCGTGTCGTGTCGTTGAGGCGGCGGCCCCCGTTCCCGGTGACCGTGACGATGTCCTCGATGCGTACCCCGAAACGGCCGGGCAGATAGATGCCGGGTTCCACGGAGAAGCACATTCCGGGCACGAGGGGCTGCTCCTCCCCCTCGATCACGTACGGCGGCTCCTGCGTGGTGACGCCGATGCCGTGGCCGGTGCGGTGGATGAAGTACTCGCCGTACCCGGCCTCGGCGATGACCGCGCGGGCGGCCCGGTCGACCTCCTGGCAGGCGGCACCGGGCCGCACCGCCGTGAAGCCCGCTTCCTGGGCCTCGCGCACGATGTCGTGCACCCGGCGTTCCTCGTCGGTGGGTTCGCCGACGTGGACGGTGCGGGAGGTGTCGGAGCCGTAGCCGTCCTTCAGGCCGCCGAAGTCGAGGACGACCATGTCGCCGCGTCCGATGACCCGGTCGCCGGCCTCATGGTGCGGGTCGGCGCCGTTCGGGCCGGAGGCGACGATGGTGAAGTCCACCCGGGAGTGCCCGAACCGCCGCAGCAGGGCGGCGAGGTCGGCAGCGACGTCCGACTCCCGGCGCCCGGCGAAGGGCAGGTTCCGGATCTCCTCGAACGCCTCGTCGGCGGCCGTGCCGGCGGCGGCCAGCAGGTCCAGCTCCGCCGCGTCCTTGACGGCACGCAGCATCGGCAGGGCCTCGGTGAGGGACACGTAGGAGGTGCCGGGCAGTGTCTTCTGGAGGCCCAGCAGGTGCATCGCCCAGGTGTTGTCGCTGATCCCGAAGCCGCCGTCGTCCAGGAAGGCGGCGGTGACGGCATAGGGGTCCTTGCCGTCGGTCCAGTCGCGCAGGGACAGCGCGGGAGCGCCGGCGGCCTTCGCGGCGTCCGAGGCCTCCAGCGTGGGGACGACGAGGACGGGGTCCTGTCCGGGGGTGAGGACCAGCAGGGTGAGCCGTTCGGTGGCCGCGGTGGGGGCGTATCCGGTCAGCCACACCAGGTCGGGGCCCGGCGCCACCAGAAGCCCGGCCAGGCCCGAGTCGGCGGCGGCCCGTGCGGCGCGCTCCATGCGGGCCCGGTAGTCGTCGACGGTGAAGGGCGCGGCCGTACTGCCGGTCATCCGGGCCTCCCTGGGCAGCGGGTGTGGGGGCTGCGGGCGGTGAAAGGACTACGGGCAGCATCCTGCCCGGACAGAGGGGGCAGCGCGAGCCGGTCGGCCGGGTTTTCGCAGGCGCCCCCGGCCACGCGTCAGCTCTCCAGAGCCAGGCGGACTCCGAGGAGCAGCAGCACACCCCCGGAGATCTGCTCAAGGCGCCGGCGCACCCCGGTACGGGACAGGACGGTCCTCAACCGGTCGACGAACCACACGTACAGGCCGTAGTAGCCGACTTCGTAGACCGCCCACAGCGCGGCGAGTGCGACCATGGCCGGCAGGTGGGGCGCTCCCTCGGGCACGAACTGCGGCAGGAAGGACAGGGCGAAGACGGCCGCCTTGGGGTTGGCGAGGTTGAGCAGCAGCCCGCCGCGATAGGAGGCCCAGCCGCTCTGCACGGTGTCCCCCGGTCCGCCGTTCTCCGGTTCCCCCTTGGTGCGGCGCGCCTGCCGCAGCGCCTGGACGCCGAAGCCGACGAGGACGACCGCGCCGACGATCCGCATCACGTCGTACGCCGTCTCGGAGGCCGCCAGCAGCGCGGTCAGGCCGAACGCGGCGACGACGCCCCAGACGAAGACTCCGGTCTCGTTGCCGAGCACGGTCAGGAAACCGGCACGTCTGCTGTGCAGGGACCGCTTGATGATCAGCACCGTGCTCGGGCCGGGTGAGGCGGCGATCAGGGCGCAGGCTCCGAGGAAGGCGATGAGGGTGCTCAGCATGGGCTCATCGTGACGCGCACGGCCGGAACCGGCCAGAGGTTTTCTCCGGGGGCGCCGCGGCCGGGCACGGTGGTCAGCCGGGCGCCCGCACGGCCTCCGCCAGCGCCGCCGCCGCGCCCCGGAGCGATCCCGCGTACACCAGTTCCGTCCGGTGAACCAGACGTGGTTCGGTGACCGGGACGGCGACCGCGCCCGGCACTCCGGTGGCCGCCGACCGGGGCAGCAGGGTCAGGCCGTGCCCCGCGGCGGCCAGGGTGGTCAGGACGCGCACGTCCGTTCCGTCGTAGCGGAGGGCCGGCCGGAAGCCGCGGCCGCCGCTCGCGGCACGGAGCCGGTCCAGGGGCAGGCCGGCGTCGGGAGCGTCGAGCCAGCGGGCGTCGACGAGGTCTGCGAGGCGCAGCCCCGGGCGCCGGGCCAGCGGATGCGTGGCGGGCAGGAGGACGCAGACGGCCTCCTCTCCCACGCCGCGCGTGGTCAGCGGCGCCACGTCGGGCAGCGGCAGCGGGTCGCTGGGCGCGGCCAGGCCGTCGACCAGGCCCAGATCCGCCGTGCCGCCGGCGACGGCAACCGGGATCTCGTCGCGGGCCAGCACCCTCAGCGTCACCCCCGCGGCCGGGAGCGCGGCCACGGCACGCGGCCCGAGCGCGGTCGGTGCGGCCACGAGCGTCAGCCCGTGCTCGGGCGCGGCCGCCATCCGTACGACGTCCGCGCGGGCCGCGTCCAGGCGCAGCAGCAGCGGGCCCGCGTGTTCGAGGAGCCGCTCACCGGCGGCCGTGGGTGCGACGGGGCGGCGGGTGAGCAGTGGCGCGCCGAGGTCCTGTTCGAGCGCGGCGATGTGCTGGGACACGGCGGACTGGGTGTAGCCCAGCTCGCGCGCGGCCTCGGAGAAGGAGGCGAGGCGGGCGACGGTGACGTACGTGCGCAGGAGGTGCGGGTCCACGCCCACCAGGGTGCCATCAGAATCGCTTATCGACAGTCCAGCAATCATCGTTGGACGTGAACCACGGGCGCACCCAGGATGGGGCCATGACGAGCAACTCAGCACGGACCGCCCGGCTCGCCCTGGTCGGCGACCGTTCCCCCGACGTCGTGTCCCACACGCGCATCCCCCACCTGCTCGACACCCTTGCCGCACGCGACCGGCTGGTCCTGGACGCCTACTGGATCCCGTCCGAGGAGGCCGCGGACGAGGACGTCGTGCGCGGGTTCGACGCGGTGTGGGTGGTGCCGGGCAGTCCGTACCGCAGCGAGGCCGGGGTGCTCGCGGCGATCCGCACCGCGCGCGAGGCGGGCATCCCGTTCCTCGGCACGTGCGGCGGGTTCCAGCACGCGCTCCTGGAGTACGCCCGTGACGTCTGCGGGCTGACCCGCGTGGCGCACGCCGAGAACGACCCCGACGCCGACGCCGACGACCTGCTCATCGAGCCGCTGGCCTGCTCGCTCGTCGGCCACGAGGCCGTGGTCGCGGTCGAGCCCGGCTCCCTCGCCCAGTCCGTGATCGGCTCCGAGCGGACCGTCGAGCGCTACCACTGCGCGTACGGCCCCTCCCGCCACCTCGACGCCCTGCGGGCGCACGGTCTGCGCTTCTCCGGGCACGACGAGGAGGGCAACGTCCGGATCGCCGAACTCCCCGGCCACCCCTTCTTTCTTGCCACGCTCTTCCAGCCGGAACTGTCCGGCGACGGCTCGCGCCCCCACCCGGTGCTGCGGGCGCTGGCGCGCGCCGCGGTGGAACGTGCGGCACAGCACGAAGATTTGATCAACTGATGGGCGGGGACAACAGGGAGGCACCTCTGCTCGGCTGGTCGGTCATTGTGTCGTGCCAGACTCCTGAGCATCGTGTTCGACCTCTTGAGACGGCCCCGGCTGCCCCGGATCAGCCCACCGGTACAGCGGGCGCCCGGTCCGGGAGGAAGCGGTGGGAGCGGCGGGAGAGGTACTCGGGCTTGTAGCGGTCGACCCTGCGGTGCCAGTTCAGGATGCCGGCCATCCAGTTCTGCAGGTCGGCCACATGGCCCCGCATGATCTCGCACGCCTCGTCCGAGAGGCCGAAGTCCTTGTAGACGACGGGCAGCTCGTGTGCGGCGACGTGTTCGAACTGCCGCATGCGCTGGGTCATCAGGTCGTGGACGACTCCGAGCGCGGTCGGGTAGTCGATGCCGAAGAAGTTCTGCACGACGAGGATGGCGTTGTGGATCTCGCCCTCGTACTCGATCTCCTTCTGGTACGAGAAGACGTCGTTGACGAGGCACGCGTAGTCGACAGCGGCGTTCTCCAGCGAGCGGACGGGGCCGCTGCGGTACACCTCCGGCGGGACGGCGGGACCGTGGCCCATCCGGCACAGGCTCATGGTGAGGTCGGCGCCGAAGGTGGCGCGCCGCATCTCCAGGTAGTCGACCGGGTCGGGGATGCGGTGCTGGAGCTGGTTGGCCAGCTCCCACACCCAGCTCTCGGTCATGACGTTCACCGCGTCCTTGAGGGTGCGCCGCTGCCCCGGGGTCATCTCCGCCGTCGTACGCGCCCACAGGTCGGTCAGTCCGCGCTCCATGCCGTTGAGCGGGGCGACGGTCTTCTCCCCGTCGACGGGCATGCAGGCCGCCAGGCGTTCGGTGGTGAGGCGGGCGGCCGCCAGGTCGCGGCGGTGCCCGAAGACGAGCGGGTAGTAGTCGTCGCCGTACGTCCCCCAGGCGAGCCACTGCGAGCTGAGGTCGAGGGCCTCGGGCGTCGCGTCCGGATCGAGGCCCGCCGAGCACAGCGGGAGGTCGGCGGCGGCGAGCCTGTCCTCGTCCCAGACGCCTTCCTGGAGCATGCCCATGCGGTGCATCCAGCCGGTGAGGCGGTCGCGGGCGCCGGCCAGATGCGGGCTGATCTCCACCTGGAACGGCATGTAGAAGTCGGGGAGCAGGGACGGGCCGGCCTTCTGGTACGGCACGTGAGTGTAAGCGCGCAGACGCTCTGCGCCGGCCGAGGCGAGCAGCGCGCCGACGTCCGCGGCGGAGGTGCCGGGCCCGGTCGGGCGCTGCCACGGCACGGTGGCCCGTGCGCGTGCGTTCATGTAACGGCTGGAGCGCATGTGCCATTCGTGACCGCCGGACTGCCAGTCCTGCAGGCCCTGGGTGTACTTGGCGACTGCGGCGACCTCGGCGGGGCTGAGGCCCTTCTCCACGACGAGCGCGGGCACTTCGGTGAGCGCGGTGTGCTCGAACTGGTGGAGGCGTGAGGTGAGGACGTCGTTGACGGTCTCGGCGGCCTCCTGGGTGGTGCAGCCGAAGAAGGTCTCAAGGACCAGCACGCCGTTGCTGAGCTCGCCCTCGTTCTCGACCTCCCGCTGGTAGGAGAACAGGTCGTTGCGCAGGTGGACGCCGTCGGAGAAGGTCTCCATCAGCACCCTGAGCGGCCTCGACCCGGCGACGGACACCGGGACTTCGGCGGTCGCGTACTCCACGAGCCCCGCCGACCAGGGGGCGCCCCCCACCTTCCGGCGCATCTCGATGTACTCGACGGGGTTGGCGATCCGCCCCTCGTTGATGTTGGACAGCTCCCACAGGGACTCGTTCAGCAGGTGCTCGGTGGCGACCGCGAAACGCCGGCGCCAGTCGACGGACATGGACGGCACCGTGCGCGCCCACAGGTCGGCGAGACCGGCCTCGACCGGGTTCTGCGGTTCGGGCACGGGAGTCGACAGGTCGAGCGGCATGAACAGGGGCAGCCGGTCGAGGTAGGCCTTGCCTCCGGCGCGGTCCTGGGTGCGTTTGAAGGTCTCCAGGAAGTGGTCGTCGAAGAAGAAGACCCACACGTACCAGTCGGTGATCAGCGAGAGGGCGGGCGCGTCGCAGTCGGGGTGGGTGCAGGCGCAGAGCAGGCCGTAGTCGTGCGCGTCGAGATCGGCCTGCTCCCAGATGCCGGACCCCTCCAGCATGCCCATCTCGCGCGCCCACCGCGTCGAGTGGGCGCGGGCCTCGTCGACATGGGGGTTCAGCCGCGCCACGTACGGCATGTAGAAGTGCGGGAGTTCGAAGGGCTGCTGCGTCATGGCCGGGCCCTACCCAGGGCCGTTCGGCGGCATCCGCGGGCCGGGACGTGATCACACCATCGCGTGAAATCGGTGCGGTGGGCAGATGACCGCCGCACGTCTGTCCGGGCGCGCACTTCGCCCGGCTGCAGCTGCGGGTCCTCTACCGGGAGGTGCTGCGGGTGCTGCCCGAAGCGCCACGGACCGCCGGGCCTGCGGCACGCCTCGTGTCGAACTTCATCAACGGGCTCAAGTCCCTGCCGCTGCGGGTGGCTTGAGGGCGAGGGTCCGCACCTGGATCAGCGCATGGGTCCCGCCGGTCCGCCAGCGCTGTCCTTCCGCGGCGACCAGCGCGGCCTCCGTGCGGGCGTCGAGGCCGGTGATGACGTCGGACTTCAGGGTGCGCAGGGCGGCGACCGGTCCCGGGAAGTACGCGGCGGCCTCGGCGAACGGCGTGGTCGCGGGCCACAGCCGGTCGCCCACCAGGCGGCGGTAGTTGAGGTCGCCCTTCACGATGGTCAGCGCGGCCGCGGCGCACTCCTCGCGGAGGTCGGCGGGCATCTGCGCGTACGGCAGCGGGGCGCAGGAGAAGGGGTGGGCCCGGACCGTGAGGCGGCCGTCGGCCATCGCGGACCAGAGGAGGTTCCCGTACTCGGCGGCGGTCCCCGGAGCTCCTGTCAGCCTGCGCAGCGCGTCGACGACGTCGGCGGTGGTGGCGTCGGAGACGTAGTACGGGTACGGCTTGACGTGCAGGACTGCCCGCTCGACGCGCCGGCGGTCGAGGAGGTGGGCGATGAGGAGCAGGTCGGGGATGAGTTCGCGGCCCGCGTTGTCGGCGATCAGGCACAGCGTGCCCGTGCCGGTGAGCAGCGGCAACAGGGCCTCGCTGTCGTCGGCGACCAGGCCCTGGGCGGCGGCCGGGCTGCCGGGGTGCGCGGCGGAGAGGCGGAAGCCGAGGTCGGCGCGGTTGCCCCACAGCGAGCCGTGCAGCAGGGCCTGTGCCTGCTCGTCGGCGGGCCGGCCGGCGAGGCCGTCGAGCGCGGCCAGTTCCTCGTCCGTCTCCGGGGCGTCGAGCTCGGCGAGCTTGAAGGGGCGGAATGGGTCGACGCCCTGCCAGGGTCCGGGTCCGAAGAAGCCGACCGCGTCGAGGAGCCGCCGGTAGAAGTGGCTCTCGGACCACAGCCAGGGCACGTCGAACCAGGACCGGCCGGTGTACTCGCGCATCCCCCAGTCGTCCCAGCGGGCGCGGTCGTGGGCGTCGGCGGGAAGGGGCTCGATCACGCCGTTGGTGCAACTGTCGAGCAACGCGTCGAGTGCGCGGTGCTGCCCGGGGCCGTACGGGAAGGCTTCCCGCACCTGCCGGACGATCGCGGGATGCCGTTCGGCGAGGACGCTGTGCGGGAACGAGCCGGGTTCGTTGCCGAGGATCACGGGCGCGGACGGGGTGTCGGGCATGCGCCTCACCGTATCGCGGGCGTCACACGGTTCTGATCTCCCGCTCCAGCTGGGTGGCGAGGGTCAGATAGCGGGCGCGGCGGGGCACCGGGACCATGCCCCGGATCAGGATCTGCCACATCTCGGCCAGCCGGCGCGGCTGCCGTCTGACCGGTTCGACGGAGCGGCCCACCACACGGGTGCCGACGAAGAAGCAGACCAGTGAGTGGGCGACGGCCTCGATGTCGGTGTCCGGGTGGAGGTCGCACTCCTTGACCGCGCCGAGGAGTCTGCGGGAGGCGATGTCCAGCCACTCGGCGAAGGGGTGCCTGAGCGGCGGGCGCACCTCGACTCCCCCGGTGGCCAGCCGGAGTCCGGCCCGCGGGATGGGCCCCTCGACGGACAGTCGTGCTATGCCGAACGTGATGCGCATCAGGGCTTCGAGCGAGGTGCAGTCCCTGGCGTCCATCTCGTTGGTCAGCCGGCGCGAGGCTCTGGACTGGAGTTCCATGATGGCGTGGGCCAGGTCCTCCTTGGCCGCGAAGTGGAAGTACAGGGCGCCCTTGGTGACTTGGGCGTGGTCGACGATGTCACTCAGACTGGTCGATTCGTAGCCCTGCCGGTCGAACAGGTCGGCAGCGGCCGTGATGATGGTCGCGCGGGTCTGCTCGGCGCGTAACTGCCTCGCCATCGACTGAACACTCCTGGGATGGAACCGGACTGACTCCTGATAACGAAAAGAACGGGTCATGCCGTTTGTTTCTTACTCCCCGTACACGATATCTCACCGTGCGCCGGTCCCGACGCGGCATTCAAAGACGGTCGACTCACCCTGTTTTCCCACGACTTGTATATGCCCGTCGTCCTCGTCCGTGACCTGGATCCAGGTGGGGCGGTCGAGTTCGGCGTACTGGCGGAAGACGGTGTGGAACGCCGTCGGCGGCCGGGGGCCGATGTCCCGGGCCCGTACCGCCTGGCGGGCGGCCTCCAGGAGGAGCATGCCGGGCACGTGGTCAAGGGGATGGTCGAAGAAAACGGGGTGGGTGGTATCGACGCGCAGCTGCCAGCGGTCGCGGCGGCGGGTCGGGGCCAGGACGACGTCCGCGGGCAGGGGCCGGTCCACGGCGCAGGCCGGCAGGCCGGGCGGAGCCGGCAGTGCGGAGACGGTGTCCGGGGTGCGGGCGCCGCGCAGTCGGCTGTAGACGTTCTCGCTGGTCCAGGAGACGGCTATGTGCCCGGTCGCGACGCTCTCGCCGTCGAGCCGTATGTCCGCGTCGTAGCGGATGGCCGTCGGGCGGTCACCGCGCCGGCGGACCTCGGTGACGGTGACGCCGAGGACCGGCTCGGCCGGTACGGGGCCGACGGCCAGGTGCTCGGGGCGCGTGGTGACGCGCAGTTCGTGGAGTACGAACCGGTGGCCGAGGGGAACGCCGTACTCCGTGTGCGCGAGGAGCGCCCCGCACTGGCGGACGGTCTCGGCGACCAGCAGCGGTTCGTACGACGCCCGGTCCGACGACACATGTAACGGGTGGGCCCGGGGCCACTGGGCGGAGACGGTGAACCGGTCGGGTCCGGTGCCGGTCCAGCCGGTGAGGAAGGTCTCCGCGACGGCCGCCCGGTGCACCAATTGACGGGGCACGGTGGCCGTCAGGATCTTCGGGGTCCCGGTCGTCTTCGGGGTCCCGGTTGTCAAGGTCTCGGCAAGCTGGGGCAGTTGAGGCATGTCCCTCCCTCGGACCCCCCGAAAGCAATGACGGACGGCGACGTGGCCGTGCCGGTGAGCGCTAGAGTACGAGGCGGACGGTTTGTTTTCAATGAGACCCGTGATGCCCAACTCGGCGCAGGGGAGGAGCTCTTATGGCACGACAAGAGCGCGCCATCAGGACGCGCAAGGCGATTCTGGAGGCCGCGGGCGCGGTCTTCGACGAACACGGCTATGCCTCCACCACCATCGCGATGGTCCTGGAACGGGCCGATGTCACCAAAGGCGCACTGTACTTCCACTTCCCCTCCAAGGAATCCCTCGCCCAGGCCGTGCTCGACGAGCAGCTGCCGTTCGGTGCCGTGCCGCCGCACCCGTGCAAGCTGCAGGAAATCATCGACATCACGTTCGTCTTCGGGCAGCGGCTGACGCACAACTCCCTGCTGCAGGGCAGCGTGCGGCTGACGGTGGACCAGTGCGCGCCACCCGGCGTCGATCACACCGGGCCGTACCGGCAGTGGACGGACCTCTTGGTGGGGCTCCTGCAACAAGCCCGCGAACGAGGCGAGTTGCTGCCCACGGTGGAGCTGAAGGACACGGTGGAACTGCTGGTCGGCGGCTTCGCGGGCATTCAGCAGATGTCACGGGCGCTGACAGGCCGCGAGGACCTCGGGCACCGGATCTCGGTCCTGTGGTCCCACGTCCTGCCGAGTATCGCGGTGCCGGGTCTGCTCCTGGGCCTGGACAGCAAGCCCGACCGGGGCACCCGGGTCCTGGCCGACATCGAGCTGGCGGGTACTGAGCCGTGATCCTGCTGACCGGAGCGACCGGTACCGTCGGACGGCTGGTGGGCCGGCGTCTGTCGGGCGTCGCGCGGCTGCGGCTGCTGACCCGGGATCCGGACCGCGCCGCCGCCCTGGCCGGCCCCCGGGCCGAAGTGGCCGGCGGTGACTTCGCGGACCGTCCGAGTCTGCACCGGGCGCTGACCGGTGTACGGTCTGCCCTGCTCGTCACCGCCGACCCGCTGACGCACACCCACGACGAGCACTTCGTGGCGGCCGCGCGGGCGGCTGGCGTAGGGCATGTGGTGAAGCTGTCGGCCCTCGCGGTCACCGATCCCGGGGCGACCGACCTGATCACCGTCTGGCAGCGGACCAACGAGCAACTTCTTCTCGGATCGGGGCTGTCGTGGACGCTGCTGCGCCCGCGCGCCTTCATGACCAACACCCTCGGCTGGGCCCGCTCGGTCCGGGAGGAGGGCGTGGTGCGGGCGCAGAACGGCAGCGCCGCCAACGCGACCGTCGACCCGCGGGACGTCGCCGAGGTGGCGGCCCAGGCGCTGCTGGCCCCGGACGCCCATGCGGGGCGTGCGCACGCGCTCACCGGGCCCGAGGCGATGAGCCCGGTGCGGCAGACCGAGATCCTCGGGGAGGTTCTGCACCGCCCGCTGCGGTTCGTCGAGCTGACCGAGGACGAGGCCCGCCGCCGGCTGCTCGCCCGCCTGCCCGCTCCGGTCGCCGACGCGCTCGTGGAGAGCGCCGGGCGCGGGCGGGCGGGGGCGAAGACGCGGGTGGACCCGACGGCGGCGGAGCTGCTGGGCCGGCCTGCGGGCGGCTACCGGGAGTGGGCGCGGGATCATCTGCCGGTGTTCCGGGGGTGAAGTCCGGCGCGCGGACAGGGTGTGACCGACATACGCACGACGGGCCGGCCGGTCCCCCTGGAACGATGGGCAAAGGGCTGGTCATGCGGATACGGGGAACCCCTTGCCCCGGCCGGAAACACACCCTCGATACCGGCCAGTTGACCGGCAATCGCCCCCTGTGAGGCATGCGGGGCTGAACGCGCCCGGCCAATTTTCCGTACTCCTCGGGAGCAGACCGTTCCCGCCTCGGCCGAGGAGACGTTCCGGATGTCCCGGATGACCGCACACCGCACCGCCCTGGCGGCCGCCGCCCTCACCCCGATCCTGCTCACGGTGGTGACGTCGGGGCCGGCCCAGGCGCACGGCGCGCCGACGGATCCGGTCAGCCGGGTCTTCGCCTGTTCCCCCGACGGTGGCGGCCCGTCCCGCTCGGCGGCGTGCCGGGCGGCCGTCGCCGCGAACGGGGCGTCGTTCGCGGCCTGGGACAATCTGCGGGTCGCGAACGTGGGCGGCCGCGACCGCGGGACGATCCCCGACGGCAAGCTGTGCAGCGGGGGCCTGTCCGCCTACAAGGGCCTCGACCTCGCCCGCCCGGACTGGCCGTCGACCCGGCTGACACCCGGTGGAACGCTGACGATGAAGTACGTCTCGACGATCCCGCACACCGGCACGTTCCGGCTCTACCTCACCAAACCCGGCTACGACCCGGCGAAGCCGCTGAAGTGGTCCGACCTGCCGGAGAAGCCGTTCGCCGAGGTGAAGGACCCGGCGCTGACCGACGGGGCGTACCGCGTCGAGGCGAAGCTGCCGGCGGACCGGACGGGGCGGCAGGTGCTGTACACGATCTGGCAGAACAGCAGCACACCGGACACCTACTACTCGTGCTCCGACGTCGTGTTCCCCGCAGCCGCGAGGGGTGGTGGAGGTGACGGCGGCGAGGACCGTACCAGCGGCAGTCCTTCGCCGACGGCGGCCAGCAGCCGGACGGCTTCCGCGAGCCCGGCCGAAACGTCGGCGGCGCCGCGCACCGAGGGTGGTACGGCGCCCGGGAGCACGCCGGTCGCCGCCACCGCCGACGCACCTGCGGACGGCCCTTCGGCCCCGTTGCTTGCGGGCGGCGCCGCCGCGGTGCTGGTACTCACCGGCGGCGCCACCCTGGCCCTGCGCCTGCGTCGGCGCTGACTCCTCGCCGTTCGCGGTCAGTTGACGCTGACCGCGTCAACTGGCGTCCGGACGGCACGGACGAGGAGGAGATCCGGGACGAGGACATCGCGATGTACGGGGCGGTTGCGCGCAAACCGAGCCGACCGGGCCGCAGTGCTTCCATGTGAACAGAAGATCATCACAAGGCGGCAGTGACAACTCACTCCAGGTGACCGCTCACTTGACTACCGGCGGTCACACACGATTGGCTCCGGGCCAGCGAGAGTCGCCCGGTCTTCGCACAGCCTCGTGCTGTCCGGCTGTGCTCTCCGTTCCCCCGGCTCGGCCGCACAGCGAGGTGCCGCACCGTCATGATCACTCCTTCCCCGCCGCACGCCCCCTCCGGCTTCGCCCGCATCGCGGCCTTCGCGGCCGCCGTGTGTCTGCTGATGGCCGGCTGCTCCTTCTCCGCCGGGTCGCCGGGTTCCGGCACCGACGCGGCGGGCAGGTCGGACACCACCCGGATGAAGGTCGCCCTGGTCACCCACGGCGGACGCGGGGACGCCTTCTGGGACCTGGTGAGGAAGGGCGCCGAGGCGGCCGCCGCCAAGGACGGCATCGACCTGACGTACGCCAACGAGCCCGACGGGGCGGGCCAGGCCGAGCTGGTGCGGGACGCGGTCCGCGACAACGTCGACGGCATCGCGGTGACCCTGGCCAAGCCGGAGGCGATGAAGGGCGCGGTCGCCGAGGCGAAGGCGGCGGGCATACCCGTGATCGGTCTCAACTCCGGTATCGACGCCTGGCGGTCGGCGGGGCTCCTGGCGTACTTCGGCCAGGACGAGAGCGTCGCGGGCCGCGCCGTCGGCGACAAGCTGGACAGCCTGAGGGCCGAGCACGCCCTCTGCGTCATCCACGAGCGGGGCAACGTCGCCCTGGAGGCGCGCTGCGCCGGGGTGAAAAAGACGTTCGACGGCCAGACCGAGATGCTCTACGTGGCGGGCACGGACGCGGACGCCGTGAACGCCGCCCTCACGGCGAAGCTGCGGCAGGACCCCAGCATCGACGAAGTCGTCACGATGGGTGCGCAGTTCGCGCTCGCCGCGGTCAAGTCGGTGAAGCAGGCGGGCAGCAAGGCCCATGTCGCCACCTTCGATCTCAACAAGGACCTGGTCAAGGCGGTGCAGAGGGGTGACGTGCAGTTCACGGTGGACCAGCAGCCCTACCTGCAGGGCTATCTCGCCGTGGACTCGCTCTGGCTCTACAAGACCAACGGCAACGTCAGCGGCGGCGGCGTGGCGCCGGTGCTGACCGGCCCCGCATTCGTGACCAGGACAAACGTCTCCGCCATCGCGAAACTCGCCGCGGGCGGAACCCGCTGACCGGACACTTCGCACACGGGTGTCACCCAAAGAATCGGTTCACCCGGGGCGCGTACCGGCACATGTACGGATAACATCCTGCGCACCCCTTGTGCCGTACCGGACACGCGGTCACCCGCCGCGCTCGTCCCCCCGCTCCCCCCTCCCCGCTCCCACACCGCCCATCGACCGCTTCCCGCTCCCCGCACTAGGACGACGATGTCTGAACGGACAGGCGCCCGGCGCCGTCTCGCCTCCATACGTCTCTCCCTGATCCTCCTCGCGCTGGTCCCCGGCGTGACCCTCGCCGCCATGTGGGGCGTGACGACGACGCAGATGTTCGCCGAGGGACTGCGCCTGCGCTCGCAGACGGAGCTGAGCAGGTCGACCGGGGCCATGGGCACCGACGCGACGCTGGCGCTCCAGCGGGAGCGCAGTCTGTCGGCCGCGCGGCTGGCCTCGCCCCATGGGTCCCGGGCCGCGCTGGACACGCAGCGCAGGAGGACGGACAAGGCGGTCGCGAAGCTGGCCGGCCGGTCCGAAGCGATCCGCCAGGCCCCCGCCCGGGTCGCGGACCGGCTGTACTCGGTCGTCGGCTCGGTGGGGAGCCTGGAGTACTACCGGGGCCAGGTGGACGATCCCACGGACATCACCGCCCAGCAGGCGCTGGACCAGTACACGTCGATCATCGACGACCAGGTGCACGCCTTTCAGGAGCTCTCCCAGGTCGACGACGGCGACCTCACCTCGCAGGCCGGCCCGCTGGTCGCGCTGGAGCACGCGGCGGAGCTGGTCTCCCAGGAGGACGCGCAGCTCACGCTGGCCTGGCCGTCCGGTCATCTGGACGAAAAGGCCTGGACGCGGGTCGCACAGCTGGTCAACACCCGCCGCTGGCTCGTGGAGGACCAGATCGTGCCCCAGCTGCGCGGCAGCACGAAGACGCGGACCGAGCGCATCCTGCAGAGCCCCGAGTGGCAGACGATCCAGGACATCGAGGACCGGGTGCTCGCGGCCCGGACGGCCGGCGGCGCGGGGATGAGCGCGCTGCCGGCCGCGGAGCAGCAGTGGAGGGCCGCGCTGGAGAAGGTCTCCGGCCAGTACACGGCCCTGATCCGTAGCCAGACGGCGGAACTGCTCACCCGTAGCGCCGACAAGGCCCACAGCCTGCTGGTGACGGCCGGCTCGCTGAGCGCCGGCGGACTGGCCGCCCTGCTGCTGTGCGTGGGCATGTCGTGGCGGATCACGCGTTCCCTGTCGCGGCGGCTGCGCGGCCTGCGAATGGCCACCCTCAGTCTGGCCCGGGAGCGGCTGCCCGACGTGGTGGCCCGGCTGAACCGGGGTGAGAAGGTCGACGTCGACCTGGCGGCACCGCCGCTGGACTACGGGCGCGACGAACTCGGCGAGGTGGCCCAGGCGTTCAACACGGCGCAGCGCACGGCGGTGCACACCGCGGTCGAACTCGCGGACACCCGGCGAGGCTTCCAGAAGGTGATCCTGGGTATCGCCCGGCAGAGCCAGAACCTGGTCAACCTCCAGCTCAGCAGGCTCGACGCGCTGGAACGCGAACACCAGGACCCCGACGTCCTCAAGGGCCTGTACGAACTGGACTCAAACGCCAGCCAGTTGCGCCGCTACGAGGAGAACCTGGTCATCATCAGCGGCGGGCAGCCCCGGCGCAGCTGGACCGAGCCGGTCGCGCTGATCGACATCCTGCGCAGCGCCGTGGGCGAGGTCGCCGAGTACCAGCGGGTGGAGGTGCACACCGACGAGGATCTGTACCTGGCCCCGCCGGTGGTGGCGGACGTGATCCATCTGCTGGCCGAACTCATCGACAACGCGACCGCCTACTCCCCCGCGCCCAGCCCCGTCAGTGTCCGGGCCGTGATGGTCGCCAAGGGTCTGGCCGTCGAGGTCGAGGACCGCGGCCTCGGCCTGTCCGAGGAGGATTACGCGTCGTTCAACGCCCAGTTGGCCGAGGAGCCGCAGTTCGACGTCGTGGCGCTGGCAGACGACCTGCGGCTCGGCATGTTCGTGATCGCCCGGCTCGCCACCCGGCACGGTGTCGCCGTCACCCTGCGTCCCTCGCCGTACGGCGGAACCACCGCGATCGTGCTGCTCCCGCACGACATCGTGGTGCGTGAGGCTCCGGAACCACCCGCCCCCGAGGCGGCCGCCCCCGAGCCCGCGCGGGAGACCCGGCCCGTCGTCCCCGCGCGTACGTCCGCCGCCCCCGCCCCCTCGCTCGTCGCCGGGCGGAACGGTCCCGCACCGCTGCCCCGCCGGGTCCCGCAGACCAGCCTGGCCGTCGAACTGCGCGAGGAGTCCGCGCCCGCCGAAGAGGAAGGCTCGGCGGAGGAGTTCACCGCGGAACGCGCCGCCTGCTCACTCACCGGGTTCCAGCGCGGCACACAGCGGGCGCGGGACGACGGCGCGCAGGCGCAGTACGACCAGGGGGAGGAGGCCGCACCGGAGGACCCCTTGGCACAGGTCCCCGCCGCAGACACAGCAGTTCCCTCGAGTCCGCCCGCCGACCGCTCCTGAAGGACACCGACATGACACGCCCAGCCCCCGCCACCCATTCCCAGGTCGACCAACTGCTGACGGGCCTCGTCGACAGGGTCGCCGACGTGAGCCACGCCGTCGTGCTCTCCGAGGACGGGCTGGTCGTCAGCAAGTCCACGGGGTTCCTGCGCGACGACGCCGAACGGCTGGCGGCGACCGCGTCCGGGCTGATGAGTCTCAGCAAGGGCGTGAGCATGGACTTCCGCGGCGGCCCGGTGCGCCAGGCGCTCATCGAGATGGCGAACAGCTATCTGATCCTCACGTCGGCGGGTTCCGGCGCCCATTTCGTCGTGCTCACCGGCCCTGGCGCGGACGTCGGTGTGGTGGCGTACCAGATGAACATGCTCGTGAAGAAGATCGGCGAGCATCTCAGCGCGGCACCGCGGGGGGGCGTCGGTCCCGCGGCCGGCTCCGGCGCGTGAGGTGAGCCAAGGCGACTCGGCGGGCCGGCTCGTACGACCGTTCACCCTGACCGGTGGCCGGACCCGGCCCAGCCGCGCCGACTTCACCCTCATCACGACGGTGACCGCGGTGGATCCGCCGCCCGAGTGGGCGGCCCGGCCGCAGCCCGAGCACGCGCGGATCCTCCGGCAGTGCGCCCGGCCGGTCGCCGTGGCGGAGCTCGCCGCCCATCTCGACCTTCCGGTGAGCGTGGTCGTGATCATGCTGTGCGATCTGCTGGAAGCGGGCCGGATCGCCGTCAACCCGCCGTATCCCGTGCGCCGCGACCCCGGCCTGGACCTGGACCTGCTGCAGAAGGTGAGGGACGGCCTTGGCCGGCTCTGATCCCGCCGCGGGTGCGGGCGTGGTGCCCTGGCGCTGCCGGAGGACGTGCCGGTGCTGCTGTGCGACGCGCGCGAGCGCGAGTCGGGTACGTGACGTCAGGCCAGGCCGGCCGCCTTCAGCCAGGTCCTGGCGACGTCCAGCGGATCCTTCTTCTCCAGCTGGACCTGGGAGTCCATGTCCAGCAGCGCCTTCGTGTCCAGCTTGGCCGAGACCGCGTTGAGTGCGGCGACGCCCTCCTTGGAGAGGCCGCTCTTGTGGACCAGCGGGGTCACGTTCGCGAAGCCGAAGAGGTTCTGAGGGTCCTGGAGGACGACGAACTTCTCCTTGGTGATGGTCGGGTCGGTGGTGAAGATGTCCGCGGCCTGCACGGTGTTCTTCGTCAGCGCCGCCTGGGTCAGCGGACCGCCCGCGTCGAGCGCCTTGAAGGACTTGAACTTCAGGCCGTACTCGGACTCGAGGCCCACCAGGCCCTGTTGCCGGGTCTGGAACTCGGGCGAACCGCCGATGACCAGGTCAGGGGCGATGTCCTTGAGGTCCTGGAGAGTGGACTCGCCGGTGAGGCCGTACTTCTTCGCGGTCTTCGCGTTGACGCTGACGGAGTCCTTGTCCTCGGCCGGCGCCGACTCCAGCAGCGTCAGCTTCGAGTCCAGCTCGGCCTTCACCGCGGCGTTCACGGCCTCGGCCGACTGCTGCGGGGCCTTGGCGTCCAGGTACGCGAGCAACGAGCCGTTGTACTCGGGCAGGACCGTGACGGAGCCGTTCTTCAGCAGGCCGTAAGTGGTCTCGCGGCTGCCGATGTTGAGCTTGTACTCGACCTTGACGCCCTTGGCCTTCAAGGCCTCGCCGTAGATGTCGGCGATCAGGATGCTCTCGGCGAAGTTGTTGGAGCCGACGACCACGCTGCCGCCGTCGGCCGGCTTCTCCGAGAGCGGGTCGGAGGTGTCGTCGGACGAGGAACATCCCGCCAGCAGGGCCGCGGCAGCGGCGAGCGCGACGGCGGCCACGCCGGGATGGTTCCTGATGGACCTGCTGTGTGGGGCGGTAGAAGTCACGATTCCCGTTCCGGACTCTCGGCGGTGCTCGGAAGCTCTTGCACTGATCCAATCCAGCGGGTTCTCGGTCAGTCAAGAGCAGCCTCGTTACCAATGTGCTTCAGCGGGTGGCTGATTGTGCTGGTGGGGGGGGGGGGGGGGGGGGGGGGGGGGGGGGGGAGGGAGAGGGGGGGGGGGAGGGGGGGTTTTTCGGGAAAGCAGGGGAAAACAGAA
>NZ_JBVIVK010000001.1:833992-890850 GCF_055595715.1 Streptomyces sp. NPDC040410
GGGGGGTGCTGGGGAAGGAAGGGAAAGCTTAGGCACAGGGGTGCTCGAGGGGGGGGCGGGTTGGGGGGGTGCTGTGCCGGCTGTGGGGGGCGCGACGGGGCGAACCTCGGCTGACGCGGCACTAGTTGCTCCTGCGGACCCCGGGTGACACCGCGGCCCGCGCGACGGCCCAGAACACGCCGAGCGTCGCCAGCGCCAGCACGGCCACGAGCGTGGCGCCGCCCACGATCTTCTCGTAGTTGCGCTGGTAGAGGCCGTCGACGATGTAGCGGCCCAGGCCGCCGAGGGAGACGTACGCGGCGATGGTGGCCGTGGAGACGATCTGGATGGCCGCGGAGCGCAGGCCGCTGAGGACGAGCGGCAGGGCGACGGGGAGTTCCACCTGGAAGAGGATCCGTGACTCGGCCATGCCCATGCCCCGCGCGGCGTCCACCGGGGACGGATCGACGGAGCGCATGGCCTCGTAGGTGGTGACCAGGATCGGCGGTACGGCCAGGACGACCAACGGAATCATCACGTTCACCAGGCCGAACCCCAGCAGCAGGGTCATCAGCACCAGCAGGCCGAAGGTGGGCAGGGCCCGCCCGGCGGTGGCGATCAGGGAGAGTGCGTTCCCGCCGCGCCCGTAGTGGCCGGTGAGCAGGCCGACGGGCAACCCGACCGCGGCGGCGAGGGCGAGCGCTTCCAGGGTGTACTGGATGTGTTCCCAGACGCGCGTGGGGATGCCGTCGTAGCCGTGCCAGTGGGCGTTGTCGCTGAAGAAGGCGTGGATGAAGCCGAGTACGTTCACCGGGCTGCGTCCTTCAGGGCGGCGAGGGCGGCCGGGTCGGGCCGGTCGGCTTTCCCTCTCGTATGCGCTCGCCCTCTCGTATGCGCTCGGCGCGGCATCCACGGCGTCAGCAGCAGGCGTACGACCACCAGCAGGGCGTCGGCGAGGATCGCCAGGACGGCCATGGTGATCACGGCGTTCCACGCGAGTTCCGGCCGGTTGTAGATGGTCGCGTCGTTGAGCAGGTTGCCGAGGGCGCCCTGGTTGCCGATGAGGGTGCCGACACTGACGAGGCTGATGCTCGACACGGTCGCCACGCGCAGCCCCGCGATGATCGCGGGCACCGCGATCGGCAACTGGACCTGGAGGTAACGGCGTAGGGGGCCGTAGCCCATCGCGGTCGCCGCGGCGAGCGTCTCCCGCGGCACCGAACGGACGCCGTCGACGATCGCCGGGACGAGGACGACGAGGGTGTAGACGGTGAGCGGGATCATCACCGTGAGCTCGGTCTGGCCGGTGTAGTCGATGAGGAAGACGAAGAACGCCAGGGAGGGGATGGCGTACAGCACCGTCGTCACCCACAGCACGGGCGGGTACAGCCAGCGGAAGCGCACGCACAGCTGGGCGAGCGGCAGGGCGATCACCAGTCCGGCCAGGACCGGCAGCAGAGCCTCCCTCAGGTGCAGGCCGACGAGGCCCAGCCAGCTGTGCTGGAGGTCGCTGGGGATGTCGAAGAAGCCGTTCATCCGGCGGCCTTGCTCTTGGTACGGCCTTTCGCGCTGTCGGTACGGTCCTTCGCGCTGCGGGCACGGCCCTTGGCGTGGGCGCCGCGGATCGCCTCGGCGATGGTCTGCTGGGAGACGACCCCCCTCACCCGGCCCGCCGCGTCCACGGCGACGGCCCAGCCGGTGGGTGAGAGGACGGCGCAGTCGAGCGCGGCCCTCAGCGAGTCCGTGGCGGCCACGAACGGCCGCCCGTACGACAGGAGTTGTGCCGGCTGCATCTTCCCGGCGGTCAGGTGCTGCGGCTCGCTCCAGCCGAGCGGCTTGCCGTCCGGATCCGTGACGAGGAGGTAGGGGGCGTCCCCCGTGTCACGGGCGGCGATCTCCTCGGCGGTGGAGTCTGCCGCGACGACCGGGGCGGTCAGCAACTCCATTGCCGTGGAAGGGAAGAAGGACAGCCGCCGGATGCCGCGGTCCGCGCCGAGGAAGTCCTCGACGAACTCGTCCGCGGGGTCGGACAGCAGCTCGGCGGGCGGCGCGAACTGGGCGAGTCTGCCGCCGGTGCGCATCACGGCGACCATCGTGCCCAGCTTCACGGCCTCGTCGATGTCATGGGTGACGAAGACGATCGTCTTGCCCAACTCCTCCTGGATGCGGAGGAGTTCGTCCTGAAGCCCCTTGCGGACCACGGGGTCGACGGCCGAGAACGGCTCGTCCATGAGCAGCACCGGCGGATCCGCCGCGAGCGCCCGGGCCACGCCGACGCGCTGCTGCTGCCCGCCGGACAGCTGGTAGGGGTACCGCTTGGCGAGCGAGCCGTCGAGCCCGACCCGCCCCATCAGCTCACGGGCCCGCTCCCGGGCCGTCCCCTTGCCCCAGCCGAGCATGCGGGGCACGGTGGCGATGTTGTCGATGATCGTGCGGTGCTGGAAGAGACCGGCGTTCTGGATGACGTAACCCATGGACCGGCGCAGCGTGTTGACCGGCTGCCGCATGATGTCCTTGCCGTCGAGGAGAATGGTGCCCTCGCTCGGCTCGACCATCCGGTTGATCATGCGCAGGGTCGTCGTCTTCCCGCAGCCCGACGGGCCGACGAGGACGGTGATCGAACGGTCCGGTATCTCCAGTGACAGCCGGTCGACGGCCACCGTGCCGTCCGGGTACCGCTTGGTGACTGAATCCATCCGTATCAAAACGCCGAATACCCTTCGGGTCTGCGGAAGTCGCCCGTTCTGGCAACGGTCGTGCGGACCGTTGCCGGGAGAGTCTAGACCTCTTGTGTTGCGGGTACTCGGCGACCGTTCGCGGGCGATTCCCGGGGCCGTCCTCAAGGGGGTGGGTCATCGGAACACTCCACCGGCGGCCCGCACCTCTGCCGTACGCCATCACGTGTCGTACGTGATCACGCCGCCGGCGCACGCTCCGCGGCGACGGGGAAACGAGGTGTGCGCAGTACCCGCCGCCCGGCGTCCACCGCGAACACCTCGCACCCTTCGAGGCCGGCGGCCCACTCGACGCCCTCCGCGCCCATCGCGAACGCGGCGGTGGCGACCGAGTCCGCCTCGGTCAGCGAAGCCGCCGTCACGGTGAGGCTGAGAAGTCCGGTCGCGGAACGCCCCGTACGGCCGTCGATGATGTGGTCGCCCCGCTCGTAGCGCGCGGAGGTCGCGACCGCCCCGTCGGTCAGGCCGAGGACGGTGCACAGCTTGTCGGCGATCTCGGGGTGGCGTACGCCGACCCGCCAGGGCCCGCCGGCGGCGACCACGTCACCGCCGGCGTTGAGGCAGAAGCGCCGCGCCCCGGCGGCCGTCAGCAGCTCCGCCGCCCGCTGCACCGACCAGCCCTTGACCACCGCGCAGGGGTCCAAGTCGCGGCCGGGCAGCCGTACGTCGAAGGCGCCGCCGGTCGCGACCCGGTACCGCTCGCAGATGCCGAGGACCTCGACCAGGTCGGCGCTGAGCTCGTCGGCGGACAGCTCGCCCCTGCCGTACCGGGACACCTCGCTGCCGTCCTTGAACGGGCTGAACCGCTCGTCGACTTCGCGGAGCCAGGCGAACACCGCGTCCGCCGCCGCGCGGAAGTCGTCCTCGCCGTCGATACGGAGGGACACCGGGAACCCCATGACGTGTTCGACGCGGCGCACGGTCAGTCGCCCTTCGCGTCGATGGCGGCCTGGAGGGACTCCCTGTAGCCGTCACTCGTGATGGTGGCACCGGACACCGTGTCGATGTCCGCGCTCTGCGCCTGAAGCGTCGCCGCGATCAGCTTCGGCACCGCCGCCGTCGTCTGCGGATGGTCCGGCTGCTGAAGCATCCCGACGGCCGTGATCTTCTCGCCCTCGAAGGTCACCCGCACCTGCACGGCGCCCTTCTCGGTGTTCACCGTCGAACCCTCGACCACGTCGGACGACGAGGACGCGGAAGGCGTCGAGGCGGCCTCGGTGGTGGTGGTCGTGCCGTCCGACGGCGTGTAGCGCCACACGGGGACCAGGCCAGCGACGGTCAGGACCAGGACAGGAATTGCTCGCTTCACGATGTCTCTCTCATCCCGCCAGGCTGAAGCGCTCGTGATGGATCTGCTGCTTGGGCACGCCCAGCTCGCGCAGGGTGCGCAGCACGGCACCGGTCATGCCGGGCGGTCCGCACAGGAAGACGTCCCGGTCGGCGACGTCCGGCACGAGGCGCGCGAGCTCGCTCGGCGCCAGCTTGTCGGGGGTGCGCGGTCCGGTGATCACGTGGAGTTCGGCGCCCTTGGCGTGGGCGAGTTCCCGCAGTTCGTCGTAGAGGACGGCATCGCTGCCGGTGGCCACCCGGTAGATCAGGACCACGTGGCCGTGCAGTTCCTCCAGCAGGGCCCGCATCGGCGTGATGCCGACGCCGCCGGCGATGAGCAGGGTCTTGGGGCGGGTGCGGTGCAGGGTGGTGAAGGCGCCGTACGGCCCCTCGGCGAAGACCCGCGTGCCCACCTTCACGTGCCGCAGGGTCGCGGTGCCGTCGCCGACGGTCTTGGCGGTGAGCCGGAGGGTGCGGCCGTCGGGTGCGGCCGACAGCGAGAACGGGTTGGCCTGCCACCAGCGGTCCCGGGTCAGAAACCGCCACAGGAAGAACTGGCCGGCCTGTGCGGGCATCCGGTCCAGGTCACGGCCGGTCATGTAGATGGACACGACGTCGTCGGACTCGGGGACGACGGCCGTGACGCGCAGCCTGTGGCGCCCGTTCCGCCACAGCGGGAGCAGCAGCCGGCCCACGGCCACCGAGCCGAGGGCGACGCCCCACACGGCGTACCAGTAGGCCGTGGCCGCGGGGGACGCCGTGAACGTCGTACCCACGGCGACCTGGTGGGTGAAGGCCAGTACCACCGCGATGTAGGTGTACAGGTGGATGAAGTGCCATGTCTCGTACGCGAGCCGGCGCCGGGCGAAGCGGGCCGAGGCGGCGCCCACCACGATGATGACCGCCAGCGCGACGACGGCGCGGAGCACGCCCTCGACGGTCTCGGCGAGGTCGACCAGCTGGTTCACCGGGTCCAGGGAGGACGACTCGGCGTAGCCGAAGGTGATGAAGACGGCATGCGCCAGCAGCGTCCACAGGATGCCGAAGCCGGTCCAGCGGTGCCAGAGGGTCAGCCGGTCCATGCCGATGCGGCGGTCGAGCCAGGGCAGCCGGGCCACCAGCAGCAGCTGGAAGGCCATCAGGAGCGCCCCGTACAGGCCGGCCAGGCGGCCCAGCACGATGAGGGTGTTCGACGCGAAGCCGGCCTGGGCGAAGAAGAAGGTCACCACGGCCGCGTTCACGGCCAGCACGGCGTACAGGCCCGTGCGGGCCACGACCCTGGGCCGCATCGCCGTGGGGGGCGCGGGGGGCGATTGGACGGTCGTCACGGGCGGCAGCTCCTTGATCGGATCCGAGGTTACCGAGCTTGACGGGCAGGAGCTGTCATTTTGCTGCCATTTATCTTGCAAGTTGTCATCGAAAGTGATCGAACCGTTTACCGGGTCTGGCGCCGGGAGCCGCGTGAAGGACCATGAGCAGGGGAAAAGTACGCCCCCGACCGCCGCCCCGGCTCAGACGGGGCGGATCAGCTCCCAGGTGTCGACGGCGAAGTCGAGCGTCAGACCGTGGTGTTCGTACAGGGCGAGCGCACGCCACCCCGTCCTTACGGCACCCCGAGTTCGAAGAGCGCGTATCCCGCGTACGAGCCCGAGGCCACCGCCGCGATGCCGAGCAGTGCGCACAGCATGGGCAGTCGGAGGCTGCGCAGCCGGACGGCCAGGGGGATGAAGAGGGGGAAGGCCGGGAGCAGATAGCGGGAGACGTTGCCGAATATCTGCTGGCTGCCCAGGACCAGAGTGAGGGTGAGGAGCGTGTAGACGGTCAGGACGGCCGGGGGGCGCAGGCGGATCAGGAGGGGGATCAGGAGCAGGGCCAGCAGGACGACGGCCACGCCGATGGTGTCCTCGAAGGGGTACGCGAAGAGGTAGTCGAAGTGCCCCACCGGGACGGAGGTCAGCACGTCGAGGGTCTGCTCGCCGTAGTCGAAGGTGTGGGCCCAGGCACCCTTCTGGAGTGCGAAATAGCCGCCGAGGTCACCCATCCGGTTGCCGACCCAGAGCAGGTAGCCGGCGAGCCCGAGCGGAGCGGTCAGTATCGCGGTCAGCGGGCGGGCGGTGTCGTCCTGACGGCGGTGGAGCCTGAGCAGCGCGGCGACGGTGAGGGCGGCGATGAGCGCCACGGCGGTGGGGCGGTTGAGGCCGGCGGAGAAGGTGAGCAGCCCCGCGGTGAGCCAGCGGTCGTTCATGACGGCGTGGCAGGCCCAGACGGCGAGGGCGACGTAGAGGGACTCCGAGTAGACCGACCACTCCATGCCGGAGCCGGGCCAGACGGCCCACAGTCCGGCCGCGGCCAGCCCGGCCCGCCTGCCGCCGAACCGGGCGGTGACGGCGTAGATGCCGAGCGCTGCGACGAAGGAGGCGACTACGGAGACCAGCATGCCGGCGCCGTACAGACCGAGCCCGGTGCATGCGGAGACCAGCCGCATCGCCGCCGGGTAGAGCGGGAAGAACGCCGCCGAGTTGCCTTCGAGCGTGATCAGGCCGGTGGCGCCGGGAACCGGGACGAGCGCGGGGTGGTAGCCGTGTTCGGCGATCTGCTGGTACCACCAGCCGTCCCAGCTCGCCAGCACGTCCCAGGCGTGGGCGCCGCCGCCGAAGCGCGGGTTCTTGCTGCGGAAGTCCCCGGCCGAGTCCAGCAGGTACATGAAGACGGAGAAGCCGATGAGCTTCAGGCCGCCGTACAGCGCCAGTACGGGGAGGTACTGCCGGGCCGTACGCCGCAGGCGCGAGCCGTGGGCCGGGGCGGGGACGGGGGCGGGGACGGGGGCGGTGGGTTCGGGCAGGCCCGTGCCGGGAGGGGCGCTCAGTGTCTTCGGGTTCATGCGGCGGTGGCTCCCGTTGCGCGGCGGCGCCGGGCGGGGAACACCCAGGCCCGGAAGAGCAGGAAACGCAGGAGGGTCGCGCCCAGGTTGGCGGCGACGAGCACCCCG
This sequence comes from Streptomyces sp. NPDC040410, assembly GCF_055595715.1. Classification (NCBI taxonomy): domain Bacteria; kingdom Bacillati; phylum Actinomycetota; class Actinomycetes; order Kitasatosporales; family Streptomycetaceae; genus Streptomyces; species Streptomyces sp. NPDC040410. Next base: position 841,025 of record NZ_JBVIVK010000001.1, read on the forward strand.
AGTTCGGTTGACCGCGCGGCGCCGGACGCCAGGTAATGCAGGGCGGCCAGTGAACCGCTCGTGAGGGCCAGACCGACCAGGAAGACCAGCAGGCCCTTGGCCTGGTGGCGCAGCACGCCGCCACGGCCGCGCAGCCCGAAGGTGAGCCGCCGGTTCGCCGCCGTGTTGGCGACCGCGCAGACCAGCAGCGCCAGCGCGTTGGCGGCCTGCGGCCCGGTTGCCGGGCGCAGCGCCGCGTACAGCAGCACGTATCCGACGGTGCTCAGGGCTCCCACCGCGGCGAAGCGCAGCAGCTGGCCGGGCAGGCCGCCCCGCGAGTCGTCGGCGGGGCTCCGGCGCAGCCCGGCCGTCGGGAGCGTGCCGCGGGCCAGTGCCCGGCCGATCCTGGCGATGCCGCGCAGGTCCGCCAGCGCCGTGGACAGGATGTCGACGCGGCTGTCGGGGTCGTCCACCCAGTCGACCGGCACCTCGTGGATGCGCAGCCCCGCACGCTCGGCGATCACGAGGAGCTCGGTGTCGAAGAACCACCCCGGGTCCTTCACCAGGGGCAGCAGCCGCTCGGCGACATCGCGCCGCATCGCCTTGAAACCGCACTGGGCGTCGGTGAAGCCCACGGCCAGCGTGGAGCGCAACAGGGCGTTGTAGCAGCGGGAGATGACCTCGCGCTTGGGGCCGCGCACCACCCGGGACCCTCGGGCCAGGCGCGTGCCGATGGCGATGTCGGAGTGCCCCGAGATGAGCGGGGCGACCAGGGGCAGCAGCGCCGCGAGGTCGGTCGACAGGTCCACGTCCACGTAGGCGAGGACAGGTGCCCGCGATGCCGACCACGCGGCGTGCAGCGCCCGGCCCCGCCCTTTGTCGGCCAGCCGCAGCCATTCCGCCTCGGGCAGCTCGGCGGCCAGCCGGGCCGCGATCCGGGGGGTCGCGTCGGTGCTGGCGTTGTCCGCGACGGTGATCCGGAACGGGTACGGGAAGGTCTCGCGCAGGTGCGCGTGGAGCCGCCGCACGCTCGGCTCCAGATCCGCCTCCTCGTTGAACACCGGTACGACCACGTCCAGGACGGGCTCTCGGTGGTACGCCGGCACCGGCGTACGGAGCGGCAGCCGGTCCATCAGGTTTGTCACGATGCATCCATGTCTGTGTGCTGTCGCGTGGCATGTCGGAGGCGCCCGCTGCGGCGCCGCGATCAGGGCTTGCGGATGGGTGGTCGGGAAAGGGGCACGGCCCGCGCTGTCCGGGCCGCGGCCCGCGCTATCCGGAATCGGTCGGGCTCACGAGCGACGACGGCTCCTGGGACGTGGGCGTGACCTCCGGTGCCGCCGTCGCACGCGACGTCGCGGAGTAGGAGGGCGGCGGTGTGTGGGTCGTGGTCGAGGCCGGGTCGGCGGACCTCGTGGCCGAACCGCTGGTGGTGGCGGGCGCGGTGGGCGGGGCGGAGGTCCCGTCGGCGGTCCCGGTGGGTGGGACGGTGACGGTCTCGCTCGGGGACGCGTCCGACGTGGGGGACGATGTCGCGGTCGGGGACGCCGGGCTCGTCGCGGGCCCCGGGAGGGGGGCCTGCGGCCTGTCCTCGACCCTGGCGTGGGGCAGCATGAAGAAACCGATGCCGAGTCCGGCCGCGGCCAGGACGGAGCCGACGGCCTTCTGGGCCGCGCGTGCCCGCCGACGGGCCCGTACGCCGGACCGGAGGCGGGCCTGGTGCCCGGACTCGAAGGGGGTGTGCTCCCGGGCGTCGCGCATCATCCGCGACAGCTCCCGCTCGAAGTGATCCATGGCCTCCCCTTCACCCCACCGGCTCGATGACATCGGCCAGGAGCCGACGCAGCCGCGCCACGCCACGTGACGCATGGGATCGAGCGGTGCCCACCGGGCACCCCAGCACCTCCGCGACCTGTTTCTCGGACAGGTCCTGGTAGTAGCGCAGCACCACTGCGGCCCGCTGCCGCGGCGGCAACTCGGCCAGCGCGGCCTCAAGGCGTGAGCGCTCCGCCACGGAGGCGGACACGTCACCCGCCGCCGGCAGGTCCGGCAGCTCCTCGACCGGGCGCTCGCCCCACCAGCGCCGCCGCGCGGACCGTGCCGCGGCCCGGGCCAGAACCTTGCGTACGTAAGCCTCCGGGGCCTCCTCCGCGATCTTGGGCCAGACGAACCAGAGCTTGACCAGGGCCTCCTGGAGCAGGTCCTCCGCCCGGTGCCGGTCACCTCCGACGAGCAGCCGCGCGAGGTGGAACAACGCCGACCAACGGGCAGCCACGAACCCGTCGAACCCCTCGGCTCGCCCCTGCTCCATCCGCACCGTCCCCGCTTCGACCAGCCCCCTACACCTAGGGAAAGACGCTGGCCCCCACGCTGCGATGCACTCTGCCCGTGTGATCCGGGTCACGGCCCTGCGCACGGCGGCCCGAACGCGATCCGGCGGCTCGGACACATCACCTCCGCATGCCGCACCGTGGGTATTCCCGGACCCCCGCGTCTCTCCTCAGGAGGCATGGAACCGGGTACGCACGGCGCGACAAGCCGCGCAGCTCACATAGCGGACCGACGAGCGCGTACCCTCCCTGGGCGCCGAAGTGGTCCTCGGCCCCGGCTACGGCGTCTACGCGGGCGTGGACCTCGCTCTCGTCCTAGACGTCCTGCCCGACGCGGAGGAGTCGGCGAAGGGCCTGGGCGTGTTCGGCATCGCCAACGCCGCACCGCAGTCCGTCGCAACGCCCTGGGCGCGCTGCTGGTCAATCGCGCGGGCGGCCATGAGTACCACCTGCTGTCCGGCGCCGTCGCCACCATCTGCGTGCTGGGCGCCCTGGCCGTTTCATCCCGATCAGGAGGGTGCGCTGACACGACCGAGGCGCGCACGCACTCCGGTCCGCCCCGTGCGCCGTTCAACCCGCGATCGGGGCCCGGCTCACGTCTCGTCGGGCGTCAGGCGCAGCGAGATGGAGTTGATGCAGTACCGCTGGTCCGTCGGCGTCGCATACCCCTCCCCCTCGAACACGTGCCCGAGATGCGAGCCGCACCGGGCACACCGCACCTCGGTCCGGACCATCCCGTGGGACCGGTCCTCGATGAGCTCCACCGCGTCGGAGTCCTTCGGGTCGTAGAAGGACGGCCAGCCGCAGTGGGACTCGAACTTCGTGGTGGAGGTGAACAGTTCGGCACCGCAGGCGCGGCAGGAGTAGACGCCCTTGGTCTTGGTGCCGGTGTACTCACCGGTGAAGGCGGGCTCCGTCGCGGCCTGGCGCAGCACGGCGTACTCGCCCGGAGTCAGCTCCGCGCGCCACTGCTCGTCCGGCTTTTCGACGTCGTACGACATGAGCCTCAGCCCCTCACTTCGACAGCTGGTCCAGGATGCGCGGGCCGAGAACCGTGACGTCGCCCGCGCCCATGGTGAGAACGAGATCACCGGCCCTGGCCATTCCCGCCACGACGGCCGGCACCACGGCCTTGTCGTGGAGCGCCGTCACGTCCGCGCCCGCGGCCCGGGCCGCCTCGATGATCAGCTCGCTGGTCACGCCGGGGATCGGGTCCTCCCGGGCCGGGTAGATGTCCAGGACCACCGAGGCGTCGGCGAGGGCCAGGGACCGGCCCATCTCCGTGCCGAGCTCCTGGGTGCGGGAGAACAGGTGCGGCTGGAAGACGACCAGGATCCGCGCCCGGCCCGCCGCCGCGCGCATCGCCTCCAGGTCCGCCGTCATCTCCGTCGGGTGGTGGGCGTAGGAGTCGATCACCTGGACGCCGGCCGCCTCGCCCTTCAGCTGCAGGCGCCGCTTGACGCCGGTGTACGCGGCCAGCGCGGGAGCCAGCTCGGCCGCCGGCACCCCGAGCGCCACGCCGGCGGCCAGCGCGGCCACCGCGTTGTGCGCGTAGTGCCTGCCCGGGACGGAGACGGTGAAGGTCAGCTCCGTACCGTCCAGCTCGACGGTGACCTCGCTCTTCAGGCCCTGAGCCACGACCGAGAGGACCCGCACGTCCGCGTCCTCCGACTCGCCGTACGTCACCACCCGCACGTCGGACGCCGTGATGCGGCGCGTCAGCTCCCGCGCGCCCTCGTGGTCCGCCGAGATCACCAGCGTTCCGCCCTCGGTGATGCGGTCCGCGAACGTCTCGAAGGACTCGTAGATCTCGTCCATGGACGCGTAGTTGGCGTGGTGGTCGAGCTCGACGTTGAGGACGATCGCGACCTCGGGGGCGTACTTGTGGAAGCTGCGGTCCGATTCGTCCGCCTCGGCGACGAAGATCTCGCCGTCGCCGTGCAGTGCGTTGGAGCCCGGCGCGTCCAGGTCGCCGCCGATCGCGTACGAGGGCCCGAGGCCCAGCGCGCTCAGCGACACGGCCAGCATCGAGGTGGTCGTGGTCTTGCCGTGCGTGCCGGCCACGGCGATCGGGCGCAGTCCGTCCATCAGGGCCGCGAGGGCGTCGGAGCGGTGCACGACCGGGATGCCCAGCTCGGCCGCCCGGGCCAGCTCCGGGTTGTCCCCACGGATCGCGGACGACACGACCACGCAGCTCGCGTCGTCGGCGAGGTGCTCCGCCGCGTGCCCGATGTGCACCGTCGCGCCCAGCGCGCGCAGCGCCTCGGCGGTCTCGGACTCCTTCGCGTCACTGCCCGCGACCTTCGCCCCGCGCTGCGCGAGGATCTTCGCGATGCCCGACATCCCGGCGCCGCCGATGCCGATGAAGTGCGGTCGGTCCATGGCGGTGGGAAGGCCGGGTGCCATGCGTTGTCTCCCTGTGCGTGATACGGCGTGCGTGCGTGATACGGCGGACGTTGAGCGGCCCAGCCTATGCCGTGCCGTGCACGCCCGGTGACACCGTGGTCCGCTACGCCTTGCTGTGCGAGAACAGTTTCAGCACCGGTACGCCCACCTTGTGCCGGGCGCGGGACGCCCAGTCCCGGTGGAAGAACTCCTCCACGTAGTGCGGGTCCGTCAGGACGATCACCTCGTCCGCCTCCACCTCGTCCACGAGGGTCTTCAGCGCGTCCAGAGGATGGGCCTCGATCAGCCGGCCCTCGGCCTCGCTGCCGGACACGTGCAGGGCTCTCAGGGACACGTCGAGCGCCTGCTGTGCGGGGCCCTTCGCCGCTTCGCCCTCCGGTGTCTCGTTCTCCCGGGCGGCCTCGTCGATCTCGCCGAGCGCGACGTCGTCGATGGCGCGCAGCAGGCGGTCCGCCTGGTCGCCCCGCGGCTGGAGCAGCACGTGGAAGGCGACCGGCTCGTCCCCGTGCAGGGTCGTGACGAACTCCACGTCGGCGGACGTCAGGGCCTTCTCGATCATCAAAACGCTTGTGAACACCAAACGCCCCTTCTCCTTCGAGGGCCGTGCCGGGCCCCGTGGCTTCCATCCTTCCCCGTGATCGCACGGGGCCTGCCAGATTCAGTGTGCCTTTCAAGGGCCGAACGGGTGGACTCCGGATCACGGCCTCCGGTACCTGCTGAACAGGAAACCGTCCTCCTCCAGCAGGGACCCCAGGACGAATCGCCGCGGGACCGCGACCGACGGCCCGCCGGCGATGCGCTGCGCGTCGCCGGCGGTGAGCATCGGGGAGACGGTCAGACAGAGCTCGTCGAGCACCCCGGCCGCCACCAGTTGCCCCAGCAGCCGCGGGCCGCCCTCGGTCAGCAGCCGGGTGTGGCCGAGTTCGGCGAGGGCGCGGACGGCGCGCGCGGGGTCCACGCCGACGCCGTCGCCCGCGGTCACGACGCGGGCGCCGGCCTTCTCGGCGGCCGCGGTGCGGTCCGGGGCCGCCGCGGCGCCCGTGAGGATCAGGGTGGGCACGAGCGGCGAGCTGAACAGCGGGAGCGAGAAGTCCAGGTTCAGGCTCGCGCTGACCACCGCGATCGCCGGCGCCGGCCCCTGCCCGGCCGCCTTCCGCAGCTCGGCGAACTCCGCACGCGCGCGCGCCGGCCGGTACCCCTCCTGCCGTACCGTTTCCGCGCCCACCACGACGACGTCCGCCAGCGCCCGCAGGGTGCCGAAGATCCGCATGTCGGCCGCGCTGGAGATGGGCTGGGAACGCCCGTCGTGCTGGGCGGCGCCGTCGAGCGTGGACACCATGTTGGCCCGCAGCCAGGCCCCACGCCCCCCGGGCGCGAGCTCGGGATAGGCGTAGGCGGCGGCGAGTTCGTCGAGACTCCACTCACGCCCGACGGCACCGGCCGCATCACCGGTCCCAGAGGCCCCGCCAGTGGCCCCACCGAAGGCCTGGGCTGCTGTTTCATCCGTCACAGGGAACAGGCGTCGCATGTCGTGCAGTCTGGCACGCCCCTTAGAGTGGTGAACTGTGTCGTCCTCCACCGCCGCCCCCGGAACCAGCCCGATAGCCGACGCGGCCCCGCTGTCCCTGTGCGCCCGTGAGCCGCACGTCCCCGCGGACCGGCTGGTCGCCGAGATGGTGCCGCCGCCCCGGTTCGACTCGGTGCGCTTCAGCACGTACATCCCGGACCCGAACCAGCCGAGCCAGACCGAGGCCGTCCGTGTCCTCGAACGCTTCGCCGCCGGGCTCGGCGGTGCGCACGCCAGCGGCGCCGGCACGGTCCGGCGCGGGTTCCTCGGGTTCGGCAGGGGCAAGGCCCCCAAGTCCCCGGCGGGCCCCCGCGGTGTCTACCTCGACGGCGGCTACGGCGTCGGCAAGACCCACTTGCTCGCCTCCCTGTGGCACGTCACCCCGGCCGAGCCCGCGCTCAAGGCGTTCGGCACCTTCGTCGAGCTCACCAACCTGGTCGGCGCGCTCGGCTTCCAGAAGACGGTCCAGACCCTCTCCGGCCACCGCCTCCTGTGCATCGACGAGTTCGAGCTCGACGACCCCGGCGACACCGTCCTGGTGTCGACGCTGCTCGGCAAACTCGTCGAGGCGGGCGTCGCGCTCGCCGCCACCTCCAACACCCTGCCGGGCAAGCTCGGCGAGGGCCGGTTCGCGGCCGCCGACTTCCTGCGCGAGATCCAGGGCCTGTCCGCGCACTTCCGGGCGCTGCGCATCGACGGCGAGGACTACCGCCACCGCGGCCTGCCCGAGGCGCCGGCGCCGTACTCCGACGAGCAGGTGACAAAGGCGGCGTACGCCACCGCGGGTGCCTCGCTCGACGACTTCCCGCATCTGCTGGGGCATCTCGCCAAGGTCCACCCCAGCCGGTACGGCGCCCTGACCGACAACCTCCGGGCCGTCTGCCTCACCGACGTCCAGCCGGTGCCGGACCAGTCGACGGCGCTCAGGCTCGTCGTGCTCGCGGACCGGCTCTACGACCGCGAGGTGCCGGTCCTGGCCTCGGGGCAGCCGTTCGACAAGCTGTTCAGCGAGGAGATGCTGACGGGCGGCTACCGCAAGAAGTACTTCCGGGCGATCTCCCGGCTCACCGCGCTGGCCCGGGACGCCAAGGACCTCGTCGCGAACGACTAGTTCACGCCAGGCCACCCGCGTATTTGAGGCTCTCTTCAGCTCGAAACGCCAAGTTAACCCTGCAAACAACTTTGCAGGGTTAACGTGTTTCTTGACCAGTCATTGACCAACGATTGGTCCGCACTAGAGATGCCAAATGCCGGAGGGGGGCCGCATGTTCCGAGGTACGACACTCCGGACCGTGGTTGCGCTCCTCGCCGCCGTCCTGCTCGGCCTCACGTTCTTCGCACCGGCCGCGTCCTTCGCATCCGCGCATGCGATCCGTCAGGTCGAGGCCAAGACACAGCCCGGAATCACACTGTCCGGCAAGGCACCGCGCGACGAAACCGTCACATCCCGGCACTGCGACCAGTCCGGGGGCCCGACCGGCCCCCTGCGCACCCGCGACCGGCACCGCGCCGTCGACTCCGCCCCCGAGGGCCCCGAGCGACCCCAGCTGGTCCAGGACCCGGCGGCTCGCTGCGAACCGGCGGCACACCGGGCTCCGTGCACGTCGAGACTCTCGACAGCCCACTCCCCAGCCGCACTTCAGGTCTTCCGCTGCTGACAGCAGAGCAGTTCCCACACTCTGTCTTGTAAGCCCGACGCGCCGTTCGGCGCGCCAGGAGGAGTCACCAACCATGCAGCCCCTCATCGACAACGCCCGCACTTTCGGACAGCGCCCTGAGGAGTTCGCCAAGCTGGCCGAAGGCCAGTCCCCGCAGGTCCTGTTCATCACCTGCTCCGATTCCCGGGTCGTACCGGCCCTGATCACGGGCGCCCGCCCCGGCGAGCTCTTCGAGCTGCGCACCGCGGGCAACATCGTCCCGCCGTACGGATCCGAGCATCCCACCAGCGAGGCGGCCACCATCGAGTACGCCGTGGAGGTGCTGGGCGTCAGCGACATCGTCGTCTGCGGGCACTCGCACTGCGGCGCCGTCGGCGCCCTCGTCCGCGGCGACGACCTGACCGCCGTACCCGCCGTACGGGACTGGCTCGCGGTCGCCGAGCCACGCCCGGCGGGGGCGGCCGAGGACCCGGCCGTCGCCGAGGGCGTGCAGGGTCACGCTCTGGCGCAGGTGCTGCGACTGCGTTCCTACCCGTTCATCGACAGGAAACTGTCGGACGGTCAACTGACCCTGCACGCCTGGTACTACGAGGTGCACACCGGGGCCGTACTGACCCACGACGTGTCCTCCGACACCTTCCGCGCACTGTGAGGGCCGCCGTGGACAACCGAACCGCAGTCACCAGGTTCCCGCATCTGCGGCAGGACTTCGCCGCCTCCCTGGTCGTCTTCCTGGTCGCGCTGCCGCTGTGCGTCGGCGTGGCCGTGGCCTCCGGAGTGCCGGCCGAGCTCGGCCTTGTCACCGGCATCGTGGGCGGCATCGTCACCGGGCTGATGCGCGGCAGCAGCCTCCAGGTCTCGGGGCCCGCGGCCGGGCTCACCGTGCTGGTCTTCGAGGCCGTGCGGGAGTACGGGCTGCCCGCGCTCGGCGTGATCGTGCTCGCCACGGGCGTGCTGCAGATACTCATGGGCGTCCTGAAGCTGGGGCGCTGGTTCCGGGCCATCTCGGTCTCGGTCGTCGAGGGCATGCTGGCCGGCATCGGGCTCGTGCTCATCGCCGGACAGCTCTACTCGATGGCCGACGCCAAGGCACCCGCATCCGGCCCGGCGAAGCTGGCCGGGCTGCCCGGAGCGCTCGCCGGGGCCGCGGGGGACACCGGAGCACTGGCCTCGCTCGGACTCGGCGCGGGCACCATCGCCGTGCTCGTCCTGTGGAAGCGCATGCCGAAGCGGCTCCGCACGGTTCCCGGCCCGCTCGCCGCCGTCGGCCTCGCGACCCTCGTCGCCGTGGTGTTCTCCCTGCCGGTCGCCAGCGTCGAGGTGCGGGGGCTGCTGGGGTCCGTCCAGCCGCCGTCGCCGAGCGCGTTCGGCGAGCTCGCGAGCATCGGTCTGCTGGCCACGATCGTCGCGTTCACGCTGATAGCCTCCGCCGAGTCCCTGTTCAGCGCGGCGGCGGTCGACCGGCTGCACGACGGGCCGCGCACCGAGTACGACAGGGAGCTGGTCGCACAGGGCACGGGCAACGCCCTGTGCGGTGTGCTCGGCGCGCTGCCGATGACCGCGGTGATCGTGCGCAGCGCGGCGAACGTCCAGGCGGGCGCGCGGACGAAGGCGTCCCGTGTGCTGCACGGAATCTGGCTGCTGCTGTTCGCGGCCCTGCTCCCGGGCGTGCTCGGCTACATCCCCGTCCCGGCCCTGGCCGGCATCCTGGTGTACTCCGGCGCCAAGCTCATCCCCGTACGGGAGATCGTGTCGCTGTGGCGCGAGCACCGCGGTGAGGCGCTGATCCTGGCCGTCACGGCCGTGTCGATCGTCGCGGTCAGCATGTTCGAGGGCGTGCTCATCGGCCTCGCGCTGGCCGTGGCCAAGACCGCCTGGGAGGCCTCGCACATCAAGCTGGAGGTCATAGACAAGGGCGCCGGACCCGTGCAGGCGTACCTGTCGGGCAACGCGACCTTCCTGCGGCTGCCGAAGATCCTCGACAGCCTGGAGGCACTGCCCCAGGACCGGCCCGTCGAGCTGGACCTGTCCGGGCTGCACCACCTCGACCACGCCTGCCGGACGGCACTGGAGAACTGGGCCGAGCGGCACAGCGCGGCCGGTACGGAACCGGTACGGGTGACGGCTCCGTAAGCGCGGGCGGCGGCCGGTCCCGGCTCCCTCATGGCCCGGGACCGGCCACCGGGCATATTGTTACAAGAGCAGACACAAGTGGCCTCTCGAAGAGGGGGTCGTCATGCTCGCGGAGCTGGTGACGGCGGCCGTGGCGGTCGGTGCCGCCGGGGTCGTCTACGTGGCCGCGGCGGCGCGGGTCGTCAAGCAGTACGAGCGCGGGGTGGTGTTCCGGCTCGGGCGGCTCAAAGGTGACGTACGGCAGCCAGGTTTCACGACGGTCGTGCCGTTCGTGGACCGGATACACAAGGTGAACCTGCAGATCGTCACGATGCCGGTGCCGGCCCAGGAGGGCATCACCCGGGACAATGTGACCGTACGCGTGGACGCCGTCGTCTACTTCCGGGTGGTCGACGCGGCGAACGCGCTCATCAAGGTCGAGGACTACAAGTTCGCGGTCTCACAGATGGCCCAGACGTCCCTGCGCTCGATCATCGGCAAGAGCGAGCTGGACGATCTGCTGTCCAACCGCGAGAAACTCAACGAGGGCCTGGAGCTGATGATCGACAGCCCGGCCGTCGGCTGGGGCGTGCAGGTCGACCGGGTCGAGATCAAGGACGTGTCCCTGCCCGAGACCATGAAGCGCTCCATGGCCCGGCAGGCGGAGGCGGACCGCGAGCGGCGCGCCCGGATCATCAACGCGGACGCCGAACTCCAGGCGTCCAAGAAGCTCGCCGAGGCCGCAGCGCAGATGTCCGAACAGCCCGCCGCGCTGCAACTGCGGCTGCTCCAGACGGTCGTGGCGGTCGCCGCCGAGAAGAACTCGACGCTCGTGCTGCCCTTCCCCGTCGAACTGCTGCGGTTCCTGGAGAAGGCACAGGAACATCCGTCCGAGCGGTGACACGTGCTGCGCGAGTGGTTCCCGAGCCGCGGGGCGGTGATAGACACAGAGGGGTCACGGTTCCTGTCCGCCAGCAGGAAGGCTGCCCCCCATGTCCGTCATGCCCGAGAAGGGCCGTACGACACGACGTCAGATGCTTGCCCGTACCGGTGTGCTGGGCGTCTCGATCGCCTTCGCCGGAAGCCTCTCCGAACTCTTCGCGGGCACCGCCGCCGCGCAGACCCTGGGCCACCGGGGATACGGCCCCCTCGTCGCCGACCCGGACGGGGTGCTCGATCTGCCGGATGGTTTCCGCTACAAGGTTCTCTCCCGCGAGGGCGACCCGCTCCGCTCCGGCGAGGGACGGGTCCCCTCCAACCACGACGGCATGGCCGCCTTCGCCGCGCGTTCCGCCGGCGGGCCGAGCCGCGTCCACCTGGTCCGCAACCACGAGAACCGCCCCACCGCCGCGATCCCCGTCCCGACGATCGAGGGCATCACCTACGACCCGGCGGGCAAGGGCGGCTGTACGGCGCTGACGCTGGACGGCCGCAACAACGTCCTGTCGGAGCGGGTCGCGGTCGCCGGTACGGCCGTCAACTGCGCGGGCGGGCCCACGCCTTGGGGCACCTGGCTGTCCTGCGAAGAGACCGAGGACAAGGCGGGCACGAACGGCTACACCAAGGACCACGGCTTCATCTTCGAGGTGGACCCGGCCGATCCGCGCCGCACGGGAGCCGTACCGCTGACCGCGATGGGCCGCTTCCAGCACGAGGCGATCGCCGTCGACCCGAGGCGCGGCATCGTCTACGAGACGGAGGACGCGTTCCTCAAGCCGTTCGGCCTCTTCTACCGCTTCCTGCCCGACAAGCCGCTGGGCGGTACCGGCTCGCTGCGTGCGGGCGGCCGGCTGCAGGCCATGCGCGTGCCCGGGGTGCCCGACCTGTCCTCTATCCAGGAGACGGGAGCGAGCTTCGACGGCATCGAGTGGGTGGACGTACCGGATCCGCTGGCGGCCCAAACCCCCATCCGCCTCCAGGACTTCGGCCCGAGGGGCATCACGCACGCCCAGAAGCTGGAGGGCTGCTACTGGGGCGGGCGGTCCGTGTACTTCGTGTCGTCCTTCGCCCACAGCGCGGAGGGCTCGGCGGCGGACCACTACGGGCAGATCTGGCGCTTCGACCCCTCGGCGCGCCGGCTGACCCTGGTGGTCGTGTTCGGCCCGGACACGGACGTCCAGCTCCCGGGCGAGTCCCCCGACAACATCTGCCTCGCCCCCAGCGGCGGTCTCATGGTCTGCGAGGACGGCAACGGCGCCCAGCACGTCTTCGGCGTCACCCGGCGCGGCGAGGTGTACGCGATGGCCCGCGGCCGGCAGAACATCGGAACGCCCGGGGCCCCCGAGTGGGGCGAGTTCGCGGGTGTCACGTTCTCCCCGGACGGCCGGACGATGTACGTCAACTGCTACACACCCGGGACGACGTTCGCGGTGACGGGGCCCTGGCGCGGGTAGCCGTTCAGAAAGGGAGCGGAAGGGGAGCCCCCGTGACCAGGAAGGACTCCAAGCGCACGGCCGGGCGGGACCACGGTCTGCGGGAGCCGCTGCGTGTGCCCGGTGGGGTACGGCCCGATCTTGGCGCGTACGACACCGGCACCACCCCTGGCGGTCCCCGGGGCAAGGCCGTCGGTCTGGCGGCCACCGCGCGGAGGGGCAAGACGCTCGCCGGCCTGCAGGAACGGCTGTGGGCGCCGAGCACCACGGGCGACCGGCGCAGCGAGCCGGCCTTCGACGTGGCCGGAAGCCGCGCCCGGCTCCTCGACCACTGAACCCGGCACAGCCGGGTACTCGGCCCGCATGACCGAGAACGCGCACGTCAGCGGCTCGTACTGGCTTCAGACGGCACCCGGCGAGCCCCGCCCCGCACTGGACGAGGACCTCACCGTCGACGTGGCCGTGATCGGCGCCGGGATCGCCGGGCTGAGCACTGCGTGGGAGCTGGCGCGGGCCGGGAGGGACGTCGCGGTGCTGGAGGCCGGCCGGGTCGCCGCCGGCGTCACCGGGCACACCACCGCCAAGCTCACCGCGCTGCACACGCTGGTCTATGACAAGCTGCGGCGCACGCGCGGCCCCGACGGCGCGCGGCTGTACGCCCGCTCCCAGAGCGAGGCGGTCGAGCACGCCGCCGCCCTCGTGGACGAGCTGGGCATCGAGTGCGAGTGGGAGCGCAGGAGCGCGTACACATACGTCTGCGACACGGGCCGCGCCGACGAGATCAGGGCCGAGGCGGACGCCGCCCGCGCGGCCGGACTGCCGGCCTCGTTCACGACGGACACCGGGCTGCCGTTCCCCGTCGCGGGCGCCGTCCGGGTCACCGGGCAGGCGCAGTTCCACCCGCGCAAGTACCTGCTGGCCCTCACCGACGACCTGGTCACGCACGGCGGGCGCGTGTACGAGCAGACCACCGTCCACGGCCTGGACGAGGGCGCGCCGTGCCGGCTGTCGACCGGGACGGGAGCGACGGTGACCGCGCAGGACGTCGTCGTCGCCACGCATTACCCGGTGTTCGACCGCGCCCTGCTCTTCACCCGCATCTCCCCGCGCCGCGAACTGGTCGTCGCCGGGCCCCTCGACGCCGGCCGGGACCCGGACGGCATGTACATCACGCCCGACGAGGGCACCCGCTCGGTCCGCACGGCGCCCTACGGCGAGGACGGCGGGCAGCGCCTCCTCCTCGTCACCGGCGAGCACTTCACCCCCGGCACGGGCGACACCCGGGAGCGCTTCGACCGCCTCTCCGCCTGGGCCGGCGAGCACTTCCCCGGCGTCGAGCTCACGCACGCCTGGGCCACCCAGGACAACGACCCCACCGACACCGTGCCGCTCGTCGGCCTGCTGCACCCCGGCGCGAGGCACGTGTTCGTCGCCACCGGCTTCGGCGGCTGGGGGTTGAGCGGCGGCATCATGGCAGGCCGGCTCCTGACTGCGCTGATCACCGGCGAGAAGTGCGCGTGGAGCGAGCTGTACGACCCCCGGCGGGTGCGCACGGCGGTGCGCGAGGCCCCGTCGTTCCTCAGGACCCAGGCCGAGGTCGCCCGTCACTTCGTCGGCGACCGGCTGCGGCCCGCCCCGCCGGTGGACGCTCTGCCGCCCGGCGAGGGCGCCGTCGTCCGCGTCGAGGGCCACCGTCTCGCCGTCTACCGGGACGATGACGGCGACCTCCACGCCGTCTCCCCGCGCTGCACCCACCTCGGCTGTCTCGTCGCCTTCAACGGCGCGGAACGCGCCTGGGAATGCCCCTGCCACGGCTCACGCTTCGACACGGACGGCAAGGTCGTCCAGGGACCGGCGACGCGGCCGCTGGAGCGGCGGGACATCTGAACCGGGCATCTGAGCGGGACATCTGAGCGGGTGACGCTGCGCTCCCCTCCCGCCACGCTGACGTACACATAAGACGAATCACCATACATTCGGCCGGTGATCCCTGTTGTCCGACGCGTCACCGCCGTCTGCGCCCTGAGCGCCAGCCTCGCCGCCTGCGGCACCGCCCGGCCGCCTCACCCCGCCAGGCCGGCCCCTTCCGCGCTGTCCCCGGCGGCCTCTTCCCGGCCTCCGACTCTCGCGCCGGGCCCCGCCGGTCTGACCCCGGTCTTCAAGAACGGCTCCCGGACGCCGGACAAGACCGTCGCGCTCACCTTCGACGCCGACATGACCGCCGACCAGGGGCCGCGCGCGGCGGCGGGGGAGCATTTCGACAATCCGCAGCTCATCGCCACCCTGCGCGCGATGAACGTGCCGGCCACGGTGTTCATGACGGGACGCTGGGCCGAGCAGTACCCGGTCCAGGCGCGGTCCATCGGACGGGACCCGCTCTTCGAGGTCGCGAACCACTCCTACAGCCACTACGCCTTCACCGACGACTGCTACGGGCTGCCGACCGTGTCCGAGGACCGGATGCGCGCCGACGTGGAGCGGGCGTACACCGCCTTCCGTGAGGCGGGGGTGCCGGAGGCGATGCCGTACTTCCGCTTCCCCGGCGGGTGCTACGACCGGCGGGCCCTCAAGATGCTGGCCTCGACCGGCGTCACCGCGGTGCAGTGGGACGTGGTGAGCGGGGACGCGTTCGCCACGGACGCGGAGGCCGTGGCCCGCCAGGTGCTGGAAGGGGTGCGGGCGGGGTCGGTCGTCGTGCTGCACTGCACGCGCAGTGCCGCGCCGGTGACCGAACGGGCCGTGCGGATGATCGTGCCCGAGCTGCGTGAGAAGGGGTTCCGGTTCGTCAAGGTGTCCGAGCTCATCGGGGACGCGGGCGGGCGGCGTCGACCGTCGTAGCCCTGTCGTCGGCATTCCCGCCTGCCCCCCCTCCGGCGGACGACGGGAGTCTGACGACAGGACCTAGGCTGGAGGTATGAGCGAGGAGTACTGCACGATCGGCGACGTGCCGAGGCCGCCTAAGGCGGACGGGCCGCCGTATGCGGAGTGCGTGCTGTGCCGGGAGCCGACGGAGTACCCGGAGTCGTACAAGGGGATCACGCTGTGCCCTGTGTGTGAGTGGCAGGAGGCTCAGCGGACGGCCTGTTCGGGGTGAATGCGCGGTGATGCGGGCTGCGGGTCGCATGTGGCTGGTCGCGCCCACGCGGCGGAGCAGCAACATCGTCACAGTCCCGCGCCCGTTAAACTGGGCTGTCGTGAGCCACGATTCAACGCCCCCGGGAGACAGTCCCTTCCGGTCCGAGCCCAGCGCACGCGACCAGGCTCCGCAGTTCGTGCTGCCTCTGGTGGTGCGTATCGAGAAGGCCGCGCCCCCGGCCCGTACCGACGCGTTGGAAACCGCGGCCCGGGCCGTGCTGAGCATCCTCGGTGACGAACGGTCTCGCGGCGACGGCGAGTGGGCCCAGGCGATGCGGGACTGGCAGGACGCGCGGATTCGCAAGGTGGTGCGGCGGGCGCGCGGAGCCGAGTGGCGGCGGGCCGAGGCGCTGCCCGGGATCACGGTGACGGGCAAGTCCGCCGAGGTGCGGGTCTTTCCGCCCGTTCCGCTGGACGGCTGGCCCAAGGACCTGGCCCGGCTCCAGGTGTCCGGCACCGACCTCGACGATCCGGAACCGCCGGCGGACGCGGACGGTACGGCGCCGGTGCTGTGGATGAACCCGGAGCTCGACATGTCGGCGGGCAAGGCGATGGCGCAGGCCGGTCACGGTGCCCAACTGGCCTGGTGGGAGCTGTCGGACGAGGAGCGGGCCGCCTGGCGCGACGCGGGCTTCCCGCTCGCCGTGCGCACCGCCGGCCCCGGACGCTGGGACGGACTCACCACGAGCGGGCTGCCGTTGGTGCGCGACGCGGGCTTCACGGAGATCGCTCCCGGCTCCTGCACGGTGGTCGCGGACCACCGTGCCCTGCGCTAGGGCCGCGTCAGCCGAGGTTCGCCCGAGCCCGGGGCTCTGCCCGCACTCGACTTTCCCCGTGTGCTCCTACGCCTACCGCCGGTCCGCCGGCACCGGTTTCCCGGACAGGTCGCGCCCTCTCCGCGGTGACCACGGCCGCGCCCGCCGCCCGAACCTCAAATGTTGCTCTGAACGTTCCCGCGCAGGGGTTCGGGCCCGGGAACCGGGGCCATACCCCTGTCACGCCCACACGGACCGCACGGGGGATCCGGAAGACGCGAGGAGGGGACCATGAGGCGACTGGGGACGGGCATCGGGTGGCGGCCGGAGATCGCGGACGCCGTGGAGCACATGCCGGGCATCGACTGGGTCGAGGTCGTGGCCGAGAACACCTGCCCCGGCCACCTCCCCGAGTCGCTGAGGCGCCTGCGCGAGCGCGGGGTCACCGTCGTGCCGCACGGCGTCTCGCTCGGCCTCGGCGGCGCCGACCGGCCCGACGAGGCCCGTCTGACGGCCCTCGCCGAGCGCGCCCATGCGCTGGACTCGCCGCTGGTCACCGAGCACATCGCGTTCGTCCGGGCGGGCGGGCCCCGCACGGCCTCCCCGAGCCTGGAGGCGGGGCACCTGCTGCCCGTCCCGCGCACCCGGGACGCCCTCGACGTCCTGTGCGAGAACGTCCGCATCGCACAGGACGCGCTGCCGGTGCCGCTCGCCGTCGAGAACATCGCCGCGCTCATCTCCTGGCCGGGCGAGGAGATGACCGAGGGACAGTTCCTGTACGAGCTGGCCGACCGCACCGGCGTACGGCTCCTCATCGACGTGGCCAACCTGCACACCAACCACGTCAACCGCGGCGAGGACCCGGCCAAGGCGCTCGCCGAACTTCCCCTGGAGGCCATCGCGTACGTCCATGTCGCGGGCGGCTTCGAACGTGACGGCGTCTGGCACGACAGCCACGCCCACCCCGTCCCGCGGCCCGTCCTCGACATCCTGACCGGCCTCGCCGCCCGCATCTCCCCGCCCGGGGTGCTCCTGGAGAGGGACGAGAACTTTCCCGCACCGGCCGAGCTGGAGGGGGAGTTGACGGCGATCCGGGATGCGCTGGAGGCGGGGGCCGCCCGGAAGACGCCGGAGGTGCCGGCCGGGGATGCCGCCGGCCTCCCCGGGCCACCGGCCTGCGCCGACCTCGTCTCCGTCGAGCCCGCCCGCCGGCGCCTCGCCCTCGCGCAGGCCGCGCTGCTGTCCACGCTGGTCGCCGGGACGCCCGCACCCGAGGGTTTCGACCGGGTACGGCTGGGCGTGCAGGCACGGGCGCTCGCCGGGAAGCGGGCGGACGTCGTGGCCAAGGTCGCGCCCGAACTGCCGGAGATCCTCGGCGAGGCCTACCGGCCCGGCTTCCTCGCGTACGCCCAGGGCCACCCGATGACCGGCGGCTACCGCCGCGACGCCCTGGACTTCGCCGGCCACCTGCTGCGCACGGGCCGGCCGGAGGACGCCCGGGCGCGACGGGAGTTGCGGGAGTGGTGGCTGGAACGGTCGGGTCCGACACCCCGCTCACGCCGTCCGGCGGTACGGCTGGCTCGCGCCGCACGCCGGGTTCTGTTGCGACGCTGAGGCCGCGCGCGGCGGTCCGCTGAACTCCCGCCCAGCTGCGGGAGTCGTGCCGCTGGGGCTGCACCCGTCCACAACGTGCGGCACCCCGTCCGCGCCGGACTGCGTGGCCCTCCGGCACCGACCCCGGTCCGCCTCTGGACGCACCCGGCCTACGCCACCCCCCGCTCCCCCACTAGTGCCCACCCCCGAGTGTGCCGGGGTTAACACCCACCGCCCACCTCCTCGCCCACGCACCCGTTCTCGGCATGTTCACCCCGTTTTGCCCGCCATTCCGTCTCCCTCAATCACACCCAAAACCCCCGGTGCAACCATTCCCTGCCCGTACGGAAGCTGACGTAGACCCGGCAGTAACATGCCGATGCCGCACCTGAAGCCCACTAGCGTGCGGTGCCGCAAGCAGGAGGCACCATGCGACCCCGACCCCCCGTCAAGGGCAGAGGCATGTTCACTGGAACCGGGCTCATCATCACGGGCCTGACGGCGACCCTGGTGGCGCTGATCTTCCCGGTCTGGTCGTACGCGGACCGGTCCGGAACCGGTGCCGACGTACTGAACGCCACGACCGTGTCGACGAACTACGGGCCGCTGTCCGCCCTCGACCGGGAGTTCGTCACGAAGGTCCGGCTCGCGGGCCTGTGGGAGCTGCCCGCCGGCCAGCAGGCGCAGCAGAAGGGCACCACCCAGGCCGTACGCACGGCGGGACAGCACCTCGTCGCGGGTCACACGTTCCTCGACGAGCGGGTCCGCGACGTCGCGTCGAAGCTCGGCCTCGAACTGCCCAACGAGCCGAACGACCAGCAGAAGCAGTGGCTCGCCACCCTCGACGCGGCCCAGGGCGTCGAGTACGACCGCCGGTTCGCCAACATCCTGCGGCTGGCCCACGGCAAGGTGTTCTCGGTCGTCGCGCAGGTGCGGGCCGGCACCCGCAACTCGCTCGTCCGCGCCCTGGCCGACGACGCCAACAGCACCGTGCTGGACCACATCAAGATCCTGGAGGCCACCGGGTACGTCGACTTCGACGCCCTGGCCCGGGACATGGCCGCCGGCGGCACCCCGCCGATCACCAACTCCCCGGCCCCGCCCGGCCCCGCCGCCTCCCCGAGCCCGGCGGTACCGGTGACCCCGTCACCCGTACCGAGCTACACCCTCCCACCGGCCGCCACCGGCCCCCCGCGGCAGTCCGAGGAGCCGTGACGCCCGCGCCAGGCTGAACGTCACATACCGACAACGCATCGTCCGGATTGTGAACAGGGCATGGCTTTTCCCGGACCCCCTCGCATAGAAAATCCCCATGTTCTGGGTCCTTCTCCTGCTGCTCGCCTGGGCCGCCGCCGGCACGGTGTGTACGCGGCTGTGCCTGGCCGCCGTACGCTCGGCGGCCGTTGATGTGAACCCGGGCCAACGACACGACCTGACGCTCTACGAGGCCGCGTTCCTGTCCGGCGGTCCCCGGCGGGTCGCCGACCTGACGCTCGTGTCAATGGCGCGCCAGCGGCGGCTGCTGCTCGCCCACACCGGCTGGGCGACCGTCGTCGACCCGCGCGGGCGGGACGACATGGAGCGCTCGGTGATAGGGGCCATCGGGCCGGAGGGACAGTCCCGCATCGCCCCGGTACGGGCCGCCGCGGCCGCCGCGGACCCGGTGCGCGGCATAGGCGACCGGCTGGTCAGCGCGGGCCTCGCGGTGCCCGACGGGGCACGGACGAGCGTCGCGGCCGCGGTCCGCCAGGTGCAGATCGCCGCGGTGGCCGTGCTCGCGCTGGGCGCCGCGGCGCTGCTGACACCCGCTCAGTCCGACATGCCGCGCAGCCTGGTCGCCCTCTGGTTCGCGCTCCCGCTCACCCTCACCCTGAGCTGCCTGGCCATCGCGCGGATCGAGGTCCACCCGTACTCGCGCTGGGCCTCCCCGGCCGGTCAGCGGCTGCTCGGCGCGCTGACCCGGCACACCGGCGGGGGCGACGACCGCACCTACCTCACCTCCGTCGCCGTACGCGGTGTCCGCGCGATAGGCGAACCGGACCTGCGCGCCGCCTTCGGGCACCGGGAGCAGTCCGGGCACGACTGATCCACCCGGGGCGCACCGGGTTTTTGGCGGCGACACCGGCCGACGGTGCTTGCCTTCCCCGACGCCCGAACGAAACATCCCTTTTGTCGCTGCCGCGCACCGAAGGGATACCCGATGAGAGCCCCCGCCCTCTACACGGCCGCAGGGTCCTTGCTCCTGACCACCCTCGCCGCCGCCCCGGCCGGCAGCGCGCCCGGTGCGCCTGGCACGCCGGGTGACGCACTCCAGTTGCGCGGTACGGCGATCGCCGCCGCGCGGGCGGAAGCCGCGGGCATCACCTTCGGCAAGTGTCCCGACGCGGAGGACATGCCGGCCGGCCTGCAGTGCGGCACGGTGTCCGTCCCGCTCGACTACGCGCATCCAGACGGAAAGCAGATCAAACTGACCGTCAGCCGGGTGCGGGCCACCCACAAGGACCCGCACAACAGCAAGCGCCTGGTGCCACGCCAGGGCGCCCTCGTGTTCAACCCCGGCGGACCCGGGGGCTCCGGCCTGTACTTCCCGCTGGCCGGCCTGATGCCGGAGTGGAAGCGCATCGCGGCGGCCTACGACCTCGTCGGCTACGACCCGCGCGGCGTCGGCCGCTCCGCGCGCCTGTCCTGCCAGGAACCCAAGCACTTCTTCAAGGCGCCCTCGCAGTCGCCGACGTACCCGTCGGAGTCGTACAAGAAGGAGCGCATCGCCCAGGCCAAGGCGTTCGCGGCCGGCTGCGCCAAGCGGGCGGGCAGCGCGCTGCGGCACTACACCTCCCTCAACAACGCCCGGGACCTGGACGTCCTGCGCGCCGCGCTCCGCGAGGAGCGGCTGACGTTCATGGGCGCGTCCTACGGCACCTACTTCGGGGCCCTGTACGCGACGCTGTTCCCCTCACACGTGCGGCGCATGGTGTTCGACGCGCCGGTGAACCCGGACCCCGAGCAGATCTGGTACCGCAACAACCTCGACCAGTCGGCCGCGTTCGAGGCCCGCTGGGCGGACTTCCGGGAGTGGGTCGCCAAGCACGACGACGTGTACGGGCTCGGCGACACGGCGGAGAAGGTGCAGCGCACCTACGAGAAGGTGCAGGCCCGGCTCTCCGCGGAGCCGGCGGGCGGCAAGGTGGGCCCGGGGCAGCTGCAGGGCGCGTTCCTGTCGGCCGGGTACTACGACGACTTCTGGCCGCATCGCGCGCACGCGCTGTCGGCGTATCTGAAGGGTGACCCGAAGCCGCTGATCCAGCAGGCCGGGCCGCATCCGGAGGCGGCGTCGGAAGCGGAGAACGGAAGCGCGGTCTACACGGCCGTGGAGTGCAACGACGCCGCCTGGCCGACGGACTGGAAGGTCTGGGACCGGGACAACACCCGGCTCGCGCGCGTGGCACCGTTCGAGACCTGGGACAACGTGTGGATGAACCTGCCGTGCGCCTACTGGCCGGCGCCACGGCAGAAGACCCTGGACGTGCGGACCGGGCAGGGCGAAATGCCGCCTGCCCTGATCCTGGCGGCCGAGCGGGACGCGGCGGCCCCGTACGACGGAGCGCTCGAAATGCACCGGCGTCTGTCGGGTTCCGTCCTGGTGACCGAGCGGGACGCGGGCACACACGGCATCGCGGGCGGGCCCAACGGCTGCGTCAACGGCCACCTGGACGCTTACCTGCTGGAAGGCGTACTCCCGGTGCGGCGCGCGGCCTGCGCACCGCACCCCGAGCCGAAGGCGGGGCCGGCGACCCGCTCGCACGAGGCGACGGCTCTGCCTCCCCTGCGCTGATCAGGCGAGCCCGGCGACCAGCTCGCCCACGGACTTGCGGCGTCCCGTGTAGAAGGGCACCTCCTCGCGGACGTGCATACGGGCCTCGGAGGCGCGCAGGTGGCGCATGAGGTCGACGATGCGGTACAGCTCGTCGGCCTCGAAGGCCAGGATCCACTCGTAGTCGCCGAGGGAGAACGAGGCGACGGTGTTCGCGCGCACGTCCGGGTAGCCGCGGGCCATCTTGCCGTGGTCGGCGAGCATGCGGCGGCGGTCCTCGTCGGGCAGCAGGTACCAGTCGTACGAGCGCACGAAGGGGTAGACGCTGACATAGTCGCGCGGCGTCTCGTCGGCGAGGAACGCCGGGATGTGCGAGCGGTTGAACTCGGCGGGGCGGTGCAGTGCCATGTTCGACCAGACCGGCTCCAGGGCGCGGCCCAGCCTGGTACGGCGGAAGAGGTTGTACGCCTCCTGCAGCTGGTCGCTGGTCTCGGCATGCCACCAGATCATGAGGTCGGCGTCGGCACGCAGGCCCGAGACGTCGTAGGTGCCGCGGATCGTGACGTCCTTGGCGGCGAGCTGGTCGAACAGCTCCTGGACCTCGTCGGCGTATCCCGCGCGGTCCTCGGGCAGCACGTCCTTCAGCCTGAAGACCGACCAGAGCGTGTAGCGGATGACCTCGTTGAGGTCCTTGGCCAGCTTGCCCTTGTTCGGGATCCTGCCGGACTCGGTGGTGGGGGCGTCGTCACTCATGGTCCCTATTCTCCCGCTCCGCCGTGCAGGCTCTGCACCGGGTTGGCGGTGAGCTCCTGCACACCGCGCACATCGCCCTGGATCTGGTCGACCGCGGCGTACGCGCTCGCGATGCAGGCCGGGATGCCCACGCCGTCGTACACGGCGCCGCACACCGCGAGGCCCGGGAGCTTGCCGAGGTGCTCGCGGATGCGGGCCACGCGCGCGTGGTGGCCGACGGGGTACTGCGGCAGGCCGTCGTCCCAGCGGGTGACGCGGGTTTCGAGGGGCGTGGCGGCGAGGCCGGTCGCCGCCTCCAGGTCGTGCCGCGACACCTCGGCCAGCTCGGCGTCCTCACACTGGAGGATCTCCGTCTCGCCGTATCGCCCGACGGAGGTGCGCAGGACCACCACGTCCGGGTTCGCGCCGGCGATCCAGCCCCACTTCTGGGAGGCGAAGGTCGACGCCTTGATGGTGCGCCCGTCGACGGGGGGCACCAGGAAGCCGCTGCCTTCGGGGAGAGTGGTCTCGCTCTTGCGGTAGGCGAGGGTGACCAGGGCCATGGACGCGTACTCGACGGCGGCGAGCTCGGCGGCGGCCGCGGGGGCCTCGGCACTCAGAAGACCGGCGGCGACGGGGGCGGGCACGGCGACGACGACGGCGTCCGCGTGCAGCACGCGGTCACCGGCGACGACACGCCAGACCGCACGCGGCCGCGGCGCCCCGGCGTCGTCGGCGTCAGGGGCATCCCCCTCGGTCCTGCGCAGCTCCCGCACCGGCGCCCCCGTCAGGATCTCGCCGCCGCCCCGCCGCACCGACTCGGCCACCGCGATCGGGAGTGTGCCCACTCCACCCTCGATGCCCATGAACACCGGCCCGGCCTGCTGGGCGGCGGCCGCGCTGGCCTGGATCTCGCGGACCGCCTCCGTCAGGGAGTCGTGGGTCCGCGCTGCCTGGAAGAGCTGGGGAACGGCCGAGCGCATCGAGATGCGGTACGCGTCGCCCGCGTAGACGCCGCCGAGCAGCGGCTCCACCAGGCGGTCGACGACCTCGCGGCCGAGCCGTGCCGCCACGTACTCCCCGACCGCCACGTCGTCGCCGACCTCCGTGCGGGGCAGGCCGGCGTCGCGCTCGATGCGGCGCAGCCCCTCGTCGGACAGGACGCCGGAGAGGGCGGCGGCGGTGCCGGGCACGCCCATGACGTGGCCCTTGGGCATGGGGCGCAGGGCACCTCGGGTCCAGAGGGAGGCCGTCGCGGTGGCGGGCGGCCGGAGGCGGCCGGCGAGGCCCACCTCGCGGGCCAGGGCCATCGCTTCGGGTCTGCGCGCCAGCATCGACTCGGCGCCGAGGTCCACTCGCCCGCCCGCGATCTCGCCGGGCAGCAGCTTGCCGCCGACACGGTCCGCCGCCTCCAGCACGGTCACGCGTGCTCCGCGCCGCAACAGCCTGTGGGCTGCGGCCAGCCCCGCGATTCCGGCTCCGATGACGACGACATGCCCCGTACCCGCACCTGATCCGCTCATGGCTCCACCTTCTCAGACGGTTCCGACAGTGCCGCCAGGGCCATGTGGCCCCGCCGAGTCCTGACCGTGACCGCATCGGGACCGTTCTCGGCCAACGTCCCGCCCTGCCCCCGCGTCGAAGAGACGTCAGTCGTCACGACCCCGGGGGGTACGCCCACAATGCGAGCACGTTCTGTACGACCCGTTCAGGCCCTGGCAGGGCTCCTGCTGGCCTCGGCCCTCGCGCTGGCCGGCTGCAGCGGCGCGAACGACTTCGGCTCCGACTCCGGTGGCAGCGCCGAGAGGGAAGCGGCGCAGAGCGATGCGAAGGCGCTCGCCCCGGGCGCCGCCGCGGACGGCTCGGGCGGCCGGAGCGCCTCCGCCCCGCCCAAGCTCTCCACGAGCCGCATCATCCGCACCGCCACCCTGACCGTGCAGGTCAAGGACGTGCCCAAGTCCCTCGACGAGGCCCGCACCACGACCGAGAACGCGGGCGGCTATGTCGGCAACGAGTCCACGTCCCGGGACGAGGAGGGCAACGAGTACACGCGCGTCGTGCTGCGCGTGCCCGTCGAGCAGTACGACGAGGTCCTCGCCGACCTGGAGGGCGCGGGCAAGCTCCTGGAGCGCACCTCGAAGGCCCAGGACGTCACCGACCAGGTCGTCGACGTGGAGAGCCGCATCAAGTCGCAGCGCGCCAGCGTGGCCAGGATCCGCGAGTTGATGGACCAGGCCACCAAGCTCACCGACGTGGTGACGCTGGAGGGCGAGTTGGGCACCCGCCAGGCCGATCTGGAGGCGTTGCTCGCCCGGCAGGCATCCCTCAAGGACCGCACCAGCCTGGCCACCATCACCCTCTCCCTGTCCGAGAAGCCGGTGCAGAAGCCGGCCGAGGACGACGACCCGGGGGTCGTCGACGCGCTGACGGGCGGCTGGGACGCGTTCGTCACGATGCTGCGCTGGATCGTGGTGGCGCTGGCCGCGGTGCTCCCGTTCGCCGCGGTTGCGGCGGTGCTCGTGCTGGTGTGGCTGCGGATCGTGCGGCGCCGGCCGGCCCGCCGGCCGGAGACGGTGCCCGTGCCGACCGCGGTGGGCCCGCTGCCGGTGGCCCGGCCGGCGCCGCAGCCCACGCGCCCGCAGGAGGGCGGCGAGGAGGACTGAGCAGACGGACCGGGCACGGCCGGCCGAGCGCGGCCGAGCAGGGCCCAACAGGCTGCGCAGGCCGAGCAGGCCGAGCAGGCCGAGCAGGCCGAGCAGGCCGAGCAGGCCGAGCAGGCCGAGCAGGCCGAGCAGGCCGAGCAGGCCGAGCAGGAGCGAAATGCCCCGTCCCCGTAGCGTGTTCGCATGAGCATGAGCGGAAAGGGCCACGGGACGGAGCGACTGGTCGTGATCGGCGGCGACGCCGCGGGCATGTCCGCGGCGTCGCAGGCGCGCCGGCTGCGCGGGCCCGGCGAGCTGGAGATCGTGGCGTTCGAGCGCGGCCACTTCACCTCCTACTCGGCCTGCGGCATCCCCTACTGGGTCGGCGGCGACGTCTCCGAGCGGGACCGGCTCGTCGCCCGCACGCCCGAGGAGCACCGCGCGCGGGACATCGACCTGCGCCTGCGCACCGAGGTCACGGAGATCGACGTCGACCGGGGGCGGGTACGCGCGCGTGACGTCGATTCCGGTGCCGAGTCGTGGACGTCGTACGACAAACTCGTGATCGCGACGGGAGCGCGGCCGGTCCGCCCGAAGATGCCGGGCTCCGACGCGTCCGGGGTCCATGGCGTGCAGACGCTCGGGGACGGTCAGGAACTCCTGGACACGATGGCACGCACGCGTGGCCGTCGTGCTGTGGTCATCGGAGCCGGCTACATCGGCGTGGAGATGGCGGAGGCGCTCATCAACCGCGAGTACGAGGTGACCGTCGTCAACCGTGGCAGCGAACCCATGTCGACGCTCGACCCCGACATGGGCCGACTCGTCCACGAGGCCATGGAGGGCCTGGGCATCACCATGGTCAACGACGCCCCGGTCACCGGACTGCTCACCGGCGACGACGGCCGGGTGCGGGCGGTGGCCACGGAGGGCGCCGAGTACCCGGCGGACGTGGTCGTCCTGGGCATCGGCGTGCGTCCCGAGACGGCACTCGCCGCGGCGGCGGGGCTGCCCCTCGGTACCCACGGGGGGCTGTTGACCGACCTGGCGATGCGGGTGCGCGGGCACGAGAACATCTGGGCCGGCGGCGACTGCGTCGAGGTGCTCGACCTCGTCTCCGGGCAGGAGCGGCACATCGCGCTCGGCACCCACGCCAACAAGCACGGCCAGGTCATCGGCACCAACGTCGGCGGCGGCTACGCCACTTTCCCCGGTGTGGTGGGCACCGCGGTGAGCAAGGTGTGCGACCTGGAGATCGCCCGCACGGGCCTGCGGGAGAAGGACGCCCGGCGGGTCGGCCTCCGGTTCGTGACGGCCACCATCGAGTCCACGAGCCGCGCCGGCTACTACCCCGGCGCCTCCCCCATGAACGTCAAGATGCTCGCCGAGCGCCGCACCGGACGGCTGCTCGGCGTGCAGATCGTGGGCAGGGAGGGCGCGGCGAAGCGGGTGGACATCGCGGCGGTGGCCCTGACCGCCGGTATGACGGTGCAACAGATGACCGCCCTCGACCTGGGCTACGCGCCGCCGTTCTCACCCGTGTGGGACCCGGTGCTCGTCGCGGCCCGCAAGGCGGCGAAGGCGGTGGAGCAGCAGCCCTGAACCGCCCACGGCCCGACGGCGCCTGACGGCTCAAGCCGCGGAGCTACGCCGTCCCGTTGATCCTCTCGATCGCCTGACGTGCCTGGTCGGACGGCTGCCGGGGCGCAAGCGACGAGACGGACGCGCTGGTGGTCACGGCGGGCGGCTGCTCGCCCGCCGGTTTCGCGTGCGCGGCTGCCCGCGTGGACCGCAGCCGGTGGCTCACCGCCTCGTCGAGGGTCACCGGACGCTGCATCTGCGAGGCGAGCCGGCCGGCCTCCTGGCCGAGCCTGGCCACGTCCTCCCAGGGCAGGCGGACCACGAGGGCGATCTCCGCCTCGCCGTCGGGCAGCGCGTGCATCGCAGGGGTAACTCGGTCGTTCATCGCCTGTTCCTCACGTCGTCCCCGCGACCCGCCTTGCCCGTGCCGCGGGCGGTTGAGAAGACATACGGGCGCGCGGACGGCGGCGTTCACCGATTCGGCGCGCGCATCGGGGGCAGTACTTCCTTGTGGTCATCCCCGTCCATGACGTGAATCCGGTGCGCCGCACCCCCTGGGTGACGTACGCGCTGATCGCCGCGAACGTTCTCGTCTTCCTGTTCACGCCCGGCCTCGCCGGTTCCGTGGCGGGCGACAGCAGCCTGTCCCAGCTGTGCCACCTGCAGGCGTTCCTGGATCACTATGCGGCCGTGCCACAGGAGTTGATTCACCATCAGATGCCGCGCTCCGTGCCCACCGGCGACATCGGGCTGAGCCCGCAGGGGACGCCGGGGTGTGTCGTGGGCCCGCCGGACTACGACAAGTCCCCGCCGCTCAGCGTCTTCACCGCGATGTTCCTGCACGGCGGTTGGCTGCACCTGTTGGGCAACCTGCTGTTCCTGCTGATCTTCGGCAACAACGTCGAGGGCCGCATGGGCCATGTGCGGTACACGCTCTTCTACTTCGCCTGCGGCTACGCGGCGTCGTACGGCTTCGCGCTCCTCAACGACGACTCGGCCGACCCGCTGATCGGAGCGTCGGGTGCCATCGCGGGGGTCCTGGGCGCCTATCTGGCGCTGTATCCGAAGGCGAGGGTCTGGGTCCTCGTCCCGTTCCTGGTCTTCCTGCCGCTGAGGCTGCCGGCCTGGCTGGTGCTGGGCTTCTGGTTCGTGCTGCAGGCGGTGTACTCGTCCGGCGAGGGCGTCTCCGACCCCGGCACGGTGGCGTACGCGGCGCACATCGTCGGCTTCCTCGCGGGCATGCTCATCGCCTGGCCCCTGCGCCCGGGCACACCACCGCCACCGGAGCCGCGCGGTCTGCTGTTCGGCAGGAAAGCGCGGCCCCGGCACACGTGGTGACGGCCGGCTCGGCTCAGCGCGCGGTCTGGGTGTGGACGTACTCCACGAGGCGGGTCAGCGCGTCCGGGTCGGTGGACGGCATGACGCCGTGCCCCAGGTTGAAGACGTGGCCCTCCAGTCCGGCCGCCGCGTCCAGGACCTCCCGCGTCTTGGTCTCGACCGCCTCCCTGGTGGAGAACAGCACGGTGGGGTCGAGGTTGCCCTGCAGAGCCTTGCCGGGGCCGACGCGGCGGGCGGCCTCGTCGAGCGGGACGCGCCAGTCGACGCCGACGACGTCGGCGCCCGCCTCGCCCATGAGGCCGAGGAGTTCGCCGGTGCCGACGCCGAAGTGGATGCGCGGAACGCCGTATCCGGCGACCGCCCGGAAGACCTTCGCCGAGGCGGGCATCACCGAGCGCCGGTAGTCGGCGGGCGCGAGCGCGCCGACCCAGGAGTCGAAGAGCTGGACGGCGGAGGCTCCCGCCTCGATCTGCACCTTCAGGAACGCGGCGGTGATGTCGGCGAGGCGGTCGAGCAGGTCGGCCCACAGCCCGGGGTCGCCGTACATGATCGCCTTGGCGTTCTCGTACGTGCGGGACGGGCCGCCCTCCACGAGGTAGCTCGCGAGGGTGAAAGGCGCGCCCGCGAAACCGATGAGCGGGGTGGAGCCGAGTTCGCGGGTCAGCAGGCCGATCGCCTCGGTGACGTAGGAGACGTCCTCGGGTGTGAGATCACGCAGCCTGGCGAGGTCCGCGCGGGTGCGGATCGGATTCTCGACGACCGGGCCGACGCCGGGCTTGATGTCGAGGTCGATGCCGATGGCCTTGAGCGGGACGACGATGTCGCTGAAGAAGATCGCCGCGTCCACGTTGTGCCGGCGCACCGGCTGGAGCGTGATCTCGGTGACCAGTTCGGGCCGCATGCAGGACTCGAGCATCGGGATGCCCTCGCGCACCTTGCGGTACTCCGGGAGTGAGCGCCCGGCCTGCCGCATGAACCACACGGGCGTGTGCGGCACGGGCTCGCGCCTGCACGCCTTCAGGAAGGCGGATTCCCTGACCGCGTCGGACGTCGCTGTCGGCTGCTTGCCCGAGGGGCTTTCGTTGGCGCTCACGACAAAAAGTCTCGCACGCCCCACCGACAGCACCGGACCGCGGGGGCGCGCCCCTGCCCGTTCCTGCGGCATGTTCCGGACAGGCGGCTCCCGCACGGGTGTCTCTCCCTGCACGAAGGCCCGGTTCCCCTTAATCTTCCCCGCATGGCTGCGGCTCAGGGACGACTGTCGGACGGCGCTGACGGAATGGACGACTCCAAGGAGGGGGACCGGCATGGGAGCAGTACGGCTCCGCCGCCCTTCCGGGCGGCCGTCGACGCGCTGAGGGCCGCCCGGCTGCGGCCGCAGATCGAGGTCGACCCGACGCCCGCGCCGCAGCGGCTCGCCCCCCACGCGTACGCGCTGGAGGCCGCGGTCGTCGACGGCGAGCAGGACCTGGCCGACGGACGGCTCGTCCTGCTGCACGACCCGGCCGGGCACGACGCCTGGCGCGGCACCTTCCGCCTGGTGACGCTGGTGCGCGCGGAACTGGAGCCGGAGATGGCGGCCGACCCGCTGCTGCCCGACGTGTGCTGGTCCTGGCTGACGGGCGCGCTCCAGGCGCGCGGACTGTCGTACGGCGAGCCGAGCGGTACCGTCACGCGCGCGAGTTCCCACTACTTCGGTGGTCTGTCGGAGCGTCCTGCCGCCTCGCAGATCGAGATCCGGGCCTCCTGGACGCCCCGTGAGGGCCTCGGCGGCGTTCCGGACACGGCTGCCCATCTGGCCTCCTGGTGCGATCTGCTCGCCCAGGTCGCGGGCCTGCCGCCGGCCGGGCCGGGCGACGCGTCGGTGGTGACGCTGCCGCAGCGGCGGGGGCCGCAGTCACGCTGAGCGACACCTGCGTGCCCATTCATGATCGGTCCGGTTGCCGCTGATCCGATTTTTGGCGATCTCTTTGTCGATACGGCCACTTTCGGCCGCGGATCGACTCAGAGTGAAACCGTTCGGTCTTCGCATGATCGATCGCGTGTCCGAATTGCACGGATTGTTACTCACCAGATCGTGATCATTCTCTAAAGGCGCACGGGTTTGATGCCGAAGACGTCTGTGACCTTGAAAGCACGGTTCGTCCCGGCTTCCCCCCGAGAGCCGGCCCCGTCCCGCACCCCAGGAGGCCTGGTGTCCGTTCTCCTCGAGCAGCCCGCAAGCCTGGTCGCCTACCGCCCGAACAAGCCGACCGCCATGGTGGTCGTGGCCGACCCCCGCGTCCGCTCCACCGTCACCCGCCACCTGTGGGCGCTCGGTGTGCGCGACGTCATCGAGGCCTCGTCCGTCGCGGAGGCTCGTCCCCGCATCGGCAACCCCCGCGACATCTGCGTCGCGGACGTCCACCTGCCCGACGGCTCCGGCCTCACGCTGCTGTCCGAGACCCGCGCCGCGGGCTGGCCCAACGGCCTGGCCCTGTCCGCCGCCGACGACATCGGCGCCGTACGCAACGCGCTGGCCGGCGGCGTCAAGGGCTACGTCGTCACCGGCACCCGTACCAACGTCGGCCTCCCCACCCGGCCGGGTGCCGCCCCCATCGGCGCGGTCGCCGCCCGTATGCACCGCCGCCCCCCGGGTGCCCCGAGCCACCCGGGCGGCTACCGCGAGCTCTCCGGTCGTGAGGTCGAGGTGCTGCGGCTGGTGGCGGAGGGCCAGTCGAACAAGGCGATCGGCGTCTCGATGGGCCTGTCCGCGCTGACCGTCAAGAGCCACCTCGCCCGCATCGCCCGCAAGCTAGGCACCGGTGACCGCGCCGGAATGGTCGCCGTGGCCCTGCGGACCGGCATCATCCACTGACCCGACCTCCCCGTCCCCCACTCACGGACGTGAACCGGCCCGGCCGCTGATCCCGTCCGCTCCCCCACCCGTCGTGAACCGGACGTTTCACCGACCTGACTGGTTTACGACCCCCAGGCGCCCGCCGACGGAACGTTCCGTCGGCGGGCGCTGTCCATACACGGATACCCTTGGCATGTGACCGACGCCCAAGACACCGCAGCAGACAGCACACTGCGAACCACCGGGGGCGCCCCTCCGGACGACGACGGATCTTCTGCTACGGAGGCGCCGATCCCCCTGCTTGAGCCGCGAGAGGGCATTCCGCCCGTGATCGCCGACGAGGACTCCCTCGCCGAGGTGATCGCCGCCTTCGCGACGGGCTCCGGCCCGGTCGCCGTAGACGCCGAACGCGCGTCCGGTTACCGCTACGGCCAGCGCGCCTATCTTGTCCAGCTGCGCCGCGAGGGTGCCGGGACGGCGCTCATCGATCCGGTGGCCTGCCCCGACCTGTCGGGCCTCGGCGAGGCGCTCGCCGGGGTGGAGTGGGTGCTGCACGCCGCCACGCAGGACCTTCCGTGTCTGCGCGAAATAGGCATGGTGCCCACGGGCCTCTTCGACACCGAGCTGGCCGGGCGCCTCGCCGGCTTCCCTCGGGTCGGCCTCGGCGCGATGGTCGAGGGCGTGCTCGGCTTCGTCCTGGAGAAGGGCCACTCGGCCGTCGACTGGTCGACCCGCCCGTTGCCCGAGCCCTGGCTGCGCTACGCCGCCCTGGACGTGGAGCTCCTCGTCGACCTGAGGGACGCGCTGGAGAAGGAGCTCGACCGGCAGGGCAAGCTGGAGTGGGCGCGTCAGGAGTTCGACGCGATCGCCTCGGCGCCGCCGGCCGAGCCGCGCAAGGATCCCTGGCGCCGCACGTCCGGCATGCACAAGGTGCGCCGGCGCCGGCAGCTCGCCGTGGTGCGGGAGCTGTGGCAGACGCGGGACCGGATCGCGCAGCGGCGGGACGTCTCGCCGGGCAAGGTCCTCGGGGACGCGGCCATCGTGGAGGCCGCGCTCTCCCTGCCGGCCAACGTGCACGCGCTCGCCGCGCTGAACGGGTTCGGGCACCGGATGGGACGCCGTCAGCTGGAGCAGTGGCAGGCCGCGGTGGACCGGGCGAAGGCACTGCCGGACGCGGCGCTGCCGCAGCCGGGGCAGCCGGTGGCGGGGCCTCCACCGCCCCGGGCCTGGGCCGACAAGGACCCTGCTGCGGCTGCGCGGCTCTCGGCGGCCCGGGCGGCGGTGGCGGCGTTGGCCGAGAAGCTCACCATGCCGCAGGAGAACCTGATCACGCCGGACACGGTGCGCAGGCTCTGCTGGGAGCCGCCCGCTCTTCCGGACGCGGAGTCCGTCGCGGCCGCACTGGCCGGGTTCGGGGCGCGGGCCTGGCAGGTGGAGCAGGTGACGCCGGTGTTGGTGGCGGCGTTGTCCGCCTGAGCGTCGTAGGAGGTTCTCTCGTTCGGCGGATGCGCCGCCGTTGCGCTTGCCCGCGCCCCCGCGGCGGAGCCGCATATCGGTCCAGCCTCGCGCCCCCTTGGGGGCGCCTGCCTGGTCGGCCCTTTCGAGGTGTGACGTTCGCCGCTCCACCCGCCAGGGCTGTGCAGCTACGTTACTCATAAGTAGCATGGGTCCTGAGCGCGCGCTCAGCGCATCGCAGCATCCCGCACCCTGGAGGAGAGCCATCGTGCCTCGTACCGTCAGGGACGTCGTCTTCGTCGACGGCGTCCGCACCCCGTTCGGCAAGGCGGGCCCGAAGGGCATCTACCACGAGACCCGCGCCGACGACCTCGTCGTGAAGGCGATCCGGGAGCTGCTGCGCCGCAACCCCGGCCTCGACCCGAAGAAGATCGACGAGGTCGCCATCGCCGCCACCACACAGATCGGCGACCAGGGGCTGACCCTCGGCCGCACCGCGGGCATCCTCGCCGGTCTGCCCCAGTCGGTTCCCGGCTACTCCATCGACCGCATGTGCGCGGGCGCGCTGACCGCGGTGACGACCACGGCCGGTTCGATCGCCTTCGGTGCCTACGACGCCGTCATCGCCGGCGGTGTCGAGCACATGGGCCGCCACCCGATGGGCGAGGGCGTGGACCCGAACCCGCGGTTCGTCAGCGAGAAGCTGGTCGACGAGTCCGCCCTGTTCATGGGCATGACCGCCGAGAACCTGCACGACCGCTACCCGCAGATCACCAAGCTGCGCGCCGACGAGTACGCCGTGCGCTCGCAGGAGAAGGCCGCCAAGGCGTACGCCAACGGCAAGATCCAGCAGGACCTGGTGCCGATCTCCGTACGCCGCACCAACCCGGAGGCCGGTGAGACGGGCTGGGGCCTGGTCACCGCCGACGAGCCGATGCGCCCGGGCACCACGCTGGAGAACCTCTCCGGCCTCAAGACCCCGTTCCGTGTGCACGGCCGGGTCACCGCCGGCAACGCGGCCGGTCTCAACGACGGCGCCACCGCCTCGATCATCGCGTCCGAGGACTTCGCCCGCGAGAACGACCTGCCGGTCAAGATGCGCCTGGTGTCGTACGCCTTCGCCGGCGTCGAGCCCGAGGTCATGGGCTACGGCCCGATCCCGGCGACCGAGAAGGCCCTCGCCAAGGCCGGTCTGTCGATCGAGGACATCAACCTCTTCGAGATCAACGAGGCCTTCGCCGTCCAGGTCCTGGCCTTCCTCGACCACTACGGCATCGCGGACGACGACGCGCGCGTCAACCAGTACGGCGGCGCCATCGCGTACGGCCACCCGCTCGCCTCCTCCGGCGTCCGTCTGATGACGCAGCTGGCCCGCCAGTTCGAGGAGCAGCCGGAGGTCCGTTACGGCCTCACCACCATGTGCGTCGGCTTCGGCATGGGCGCCACGGTGATCTGGGAGAACCCGCACCACAAGGACGCCGGAGGCGACAAGTGAGCACCGCTGAACTCCTGAAGGGCGCGGCCGAGCTCTTCCCCGACGAGGTCGTGACGTCCGCGCACGTACGCCACCTCGACCTGCCGTTCGGTGCGGGGCGTTTCGCGCTCATCACCCTTGACAACGGCTTCGACCACACCAAGCCGACCACGTTCGGCCCGGCGTCGCTGGCGAACCTCAACACCGCCGTCGACCAGGTCGAGAAGGAGGCCGCGGCCGGCGAGATCGTCGGTGTCGGTGTCACCGGCAAGCCGTTCATCTTCGCCGTCGGCGCGGACCTCAAGGGCGTCGAACTCCTCAAGGAGCACGACCACGCGCTCGCCATCGGCAAGGGCGGCCACGAGGTCTTCAAGCGCCTGTCGGCCCTCGCGGTCCCGACCTTCGCGTACTACAACGGCGCGGCGATGGGCGGCGGCGTCGAGGTCGGTCTGCACTGCACGTACCGGACCGTCTCGACGGCCCTGCCCGCCTTCTCGCTGCCCGAGGTCTTCCTCGGGCTTGTCCCCGGCTGGGGCGGCTGCACCCTGCTGCCGAACCTGATCGGCGCCGACAGGGCCGTCTCGGTGATCATCGAGAACAGCCTCAACCAGAACAAGCAGCTCAAGGGGCGGCAGGTCTTCGAACTCGGCATCGCCGACGCCATCTTCGAGGGCGCCGACTTCCTGGAGCAGTCGCTGATCTGGACCGCCCAGGTGCTGAAGGGCGACGTCGAGGTCGAGCGCCCGGTGATCGACCGCGGCGAGGCCTGGGACCAGGCCGTCGCCAAGGGCCGCTTCATCGCGGACAGCAAGGTGCACGGCGCGGCCCCGGCCGCGTACCGCGCGCTGGACATCATCGCCGCCGCCAAGAACGGCGACCTCCAGCAGGGTTACGACGCCGAGGACAAGGCCCTCGCCGACCTGATCATGGGCGGTGAACTGCGCTCCGGCATCTACGCGTTCAACCTGGTGCAGAAGCGCGGCAAGCGTCCGGCCGGTGCGCCGGACAAGTCGCTCGCGCGTCCGGTCACCAAGGTCGGTGTCGTCGGCGCCGGTCTGATGGCCTCCCAGCTCGCGCTGCTCTTCCTGCGCCGCCTGGAGGTCCCGGTCGTCCTCACGGACATCGACCAGGAGCGGGTCGACAAGGGTGTGGGCTACGTCCACGCCGAGATCGACAAGCTGCTCGGCAAGGGCCGGGTCGACCAGGACAAGGCCAACCGCCTCAAGGCGCTGGTCTCCGGTGTGCTGGACAAGGCCGAGGGCTTCTCCGACGCCGACTTCATCATCGAGGCCGTCTTCGAGGAGATCGGCGTCAAGCAGCAGGTGTTCGCGGAGGTCGAGGCGGTCGCCCCGGCGCACGCGATCCTGGCGACGAACACGTCGTCCCTGTCGGTGACGGAGATGGCGTCGAAGCTCCAGCACCCCGAGCGGGTCGTGGGCTTCCACTTCTTCAACCCGGTCGCGGTCCTGCCGCTCCTGGAGATCGTCCGCGGCGAGAAGACGGACGACGCCTCCCTGGCCACGGCGTTCGCCGTCGCCAAGAAGCTGAAGAAGACAGCGGTCCTGGTGAAGGACGCCCCGGCGTTCGTCGTGAACCGCGTCCTCACCCGCTTCATGGGCGAGATCCAGAACGTCATCGACGAGGGCACCCCGGTCGAGGTCGCGGAGAAGGCGGTCGAGCCGCTGGGTCTGCCGATGTCCCCGCTGGTCCTGCTCGAGCTGGTCGGTCCGGCGATCGGCCTGCACGTCTCCGAGACCCTCAACCGGGCCTTCCCGGACCGCTTCACGGTCTCCCCCAACCTCGCGGCCGTGGTCAAGGCGGGCAAGCGCGGCTTCTACGTCTACGACGGCGGCAAGCCCGAGCTGGACCCGGAGGTCGCCGCGCTGCTGCAGCAGGGCGACACCGTCCTGACCGAGGAGCAGGTGCGGGAGCGGGTGCTGGACGCGGTGGCCCAGGAGATCGGCCTGATGCTCGACGAGGGCATCGTCGCCGAGGCCCAGGACATCGACCTCTGCCTGATCACGGGCGCCGGCTGGCCCTTCCACCTGGGCGGCATCACGCCGTACCTGGACCGGGAGGGTGTCTCGGAGCGCGTGAACGGCAAGAAGTTCCTGGCCGCCGGAGTGGCTTCGGTTCCGGCGTGACGGTCGTACGGCGTCGTAGGCGGCGTCATATGTGAGGAGGGCCTCCGCTTTCGGGCGGAGGCCCTCTCTCGTGCGTCCTCAGTGGTTCCCGCCGAAGTACGAGGCCGCCGGCGCCCCGGCCGACGCGTTCAGGACGGTGAAGGGGACCTGGGTCACCGGGGACTCGGCTCCGGAGGCGTCCACGGCGAAGACCTCGACGACGTGCATGCCCGCACTCCAGGCCCAGCCCGAGTCCCACGACCAGCTGCCGTTCGGGGCCACCGCGACGCCGCCCAGCAGCACGCCGTTCTCACGGAATCCGACCTGTGCGGCGCCCGCGGCCGCGCCCCGGAAGACCACGCGGGAATCCATCACCTGTTCGTGGGCCACCGGCTCCAGCACCATCGGCGCGGAGGAGCTCGGCCCGACCGTCGACAGCACAGGACCGCGCTCCATCACCGCGGTCCCGGTCCTTGCCGGCGCAGCAGCACTGCCGGGGCCGTCAACCGCCGTGAAGGACGTCTCGATCCGCTCGGACTGGTAGCCCGAAGCGGCCACTGCATAGAGCTTCACGGCGTGCTGGCCCTTGCTCCAGGGCCTGCCCAGCTCCCAGGACCAGCTGCCGTCGGCGGCCACGTCGGCCTGCCCCAGGTACTTGCCGTGTTCCCAGATGCTCACCCGGGCGGCACCGCGGGCGTGGCCCGCGAACCGTACGGCGTCCCGGTGCACTTCCTCCTGGTGCGCCGGTGCCGTCACCACGGGTGGCGGGAACTCCGCACCCCGGACCACCGATGTGGCGGAGAGGTAGGAGGCGATGGACGAGCGGTCGCGGTCGGGCTCCTCGTAGCCGTTGCGGACGAAGCCCAGGCGCGGGGCGATCCCGTCGATCAGGAAGTTGGCGATGCCCATGAGGAGGGGGACGTTGCGTCCTGTCACCTGCGTGTGATCGGCGATGTGCGGGGAGTCGCTGAAGACGAAGTTGAAGTTCTCGTAGGGCTGGAAGAGCCCCAGGAAGGGTTCCACCTGGACCGGGTACTGCTCGTCCTGGGCCGCGGAGACCAGATAGATGTTGGCCGTGCGGTTCGCGCCCGAGCGCAGCAGGTCGGGGATGAGCGCGTCCACGATCCGCACGTTCTCCTCCGGTACGCCCTCACCCAGCATGAAGCGGGCGGTGCCGGGGTGGGTGTCCCTGACATAGGTGCCGATCGAGATCTGCGGCGCGATGGCGACGATGTTCCGGAAGCCGTACTTCAGGCCGAGGTACAGAGCCGCGGTGCCGCCCTTGGCGCCGCCCCACAGGGTGACGGAGTCCGCGGTGAGGTCGAGGGCCCGCATCACGTTGGAGATGAGCGTGACGACGGACTGCTCCAGGGAGAAGTCCATCTCCCGGCACAGGTAGTAGCTGCGGTGGTCGTCGAACTTGTCCCGGATCCAGAGGATGTTGGCCCGGAGCTTGTCGAACACACCGTTGGACCAGCCGTAGTCGTCCTGCGCGCCGAAGTTGGCGAAGACGACGACCAGATGCCGGTTGCCCTGCTGGGCGTGGCTGAACCGGTACTCGACCGGGAACGTCCCGGAGGCCTCGATGCCGGCGATCGACTGCCGCCCGTTCTTGGGTGCTGGGGACATGTACGTCATCCACTCTCTGGTCTGCTGCGAAGTCGGGCGACTCAGTACCCGGCGGGTGCGGCACCCGCCGAGGTGTTCGTGACGGCGAAGGGCACAGCGGCCGCCGGGGACTCGGCCCCCGTCGCGTCCAACGCGAAGACCTCGACGGTGTGCATGCCCTCGACCCAGGGCCAGCCCGGTTCCCAGG
Source organism: Streptomyces sp. NPDC040410 (assembly GCF_055595715.1). Taxonomy (NCBI): domain Bacteria; kingdom Bacillati; phylum Actinomycetota; class Actinomycetes; order Kitasatosporales; family Streptomycetaceae; genus Streptomyces; species Streptomyces sp. NPDC040410. Next base: position 878,743 of record NZ_JBVIVK010000001.1, read on the forward strand.
ACCAGCGGCCGTCGGGAGCGACCGCACACGCGCCGAGGATGACTCCGTTCTGCCGGAAGCCCACCTGGACGGCGCCCGCGGCGACGCCCGCGAACCCGACCTGCGTTCCCGGCAGCCGGCCGTACACCTCCGGCCGCTGCACCAGCGGCGCGGGGAGTCCGCCGGGGACCATCCCTGCCGTGAACCCGGCGTCCTGGCCCGTCCGCTGCGCCGTGACGTGCTCCGCGACCGTGAACTGCACGTCGGCGCGCCCGGACTGGTAGCCGTTCGGGTCGACGGCGAAGAGCCTCAGCAGGTGCTCGCCCGTGCTCCACGGGGTGTCGCGTTCCCAGGTCCAGCCGCCGTCCTCGCCGACGGGAGTCGAGGACAGATACGTGCCGTTCTCCCAGATGCTCACCCGGACCGCTCCGGGCGCATGGCCTGTGAAGCGGGCGCCCTTGACGGGCAGCAGGTCGTACGGCGCGGGCGCGGTCACGACCGGAGCGGCGAACGAACCCTGCACCACCGACGTCGACTTGAGCAAGGCGTTGATACCCGACCGGTCGGCGCCGGGCTCCTCGTAGCCGTGCCGGGTGAGACCGAGGCGCGGGGCGATGCCCTCGACGAGCAGATAGGCGATGCCCAGCAGCGCAGGCGTGTTGCGCTGGGTCACCTTTCCGTGGTCCGTGATGAACGGGGATTCGCTGAAGATGAAGTTGAAGTTCGCGTACCGCTGCAACAAGCCCAGAAAGGGCTCCACCTGGCTGTTGTACTGCTCGTCCTGCGGCGACGACACCATGTAGATGTTCGCGTCCGGGTTCGCCCCCGACGCCAGCAGGTCGGGCAGGATCGCGTCGAGGGCGCGGACGCCGTCGTCCGCCATCGCCTCGCCCAGCATGTGGCGGCCGGTGTCGGGGTACACGTCGCGCACGAACGTGCCGATCGCGATCTGCGGAACGCTGGCGACGATGTTCCGGAAGCCGTAACGCAGCCCGAAGTAGAGCGCCGCGCTGCCGCCCTTCGAGCTGCCCCACAGGGTGACGTCGGCGGGTGTCAGCCCGAGGGCCTTCACCACCTTCGAGATGAGCCCGATCACCGACCTCTCGACGGCGAAGTCCATGTCCTTGCACAGGTAGTAGGTGTTCCCGCCGTCGAACCGGTCACGGATCCAGAGGATGTTGGACCGGAGGTTGTCCAGGACGCCGGTGGCCCAGCCGTAGTCGTCCGGCGCGAAGATGTTGGCGAAGACGACCGTCAGGTGCCGGTTGCCGCTTCGCGCGTGGGAGAACCGGTACTCGACAGGGCAGCCACCGGAGGCGTCGATCCCCTTGATCACCTGGCGGTCCTTCGCGGGTGCTTTAGACATGGTGCGGTTCCACTCTCGTCGGGTGCTTCGGCATCGGGCGGGTGTGGTACCCCCGGTGGGACGAATGCCCGAGACAGGTTGATACGTCGGAACTTTGGTGTTCGTTCGGGTGATCGGCCATGATGTCGTGATGCTTCCGACACCCTCCCGGTCCGTGCCCGGCCCACGGCGACGTCGAGGACGCCGGGTGGCGGCCGCGGCGGTCGCCCTGCTGGGCCTTGCGACGGCGGTGACAGAGGCGCAGTCGTCGGGACCGACCCGGTCCTTCGCGTCGGGCCGTACGCTGACCGTGGCGACCTGGAACATGTGCGGTGTCCAGCAGTGGAACTGCGCGGGGAGCAGTGAGGTGAAGAAGCGGGAGCTGAAGCGCCTCGCCACCCGGGCCGGAGCCCAGGTCGTCCTGCTCCAGGAGGCCTGCGCCGGCGATGTCGAGGCGGTGCGCAAGGCGCTCGGCCGGAACTGGCACACGGCGTTCCGGGCCTACACCTCGCGTGACCGCGCCGGACACGTCAGGAACGTGCGGTGCGCCGGCTCCGGGCAGGGCTCCGCCGGTCTCGCGGTCCTCGCGGCGTACCCCTTGTCCGCCGTCACCGCGGTGCCCTCGCACCAGCCCTCCGTGGGCCTGCGGCGCGGCATCCTGTGCGCCTCGGTCGCCGCGCACGGCGTCCGCCTGTGCAATGCCCATCTGAGTCCGGCCGGCAGCGACCTGGTGCACCCCGACTGGGAGTTCCGCGACGAGCAGCTGAAGGCGCTGGTGGCCGCGGTGCCGACGCGGCGCACGGTGTACGGCGGTGACCTGAACGTGAATCCGCCGGGGGACGGCAACCCCGATTCGTGGGTGTGGCCTTCCGCGCCCTACACCGTCCACCGGGAGTGCGGCCAGCCCTCCGCGTCCTCTCGCTCGGGCCGGGAGACCCACGTCTCCGGCCACAAGCTGGACTACCTGTTCACCGGGTTGGTCCGGTCCCGGTGCACTGTGCACGACACCGGCGCCTCCGACCACCTCGCGCTGCTGGTCCGGGTGCGGACCGGCTGAGGGAACGCCGAAGGGGCGCTCGGTTCGCGGCCGCGGAGGGCGGGCGACGATGAGCGCCTCGGGCGTGCTCGGGGGTGGCGCGATCATTGAGCGCCGCGGCCGTTCGGCTCGTCCGGACACGAGCACCGCTCGCGCCGGGTGCCCTCGGGCCCGATCACCGGGACCACACGATCACGTCCCCAGTGACCCTGTCCTCGGCCGCCTGGACCCCCGAGGTCGGCACGAAAGGCTGGAACCGCGGCGCCGTCGGCTGCGGCACGTCGCTCCGCGGTACGCCCCGGGGATGAGCCTGGTCCACGGCCGCAGCCCCATGCCCCTGCCATGGCTGCACGTGTTCGTCGACCTGGCTCGGTAGCACAAGCGCGTTCGCCTGGTACGGGCCCGTCGTCCCGTACCCCTGCGGAACGCCCGTCGCTCCCTGTCCGGTGTGCGCGGGCCAGCCGGGGACCGCGCTCATCATGTCGTGGGCGCCGGCCGGTGTCTGTGCCGAGCTCTGCTGGGTGGCGAACCACTGCTGGGCGTTCCAGTGGATCGGCGTGAGCGCACGTCCCGTGTGGCGGTTGTCCACCGTGCCGACACCGGGTGCCCGGGCCTCCTCGGGCGCGAGGTCGCCGCCCACGACCAGCATCCGGTCCGCGAGCCGTGCCGAGGCATAGCCGTCGTCGAGGTCGCAGAACTCGCTCTGGAACCAGCGGTAGCGCTCGGCGTAGGTGTCCTGGATCCGGTCGATCTCACGGATCGCGGTCACGAGGTCCTCCGAGGTGTACACCAGGGGGCCGGGAGCGCTGCTCTGGAAGTCGAAGTAGAAGCCGCGCAGCGTGTCGCGGTAGTGGTCCAGGTCGTACGTGAAGAAGAGGATCGGACGTCCGGTGTTCACGTAGTCGAACATCAGGGACGAGTAGTCCGTGATCATCACGTCGGTGATCAGGGACAGGTCGGCCATGTCCGGGTAGTCGGAGACGTCGAAGACGAAGCCGTCGCCGGCTCCCGGTACCGGGTCGACCACGTTGGGGTGACGGCGGACCAGAAGCACGTGGTCGGCACCCAGCCGGGCACGGGCGTCCGCCAGGTCTATTCGGAAGTCGAGCTTGTACTTGCCGGGGGCGTAGAACTGGTCGTCGCGCCACGTCGGGGCGTACATGACGACGCGCTTGCCCTCCGGCAGGCCTATGCGGCGGCGGATCTCCTGCTCCCGCCGCTCCATACCGGGCAGGCGCAGGATGTCGTTGCGCGGGTAGCCGCACTCCACCATCTCGCCGGGGAAGCCGAAGGCGCGCTTCAGGATCGGCGTGGAGAAGCTGTTGGGCGAGACCAGCATGTCCCAGTTCTGCACCTCCTTCTCCACCCGCTCCAGGTAGCGCTGGTCGGCGAAGTGGATGGCCTCGATGTCGTGGCCGATCTTCTTCAGCGGGGTTCCGTGCCAGGTCTGCACGACGACCTGGCCGTCCCGCTTCTGGAACCAGTCAGGAAGGTGGTTGTTGGCGACGACGTACCGGCTGGTGGCGAGCGCCTCGTACCACTGAGGCGACCACATGCGCACGGGCGTCGCCGTGGGCGGCACCTCGACCTGGTCGTCGCGGACCACGAACAGGTGCTCGAGGTCGACGCCCCGACGCACCAACTCCTCGTGCAGGGCGCGGGGACTGTCCGAGTACTGGGTGCCCTTGAAGGCGTCGAAGACGATCGCCGGGCGCACCTTCTTCCGGCGCGCCGCCGGGTAGGCCTTCGTGCGCAGCAGCTTCTGGCGGTACGGGCCGCGGGCGTGGTCGGGCATGGCCGAGTGGACGAGGAGGGAGAGGCGGTCGTAGGCCTCGGCCTGGAGCTCGTACCGGCGCTCGTCCTCCTCGTACTCCTGCGGGAAGGAGCCGACGAGGTCCTGCTCGATCTTCACCATCAGGTCCTCGAGCCGGTCCTCTCGGGCGACCGCGGAGAGGTCCTGGCGGCGCAGGAAGAAGTCCCAGCGGCCGGCCGCGAGCGGGATGCCGCCGGCGAGCGTCCGCATGGCGGCGGGGGTCACGGCGCAGTGGAACCTGTTGCCGTCCCAGACGAGGGGAACGGGGCGTTCGGCCCCGTGGGCGCGCGAACGCACCACCAGGTGCGCGTCGCGGTACTCCTGCGCGGAGAGCCGGTCGGCGGCCAGGTAACGGCCGCTGAGCTCCAGCGAGCCGTCCTCCCGCCAGGCGAAGCCCGTCGCGGTGGGCAGGGTCGCACGCTCGAAGAGCACGAGGTAGCCCGAGCCGTTGCGGTGGACCACGACCTCCCGGTCACCCTCGCGGGTCTGCAGGGACGCGGGCATGCGGTAGTGCCCGTCCTGCGTCTCCTCCGCCATGACCGGATACATGGTCATCTTGCGGCCCTCGACGTGGAAGGTGGTCTTCCATCCGTTGCTGCCCATGCTCCAGGACTTCGGAATCTCCGAGCCGGCCTGCTTGTCGGCTCTGAACCCCGGCACCAGGACGCGCAGCGGAATGCGGGCCTTGAAGGTGCACCAGCCGTCGCCGCCGGGGGTGAAGTGCGCCCAGGCGTCGTGTCGCCCGGCCCCGCTCATGCTGGTGACTCTGAGCTTGCCCCACTCGGGAACCGTGGGTCCGAGGTAGACGCCGCGCAGCTCCAGTTGGCCGCCGGTCACCCGGTGGCCGGTGATGCGGCAGCGCACGGTCTCCACGCGTAGCTTGAGCTTGCCCTGCAGGAACACCGGAAGGACGCGGGTGTTCTTGTCGACGTACCGGTACGGCGGATTGGCGGCGGTTCCCGCGCCACCGCGGTCGATGCCCTTGTAGCGGAACAGGCCGCGGCTGAGGACGCCGGCCGCGACGTCCCAGGTGCCCTCGACCCACTGGCCCTTGCGCTTGAGCCGGGTCGTGTCGATACGGGCCTCGAAGCCCGCCCAGTCGTAGCAGTAACGATTCTGGTTGGAGTGTTCGGTGGCCTGCGGCGCATAGGTGGTCTTGGCCGTGGTGATCACCATTCGCCCCTGCTTCTTGTTCCGCAGGGCGATCGCCTTGACCGACATGTGCTTCTTGTGCACGTTGATGAAGCGGACGTAGGCGGCGCCCGTCAGTGTCAGCAGGTCTCCGTTCGTGCTCCAGCGCGCGCCGCTCAGCGACCCGTGCAGGGAGAACTCCTTGTCCAGCCGATAGGCCTTCTTGTCCAGTCCGACCTCACGGTCCCCCAGGAAGGGGTACTTGAGGTAGCGGCGGAACCGCCGCTGGACGGGCATCGGGCCGCCCTTGCGCTCGAACTCGATGACCTCCAGGAGCTCGGGCAGTCGCCAGTCGCGCACCAGCAGCCACTTCACACGGGCGTCCGCGGGCAGCTCGTCGATGATGGTGGGGTCTGCCTCGCCGAGGAACTCGTTGGCCCACCCCATGAAGGCCTGCTGGTACTCCTCGTCGGCGTCCGGCAGCACCTTCAGGTGCAGCATCAGGTCGGACTTCAGACAGGCGAGGTCGTACTTGCGCTTGCTGCCCTCGTACAGCTTGGAGCGCCGCTCGGCGAGGAAGCGGCTCACCGACTGCACGGCAGCGACCCGGTCGCGCAGGTTCGACAGCTCGGTGTGGCGCTGGGTGATCGAGGGGGCGGCGCCACCGTCCCGGCGGCGCCAGAAGTAGACGATGTCCGTGATGACGTCGACCTTGGCGGCACGGAAGTGGGCGTACATGTTGACCCAGGAGTCCTCGTACAGGACGCCCTCGGGGAACTCGATGTAGTGGTAGTCCCAGAAGGTCCGCCGGAACAGCTTGTTCCAGACGGTGCGGTCGTAGATCAGCGCGTCGAACTTCGTGATGTGGGTGCCGCGGCGGTTCTTCTGCATCGGGCCCTTGTGCAGCGGTGACTGCCACTTCTTGGTGGAGTTCATCATCTGCACGTTGCCCGAGACGAAGTCCGAGCCGGACTCCTCCAAGGTGCGGATCAGCAGCTCGTAGGCGTATTCGGGGATGACGTCGTCGCCGTCGACGAAGGCGAGGAACTCGCCCCGGGGGTGCATGGCGCGCAAACCGGTGTTGCGGGCATGGCCGGGCCCGTGCGCGTGCTGCCGGATCAGCCGGAAGCGCGGGTCCGCCGCGCAGAAGTCGGCCGCGATCCGGACGGAGCCGTCGGTGGAACCGTCGTCGACGAGGATCACCTCGAAGTCACGGAACGACTGGCGCGCGATCGATTCCAGACATTCGGCGAGGTAGACCTCGACATCCTGAAAGGGAACGACAACGCTCAGGCGCGGATGTTCCGCCAACTCATACTCCTACCAAGACATTTCACCCCCGGGAACACCGGCCAGCAACAGCTGGGTCCCCCTAGTCGGCGTACCCGGCCAGCCCCCTTGCCGCCTTGGCATCACACGCCTCTGCGGCCGCGGAATGAGCCCCCTCCACCGCGAGCCACAGGATCACCACATCTTATGTTGCCCTAACGAATGGTCAAGGGCCCTTAATGTGGCGTTCACCGCTTTGCCGGGAGTAAGTCCCCCTGCCGTCAAAGGAGATGCCGGCGCTTGAGACGCGCGTCACGCGGCCCATGTGCGCGAGGTCGCGGGGGTCAGAGCGTCTGCCAACGGGTGAGGGTGAGCCCGGTGCCGTCCTCCTGCCGGGCCACCTTCGGCATTCCGTCGGGGCCGATCAGGGCCATGACCACCCGCCCCGTGCCGTCCAAGGCAAGCGCCGGTGCGCCCTGGCAGGGCTCGGCAAGCGCGTACCACCAGAAACCGCCCGCCTCGTTCTCGGTTCCCCCCACGCCGAGCACGGCCGAACCGTCGCGGTCCCGGCAGGCGAGAGCGACACAGTCGTAGCCGTCCAACGACGTGCGCAGCACTGCGTACGGCAGCGCGGCCGGGGAGAAACCCAACGCGGTCGGCCAGCCACCCGCCCGCCATGCGCAGGCGCCACCGCTCTCGGCGTCCGTCCAGAAGAACGTGGCACGGTCCGGTCCGGTCTCGAGGGCGGCGACCGTACCCGGTGAGGGGCGCAGCGCGAAGCCCCGGGGCCCCGCGAAGTCGCCACCCGGCTCCAGTTGACGCCACACGAGCAAGCCCGTCTCCGCGGCGGCACAGACCTCGATCCGTCCTCCGGCCAGGACGACCGGCGCGGGCAGCACGTCCATGCCTCCGCCGCGCAGGTCCTCCCAGGCCTTCCACTTGCCGTTCGGGGCTTCCCGGCGCAGCATCAAGCCGCTGTGCGCGCCGCGCGCGAAGACGTGCACGGTGCCGTCCGGCGCGACCGCTCCGGTCGGCGGTCCCAGCTGCCTGCCCTGCTCCCGGTCCTGATGCGGGTTGCCGAGGGAGCGCCAGTCGGAGAAGGCGAGCCCCGTCTGGTACTGGATCGCGTGCACGACGTCCACACTTCGCGAACCGTCGGCACCGGTGCGCTCCCGGCGGCCGAGGAAGTGGACGTAGGCGTCGGCGCCCTGCACCACGGTCAGGTGGGTCAGCCCGGCCACGGCCACGAAGTGCGGCCCGCTCCACACGGGACCGCCGCGGGTGGTCTCCGTCCAGCGCAGCAGGCCGCCGCCGGTGGGTGCGTAGAGACTGAGCCGGCCGTCCTTGCCGAGGGTGAGCCAGCCGCCGTGGGCGGTCCCGGACGCGACGCGCCCCTGTTCCGTCGCGGTGGGAGCGACCGGGCGGGCGGCGCCCGCAGAGCCTGCCGACCTTCTCCGCATGGCCTGGTGCACCCTCCTGAAGCCCGCCGCAGCACGGCCATGGAAACCCTGAAATCCGGGACATCATATGCTGCTCGTTCACCAGTTCCCCTGACCTGCCACAGGGCTCGCACCGGTTGAGCCCCCCACTCGCCCGAGATCGACCACGTTGTGAACGAACGCCTCTTGTTCGGTTCGTGTCCACGTTTGCACCACGATCCGAACATGACCGACCCGAGATTTGTTTATAGTGCGGGATTGATCGGGCAATACACGGACCGGCCTCCCCCACCCGAGTCCTCAGACCGCAAGCACCGCCCTTCGGGGCACGACCAGCGAGGACTCGGACCAGGATGAGCCATGTCTCGACGCCCCAGCGCACCGACTCCGACGCGCCGTCCCGGCGCCGCGGCGGCCGTGGTCGCCAGCGCGAGCGTTCCGGGGGACGCCGTATAGGCCGGAAGATCCTGCTCGGTCTCGCCGTGCTCGTCGTGGCCGCCGCCGGCACCGGCTACTGGCTCTACAGCGACCTCGACGGCAACATCAAGGGCGTCGACCTCGACAAGGCGATCGGTGACGACCGGCCCGAGAAGCTGCCCACCTCCGGCCAGAACATCCTGATCCTGGGCTCCGACTCGCGCGCCGGCGCCAACGCCGAGCTGAAGACGGGGAACGTCTCCGGAGCGCGCTCCGACACCGCGCTGGTGATGCACATACCCGAGGGCCGTACCAAGGCCGTCGCCATCAGCATCCCCCGCGACACCCTGGTGACCCGCCCCGAGTGCAACAAGTCGGACGGCTCCACGGTGGCGTCCGCGGAGCGTGTGATGTTCAACTCCATCTACTCCCAGGTCGGTCCGGCCTGTGTGGTCAAGACCGTGGAGCAGATCTCCGGTGTCCGCATGGACCACTACGTCGAGATCGACTTCGCCGGCTTCAAGGGGCTCGTGGACGCGATCGGCGGCGTGACCGTCACCGTGGACCAGGACATCCACGACACGTCCAGCGGCCTCGACCTGACCGCCGGCACCCACAAGCTGGACGGCACCCAGTCCCTGCAGTTCGTACGTACCCGGCACGGCGTCGGCGACGGAAGCGACCTCGGCCGTATCACCCTCCAGCAGCAGTTCATGACCGCGCTGCTCTCCGAGATCAAGAAGCAGGACCTGCTGGGCAGCCCCACCAAGACCTACAAGATCGCCGACAGTCTGACCGAGGCCCTCACCACGGACTCCGACCTCGCCTCGCTCAAGGCGCTGTCCGACTTCGGCCGGAGCATGAACGGCGTCGACCCGGAGAACATGGAGACGATCATGCTCCCGGTCGAGTACGACAAGACCGACCCGAACCGCGTCGTCGCCGCCGAGCCGCTGGCGACGAAGCTGTGGAAGGCGATCCGCACCGACTCGGAGATCCCCGAGTCCGCGAAGAAGTCCCCTGCCACCGGCGGGACTTCCTGACGATCCGGGAGTCCGTCAGATCACCTGCCAGGCCGTGAGCGCCGGGCCCGGCCCCTCCTTGCGTCAGGTCAGGAGTACTTGGCCCGTGGACGGGGACGGGGCCGCCGCGACCACGCGGTCGGTCTCGTCCACCATGACGGACACGACGGCGTCGGCCGGCCGTGCTGGCCCGACACGGTCCACCGGGCACCGGCCGCCTCCTGTTCGGTGGGGCGCGGCGAAGGCGACCCGGCCGCTCGTCGAGCCGGATCACTTGTGCCGGGGCCGCCCCGTTCGCTCCGGATGGGGCGGCGACCGCCGTGCGACCCTTGTCCCATGGGCGACCTGCCAGCCGGGAATCCCCCGCTCCTTGTGATCGTCGATGCCGCGAACGTCGTCGGGTCGGTGCCCGACGGGTGGTGGCGCGACCGGCGTGGGGCCGCGGAGCGACTGCGGGACCGGCTGGCGGCCGACGGGGTGCAGGGGCACGAGGGCCCCGTGGAGATCGTCCTCGTGGTCGAGGGCGCGGCCCGTGGCGTGGAGTCCGCACCGGGCGTACGGGTCGTGTCGGCGCCCGGCAGCGGGGACGACCGCATGGTCGACCTGGTCGCCGAGGCCGGCGAGCGCCCCGTCCTGGTCGTCACGGCGGACCGTGAACTGCGGCGAAGAGTCGGCGAGTTGGGCGCGGAGGTGACGGGGCCACGGACAGTCCGGCCGTAGCACCCACGCGACGGCCCCACCCCCACCACAGCCGAGCCACCGGGTCGACCCACACACCCCCCACCACAGCCGGCCACACCGACCGGCCGACCCACCCCCGCCGCGTCGAGGCCGGCGGCCGTCCGGCTCGTCTGTCTGCGCCGTCACGGGCCGGACGGCCCCTTCGCCTCCGCCGTCGCGGGCCGTGCGGGGCCGGAGCGCAAGGAGTGTCACTCGTTCGTCTTCGGCCTGATCGCCTCGGCCGACGTGGTCTCCTCGTGTCGTCCGAGCCGGCTGTGGGAGCGGCCGTAGAGGAAGTAGACGAAGAAGCCGATGACCATCCAGATGCCGAAGCGCAGCCAGGTCTCGGCGGGCAGGTTGAGCATCAGCCACAGCGAGGCGAGGACCGACAGGATCGGCAGGACCGGCACCCACGGGGTGCGGAAGGACCGGGGCAGGTCGGGGCGGGTCCTGCGGAGGATGATCACGCCGATCGCGACGACCACGAAGGCGAAGAGCGTACCGATGTTCACCAGTTCGGCGAGTTCGCTGAGGCTGGTGAAGCCGGCGAGGATCGCGATGATCACGCCGAGCAGGATGGTCGGCCGGTGCGGGGTCTTGAACCGCGGGTGGACCTGGGAGAAGAACCGGGGCAGCAGTCCGTCGCGGCTCATCGCGAAGAAGACCCGGGTCTGGCCGAGCAGCAGGATCATGCAGACGGTGGTGAGGCCGACGGCGGCGCCGAAGCTGATGAAGCCCGCGAACCAGGGGTGCCCGGTTTCCTTGAACGCGTCGGCGAGCGGGGCGTCCACGGACAGCTTGGTGTAGTGCTGCATGCCGGTCACGACGATCGACACGGCGACGTACAGGATCGTGCAGATGAGGAGGGAGCCGAGGATGCCACGGGGCATGTCCCGCTGCGGGTTGCGGGTCTCCTCCGCGGCCGTGGCCACGACGTCGAAGCCGATGAAGGCGAAGAAGACGACGGAGGCGGCGGTGAAGATGCCCATCACACCGAAATTGGAGGGGGCCCAGCCGAACATCAGCTGGATGAGCGGGGACTGGAGACTCTCGCCGGCCTCCACGGTCTGCGCCTTCGGGATGAACGGGTCGTAGTTGTCGCCGATGATGAAGAAGGCGCCCGCGATGATCACGGTCAGGACGACCGTCACCTTGATGGCGACCACGACGGTGGTGATCCGCGCGGAGAGCTTCACGCCGACCACGAGGATGGCGGTGAGCACCAGGACGAGGGCGGCGGCGAGGATGTCGAAGCCGAAGCCGTCGGCTCCCTCTCTCCCGCTGAGCGCCTCAGGCAGGTGCCAGCCCGCGTTGTCGAGGAGCGAGGCGATGTAGCCGGACCAGCCGACGGCGACCACCGCGGTGCCGAGCGCGAATTCCAGGACCAGGTCCCAGCCGATGATCCAGGCGGGCAGTTCTCCGAGCGAGGCGTACGAGAACGTGTACGCGGAGCCCGCCACCGGAACCGTGGAGGCGAACTCCGCATAGCAGAGCGCGGCGAGCGCACAGGCGACGCCGGCCGCGACGAAGGCCAGGGCGACGGCGGGGCCGGCGTTGTTCTTGGCCACCGTGCCGGTCAGGACGAAGATGCCGGTGCCGATGATGACGCCGACGCCGAAGACGGTCAGGTCCAGCGCGGACAAGGATTTCTTGAGCGCGTGCTCTGGCTCCTCGGTATCGAGGATGGACTGCTCGACCTTCTTCGTCCGGAAGAGGGTGCTGCTCACGGGCGTACCTCCCACGCTTGTCGTCCTCGACATGATCGAGAGGGGGCTTCCGGGCCCAGCCCTGCCGTCACATTCCCGCCTGCCTCGCGACGCCGTGCACGCACTCTCGCCACACCGGGCCCGGGGGGGGGGGGGGGGGGGGGGGGGGGGGGGGGGGGGGGGGGGGGGGGGAGGCGGGGGGGGGGGGGGGAGGGAGAATCCCCCACGAGG
>NZ_JBVIVK010000002.1:0-134055 GCF_055595715.1 Streptomyces sp. NPDC040410
TTTCCCTTTCCGGCGGTTCCGACTCTATCAGATCCTTTCGGGCCTGACTCCCAGTCAGCGGGGCTTGTCTTCGCGGCTGTTGGGCCGTTCCGACGAGTGAGACTTTAGCGGAGTCCCGGCTCCCGAGCTAATCGGGGGGCCTGCGCCCTTTCGAACGCGATTCCTCATTTCGCAAATACGCATACCAATGGCACGACGGCAGAACGACTGGTCGTCGAGTGTTGGCTGGTACTTGCGGAATGGCTGTCCGGGGACCGACCGAAGTCGGCGCTCACGTCGGACAACCCGAAGAACACTACGGACCTGACCGGAGTGTGTCAACTCTGGTCCGGACGGTCCCCCGGCGGCGTAGGCTGAGGTGCATGACGACGCATACGTGCACCCAGCAGTGGTGGGCCGCCTGACGGCGGCCGTACTCACGTATGCATTCATCGGCCGCCGACTCGGCGGCCGTTCCCGTATCTCCCTCCAGGGGTCGGCGGCCGGGTGCGGCGGTCTTGAGCAGGAGGTGGAGAGATGACACGGGTCTTCAGCGGGATCAAGCCGACCGGGCACCTGACCCTGGGAAACTTTCTGGGAGCCATGCGGCAGTGGGCTGACGTCGACCAGCACCAGGCGGACGCGCTGTTCTGCATCGTCGACCTGCACGCTCTGACCGTGGACCACGATCCGGCCCGGGTGCGCCGGCTCAGTCGCCAGGCGGCGACGCTGCTTCTGGCGACGGGGCTGGATCCGGGACTGTGCACCGTGTTCGTACAGAGTCATGTGGACGAGCACGCGCGGCTGTCGTACGTGCTCGAGTGCGTGGCCACGGACGGCGAGATGCGGCGGATGATCCAGTACAAGGAGAAGGCCGCGCGAGAGCGCGAGCGGGGCGGGAGTGTCCGGCTGTCGTTGCTCACGTATCCCGTGCTGATGGCGGCGGACATCCTGGCGTACGGAACCGACGAGGTGCCGGTGGGGGACGACCAGAATCAGCATGTGGAGCTGGCCCGGGATCTGGCCGTGCGGTTCAACCAGCGGTATGGGCACACGTTCGTGGTGCCTCGGGCCACGCATCCGGAGGTGGCGGCGCGGGTGATGAACCTGCAGGAGCCGACTTCGAAGATGGGGAAGAGCGACGACGCCGGTCCGGGGATCGTCTATGTGCTGGACGAGCCGGACGTGGTGCGGAAGAAGGTCATGCGGGCCGTGACCGACAGCGGGCGGGAGGTCGTGTACGACCGGGAGGCGCGGCCCGGCCTGGCGAATCTGCTGGAGATCCTGGCGGCTTGCACCGGTGGGAACCCTTCGGGTCTGAGCGGTGTATACGAGTCGTACGGCGCCTTGAAGAAGGACACGGCCGAGGCCGTGGTGGAGGTTCTCAGGCCCGTGCAGGAGAGGCACAGGGAGCTGTGTGCGGATCCTGGATATGTGGAGGGGGTGCTGCGGGATGGTGCGCAGCGGGCGCGGGCGATGGCCCGGCCGACCGTGGATGCCGCTTACCGTGCGATCGGGCTGCTGCCTGCGGCTTCCGATTCCGCAGCCGTGCCGGACACCGGAGCCGTGCTGAACGCGGCCCGGTAGGCGCGCGGGCTGGTGGCGAGGCGCGATGCGAAGTGCTGGCGCATGGTGACCTCGCTGCCGAAGCCGGCGCGGCGGGCGACCTCGGGCATGGGGAGGTCGGTGCGTTCCAGGAGTTTCTGTGCGGCGGCGATGCGCTGGTCGAGGAGCCAGCGGAGGGGGGTCGTGCCGGTCGCCGCGGTGAAGTGGCGGGCGAAGGAGCGCGCGGACATGCCCGCGTGGGCGGCCAGGCCGGCGACCGTGAGCGGTTCGTGGAGGTGGCGCAGCGCGTGTTCGCGTACGGCGGCCAGGGCGTCGGCGTCGCGGTCCGTGTGGGGGGTGGGGTGCTCGATGAACTGTGCCTGGGTTCCGGTGCGGAAGGGCGCCGTGACCATGGAGCGGGCGATGGTGGCGGCGGCCTCGGCGCCGTGGACGGTGCGTACGAGGTGGAGGCAGAGGTCGATGCCGGCGGCGGTGCCGGCTGCGGTCCAGATGTTGTCGTCCTCGATGAAGAGGGCGCCGGGGACGACGGCGACATGGGGGTGGTGTGCGCGTAGCGGGTCGACGAGCTTCCAGTGGGTGATGGCGCGGCGGCCGTCGAGGAGGCCGGCCTGGGCCAGGGTGAAGGCGCCGCCGCAGAGGGCGGCGATGGTGGTGCCGCGGGCGTGGGCGCGGCGGAGGGCGTCGAGGACGGGGGTGGGTGCGGGAGTGGTGTGGTCGTCGAGGCCGGGGATCACGATGAGGTCGGCGCGGGGCAGCCAGCCGAGGGTGCGGTCGGGGAGGAGGGTGAGGCCGCCGCGCATCGGGACCGGGGTCGTGTCGGTGGCCACCCGGTGCAGATCGAAGGCGGGGAGGCCGCTGCCTGTGCGGTCGGCGCCCCAGACTTCGGTGATGACGGAGACGTCGAAGGCGCGGATACCCGGGAAGGCGACGAGTGCGACGCGGTACGCATGCTCCACGCTGGCAGTAAACCATCGATCGCTGACTTTTGCGGCTCTGGGTCGGGGGTGACCGCGACGGCAGGATCGTGGGCATGGAGATCACACAGAACGCAGCGCTGATTGTCGTGGATGTACAGAAGGGCTTCGAGGAGCTCGACTTCTGGGGACCGCGGAACAACCCCGGGGCGGATGACAGCATCGCCTCGCTCATCGACGTCTGGCAGTCGACGGGTCGGCCGGTCGTCTTCGTCCGCCATGACTCCGGAGAGCCACAGTCGCCTCTGCGGCTCGGGTACGTGGGCAACGACTTCAAGGAGTACGTGGAGCAGCGGCGCGGGAAGGGGGCCGGGGCGGAGCTGCTGGTGACGAAGACGGTGAACTCGGCGTTCTACGGCACACCGGATCTGGACGCCTGGCTGAAGGCGGAGGGGATCTCCCAGGTTGTCCTGGTCGGGATCCAGACCAACATGTGCGTGGAGATGACCGCGCGGATGGGCGGGAATCTGGGGTACGACGTGGTGTTCGCGTACGACGCGACGCACACCTTCGATCTGCAGGGGCCGTTCGGCTGGCGGCGGACCGCGGACGAGGTGGCGCAGTCGACGGCGGTGTCCCTGCATGGGGGCGGCTTCGCTCGCGTGGTGACGGCGAAGGAGGTCGTCGACGCGGCGCGGTGACCTGCCGCCCCCTGGGTGCGGGTCAGTCCTTCTTGCCGGAGGCCAGTTCGCGGCTGCGGTCGCGGGCGGCTTCGAGGGCGGCGATGAGGGCGGCTCGTACGCCGTGGTTCTCGAGTTCGCGGATGGCGTTGATCGTGGTGCCGGCGGGGGAGGTGACGTTCTCGCGGAGCTTGACCGGGTGTTCGCCGCTGTCGCGGAGCATGGTGGCCGCGCCGATCGCGGACTGGACGATCAGGTCGTGGGCCTTGTCGCGGGGCAGGCCGAGGAGGATGCCGGCGTCGGTCATGGCTTCGACCAGGTAGAAGAAGTACGCCGGTCCGGAGCCGGAGAGGGCTGTGCAGGCGTCCTGCTGGGACTCCGGGACGCGCAGCGTCTTGCCGACGGCGCCGAAGATCTCCTCGGCGTGGGCGAGGTGCTCGGCGGTGGCGTGGCTGCCGGCGGAGATGACGGACATGGCCTCGTCGACGAGGGCGGGGGTGTTGGTCATGACACGGACGACCGGGGTGCCCGCGGCGAGGCGCTCCTCGAAGAAGGAGGTGGGGATGCCGGCTGCTCCGCTGATGACCAGGCGGTCGGCGGGGACGTGGGGGGCGAGGTCGTCGAGGAGGGTGCCCATGTCCTGCGGTTTGACCGTGAGGATCAGGGTGTCGGCGGTCTTGGCGGCCTCCGGGTTGGTGACCGGGGTGACTCCGTAGCGGGTGCGGAGTTCGTCGGCCCGCTCGGGGCGGCGGGCGGTGACCAGGAGGTCGGCCGGGGCCCAGCCCGCTCGGATCATTCCGCTGAGCAGGGCTTCGCCGATCTTGCCGGTGCCGAGGACTGCGACTTTCTGGGTCATGGTGCGGGGCCCTCCGGGGGTGCGTCGTCCGGGGTACATCCTCGCACCGGGGATGCGTGCGCGGCTCGGTTGTCCGGTGGGCGGAACGTGGGCTGGGAGGGTGCCGGGGGTGGGGCGCGCAGCCCGGCACTGCTGGGGGCCCTTCTGGGACGGGCGCCGCCCGAGCGGCACGGCTGCCCGCGGTTGGGGGGCGTCGACCGGCGCGGGCTGCGTCGGTCACGCCGTCCTGCGCCGTAGCGTGGCCGCGCCCAGGCCCAGTACCAGCAGCGCGCACCCCGCCACGATCAGGACGTCCCTGAGGAACGTCGCCGTCATGTCCGTGTGGTGCAGGACCTCGTTCATGCCGTCGACCGCGTAGGACATGGGGAGCACGTCGGAGATGGCTTCCAGGACCGGGTGCATCTCGGAGCGGGGGGTGAAGAGGCCGCAGAGCAGGAGTTGGGGGAAGATCACCGCCGGCATGAACTGGACCGCCTGGAATTCCGAGGCCGCGAAGGCCGAGACGAACAGGCCGAGGGCGGTGCCGAGCAGGGCGTCGAGGAGGGCCACCAGGAGGAGGAGCCAGGGGCTGCCTGTGACGTCGAGGCCCAGGAACCAGACCGCCAGGCCCGTCGCGAGGGCGGACTGGATGATCGCGAGGGTGCCGAAGGCGAGGGCGTAGCCGGCGATCAGGTCACCTTTGCCGAGGGGCATGGCGAGGAGGCGTTCGAGGGTGCCGGAGGTGCGTTCGCGCAGGGTGGCGATGGAGGTGACCAGGAACATCGTGATCAGGGGGAAGATCCCCAGGAGTGACGCGCCGATGCCGTCGAAGGTGCGTGGGCTGCCGTCGAAGACGTAGCGCAGCAGGAGCAGCATCACGCAGGGGATGAGGATCATCATCGCGATCGTGCGCGGGTCGTGGCGCAGCTGGCGGAGGACCCGGGCCGCGGTGGCGGTCGTGCGGGAGATGTTCAGGGCGCTCGTGGGGGCCGGCGTGCTGATCGTCGGCCTCGTCGTCGGCGTGTTCATCGGGCTGTTTCCTTTCGGTGGCCGGCTGCCGCGGCCTCGTCGACCAGGTGCAGGAATGCCGCTTCGACCGTCTCCGAGCCGGTACGGGTGCGCAGGGCGTCCGGGGCGTCGTCGGCGAGGAGCTCGCCTTCGCGCATCAGCAGCAGGCGGTGGCAGCGCTCGGCCTCGTCCATGACGTGCGAGGAGATGAGGAGGGTGGCGCCGCGGGTGGCCGCGATGTCGTGGAAGAGGGCCCACAGGTCGCGGCGCAGGACCGGGTCCAGGCCGACCGTCGGCTCGTCGAGGACGAGGAGTTCGGGGGTGCCCAGCAGTGCCACAGCGAGCGAGACGCGGCTGCGCTGGCCGCCGGAGAGGTTGCCGGCGAGGGCGTCGGCGTGGGTGGCGAGGTCGACGTCGGCGAGGACGCGATCGACGTCGTCGCGGCGGGCGGCGGCCGGGCGGCCGGGGGTGAGGATCGCGGTGAAGTAGTCGAGGTTCTGGCGGACGGTCAGGTCGTCGTAGACGGAGGGGGCTTGGGTGACGTAGCCGATGCGGGTGCGCAGGGTGGGGTGCCCGGCGGGGAGGCCCAGGACGTCGAGGGTGCCGGCGACCTTGGCCTGGGTACCGACGATCGCGCGTATGAGGGTCGACTTGCCGCAGCCGGAGGGGCCGAGCAGGCCGGTGATCTGGCCTCGCGGGACGGTGAAGTCGAGGCCGCGCAGGACCGTGCGGGGGCCGCGGACGACGGTGAGGCCTTCGGCGCGTACGGCCGGGGTTTGCGTGGTACGGCTCTCCGCCTCCGGCGGACCGGAAGAGTAATTCATCATGCGATGAATAATCCTCGCGGGCCGAGGCGCCGTCAAGTGGGGCGTGTTCGGCGGCCCAGGCGCGTGCTGGGGTGATCGGAAGCGGGCGGGACCGGCTGTGTGCCTCCGCGCGACCCGTACGGGCGCGCGGACGGGCTGCGCGGGAGACCCCGCGTTCCCGACAATGGATTTCAGTTCGCCGTGCACTCCCCCGGCTCGGCGCCCACGCATCTCCCCTCATCACCGGAGGTGCTTTCGTCATGCGCTGTGGCGTACGCAAGGCCGATCTGTTCGCTTCCCTCGTCGTGTTCCTCGTCGCGCTCCCGCTGTGCGTCGGCGTGGCCATTGCCTCGGGCGTGCCCGCCGAACTGGGGCTGGTCACCGGGATCGTCGGCGGGCTGGTCGCCGGGACACTGCCCGGCAGCAGCCTGCAGGTCAGCGGACCCGCGGCGGGGCTGACGGTGCTCGTGTACGAAGCCGTGCAGAGGTACGGCCTCAAGACGCTCGGAGTGCTGGTGCTCGCCGCCGGGGCGGTGCAGTTGGGGCTCGGGGCGCTGCGGCTCGGGAGGTGGTTCCGGGCCGTGTCCGTGGCCGTCGTACAGGGGATGCTCGCCGGGATCGGGCTGGTGCTGGTCGCCGGACAGGCGTACGCGATCGGTGACGCGGCCACGCCAGCGAGCGGGCTCGGGAAGGTCGCCGGGCTGGTGTCGCTGCCCGGGCTGGTGGATCCCGTGGCGTTGTCAGTGGGCGGTGCCACCATTGCCGTACTGCTCCTGTGGCCGCTGTGGGAGCGGGGAGCGCGACGGGTGCCGGCGCCGCTCGTGGCGGTGGCGCTGGCGGCTGCGGTGACCGGGGTGTTCGACCTGGGGGTGCGGCGGGTCGAGGTGCGGGGGCTGCTGGATGCGGTGCGGGTGCCGCAGGCCGGGGATTTCGGGCGGCTGACGGAAGTGGGCGCGATCGGGACCGTCGTCGCCTTCGCGCTGATCGCGTCCGCCGAGTCGTTGTTCAGTGCGGCGGCTGTGGACCGGCTGCACCGGGGTGCGCGGACCGACTATGACCGGGAGTTGATGGCGCAGGGAGCGGGGAACGCGGTGTGCGGGGTGCTCGGGGCTCTCCCGTTGACCGCGGTCATCGTGCGCAGTGCGGCGAACGTGCAGGCCGGGGCGCGGACGAAGGCGTCGCGGGTGCTGCACGGGGTGTGGCTGCTGGTGTTCACGGTCGTCGTGCCCGGGGTGCTCGGGCTGATCCCGGTGGCGGCGCTCGCCGGACTGCTGGTCCACGCCGGGTGCAAGCTCGTGCCGGTCCGGGAGGTGCGGGGGCTGTGGCGCGGGCATCGGGGGGAGGTGGTGGTGCTGGGTGTGACCGCCGGGGCGGTCGTGGCCGGGAATCTCTTCGAAGGAGTGCTGGTCGGGCTGGTGCTGGCCGTGGGGAAGACGGCGTGGGACGCGAGCCACGTGCATGTGGAGACCGAGGACCGGGGAGAAGCCGGCCTCCTCGTGCGGGTGCTCGGGCACGCGACCTTCCTGCGGCTGCCGAAACTGCTGGATGCGCTGGAGGCGTTGCCGCGCGACCGGGAGGTCCGGCTGGAACTGAGCGGGCTGCGGCACCTGGACCACGCGTGTGCGGCGGCCCTGGAGGGGTGGGCCGCCGCCCGGACCTGCCGCCGCGTGACGGGCGCCACGCCGGACGGCAGGTCCTGAGGTCACGACGTGGTGGCGAGCAGCAGATCGACGTCGTAGACCTCCTCGACGAATCCGTCCGGGAAGGCCCGCGTCAGGAGCCTGCGTTCCTCGGCGAGGAAGGCGGCGGCCGCCTCCTCGTCGTGGACCAGGAACACGGAGGGGCTGCCGACGTTGGAGAGGTGCGTGTCGATGTGACGCGGCGGCTCCAGCGGAGTCGGCCGACGGCGAAGTCGAGGCGGCCGTCGGGGTCGGCGGCGCGGGCCCCGACTCCCTTCTTCTCGGCCGCCATGTCGATGCCGAGGAAGCGGCCGACGCGGTCCGCCTGCGTGCCGATCCACGGCACGTCGAGGGCGTCGGTGTTCCCACAGCGCGAGCTCGCCGCCGGGGCGCAGGACCCGGAAGGCTTCCGGGATCGACTTGGCGGGGTCGGTCCGGTGCCAGGACTGGGCGTAGGTGAGGAAGTCGGCGCAGGCGTCGGTGAGGGGGAGGGCGTTGCCGTTGCCTCTGACGACCGGGATGCCGGGGAGTGTGCGGCGGAACTCGGCCGCCATGCCGTCGCCCGGTTCGACCGCGATCACGTGCGCACCCGCGGTCGTGGAGGAGTGTGGTGGCTATGCCGGTGCCGGCCCCGGCGCCGATGTCCGCGACGCGGGCGCCGGGGAGGGGGCGGCCGGCCAGGTCCTCGATCGCGTCGAAGAGGGCGGGCGGGTAGGAGGAGCGGTTGGCGGCGTACTGGGCTGCGACGGCGTTGAAGGAGTGGGCTCGGCTTGCGTGAGAGGGGGGTGGGGTGGCAGTCGGGGATGGCGAGGATGTGGTCACAGGGCCATGGTGGCCGGGGGTGAATGCAGGCTGCAGGTGGTTGTGGTGAGCCCGGCAGGTCAGGAACGCCTGCGTTTCTTCGACGGGTTGCCCGTGCGGCGGGTCGTGCGTTTCTCGTGCCGGGTGCGCGCCGCTTCGTACTCCTCGCGGTGGAGTTTCTCGCCGGGGGCCTCGGTGAGGGAGCGGAAGAAGTACGCGAGGAGGGAGCCCACGAAGCCGATGGCCAGGAGGCCGCGGAGCGAGGCCTGGCGGGCGGGGTCGTGGCGCTTGGTGAAGCCGTCCCAGGTGTGGCGGAAGGCGAGGGCGCTGCACACCGTGAACATCACGACCACCAGCAGCGTCACGAAGGTGCCGGTGTCCGCGATCTGCAGGCCTTCGTATGCGAAGCGCAGGACCAGGCAGGAGGCGGCCGCGGCCGCGAGTGAACCGATGGGCGCGGCGACGCGGCGGAGGGTGTAGCCGTCGTCGTGGTTCACCCAGGTCGTGCCGAAGAAGCGGAGGGGTTCGGGGCGGGGGGTGCCGCCGCCCGTGGAGCCCGCGGGGGTGGGTGGGGTGCCGGTCTCGTCGCTCACGGGACGATTATGGCTCCGGGGCCACCGCGGGCTCCCGTCGGGATCAGGCGCAGCGTGAAGCCACGTAGCCGTCGCTGCCCGTGTTCACGTACGCGTCCGAGATGAACTCGCCGTTGCTTATGTTGTCCCAGATGTTGGTGGTGCCGTACGTGCCCGTGACGGTCGTGCCCGGAGCCTGGCAGTAGATCGGGACCCTGGAGCTCCCGGGCAGGGTGCGGACGATGTTGTAACTCGTGCCGGGGCCGCTGCGGACGTTGAGACGGACCGGTGCGGTCGTGTAGTAGTGCAGGGCCGCTGCAGTCGCGGATGCCTCTTCCCCACTGCCCTCGACCTCTTCGACGCGGTCAACAGACATGAAAATCCTCCCCCGTTGAACCCCATGAACGCCATGAACGCCATGAGGCCACATTGATACCCCTAAAACACGCCATGAAACACATGTACGTAACTCGCACATGGATGCTAGCAAGCCGTCTCTGTCTCGTTCGAGTCATCGACTAGGCTCCGTGCGTCGCGCGCGCGGACGAACAGCATGGGGGTGGTTCCATGGCGCCACAGCACGACATCGGAGCGGATGTGGAAGCGGAACTTCCCGAGTACGCCGGTCACTACCGTCTTGAGTCATGTCTCGGCTCGGGAGGCATGGGCGTCGTGCACCTGGCCCGGAGCACCTCCGGGATGAAGCTCGCGGTGAAGGTCGTCCACGCCGAGTTCGCCCGGGATCCCGAGTTCAGGGGGCGTTTCCGGCAGGAGGTGGCCGCGGCGCGGCGGGTGAGCGGTGCCTTCACCGCGTCCGTCGTCGACGCCGATCCGGAGGCCGAACGGCCCTGGATGGCCACACTGTTCATTCCGGGGCCGACCCTCGCCGACCATGTGAAACGGAACGGGGACATGGAGCCCGCCCAGTTGCGCCGTCTGATGGCCGGGCTGGCCGAGGCGCTGCGCGACATTCACCGGGTCGGCGTGGTGCACCGGGATCTGAAACCGAGCAACGTGCTGCTCGCCGAGGACGGGCCGAAGGTCATCGACTTCGGCATTTCCCGGCCAAAGGACAGCGAACTGCGCACCGAGACCGGAAAGTTGATCGGGACCCCGCCGTTCATGGCGCCCGAGCAGTTCCGGCGGCCGCGGGAGGTCGGGCCCGCCGCCGACGTCTTCGCGCTCGGATCAGTGATGGTCCACGCGGCCACCGGACGCGGGCCGTTCGACTCCGACAGCCCGTACGTCGTCGCCTACCAGGTCGTGCACGACGAGCCCGACCTGACGGGCGTACCGGACAGTCTCGCGCCACTCGTGCTCCGCTGTCTCGCCAAGGAGCCCGAGGACCGGCCCACACCGGACGAGTTGATGCGGGAGCTGCGGTCCGTGGCGGCCTCGTACGACACGCAGGCGTTCATACCGGCGCAGCGCACGGGTGGGTCGGGTGATGCGCCGGAACCGAAGGCCCACGCCGAGGAGCCCGAGCCGGGGCCCAGGAGAAGCCTGCGCACGCCGGCGGTCCTCGCGGCCGGTGCCGTCGCCCTGGTCACGTGCGGTGTGTTCGCCGCAGTTCGGCTGACGGACGGGGACCCGGCCGCGTCGAAGGGCACCTCGGCGCGGACCACACCGGCCGCGTGGAGCGGCTGGGAAACGAAGCCTGCCCCCGGAGCCGGAAGCGTGCCGCAATGCGTCCACGGGGCAGGCAAGTTGCTCTGTAAGCAGCCCGGAGTCGTCTACGCTCTCTCACCGGCCGACGGCACCCTGCTGTGGCGCCACCCCGTCCCCGAGGAGAGCGCCGGCGGACCACCGGTCGTTTCCGGCGGGCTGGTGCAGGCCTACGGAGGCCGACGTCTGGAGGCGCTCGATCCGGCCTCGGGCAAACAGGTCTGGGAGCGGAGTCTGTCCGCGCCCGGCTCGGTGCGGTACGTCGGCGGCATGCTCCTGCTCACCGGTGCGGACGGCACGGTCACGGGTGTGGACAGCGCGTCGGGCGACACGAAGTGGAGCCGCCGGGTATCGGGCGTCGACTCGTTCACCTCGTTCGCCGGGGACCCGCTGGCATACGCGACGAGGACGACCTCCGACGGGACGAGCACACAGGTCACCGCGGTCGATCCGGAAACGGGTGACGTGCGGTGGGAAGCAGGGCTGAAGGGGGCGCTGAGACCCGTCGGGGCCCAGGGCGGATCAGTGTTCTTCCTCTCCACCGACCTGGGCTCCGGCGACACGAACGCCGTGGTCCGCTACACCCCTGGGCCGAGGTCGTCGACCCAGGTGGCGCTGCCCGTTCCACGCCAGGACCCCACGGTCACCGTGCGCGGGAACGTCACCTACCTGCTGGCCACCGGCGGTTCGCTGGAGGCCGTGGACACCGGCACCCGGCAGCGGCTGTGGCTTCTCGAGACGTCCGTGAGCCGCGGTTCGACACCGGTCGCCGACGACGAGCACGTGTACGTCACCGCCCCCGACGGACGCCTCCTCGCCGTCGATGCCCGCACCGGGAAACTCGTCGGGCAGACACCCCCAAGGCTCGGCCCCAACTCCGACCAGGTCGTGGCCACGCTGCCCCAGCCCCTCCTCGCCAACCACCACATCTACGCAGGCGCCCCCGACGGCACCGTGTTCGGCGTCGACGGACGGAACCCCTCGGCCTGGTAGTACGCGAAAGGGCCGCCCCCCTCACACGGGAAGGAGACGGCCCAAGGGGGGAAACGGGAGCTCAGCCCAGCCTGCTCACGTCCCGCACCGCGCCCTTGTCCGCGCTGGTCGCCATCGCCGCGTACGCCCGCAGCGCCGCCGACACCTTCCGCTCGCGGTTCTTCGGGGCGTACGCCCCGTCCAGCGCCTGCTCGCGGCGGGCCAGTTCGGCCTCGTCGACCAGCAGCTCGATCGAGCGGTTCGGGATGTCGATGCGGATCCGGTCGCCGTCCTCCACGAGGGCGATGGTGCCGCCGGACGCGGCCTCCGGGGAGGCGTGGCCGATGGACAGGCCGGACGTGCCGCCGGAGAAGCGGCCGTCGGTGATCAGGGCGCAGGTCTTGCCGAGGCCGCGGCCCTTGAGGAAGGAGGTCGGGTAGAGCATCTCCTGCATACCGGGACCGCCCTTCGGGCCCTCGTAGCGGATGACGACCACGTCGCCGTCCGTGACCTGCTTGTTGAGGATCTTCTCGACGGCCTCCTCCTGCGACTCGCAGACGACCGCCGGGCCCTCGAAGGTCCAGATGGACTCGTCGACGCCCGCCGTCTTCACCACGCAGCCGTCGACGGCCAGGTTGCCCTTCAGCACGGCCAGGCCGCCGTCCTTGGAGTACGCGTGCTCGACGGAGCGGATGCAGCCGCCCTCCGCGTCCTCGTCGAGGGCGTCCCAGCGCTCGGACTGGGAGAAGGCCTCGGCGGAGCGGACGCAGCCGGGCGCCGCGTGCCACAGCTCGACGGCCTCGGCGGACGGGGAGCCGCCGCGCACGTCCCACGTCTTCAGCCAGTCGGCCAGGGACGGGCTGTGCACGGAGTACACGTCCTCGTTGAGCAGGCCCGCGCGGTGCAGCTCACCGAGGAGGGCGGGGATGCCGCCGGCGCGGTGCACGTCCTCCATGTAGTACGTGCGGTCCTTGGCGACGTTCGGGGCGACCTTCGCGAGGCAGGGCACGCGGCGCGAGACCGCGTCGATCTGCTCGAGGCCGAAGGGGACGCCCGCCTCCTGGGCCGCCGCCAGCAGGTGCAGGATCGTGTTGGTCGAGCCGCCCATCGCGATGTCCAGGGCCATCGCGTTCTCGAAGGCCGCGAAGGAGGCGATGGAACGGGGCAGGACCGTCTCGTCGTCCTGCTCGTAATAGCGGCGGGTGATGTCCATGACCGTGCGGGCCGCGTTCTCGTACAGCGCCTTGCGGGCCGTGTGCGTGGCGAGGACCGAGCCGTTGCCGGGCAGGGACAGGCCGATCGCCTCGGTCAGGCAGTTCATCGAGTTGGCCGTGAACATGCCGGAACAGCTGCCGCAGGTCGGACAGGCGTTCTCCTCGATCCGGGCGATGTCCTCGTCCGAGATCTTGTCGTTGACCGCGTCGGAGATCGCGTCGACCAGGTCGAGCGTGCGCACCGTGCCGTCGACCAGGGTGGCGCGGCCGGACTCCATCGGACCGCCGGAGACGAAGACCGCCGGGATGTTCAGGCGCAGGGCCGCGTTCAGCATGCCCGGGGTGATCTTGTCGCAGTTGGAGATGCAGATCAGGGCGTCGGCGCAGTGGGCCTCGACCATGTACTCCACGCTGTCCGCGATGAGGTCTCGGGAGGGCAGGGAGTAGAGCATGCCGCCGTGGCCCATCGCGATGCCGTCGTCGACGGCGATCGTGTTGAACTCGCGCGGGATGCCGCCCGCCTCCCTGATCGCCTCACTGACGATCCGGCCGACCGGCTGGAGGTGGGTGTGGCCGGGCACGAACTCCGTGAAGCTGTTGGCGACCGCGATGATCGGCTTGCGGCCGATGTCCGCACCCGGTACACCGGAGGCGCGCATAAGGGCGCGGGCGCCCGCCATGTTGCGGCCGTGGGTGACTGTGCGGGACCTCAGCTCGGGCATCGTCGCTCGCTCCTTAGGGACTGCAGAGACTGCGATCAGAGACTTCTGACTGCTATCGAGCGTACGCCGCTCATCCAGAGGGCGGACACGTTGTCCGGAATGCGGGATGCGCGTCTCACCCGTCAGGGCTGCGTCAGATGCCCCTGTACCACCGGCGCCACCCGCGCGATGATCTGCTCCAGGTCCGCCGACGCCAGTGGCTCCACCTTGATCACATACCGCAGCATCGCCGTCCCCACGAGCTGCGCCGCCGCGAGTTCGGCACGCAGTTCCGCGTCCGGCAGCTCCAGCTGGGCGGCGATGCGGCGCAGCAGCTGCGAGGCCACGAGCCGGCGGAAGACGGCGGCCGCGGTCTCGTTGTTGACGGCGGAGCGGACGATCGCCAGCAGCGGCGCACGGGTGGTCGGGTTCTCCCAGATGCCGAAGATGAAGCGGGTCAGACGCTCGCCCACCGCGTCGAGGGGACCGTCGGCGACCGCCTCGGGCATGTTCAGGGCGGGCGCGAAGGCGACCTCCACGGCCGCCGCGAAGATCTGTTCCTTGGTGCCGAAGTAGTGGTGGACCAGGGCCGAGTCCACTCCGGCCGCCTTCGCGATACCGCGCACGGACGTCTTGTCGTAGCCCCGCTCGGAGAACTCCGCGCGGGCCGCGGCCAGGATCCGGTCGCGGGTGCCGGCGGATTCCGTACGAGGAGGCCGGCCCCGGCGCCGGGCGGTGGCGCCGGTCACGGCCGGGGCACCTTCACGGCCGAGGCCAGGTGGAGGCGGGTGAAGGCCAGCGCCTCGGCGAGGTCGGCCTCCCGTTCGGCGCCGGACATGGCACGGCGGGTGTTGACCTCGATGACGACATGGCCGTCGAAGCCGGTCAGGGCCAGACGTTCCAGCAGCTCGGCGCAGGGCTGGGAGCCGCGCCCCGGAACGAGGTGCTCGTCCTTCGCCGATCCCTTGCCGTCCGCGAGGTGGACGTGCCCGAGACGGTCCCCCATGCGGTCGGCCATCTGCATCGCGTCGGAGCGGGCCGTCGCGGCGTGACTGAGATCGATCGTGAAGTGACGGTAGTCGTCCTTCGTCACGTCCCAGTCGGGCGCGTAGGCGAGCATCTCGCGGTCGCGGTAGCGCCAGGGGTACATGTTCTCGACGGCGAACCTCACATCCGTCTCGTTCGCCATCCGCCAGATCCCGGTGACGAAATCGCGGGCGTACTGGCGCTGCCAGCGGAACGGGGGATGAACGACGACCGTGCTCGCGCCGAGCTTCTCGGCCGCCGCCCGGGCCCGCTGGAGCTTGACCCACGGGTCGGTGGACCACACGCGCTGCGTGATGAGCAGGCACGGGGCGTGCACGGCCAGGACCGGGATCCCGTGGTAGTCGCTGAGTCTGCGCAGCGCCTCGATGTCCTGGCTGACCGGGTCGGTCCACACCATGACCTCGACTCCGTCGTACCCGAGGCGCGCGGCGATCTCGAAGGCCGTCGACGTGGACTCCGGGTACACGGAGGCCGTGGACAGCGCGACCTTCGCATCCGGGATGCGTACGACTGGCTCCGCCATGGGGGACAGATTACGGGGTGCGGTCGGGTGGGGGCGGGGTGCCTATGCGCCGTTGTGGTGTTCGCCATAAACAGCTGCGGGCGCGTTGGAGCTTGTCGCGCCCACGCGCCGAGCCGCATGTGTCACAGCCCCGCACACCCTGCGCCGGCTACGCCGAGCCCATATGGTCGAGGCGCCGCAGGATCACGCCCTCCCTGAGCGCCCACGGGCAGATTTCCAGGTTGTCCACGCCGAAGAGGTCCATCGCGCCCTCCGCCACCAGGGCCCCCGCCAGGAGCTGGTTCGCGCGGCCCTCGGAGACACCCGGGAGTTCTGAGCGCTGGGCCGTGGTCATGCCGGCCAGTTGCGGGACCCAGGCCTCCAGGGACTCGCGCTTGAGTTCGCGCTGGACGTACAGGCCGTCGGCGGAGCGGGCGGCGCCGGCGATGCGGGCCAGCTGCTTGAAGGTCTTCGACGTGGCGACCACGTGGTCGGGGGCGCCGAAGCGGCTGAATTCGCCGACGCTACGGGCGATCTCGGCGCGGACGTGGCGGCGCAGGGCCCTTATCGCCTCCGGGTCGGGCGGGTCGCCGGGCAGCCATCCGGCGGTGAGGCGGCCCGCGCCGAGCGGCAGGGAGACGGCCGCGTCGGGCTCCTCGTCGATGCCGTACGCGATCTCCAGGGAACCGCCGCCGATGTCGAGGACGAGCAGCTTGCCCGCGGACCAGCCGAACCAGCGGCGGGCGGCGAGGAACGTGAGCCGGGCCTCCTCCGCGCCGGTGAGGACCTGCAGCTCGACGCCGGTCTCCGCCTGCACGCGCGCGAGGACGTCGTCGGCGTTGCTGGCCTCCCGCACCGCGGAGGTCGCGAACGGCAGCAGGTCCTCGACGCCCTTGTCCTCGGCGGCCTGCAGCGCCTCGTGGACGACGGAGATCAGTTTGTCGACCCCGTCGGTGCCTACGGCCCCGCCCTCGTCGAGAAGTTGGGCAAGGCGCAGCTCCGCCTTGTGCGAATGCGCGGGCAGGGGGCGCGCGCCCGGGTGCGCATCCACCACCAGCAGATGCACCGTGTTCGATCCCACGTCGAGGACACCGAGTCTCATGTACGGAACGCTACTGCCACCTGGGCGATCTTCCGTCCCCCGTACGGTCCCGAGAGGGGCCTCGGGCGACTTACCCTGGACGGGTGCCAAAGACGAAAAAGGCGAAGGACGACAAGACGGCCAAATCTGTCGGCGGTTCTTCGCAGGCGAAGCAGACGAAGCCGTCGAAGAAGCCGAAGCGGGCCCTGGCGGACGACGAGAAGGGGCTCGACTTCGCGCGAGCGTGGGTGGAGTTCCCTGATCCGGCGGACGACGAGCAGGTCTTCCGCTGTGATCTGACATGGCTGACCTCTCGCTGGAACTGCATCTTCGGCAGCGGATGCCAGGGCATCCAGGCGGGCCGCGCGGACGACGGGTGCTGCACGCTGGGCGCCCACTTCTCCGACGAGGACGACGAGAAGCGGGTCGCCGCGCATGTGGCGAGGCTCACGCCGGAGATCTGGCAGCACCACGATGTCGGCACGGAGACGGGCTGGATCTCGGAGGACGACGAGGGCTCCCGGCAGACCCGCCCCTACCAGGGCTCGTGCATCTTCCAGAACCGCCCCGGGTTCGCGGGCGGCGCGGGCTGCTCGCTGCACATCCTGGCCCTGAAGGAGGGCCGCGAGCCGCTGGAGACCAAGCCGGACGTCTGCTGGCAGCTGCCGGTGCGGCGGACATACGACTGGATCGACCGGCCCGACGACACGCGCGTGCTGCAGGTGTCGATCGGCGAGTACGACCGGCGGGGCTGGGGGCCGGGCGGCCACGACCTGCACTGGTGGTGCACGTCGGCCACCTCGGCGCACGGCGCGGGCGAGCCGGTGTACGTGTCCTACCGGGCGGAGCTGACCGAGCTGATGGGCAAGGCCGGCTACGACCGTCTGGCCGAGCTGTGCGAGGAGCGCCTGGCCTCGCAGCTGCCGTTGCTGGCACCTCATCCGGCGGATCCGGTCGGCTGACGAGGCTCCGGGGACCGTACGGAGACACGGGGCTCGTACGGAGACACGGGGCTCACCTGCACCCGGCACGCTCTAGGTCGTGGGCCTAGGGAGCGGCCGGGCTCGGGTCGTCGTTGTCGGCGGGCGGCGGGGTCGAGCTCCCCGGGTCGGACGGCGCGGTGTCGCCGGGAGTCGGTTCCGGATCCGGCGACGAGGGCGGGTCGGTCGGCGTGGGATCCGAGGGGACCGATGCCGTGGGCGTCGGGTCCGGGCCGGGCGGGGGCGGGTCACCGGGGTCGCCTTGGCCCGGGCCGGGGTCGGACTGGCCGGGCGCGGTGCCGTAGCCCTCGATGGAGACGACGGCGCCGGCGGGTGCGATCGCCACGCGCGCGCTCCAGTGGCCGGACGGCTCGCGCAGATGGTCGACGTACACCTTGATCGTCAGCGTTTCGCCGGGGTCGAGGGTTCCCGACGACTGGCTCAGGTAGAGCCACGGGGCTGCCGCCGTCGCGGACCAGCGGACCGGGGCGGAGCCGGTGGCGGTGAGGGTAATGAGTGTGGTGTCGCCCCGGTGACCGGCCGACACGTCGAGGCGGGCATGGCCCGTCCGCCCGCCGGTGACGCTGACGACCTCGACGGAGACGCCTCCGGCGCCCTTGCCGAAGCGGCCGCCGCGGCTGGTCCTGGCATTGCCCGCGTTCTCGTAACCGCCACCTGCCGCCTCGCCGTCGAGGCTGCCGGGGCCCTGCGCCTCGCTGGCGGTGGCCGGGCGCCCGGCCGTGCCCTCGTCGGCCGGCCCGCCCTTGTACGCGGCCCACAAGGCGAGTACCGGGGCGGCGACGACGGTGGCGACGACCGTCGTCGTGACGGCACGCGCGCGCAGGCGCTCCCTTCGCGCGGCGCGGTCCTTGGGGTCCATCGGAAAGCCGCGCCGGTCGAAACGCGGGGCTGCGCTCCCCCGCGCGCGCGGGAGGTGCGCCACGGCGGCGCGCAGGGCCGGGCGGGGCGCCTCCAGGACCGGCAGCTCGGCGGGGGTGACGCTGACGCCGGGCCAGCGGCCGGGGACCGCGCGTTCGGCGGTACGGCGGCAGCGCGGGCAGTCGTCGACGTGCCGTACGAGCTCACGGCGCAGGGCCGCGCCGAGCACGAGCTGGTTGTCGCCCGTGAGGCGGGCGACGCCCGGACAGGAGCAGGTCTCGACGACGGCGAGCGCCGCGCGGGTGCGTTCCACCTCGCAGGCGGCCGTGGCGAGCAGTTCGCGGGCGGCGGCGGGCGCCATGCCGAGGACGGCGGCGACCTCGGGGGCGGCCAGGTGGTGGCGCACGGCGAGTTCGAGCGCCTCGCGCTGCTCCGGGGTGGTGCCGGCCGCCTCCGGCCAGGCGAGCAGGGCGAGTTCGCGCCGGCGCTGCTCCTGGGCCTCCTCGGGAACCGGCTGGGCGGCGGGCTGCGCGGCGCTCTGCCGACCGGCGGTGTGGCGGCCGGCCACGTGCGTGCCCGGACGTTTCTGCTTGGCCTCGGCCAGCTTGCGCAGGCACGCCCAGCGGGCCAGTGCGTACAGCCAGGCCCTGTGGTCACCGGCCGCGTCCGGGCAGCGGCGGCGCTCGGCGAGCCCGAGGACTTCACCCAGGGCGGCGGTCGCCGCGTCGTGGTCGCACAGCACGGACAGGCAGTAGGTGAACAGGCCGTCCAGATACGTCTCGTAGCGCGCGAGCGGCCGCTGCGCCAGCGTGCGCGCGGCAGTACGGTCACGCGCTTCCCGGTGCGCCCTGTGTGTTCCGGTGGTGCGGATCGAGGTCTCCGGACTGCTGCTCATCCGTGGACCGTAGGCGGCGCGGGGTGGGCCCTTCCTCCCGCTTGAGCACATTTAATCCGTACGGGTGAAACGATCCCTCACAAGGGGACGGAAAGCCTGATTCCGTGGCTCGCTCGTGACAGGTCGTGGCCGGTCCACGAGAGGTGGGTGTCCCTGACGCGGCACTAGCCTTCGACGAACAGGGAGGGGAGGGGTGACCCGGGGTCGTCGTACAGCAGGGAGAGACGGAGGTCGTGGCTCTCGGCACGGAACTGCCAGAGCTCACCGGGAAGCTCTTCCAGGGACCTGACGCCTGCCAGGAGACCGTCGGCCTGCGCGCGCGTCCGGACGCATTCGGACCCGCACTCCTTCCCGTGACGGCCCGTCGCCCACAGGACGACGCCGTGCCCGTCCGCCAGCAGACGGGACATGATCCGCCGGCCGGGTCCCTCGCTCACCCCGCCGCAGAGGACCGGGATTCGCGCCTCCGGGACGGGAAGCCGTACCGGCTCCTGTGCCACCGGAAGGTGCCAGGCGATCAGCCGCGGGGCCTCTCGCAGCCCCTGCCAGCGGGCGAGCCACGAGGAAACCGGTCTGCCCGCCCGCTCCACGTCGCGGAGCACCACCGGACGCTGCTCACCGATGCACGCCGACATCGGGACCCCGTCCTGCGCCCAGGCGTGGGGGGCCAGGTCGAAGTGCTCGGCGGGCAGGGCGAATTCGACGGGAACAGAGCGGTAGTCGGACTCTGCCTGGCGCAGCGCGTCACCCAGGTGCCACGGCAGTTCGAGCGGGAGCACGTCGAGCCCGATCGAACCGGAATTGGTGAACCTCATCTCCCGCCCGGAGGTGCCGGAGACATACATGGCCCAGTCGACCCCGGGCCCATCCGCCCAAGAGACCGCGGTGACCAGGACACGGGCGCTGCGGCGGGCCATGTGCCGTCGGACGTTCCTGGCGCGCTCCCCGGCCAGCTCGGCCCGTACATCGTCACGGGCCGCGACATACGCCTCCTCGGCCTTCGTCCAGGCACTGCGCGCCTCGACGAACCGGAACATGTCCTCGTACGCCTGGGCCCGGACCTCCCAGGCCCGTGCCGTCCCGTACGTGTCGTCCATGACGGCGAAGTCCCGCATGACCTCGGCAGCCATGGCCGCCGCGTGCTCCGGACTGCCGCTGTGGATCAGCGCGAGGGCACGGTTCAGTACGGCCCAGGCCATGCCCAGCACATCGCCCCGGAGCTGGTACAGCTCGACGGCCCGGGCAAGGTGGCCCGCGGCTTCCGTCGCGTCGCCGTGCTGGAGGGTCAACGCCCCCAGGTTCATCAACGCCTCGGCCTCTCCGCGCCGGTCGCTGAGGTGCCTCAGTGTCTCCCGGGCCGCCATGTGCAGCCGCCGGGCGGCCTCCCAGTCGCCCTGCTCCGCGTAGACGAGGCCCAGCGCGTCGCATGCCTTGGCTTCGCCCCAGGTGTCACCGAGCCGCTCGAAGACGGCCTGCGCACGTCGGTGCGACTCGGCCGCCTCCTCCAGGCGCCCCAGGCCGCGCTGCGCGATGCCCAGGACGTTCCAGACGTGCGCCGTCTCATGGCTCTCCTCGGCCGGTCGCAGCACCGCGGAGCAGCACGCGACGCAGTCGTCGAAGTACCGCCGCCAGTTCAGGTACGCACCCAGGTGGACGACGAGGTCGAAGGCTTCCCGTCCCTCCACCGCCGAGGGTGCTTTCCGGGCCGCCAGGGCGACCAGGTTTCCGCGCTCGCCGTCCAGCCAGGCCAGTGCTTCGTCGCGGCGGCCCTGCCGCTGGTCGTCCGCCTCCGTGGAACCCAGCCCGAGACGCACGACGGCGTCCTCGGTCCGGCCGGTGCAGTACGACCACAAGGCGCCCTCGGCCACGGTCAGCGCGTCCCGCATGGCCGCGCTCTCCGCCGGGACCTGATCGACGTAGGCACGTACCAGAGCGGGCAGCCGCGCGCGCGGCGGAGAGTCGTGCTCGGTGACGAGACAGGCGTCCACGAGCCACTGCATGGCCTCCCCCGCGTTGCGGCCGAAGGCCCCCGTGACCAGCTCCCGGCTCACGTCGCCGGGGAGCAGGGCCAACGAGCGGAGGAGCCTGGCCTGTCCGGAGTTCAGTGCCCAGTACTCGGTGTCGAAGGCCTCGCGCAGTTCGTCGAGGACGTGGAAGACACCGCCCGCCTGGTGGATACGGCGGAGCAGTGCGCCGGCCGTTCCTCGCTGTTGCCCGGCAAGGCGCAGCGCCAGCGGCACCCCGCCGCACAGCGCGGCCAGCCGGACCGCGGCTTCCGCGGAGTCGCCCGGGAACAGTTCCGCCGCGGAGTCGACGGACAGCGGCTCGAGCGTCATGACCCTGGCGACCTGAGTGACCGAGGTGTAGCGCCGCCTGGTGACCAGGACGCTGAACCTGCTGTCCCCGAAGGCCTCCCAGGGCTGCGGCCTCGCGGCGTCGTGTACGAAGAGCACGGGCCCGTGGTCGTGCGGCAGCCGGTCTCTGACCTGGCGCACCGCGTCCCGTGCGTCCATGTCGCCCGGGACCCAGTAGACGCCCCCGGTGAACCCCCGCTCCACCGCCCGGTGGGCCGCCGCCACCGCGAGCGCCGTTTTCCCGACGCCGGGCATGCCCTGCAGTACGAGGATGTTCGACCGCACTGTCGGGACCGAGGGAGCCAGGAGTTCCAGGAGCTGCTCCAGTTCGTGCTCCCGTCCGACGAACGGGTCCGGGACCGGGGGCAGTCCCAGGTGATCCAGGTCCGGGGGAACGTCGGCAAGGACCGCCATCATCGCTTCCACGGCCCGCTCGACCGCCACCTCGCCGACCGCACAGATCGTGAGGTGCTCGCCTTCCACGGCGTACGCCGCCTGCAGACACCGGGAGCTCAGCACGTTGACGAACGCCGCGGTGCCCTGGTCGTCTGGGAATCCCCCTCCGTCCACCGGCGCGAAGTGGGCGCTGCTCTGCAGTGTCACGCGGGCGGCCCGCACCAGACGCTCGGACGGCTGGAAACGCGAGCTGGGCAGACCGCTCACCTTCGTGGCCACGACGACGTCGCCGTGGTCCGTTCTGCCGGGCACTCCGCTCGCCTCGACGACCGACACCATGATCGGGGCACGGAGCGATCGTCTGACCTCGGCCACGCCCGTCTCACTCTCGCCCACCGTCCGCATCAGCGCGACACGCCAGGCGGTACCGGGCAGTTCACCGATCTCCGCGCCGTACCACATTCCGTAACGGCTGTCCTGCGCGTCCACCAACCGCCGGCTCACCGCTTCGCGCACCCCGAAGGTGCCGGGCAGGATCAGGACGGTCCCGCCGGCCTCGGGGGCGAGCTCCCGCACGGGTACCGGCACACGGCCGGGCGGCTCCGCCACCGCCTCCCGCGACGGCAACGCCACCTCGATCTCCGGCACGGCCTCCGCCGCTTCCGTCCCCCCGACCCGCACCCCGAGCCGCTCACTCCTGAACGGCACCCCACCCGCCGTGATCAGCGTCAGCCACAGCGCGGTCTCCTGCACCGGCCCGTCCCCGACCACGTACGTGACGAAGCGGGCAGGGCCGTACGTGCCGCCGAAGCGGTGCAGGACGAGTGTCGTGTCGCCGACCGACTCGACGGCGAGGCGGGGTTCGCCCTCGACCACGCAGCCGATCGCGTACTCCTCGGTTTCGTACGGCCATGGGCTCGACTCGCTGTCGAACTCGACGTCCACCGTGACCATGTACTTGCGCCCGGTCTCGGCCTCCTCGGGCCAGCTCACGAGGGGGCGGAGGCTCACGGAGGGGGCGTTCACGGCGTGCCATCACCTTCCTCCCGCTCATCGCACGGCGGAGGCTCCAGGGCCAGTGTGGTCCCAGGGTGCCCGAAGTAGGCGTACATGAAGCTGGTGAAGAAACCCTCGATGGCCTCCTCGGCCCGTCGGTCGTCGCCTTCCAGGATCGCTCGCTCGGCCTCCCGGGCGTAGTACGCGCGGTGCTCCAGCAGCTCGTCGGCCAGGTTGACCGGCCCGTGCCGGGCGTTGTTGAGCAGCCGCGCCGCGAAGTCGTGTGCGTGCGCCTTGCTCACCTCCGCGACGGTGGCGATGACCGCGCCGGCGCCCCACCGCAGGAAGACCTCCGCGAAGTTGCGCGGTACGGCCGCCCCGTAGCGGCGGTCGACGACCGGGCGGGCGGAGACGCAGGAGTTGACGAGGACGGCGGCTCCGCTGGTCCGGAGCGCCCACATCTCCCAGTCCTCCGACAGTTCGGGGAGCGAGACGCTGCCGAGGGTGAAGTTCTCGGGGTCCTCGGCGTACCTGCCGTGACAGCGCATGAGCAGCAGACCGAACGCGGTCCTGCTGTCCCGCAGTCGCCGGTGCAGATCCTCCATCCCGGTCGACCGCTCCCCGACCTCGTACCGGCCGATGCCGTCGTGCGTCACGGCGAACTCGGGGTCCTCGTAGACGAGTACGCCGCCCCGGCACTGGCGGGGGCGCGCGTCGTACCGCTCGGCGCGGTCGCCGTCGTACACGGTGGTCCAGCGGATGACGGGGAGCGCGGCGCCGATCCAGCCGCCCGTGTCCCCTGCCGGGTCCGGAGCCGGGGCGAAGCCGAGGGGCCGGCGGTGCAGGAGCTCCCAGGGGATCTCGTACGAGGTGTGGTCCCAGACGACCAGACGCGGGTCGCCGGCCGCCGACCGCAGCTGGTCGACCCATCCGGCCAGCACGGTCTCCGTGCGCCACCAGCCTTTGACGTGCCGGTAGGTGGAGCGCCAGCCGTGGCTCCTGGCCCGGTCGACGAGACGGGGCAGGCCGAGGCCGGGCTGCCGCCGCCGGTCGAGGTCGCTGTCGCGGTTCGCGCCACGCACGGTGCCCCGGTGGTGGAAGTACAGCTCGAAGCTCGGCGCGCCGGCGTACGACGTGTTCTTGACGCACAACAGAGCCGTGCCGGGCGGGAGTTCGGCGGAGAGGGGGGCGTTCTCGGGGGCGAGGCCCTCGGGTTCGGACGGCTTCTCCACGTCGTCGAGGCCGAGGTCGTGGGCGGGCGGCGGGTGCGGCGTGCCTTCGTACGAGACTGTCCGGTCGTACGACGGTGTCCTGGGCACCTCGTCGTGCTCGGCGTCGGCGTGCAGCCGGCTGCGCAGGTTCATCGGCTCCGTGGTCATGACGGCGCC
Source organism: Streptomyces sp. NPDC040410 (assembly GCF_055595715.1). NCBI lineage: Bacteria > Bacillati > Actinomycetota > Actinomycetes > Kitasatosporales > Streptomycetaceae > Streptomyces > Streptomyces sp. NPDC040410. The sequence goes on from NZ_JBVIVK010000002.1 coordinate 23,911, forward strand.
CCCGGTGCCCGTGGTCCGCGCTGCGGCTGCGGTGCCACCACGAGCGTCGCGCCGAGCGCCTCCGCGAGCTGGACGGGCAGTTCCGGGTACTGGTCCAGGTCCGGTGCGACGACCACCGCCCGCATCCGGTTCAGCGTCGACGCGGCGGCCGCGACGCGCAGCGCGTCCTCCACGCCCTCGCGGTGCACGCCGCTGGGGGGCCGGCCGCGCAGGCTCGCGTCCAGGGGGACGTTGCCGCGGCCGTCCGTCACGACGACGAACAGGGCCTCGTCGACCACGGCTCGCCCCCGGCGCAGAAACCGGCGCAGTTCGTGGACGCCGAGGTCGAGGGCGTGCGCGAGGGGGCTGGCCGTCCCGGGTTCGCGGTCGAAGGTGCTCAGAAGAACGGGGTCGAGCAGGGAGGACGCGCGGACCCGTTCGGCGCACAGGTTGAGCTCGGCGCCACGATGGCCGAACTCCACGACCGTGACGACGGCGTTCGAGTCGTAGGCCCAGCGCAGATGGGGGGCGAGGGCGGGCGACCGGTCCCAGTCCCGGCAGGAGTGGTCCAGCACCAGGACGAGAGCGTGCGCGGGCTCCGGGCGGCGACGGTACTGGCGCAGGTCCACAGCGCGCAGAGCGAGCGGCCGGTCCCGCAGGTCCGGGTGGAGCAGCCGGGAGGTGGCCGCCTGCACGAGGCTCGGGACCAGGGCGAGGTCCTGCACGTCACGGGCGCGCATCGTGCCGATCGGGCGGCCGTGCAGCCGCCGGGCCGCGCCCGCGCGGCGGCCTGGCGGGCGGAGGGAACCCGGCTGGGCCAGGGCGTCCGGGGAGTCCTCCGGATACGGCGAGGGCGGCGCCGTGGCGCGAGGGGTCGCCGGGGCGGCGGCCAGCGGCCTGGGCGGGGCGGGGGCGGCGACGGGGGCGGGCCTGGCGGGAGCGCTCGGTTCGGGCTGCGCCTCCGCGGGCTCCTGGGCCTCGGCGGGAGCTGCCGGAGGCCGGGACGACCGGCCGTCCCGGCTCCGGTCGGAGCGGGCCCGGGGCGTCGCGATGCCGAGGAGGACGGCGGCCTCGGTGACGTGCCGGACGTCGACGCGGGGGGTCGCGTCGCCGTGCCCGCCGGCTCGGATCGCGAGGGCGCGGGCGACGCGGGCGAGGGCCAGGCCGCGGCGCATGCCGGTGCCCGGCGCGACCAGGTCGACGACACGGTCGCCGGCCTCGGGCGTCAGGGCCGGGCGGGGGGCGCCGCCCGGCAGGTACGGGATGGAGGGCAGCGCGTCGACGAGGGCGCCGCGTTCGGCAGGCAGATCCCAGAACCGGTCGGCGTCCAGGCGCCACAGGGCGTCGTTGAGGCGCTCCGCCTCGACCCGGAGCGGGAAACGGTCCAGCAGGTGCGGTGAGAGCCGGGTGGCCTCGGTGCGGTCGACGGCGGCCAGCCAATGGGCCCGGGGACGCCAGCAGAGGCTGTGGCCGTGCATCTCGACGTGGGCCGCGTCGGCGCCGATGAGGGTCACGGCGGCACGGACGACGGCGGGCCCGGCCTGGCAGAGGTCCGGGACGAGTACGACGGGTGCCGGGCCGTCCGGCTCCTCCACGAGCAGCCCCGGCACCATCCGCAGCCCGTCGCCGCTCAGCTGGGGCCGCAGCCAGAGCTCCTCCTCACCGAGCCACGACCCGAGGACCCGGACATCGCCCCCCGCCCCGCTATGCCCGGCGAGCCAGCCACCGAGCACGGGCAGCAGCTCCTGATCGAGCCCGAGGAAGAGAACTCCGCCGGCCCCCGGTTCGGTCGCGAGACAGGCGAGGAGGCTGAGGGCGCGGGTCACGGTGGAGGGCGCGTTCGTGGCGGAGGGCGCGTTCGTGGCGGAGGAGAGGGTGCTCGCGGAGGGAAGGGCGGGGCCGGGAGGCTCTGCCGGCCCCGGCACAGCGTCGGCTGGACGGTCCCGCACGGTTCAGTCCTGGTCGCCGCTGGTGGCGAGCAGGGCGTCCACGCGGGAGTCGTCCTCCTCGCTCCAGTCCGGGAGAGTGCCGGTGTCACCGCGCCCCCGGCGGTGCACGAGGGACGGTTTCGCCACCTCGCGCAGGTGCCGGACGGTTACGCACGGGGCCGCCTCGATCGCGGCGAGCGCACGCGCGGCGCGCAGCAGAACGATCTCCCCACGGTGCCCGGCGAGCTGGAAGCCCTCGGCGAGCGCGGCGCAGCCCTCGTACACGTCGTCCCCCCAGGTGGTGTCCCCGAGGCGCAGCCGCGCCGCGTTCAGCTCGTTCCTCTTTTCGGCGTCGGCCCGCAGCGCCTCGGCCATGAACTGCGAGTTTGGGTCTCCGCGTTCGGCCTCGAACCGCAGGACCGTCTCCACGATGCGCCGCCGCTGCCCGGCCTGGGACTCGGACTCGACGGTGGCCACCAGGCCGAAGCGGTCGAGGAGTTGGGGCCGCAGTCCGCCCTCGTCCGGGTTCATGGTGCCGACAAGGGTGAACTCCACGTGCTGGGTCTGTTCGGAGCGGTGGTCGCGTTCCAGGGCGAGGATGCCGGTGGAGGCTGCGTCCAGGATGATGTTGACCAGGTAGTCGTCGAGCAGGTTGATCTCGTCCACGTACAGCATGCGGGCCTTGGAGCGGGACGCCTGGACGAGCAGGCCGTCGGACTTGCGCGGTTTGCCCCGCATGAGTTCCTTGATGCGCCAGCCGCCCAGCACCCGGTCGTCCGTGGCGCCGATCGGCATCGTCACCGGGAGACCGCCGACCGCCATCTTGGTGAAGGCGCGCACGGTCGTGGTCTTGGCGGTACCGCGCTGCCCGGTGGCGAGGACGCCGCCCACGGCCGGGCAGACGTACGCGATCTCCAAGGCGGTACGCAGTTCCTTCTGGCCGACGATCAGGGCGTACGGCAGGACGGTGTCGAGCGCGGCGGCCTCCTGGGCGGCGTCGAGGTCGCGCTCGTCGTCGTCCTGGGCGGCGTCGAGGTCGCGCTCGTCGTCGTCCTGGGCGGCGGAGGTGTCGTGCATCTCGTCGCTCCCCGTCCCGGCATCGTGGCGTGTGTCGTCCGTCATGGCTGCTGCCCCTGTCCGCCGGTGGTCACCGGACCGGCCTCGGCGGTGTACCGGAAGCCGGGCGGCAGCGGCACGCCCTGACGCCACAGATCGCACCACCGGGCCGCGATCTCCCGCTCCTGGGCGGGGTCTTCGGGAACCTTCACGCCCAGGGCCTGCAGAAGGGCGAACCTGTGCAGGTCAAAGGCGACGTGCAGGGACTCGCCGTAGGCCATGGCCGCCTGCACCGCACCCCGGTACGCGATCCACGACACGGCAAGCGGTACCAGAGCCAGCGCCAGCCACCAGCCCGTGCGGGCGAGCACGCCCGCCGCGACCAGCGCGGTGACCGCCGTCGTCACGGCCATCCGGGCCGCGCCGTCCACCGTGTCCCGCCGGTCGTCGACCACCACCCGCGTCTGCTCGCCCAGCAGCGGATACAGGCGTGGCCAGGCCACGACGGCGTCGTAGCCGAACGCGCGGCCCGCGGTGTCCTCGGCCGCGGCGAGGGCGTTACCCAGGGCGGTCGGGCGGACCAGGTGGTCGAGGAGCGGATAGCGGCGGCGCAGTTCGGCGCCGGCGACGCCCGCCCGCTGGACGGCGTCCGGTCCGATGACGGAGGCGGGAACGGTCCAGGAGCTCGGTGAGCCGGGCGGGAACGGGCCGACGGCGGGCAGCGCCGCCCGCGTCTGCCAGGCCGCCTTCCGCGCCAGCTGCCGCCCCCGTGCCCATCCGGCGCCCAGCCGCTCGGGCCATGCCCCTTCGACCAGCCGGACCACGGCGTTCTGCAGTGGGGCGAGGAGTACGGCGACGAGTGTGACGCCGAGTACGAGGACCAGCACCTCGCCCACGCCCAGCGCCGCGGCCGTCGCCCAGGCCCTGCCGAAGCTGAGGCCGCCGCCGGCCGGGGGGAGCCAGGCGCGGGCACCCGCCCATAAGAGCAGCACGACGAAGAAGACCGCGGCGTAGGTCGGCAGGTAGCCCACCAGGAAGAAGCGCCGTCCCGCCGCGAGCCCGGCCGGCGGCTGCATCGAGGCCCCCAGCTTCATCGCACCAGCTCCATGGCCCCGTGGGCGGCCGGGCAGCGCGGCAGGAGCCGCGCATCGTGGTACGAGCGCGCCACGCCCTCTCCGCACACCCGGCACACGAACAGGACGATCCGGTACTGCGTCGACGTGCCGAGCAGCCCCGCGCGGTCTCCCGCGCCCCAGTCCGCGCCGCCGGAGGCGCCCGGCGCGGGGCCCCCGGCGACCCCTAAGGACTCGCGTACGCGCGCGTGGCTGCTGATCCCGGCGACGGCCCCGTCCGGCCGCCCCGCGACGCGGATCGCGATGCCGCGGTACTCCGGGTGTTCCCGGAAGAGCGTGTCGAGCCGGCGGGCGATCTCCGGGGCCCGCTGTCCGTCCGGATCGACGTCGATGGCCGTCTCGTAGTCCGTGAGGCCGGCGTCGAGGAGTCCGCCGTACACCTCTCGCGCCCAGTCGATCACGTCGTCGTCAGACACTGGCCACCCTCCTGCCCCCGCGGTGCGGCCACTCCACGACGTCCCCGGTCGTGGCGTTCACAGCCGCGATTGTAGAGAGACCGGCCCCCGGCAGGGGGAGCATTGCCCCAACTTCGCGGGCACGGTTCTCGGCGCCGTCGGGCGCCGTCAGTGGCCTCGGCTACGGTTCGTCCATGGCTGCCCGTACGAAGACCACCAAGGACCGTCCGTCCTACCGCTGCACCGAGTGCGGCTGGCAGACGGCCAAGTGGCTCGGCCGCTGCCCCGAGTGCCAGGCATGGGGGACGGTCGAGGAGTACGGAGCGCCCGCCGTCCGTACGACGACGCCGGGGCGCGTCACCACCTCCGCCGTGCCGATCGCCCAGGTCGACGGGCGGCAGGCCACCGCGCGTCCCACGGGTGTGCCCGAGCTGGACCGCGTGCTCGGCGGCGGTCTCGTGCCCGGCGCGGTCGTCCTCCTCGCGGGCGAGCCCGGCGTCGGCAAGTCGACGCTCCTGCTCGACGTGGCGGCCAAGTCGGCGAGTGACGAACACCGCACGCTGTATGTGACGGGCGAGGAGTCCGCGAGTCAGGTGCGGCTGCGCGCCGACCGCATCAAGGCCCTCGACGACCACCTGTATCTCGCCGCCGAGACCGATCTGGCGGCCGTGCTCGGCCACTTGGACGCGGTCAAGCCGTCCCTGCTGATCCTCGACTCCGTGCAGACGGTGGCCTCGCCGGAAATCGACGGTGCCCCCGGCGGCATGGCGCAGGTGCGGGAGGTCGCGGGCGCCCTGATCCGGGCGTCGAAGGAGCGCGGGATGTCCACGCTGCTGGTGGGCCACGTCACCAAGGACGGGGCCATCGCCGGGCCCCGCCTCCTGGAACACCTCGTGGACGTCGTCCTGCACTTCGAGGGCGACCGGCACGCCCGCCTCAGGCTCGTACGAGGTGTCAAGAACCGCTACGGGGCGACGGACGAGGTCGGCTGCTTCGAGCTGCACGACGAAGGCATCACGGGCCTCGCCGACCCGAGCGGCCTCTTCCTGACCCGGCGCGCCGAGCCGGTGCCGGGCACCTGCCTGACCGTGACCCTGGAGGGCCGCCGTCCCCTGGTGGCCGAAGTCCAGGCGCTCACCGTCGACTCGCAGATCCCCTCCCCCCGGCGCACCACGTCGGGCCTGGAGACCTCCCGCGTCTCGATGATGCTCGCCGTACTCGAACAGCGGGGCCGGATCAGCGCCCTGGGCAAAAGGGACATCTACTCCGCCACAGTCGGCGGCGTGAAGCTCTCCGAGCCGGCCGCCGACCTCGCGATCGCCCTCGCGCTGGCGTCGGCCGCGAGCGACACCCCCCTGCCCAAGAACCTCGTCGCGATCGGCGAAGTGGGCCTCGCGGGCGAGGTGAGGCGGGTCACGGGCGTCCAGCGCCGGCTCACCGAAGCACACCGCCTGGGCTTCACGCACGCCCTGGTACCGGGCGATCCCGGCAAGATCCCGCCCGGCATGAAGGTGCTGGAAGTGGCGGACATGGGGGACGCCCTCAGCGTCCTTCCGCGCTCGCGTCGCCGAGACGCCCCACGGGAGGCGGAGGACCGCCGGTAGACTTTGCCCTGGTCTCGCCCGTCCGTACGAACCGAGCGTGCGAAACGGGAGCGCCTGAAGAACCTGCGACCGGAGGAGTGCAGTGGCAGCCAACGACCGGGCAGCAGCTCCCGGAAAGTCCGGTGGGAGTTCCGGTGCCGATGGCCTGATGCGCGCCTCACTGAGCGCCGTGGCACCCGGCACGGCCCTGCGCGACGGCCTCGAGCGGGTTCTCCGCGGCAACACCGGCGGCCTCATCGTGCTCGGCTCCGACAAGACCGTCGAGACCATGTGCACGGGCGGATTCGTCCTGGATGTCGAGTTCACCGCCACCCGGCTGCGCGAGCTGTGCAAGCTGGACGGCGGCATCGTGCTGTCCGCGGACCTGTCGAAGATCCTGCGGGCCGGGGTGCAGCTGCTCCCGGACCCGACGATCCCCACCGAGGAGACGGGCACCCGGCACCGCACCGCGGACCGGGTCAGCAAGCAGGTCGGCTTCCCCGTCGTCTCCGTCTCCCAGTCCATGCGGCTGATCGCGCTGTACGTCGACGGTCAGCGCCGCGTCCTGGAGGACTCGGCGGCGATCCTGTCCCGCGCCAACCAGGCCCTGGCGACCCTGGAGCGCTACAAGCTGCGCCTCGACGAGGTCGCGGGCACGCTGTCGGCGCTGGAGATCGAGGACCTGGTGACCGTCCGGGACGTCTCCGCGGTCGCGCAGCGCCTGGAGATGGTGCGCCGGATCGCCACCGAGATCGCCGAATACGTGGTCGAACTGGGCACGGACGGACGCCTGCTCGCCCTCCAGCTCGACGAGCTGATCGCCGGCGTGGAGCCGGAGCGCGAGCTCGTCGTGCGGGACTACGTCCCCGAGCCCACCGCCAAGCGCTCCCGCACGGTCGACGAGGCCCTGTACGAGCTCGACGCCCTCACCCACGCCGAGCTCCTCGAACTGTCCACGGTGGCCAAGGCGCTGGGCTACACCGGCTCGCCGGAGGCACTCGACTCGGCGGTGTCCCCGCGGGGCTTCCGCCTGCTGGCGAAGGTGCCGCGGCTCCCGGGCGCGATCATCGACCGTCTCGTGGAGCACTTCGGCGGCCTGCAGAAACTGCTCGCCGCCAGCGTCGACGACCTGCAGACAGTGGACGGCGTCGGCGAGGCCCGTGCCCGGAGCGTCCGGGAGGGCCTGTCGCGACTGGCGGAGAGCTCGATCCTGGAGCGGTACGTCTAGGACCTGTCCGGGCGCTCACGGCGGAGGAAGGCGGCGGCCCGTCGGTTCCGGTGAGCGGGGTGTGGTGCGTGCGGCTGCAAGGCGGAGGAGGGCGTCGACGCGGAGCGTCGGCAACCGACGACACTGCGGCAGATGTGCGTGCCACACCCCGCGTCTCCGCCGTGACCGGCCGGACAGGTCCCAGGCCCTGTCGTCACATTCCCGCCCGCCCCGCGACGCCGTACTCGGGCTTTCGGCCGGTGCGGCGAGTGGGGGCACCTGCCACGCCCTTAGGGGGGAGCGTGCCGGGCGTCGCGACGGGGCGAACCGTGGCTGACGCGGCACTGGCTCCCGTTCCCAGGCCTTGTCATGGCCGGGGCCGGTTCGCGCTAGTCCTTCTCCAGCACGAACGACGTCCGTGCCTTCGCGTAGCCCGGCGTCTTCGCCTCCACCAGATACGTCCCCGCCGCGGCCGACCCCGCCGGAGGCGTCGCGCACTGGGCGGCGCTCGGCTTGCGGTCCCACTTCACGGTGTACGTGATGCTGCTGCCTGCGGGCACCCGGAACAGCCGGCTTCCGGAGGCCTCGGGGCAGTCGGCGGAGGACCAGTAGGTGTCGTCGGCGCCCGCCTGAGTGATCGTCAACACCGTGGTCTTCGGGCCGAGGTCGACCTTGCAGTCGCTGCCGGAGGAGTTCTTCGCGGTCAGCTCGACGGCGGGCGTCCGGCCGGGCTCGTACGAGTTCCGGACGCTGCGCAGGGTCAACGTGACCTTGCTCGCCGTGCAGTTGGGCAGGGTCGAGCCGGCCGGAAGCACGTCGCCCGTACTGACGCCGCCGGTCGTACCGCCCTCCGAGCCGCCGCCCGCGGACCCGTCACCGGACCCGTCCGAACCGCCGGAGTCACCGGACCCGGAGCCGGAGCCCGATCCGGAGCCCGAACCCGGTCCCGACCCGCCGGAGTCCCCGCCGCCCGACTCGTCACGCCCGCCCGGGGCTTGGCTGATCGCCGGTCCGGAGCCGGACGGCCCCGGGGTGATCGACGGCGCGGGATTCTTGCCGTTGGAACCGTCCGCGCCGTTCTTGCCGCCCGGGCCGCCCGAGCCGAGCACCCAGGCGATCAGCAGCGCCAACAGGGCGAGCACGGACAGCAGTACGGCCCTCCGACGCCAGTAGATGGAGGAGGGAAGCGGCCCGACAGGATTGCGCAGAGATCCCACGGCGCAAACTGTACGAGAGATCGGCTCGTTCGCCCGCCCCACCCGCCGCCCGGGCCACAACTTTTCCGGATCATCATCCCGGACGCCCCGCCCGCGCCCCGGGGGGTGGCGCTCCTGCCGACCCCCCGCTCTCTCGTGGGAGGATCGGAAGGCCATGACTGCGCCCATGAAGCCCCCGCACACCAGCCCCTCCGACGCCCTCTCCGGCTCCTCGCAGGGAGAGGACCTCCACGCCCCCGTCATCGACTGGTTCGAGGCGCACGCCCGTGATCTGCCGTGGCGGCGGCCCGAGGCCGGGCCGTGGGGTGTGATGGTCAGCGAGTTCATGCTGCAGCAGACACCGGTGAACCGGGTGCTGCCCGTCTACGAGCAGTGGCTGGCCCGCTGGCCCCGCCCCGCGGACCTCGCCGCGGACGCCCCTGGCGAGGCCGTCCGCGCCTGGGGCCGGCTCGGCTATCCGCGCCGCGCCCTGCGGCTGCACGGCGCCGCCCTCGCCATAACGGAACGGCACGACGGCGACGTACCGACCGACCACGCGCAGCTGCTCGCGCTGCCCGGCATCGGCGAGTACACGGCCGCGGCCGTCGCCTCCTTCGCCTACGGACAGCGGCATCCCGTCCTGGACACCAACGTGCGCCGGGTGTTCGCGCGGGCCGTCACCGGCGTCCAGTACCCGCCGAACGCCACCACCGCCGCCGAACGCAGGCTCGCCCGCGCACTGTTGCCCGGGGACGAGCGGACCGCCGCCCGCTGGGCCGCCGCCTCCATGGAGCTCGGCGCGCTCCTGTGCACGGCCAGGAACGAGACCTGCCACCGCTGTCCGATCGCCGCGCAGTGCGCGTGGCGGCTGGCGGGCAAGCCGGAGCACGACGGGCCGCCGCGCCGCGGCCAGACCTACGCGGGCACGGACCGTCAGGTCCGCGGCAGGCTGCTGGCCGTCCTGCGGGAGGCGCACGGGCCCGTCCCGCAGGCGGCGCTCGACCGGGTGTGGCACGAGCCCGTGCAGCGCGCACGGGCGCTGGACGGCCTCGTCGCGGACGGTCTGGTGGAGCCGCTGCCGGATGGTCTGTATCGGCTGCCGCTCGCACCGCCGCATGCCAAATCGCCCTGAACCAGAGCTAATCGGTGCGCCTCTCCACCCCGTTCCTCCTTCCGTTACACAACCGACGGACAGCCGAGTGCTGGCCGCGCGCTGCCTCGGACAGCGCCGTGACAACCGCTCCGTAGCTTCATTGCCATGCCGCACGGACCGCGGCACGCAGGCAACGAGGGAACCGGCAGCAGGCGGGCCGGAAAACGGGGACGGAGGCGGTTGATCATGGCGCAGGGCGAGGTGCTCGAATTCGAGGAGTACGTCCGCACCCGGCAGGCCGCGCTGCTGCGCAGCGCCCGCCGGCTCGTCCCGGACCCGATCGACGCGCAGGACCTCCTGCAGACGGCGCTCGTGCGGACGTACGGCCGCTGGGAGGGCATCTCGGACAAGCGGCTCGCGGACGCCTATCTGCGCCGGGTGATGATCAACACGCGGACCGAGTGGTGGCGGGCCCGCAAGCTGGAAGAGGTCCCGACCGAACAGCTGCCGGAGGCACCCGTCGACGACTCCACCGAGCAGCACGCGGACCGCGCCCTGCTGATGGACGTCATGAAGGTGCTCGCTCCCAAGCAGCGCAGTGTCGTGGTGCTGCGACACTGGGAGCAGATGTCAACGGAGGAGACGGCCGCCGCCCTCGGCATGTCGGCCGGAACGGTCAAGAGCACGCTGCACCGGGCGCTCGCCCGGCTCCGCGAGGAGCTGGAGAGCCGCGATCTGGACGCACGCGCGCTGGAGCGTGAGGAGCGGGAGCGTTGCGCGGCCTGACCTGCGCCGGGCCGACACCGGCCCGAGGGACCGTCCAGGCGGCGATCACGGCAATGGCCGTGCTCGCCGCCCTCGCCCTTTCTCTCTCCGCCTGCGCCACCGGCGGGACCGGCGCCCGCGACGAGGGACCGGCCCACGCCCACTCGGTGGTGGGCGGGGCGGCCTCGCCCGCCTCTGCCGCTCCCACCAGCACCCCCGAACGGGTGGACGCGGTCCGGCTGGTGAAGGCCGATCCGCGGGTCTCGGCGGAGGTCAAGCGCGAGCTGAAGCCGTGCGTGGGCGACGAGTACCCCGTCGACGTGTCGTACGGCAAGCTGACCGGTGCGTCGGCCGAGGACGTCGTGGTCAACGTCCTGACCTGCAGTGACGCGGTCGGAGTCGGCTCGTACGTGTACCGCGCGGACGGCGGACGGTACGAGAACGTGTTCAAGTCCGAGGAGCCTCCGGTCTACGCCGAGATAGACCGGGGCGCCCTGGTGGTGACCAAGCAGGTGTACGAGAAGGGCGACCCGGTGTCGAGCCCGTCCGGCGAGGACGTGATCACGTACGCCTGGATCTCGGGCCGCTTCGTCAAGAAGTACAGCACCCGCACCGAATACAGCAGCGCTGTCGGGGGCGAGCCCTCGCCCGTCCCCGACAATTGAGCCGCGGATCTCCCGCGGACGTGAACCGATCGGGCCGCCCGGTCCGATCAACCGATGACGGGTCCACGAGCGTCCGTTCACGTGCAACGGCGGAAACGAGAGGCGAGAGCAGCGGGATGGCAGACCAGACCCACGTTCTGTTCGTCGAGGACGACGACGTCATCCGCGAGGCGACCCAGCTCGCCCTGGAGCGGGACGGCTTCGCGGTCACCGCCATGCCCGACGGGCTGTCGGGCCTGGCGGCGTTCCGTGCGGACCGCCCCGACATCGCACTCCTGGACGTCATGGTTCCCGGCCTCGACGGGGTCAGCCTCTGCCGCCGTATCCGGGACGAGTCCACCGTCCCGGTGATCATGGTGTCGGCGAGGGCCGACTCGATCGACGTGGTGCTGGGTCTGGAGGCCGGCGCCGACGACTACGTGACGAAGCCCTTCGACGGTGCCGTCCTGGTCGCCCGGATCCGCGCCGTGCTGCGCCGCTTCGGTCACGCCGGCGGCGGCTCCCGGACGGACGACTCCACCTCCACGGCGGACGGCAGCGTGCTCACCTTCGGCGAACTGGAGATCGACACCGAGGGCATGGAGGTGCGCCGGGCCGGACATCCGGTGGCGCTGACGCCGACCGAGATGCGGCTGCTGCTCGAGTTCTCCTCCGCGCCGGGCACGGTCCTGTCGCGCGACAAGCTCCTGGAGCGCGTGTGGGACTACGGCTGGGGCGGTGACACGCGCGTGGTCGACGTCCATGTGCAGCGACTGCGCACGAAGATCGGCCAGGACCGGATCGAGACGGTCCGCGGCTTCGGCTACAAGTTGAAGGCCTGAGCAGGGGTAGCAGAAGTATGCGGGGGATCTTCCGACGCCCGGTCCCAGAACGCCCGGGCAAGCCCACGGGGCACGGACGACAGCTCGGCACGGGCATGCGCACCGGTCTGCGGTGGAAGCTCAGCGCGGCCATCGCGCTGGTCGGCGCGCTGGTGGCGATCGCGCTCAGCCTGGTCGTGCACAACGCGGCCCGGGTCTCGATGCTGGACAACGCGCGCGACCTCGCGGACGAGCGCGTCCAGATCGCCCAGCGCAACTACGAGCTGTCCGGGCGGGCGAACTTCCCCAACATCAAGATCGACGACTCGGCGCTGCCGGGCGCGCTGCGGCAGAAGGTCGAACAGGGCCGCCGGGCCACCTACGTCACCGACCGGGCCGGCAGCGGGCCGGACATCTGGGCCGCCGTGCCGGTCAAGGACGGCCATGTGCTGTCCCTGCACACCGGGTTCACCGACCGCAGTACGGACATCCTCAACGACCTCGACCAGGCCCTCGTGATCGGCTCCATCGCCGTCGTCCTCGGCGGCAGCGCGCTCGGCGTGCTGATCGGCGGTCAGTTCTCGCGCCGGCTGCGCAAGGCGGCGGCCGCGGCCAACCAGGTCGCCAAGGGCGAGCCGGACGTGCGCGTCCGGGACGCCATCGGCGGGGTCGTACGGGACGAGACCGACGACCTCGCGAGCGCGGTGGACGCCATGGCGGACGCGCTGCAGCAGCGGCTGGAGGCCGAACGCCGGGTCACCGCCGACATCGCGCACGAGTTGCGCACGCCGGTGACCGGGCTGCTGACCGCTGCCGAACTGCTGCCGCCGGGCCGGCCGACGGAGCTGGTCCTGGACCGGGCGAAGGCCATGCGCACCCTCGTCGAGGACGTCCTGGAAGTGGCCCGCCTGGACGGCGCCTCCGAGCGGGCCGAACTGCAGGACATCCTGCTGGGCGAGTTCGTCAGCCGGCGGGTGGCGGCGAAGGACCCGGCGATCGAGGTGCGCGTGGTGCACGAGTCGGAGGTCACCACCGACCCCCGGCGCCTGGAACGCGTGCTGTTCAACCTGCTGGCCAACGCGGCACGGCACGGCAGGCCGCCGATCGCGGTCACCGTCGAGGGCCGGGTCATCCGCGTGCGCGACCACGGCCCGGGCTTCCCCGAGGACCTGCTCGCCGACGGCCCGAGCCGCTTCCGGACGGGCAGCAGGGACCGGGCCGGACACGGTCACGGCCTCGGCCTGACCATCGCGGCGGGCCAGGCCCGGGTGCTGGGCGCCCGGCTGACCTTCCGCAACGTACGGCCGGCGGGGGCGCCGGAGCACATGCCGGCGGAGGGGGCCGTGGCGGTGCTGTGGCTGCCGGAACACGCGCCCACGAACACGGGCAGCTACCCGATGCTGCCGTAGGGCCTTTCTCCAAAGGTCACCCAGGCAGTCGTCCGTCCGGGTGCCGCATCCTGTCCGTACGGCGCATGGTGGCAGACCAGGCCGAGGGCCCCCGGGGCGGACGCCGTCCGGGGGCCCTCGGTTCACGTCGGTTCAGACGGCCTCGATCACCGTGCGCTGCGCCGCCGCCTCGTCTGCCGAGCCCTCGTCCTTCTGCGGCCCCGCCCCCTTGAGCGGAACCTCCTTGACGAACACGGCCGCCACCAGCGCGACCAGTGCGACGACCGCTCCCAGCAGGAACGCCGAGTGCGTTCCTGCCGACACCGCGTGCTGGTACGCCTCGCGAGCGCCGTCCGGCAGCTTCGCCAGGCTCGCCGCGTCCAGCTGCGCGGACTGCTCCGTCACCTTGGAGCCCAGCGCCCCGGCCCGCTCGGCCATGACGTCCTGGACCCGGTTGTTGAACAGCGCGCCCATGATGGCGACACCGAAGGAGGAGCCGAGCGTGCGGAACAGGGTGGTGGACGACGACGCCACGCCCATGTCCTTCATCTGCACGCTGTTCTGCGCGACGAGCATGGTGATCTGCATCAGGCAGCCCATGCCGAGACCGACGACGGCCATGAACAGACCGGAGGTGAACCGGCTGGTACCGGTGTCCATCAGCGACAGCAGGTACAGCCCGACGACCATCAGGACGCTGCCGACGACCGGGAAGACGTAGTACCGGCCGGTGTCCGTGGTCACCCGTCCCGCGACCATCGAGGTGACGAGCATCGCGCCCAGCATCGGCAGGAGCAGCAGCCCGGAGTTGGTCGCGGAGGCGCCCTGCACCGACTGCTGGTACAGCGGCAGGAAGAGCGTCGCGCCGAACATCACGAAGCCGGTGATGAAGCCGATGACCGACATCAGCGTGAAGTTGCGGCTGCGGAAGACGTGCAGCGGCACGATCGGCTCGGCGGCCCTCGTCTGCCAGAACACGAACCCGACGAGCGCGGCGACGCCGATCCCGATGAGCTCCATGATCCGCGCGGACGACCAGGCGTACTCCGTACCGCCCCAGGTGGTCACGAGCACGACGGAGGTGATGCCCACGGTCAGCAGCCCGGCGCCCAGGTAGTCGATCCGCGCCTGCGAACGCTTCTTCGGCAGGTGCAGGACGGCGCTGATCGCGGTGAGCGCCACCACACCGAGCGGCAGGTTGATGTAGAAGGACCAGCGCCAGCCCCAGTTGTCCGTGATGGTGCCGCCCACCAGCGGACCGCCGATCATCGCGAGCGCCATAACGCCGGCCATCATGCCCTGGTACTTGCCGCGTTCCCGCGGCGGAATCAGGTCACCGATGATCGCCATGACGCCGACCATCAGACCGCCCGCGCCGAGGCCCTGGACCGCGCGGAACCCGATGAGCTCGCCCATGTTCTGGGCCATGCCGCTGAGCGCCGAGCCGATCAGGAAGATCACGATCGAGGTCATGAAGGCGCCCTTGCGCCCGTACATGTCGCCGAGCTTGCCCCAGATCGGCGTGGAGGCCGCGGTGGCGAGGGTGTACGCGGTCACGACCCAGGAAAGGTGTTCGAGTCCCCCGAGCTCGCCGACGATCGTCGGCATCGCCGTGCCCACGATCATGTTGTCGAGCATCGCGAGCATCATCGTGATCATGAGCGCGAGCAGGACGACCCGGACGCTCCTGGGCCGTTTCTCCGTCCCCGCCTCAACCGCAGCCGTGTCCGCCATCGTTGCCACTCCCCTGGGCACTTCCCCGTCCGGTCACTTACTTGCCGACCGGCTAGTTGACTAGACTGGGAAGGTAGCCCCGCAACTAGCCGGGCGTCAAGTAAGTTTCTCGAGGGTGCGAAGATGGGCGACACGATGGACGGCACCAAGCAGCAGCGCCGCGGAAACACCCGCCAGCGCATCCAGGACGTGGCGCTGGAGCTCTTCGCCGAACAGGGCTACGAGAAGACCTCCCTGCGCGAGATCGCCGAGCGCCTGGACGTGACCAAGGCGGCGCTCTACTACCACTTCAAGACCAAAGAAGAGATCATCGTCAGTCTCTTCGAGGACCTGACGCGGCCGATCAGCGAACTGATCGAGTGGGGACGGCAGCAGCCGCACTCCCTGGAGACGAAGCACGAGCTCGTACGCCGCTACAGCCAGGCCCTGGCCGAGGCCGCCCCGCTCTTCCGCTTCATGCAGGAGAACCAGGCGACGGTACGGGAGTTGAGCATCGGCGAGTCGTTCAAGAGCCGCATGCTGGGCATGCGCGACATCATCGTCGACCCGGACGCGGACCTGGTCGCCCAGGTCCGCTGCGTCAGCGCCCTGTTCACGCTGCACGCCGGGATGTTCCTCCTGCACGACCTGGAGGCCGACCCCCAGGAGAAGCGCGAGGCCGTCCTCCAGGTCGCGATCGACCTCGTGACCCAGGCCCACCAGGGTTCCTGAGTGCCTTTCGGGCCGGCGTCTTTCTGCCGAGTGCCCTTCGGACCAGTGCCCTTCGGACGTCCTTAGACCGTCACGCCCTTGGCGCGCAGGAAGGCGACCGGGTCGATGGCCGAGCCGTAGTTCGGGGTCGTACGGATCTCGAAGTGCAGGTGCGGCCCACTGGAGTTGCCGGTGTTGCCGGACCGGGCGATGTGCTGGCCGGTCCCGACGACCTGGCCGACGCTCACGTCGATGCGCGAGAGGTGGGCGTACTGCGAGTAGGTGCCATTGCCGTGCTTGATGACGACGGCGTTGCCGTAGGCGGGGCCGTCACCGGCGCCGTTGCCGCCCGCCTTGACGACGGTGCCGCCGTGCGCGGCCATGACGTTGGTGCCGCTCGGCACAGCGAAGTCCTGCCCGCTGTGGGTGGACTGCCACATGCCGCCGGCCTGCGCGAAGCTCGCGGAGAGCGTGTACTTCTTCACCGGGTCGACCCAGGAGACGGCCTTCTTGGCGGCGGCAGCCTTCTTGGCGGCCGCTGCCTTCTTGGCAGCGGCGGCGGCCTGGGCCTTCGCCTTCGCGGCCGCGGCGGCCTTGGCGGCCTTGGCGGCCTTGGCCTGCGCGGCGGCCTGCGCCTGGACGGCGTTCGCGGTGGTGGCGGCCGGGGTGGTGGCCGCGCTCGTGTCGGCGGCGGCCGCGACCCCGGCCCCCAGTACGGCCGTAGCCCCCAGGCCGGCGGCCAGTACGGCCGCACGAGTGCGGAGCCGGGACGTACGGGAAGAACGGGACGAGACACGCTGGGACATGGAAACCTCATGGGGACGGGGACAGAAAAGCCACCCGGCGCACGGACACCCGCCGAATGGGCCATCCCTTGGTAACCCCACGCCCCGCGGACTCCCAAACCCCCCGTCTACGACTGAAGCTAGTACTCCCTGTCAAACATCACCTCTTCTTGACAGAGCCCCCATCTGGGACGAATACGCCCAGTACAGCAGGATTCATCTCGACCACCTGAACTAAATGTCCCTTTTGCCCAACTAGGCCCAGCCACTATTCACCCTAGTAACGGACAAATCGCCTGTGCGGCATGTCACCGGCCGCAAAGGTCCAAGGATCCGGGAATGTGACCCGGACTACGCTGCTGCGCAGTCAACGAGGCGCAGGGGGAGGCCGAGTGGATCCGACGGCAGGCCGTGGCCCTGGCCGACCGGCCGTACATCCAGGCCGGCGGCGAAACCCCCGCCCCACCGCGAAGCCCGAGGAGCAACCCCCACCATGGAACCCACGACCATCGGCGCCAAGCTGGCCTCCACCGTGGTCACTCCCCTCATCAGGAAACTCTTCGTCGCCGACGGGCCCGGCGCCGGGCTGGTCGACAAGCCCGTCCGGATATCCGGTTTCGTCTCCTTCAAGGGAGAAAACCGCACACTCGACAAAGCCGCCCTGCACAAACTCTCCGCGGAACTGGTCCGCCAGTCCCTGAAGACCGGCGAGCGCCCCATCCACGCCGACGAGGAACAGGCCGTCGTGCACGCGCTCGCCGACACCCTGCACGCCCTGGGCGCCCTCACCATGACGGACGCACAGGCGGTCGAGCTCGGGCACGAATTCCTCGCCGCCGGCCTCCGTTCCGCGAGCGGCAATCCGGACCGGGACCTCTCCCTCGACGCGAGCCTGTTCTACGGCCGCCTGCTGACCACGGCCTGTCTGCACATCGTCCACTTCTTCACCCAGCGGTCCACCTTTGTCGCCCGCACCCTCGTCGAGCAGAGCCGCCGGCAGCGGGAGCTCATCGCCAAGGTCGACGAGCTGATCGCCCGGACGCCCCCGACCGGCGGCACGGACACGGCCTTCGAGCGGCGGTACCTGTCGTACGTCGTCACCAAGCACAGCCACCTCACCATCTATGGCATCGACCTGGCCGACTCCCCCGACCGCTGGCCCCTGGACGCCGCATACCTCAGCCTCCAGGCGCTGGGCCCCGCCGAGGACGGTCACGCGACTGGCCCCGGCGGGCTGCACATCGCCGCCGCGGCGACCGCCCGGCCCGCCGAACAGGCCCTCGCCCGGCACGACCGGGTGCTGCTGCGCGGGGTGGCCGGCTCCGGCAAGACGACCCTCGTGCAGTGGCTCGCGGTGACGTCGGCGCGGGGCGAGCGCGGTGACCGGATCCCGTTCGTCCTGCCCCTGCGCACCCTCGTCCGCCGCCCCGACGGCCTCCCGGCCCCCGACGCGTTCCTGACCGCCGTACGCGTCCCCTTCCACGCGACGCAGCCGGACGGCTGGGCGGACCGTGTGCTCGGCGCCCGCCGCGGCCTCCTGCTGGTGGACGGGATCGACGAGATCCCCGAGCGGGAACGGGAGCAGACCCGCCGCTGGCTGCGTGACCTGCTGGACGTCTATCCCGGCAACGAGTGGCTGGTCACCTCCCGCCCCTCCGCCGTACGGGAGGACTGGCTCGCCCCGGACGGCTTCGCGGAGCTGGCCCTCACGCCCATGGGCCAGGGCGATGTCGCCGCCTTCATCACCCGCTGGCACACCGCGGCCGGTGCCGGCGCCCACGAGGAAGACCTCGGCCGCCTGGCCGACTACGAACGCGGCCTCCTCGACGCCGTGCAGACCAAACCCGACCTCGGGCGCCTCGCCACCAACCCCCTGATGTGCGGCCTGATCTGCGCCCTGCACCGGGACCGGCGCGGCTATCTCCCGCACGGCCGCCAGGAGTTGTACGACGCCGCCCTGTCGATGCTGCTCGCGCGCCGGGACGAGGAGCGGGACATGTTTCCCCAACGGGACGGCGACGGTGTCCACCTCACCGAACTCCCCCAGATCCAGCTGCTCCAGCGTCTCGCCTACTGGCTGATCCGCAACAACCAGTCGGAGATGGACCGCGAGCGCGCCGAACGCATCGTGGCCGACGTCCTCCCGTCCCTCCCGGCCGCCGCGGCGCAGGGCGACGCCCGGAAGATCCTGCGGTACCTCCTCGTCCGCAGCGGGCTGCTGCGCGAACCCTCCTCCGGCACGGTCGAGTTCGTGCACCGCACCTTCCAGGACTACCTGGGCGCGAAGGCGGCCGTGGAGGACGGCGACTTCGGACTGCTCGTCCGGGGAGCCGTCGACGAACAGTGGGCGGACGTGGTCCGCATGGCGGTGGCCCACGCACGGCCCCGCGAACGGGCCGAACTGCTCACCGACCTGACCGAGTCGGCACGGCACCTGGACGGCCCGGCGGCCACCCGCGTACGGCTCCTCGCTCTGGCCTCACTGGAGCACGCCACCCAACTCGACCCGGCCGTACGGGCCGCCGTGGAGCAGAACGCGGCCGCGCTCATCCCGCCCCGGACCACCGAGGAGGCCCGCACCCTCGCCTCGGCCGGCCCGCTCGCCCTGGAACTGCTGCCCGGCCCCGAGGGCCTCAGCGACACCGAGGCGAGAGCGGTCGTCGTCGCGGCATCCCTCATCGGCACGGAGGCGGCGGTGCCGGTGCTGGCGCGGTTCCGTGAGCATCGGGCGGTGGACGTACGTGCGCAGCTCACGTGGAGCTGGTGGCGTTTCGACACCCGGCGGTACGCGCGGGAGGTCATCGCCCATCTGCTCCCGGACGACCTCTTCTTCTCCGTGCACTCCCAGCAGCACCTGCGCGCCCTGTGCGACCTCGGCGGCAGGCCGGCCGTGCAGCTTCTGGGCGGGACCAGCCCGGCCGAGCTGAGCGGCGTGATCCCCCCCGACACGGTGACCCGCCTGCATGTGGGCGAGTGCGAGGAGCTCAGCGACCTGAACTGCCTGACGCCCCTGCGCCGGCTCAGCCACCTGTCCCTCTATGGATCTCCCCGGGTGGAGGACCTCTCGCCGGTCGCTCGGCTGCCGTTGCAACAGCTGTCCCTCAACCGCCTCGCCGGCCTTGAACGGCCCGGCGCCCTGGCCCCGTTCAACGGCTCCGCCACCCTGTGGCACCTCAGCATCGGGGTGACGCTGATGGCCGGGAGCCTGGACGACGCCCTCCCCCAGGACGCGTCGCTGCGCTATCTGAGACTCACCCCGAGGGCCGTCCGGCACACCGGCCTGCGCGGTCTCCATCGGCTCCGGTCGCTGAAGACGCTGAGCCTGGGCGGACTGTTCGACGACCTGTCCGCCGCGGACCACGACGAGATCGGCCTCCTCCCGGACCTGGAGGAACTGCGCGCCGTCTGGCCGGCCGCGGGCTGGACCGGCCCGCCCCTGCCCCGCGTCACCAGCCTGCGGATCAACCCGTTCTTCGGCAACGAGGACCTCTCGCAGGTCCACGCGTCCTTCCCCAACCTGCGGAACATCACCCTCCAACTCGCCCCACATGTCCACGAGATGCCCGAAGAGGTCCTCGCGCCCCTCCCGGTGAAACCCACCATCGTGAAGACGCACAGCTCGGTGTGATGCACGCCTCTAGCCACTTACCCCCGAGTAACCCTACGGTTCCCCTCACGCCACCCTCGCCTACGAACATGCACCCGACACGGCACGTACGGACGTGAGAGGACCCCCCACCCATGAGACACGGATGCCCCCTGGCGCGCCGCATCGCCGTCACCGCCGTCTCCACGGCCGCCCTCGTGGCCATGGCCGCCCCCGCCGACGCCGCGACCACGAGCCCGTCCGCGGCCGCCACGATCGCCGCGGCCACAGCGGCCGCCGAGGACGTCGACTACGCCACCTGGCAGCAGGACTGCCAGGCCGTGATGAACGAGGCCCTGCCCTATCTGAAACAGCGCATCGCCGCCCCGAGGCCGGGCGAGAAGCAGGCGATCGTCTTCGACATCGACAACACCACACTGGAGACCGACTTCGGCTTCAGCTACCCGCAGCCGGCCAACAGGCCGGTCCTGGACGTCGCCGAGTACGCCCAGGAGCGCGGGGTCTCCGTGTTCTTCGTGACCGCACGGCCCGGCATCATCCAGCCGTTCACCGACTACAACCTCAAGTACCGCGGCTACAGGGTCTCCGGGCTCTACGTCCGCGGTCTGCTCGACCTCTTCAAGGACGTCGCCGACTACAAGACCGCCCAGCGCGTCGACATCGAGTCGAAGGGCTACACGATCATCGCCAACATCGGCAACAGCGCCACCGACCTGTCGGGCGGCCACGCCGAGAAGACGTACAAGCTGCCGGACTACGACGGTCAGTTGTCGTGACCGGCACGCGGATGACGTGACCGGCAACGCGAAAGGGGCCGGTGCTCGGGAGAGCACCTGCCCCTTTCTGCCGGCGGGACCCCGCAGGGTCACGCCTCCTTGCTCAGGTTCGGCCCGGCTCCGCCGGCCGCCTGCTCGATCGGCGGGACGTCCGGCAGCGCCGACTTCTCCTCGCCACGGAAGGTGAAGGTCTGGGCCTCGCCCTCGCCCTCGGTCTCCACGACCACGATGTGACCGGGGCGCAGCTCGCCGAAGAGGATCTTCTCCGACAGCGAGTCCTCGATCTCGCGCTGGATCGTCCGGCGCAGCGGCCGGGCGCCCAGGACGGGGTCGTAACCCTTCTTGGACAGCAGCTCCTTGGCGGACTGGGAGAGCTCGATGCCCATGTCCCGGTCCTTCAGGCGCTCGTCCACCTTGCCGACCATCAGGTCCACGATCTTGAGGATGTCGTCCTGGGTCAGCTGCGGGAAGACCACCACGTCGTCGACACGGTTGAGGAACTCGGGGCGGAAGTGCTGCTTGAGCTCGTCCGAGACCTTGTTCTTCATGCGCTCGTAGTTCGACTTCGTGTCGCCCTGAGCCGCGAAGCCCAGGTTGAAGCCCTTGGAGATGTCCCGGGTGCCGAGGTTGGTCGTCATGATGATGACCGTGTTCTTGAAGTCCACGACCCGGCCCTGGGAGTCGGTCAGACGACCGTCCTCCAGGATCTGCAGCAGCGAGTTGAAGATGTCCGGGTGGGCCTTCTCGACCTCGTCGAACAGGACGACGGAGAACGGCTTGCGGCGGACCTTCTCGGTCAGCTGGCCGCCCTCTTCGTAACCCACGTATCCGGGGGGCGAACCGAACAGACGCGACACCGTGTGCTTCTCGCTGAACTCCGACATGTCCAGGGAGATCAGCGCGTCCTCGTCACCGAAGAGGAACTCGGCGAGGGCCTTGGACAGCTCGGTCTTACCGACACCGGACGGGCCGGCGAAGATGAACGAACCACCGGGACGCTTCGGGTCCTTCAGACCGGCACGCGTACGGCGGATCGCCTTCGACAGCGCCTTGACGGCGTCGACCTGGCCGATGACCCGCTTGTGGAGCTCGTCCTCCATGCGGAGCAGACGCGAGGACTCCTCCTCGGTCAGCTTGAAGACCGGGATGCCGGTGGCGGTCGCGAGGACCTCGGCGATCAGCTCGCCGTCGACCTCGGCGACGACGTCCATGTCGCCGGCCTTCCACTCCTTCTCCCGCTTGGCCTTGGCGGCCAGGAGCTGCTTCTCCTTGTCGCGCAGGGAGGCGGCCTTCTCGAAGTCCTGCGAGTCGATCGCGGACTCCTTGTCGCGGCGGACACCGGCGATCTTCTCGTCGAACTCGCGCAGGTCCGGCGGCGCGGTCATCCGGCGGATACGCATCCGGGAACCGGCCTCGTCGATAAGGTCGATCGCCTTGTCCGGCAGGAAGCGGTCCGAGATGTACCGGTCGGCCAGGGTGGCGGCCTGGACCAGGGCCTCGTCCGTGATGGAGACGCGGTGGTGCGCCTCGTAACGGTCCCGCAGGCCCTTGAGGATCTCGATGGTGTGCGGCAGGGACGGCTCCGCGACCTGGATGGGCTGGAAGCGGCGCTCCAGGGCCGCGTCCTTCTCCAGGTGCTTGCGGTACTCGTCCAGGGTGGTCGCACCGATGGTCTGCAGCTCACCGCGGGCCAGCATCGGCTTCAGGATGGAGGCCGCGTCGATGGCGCCCTCGGCGGCACCCGCACCGACCAGCGTGTGCAGCTCGTCGATGAACAGGATGATGTCGCCGCGGGTGCGGATCTCCTTGAGCACCTTCTTCAGGCGCTCCTCGAAGTCACCGCGGTAGCGGGAGCCGGCGACCAGGGCGCCGAGGTCGAGGGTGTAGAGGTGCTTGTCCTTGAGGGTCTCGGGCACCTCGCCCTTGACGATGGCCTGGGCGAGGCCCTCGACGACGGCGGTCTTGCCGACGCCGGGCTCACCGATCAGGACCGGGTTGTTCTTGGTACGGCGGGACAGCACCTGCATGACCCGCTCGATCTCCTTCTCGCGCCCGATGACCGGGTCGAGCTTGGACTCACGAGCGGCCTGGGTGAGGTTCCGGCCGAACTGGTCGAGGACCAGGGACGTCGAGGGGGTGCCCTCCGCAGGGCCGCCGGCGGTGGCGGCTTCCTTGCCCTGGTAACCGGAGAGCAGCTGGATCACCTGCTGCCGGACCCGGTTGAGATCAGCGCCCAGCTTGACCAGGACCTGGGCGGCGACGCCCTCGCCCTCACGGATCAGGCCGAGCAGGATGTGCTCCGTGCCGATGTAGTTGTGGCCCAGCTGAAGGGCCTCGCGGAGCGAGAGCTCCAGGACCTTCTTGGCACGGGGGGTGAAGGGGATGTGGCCGGACGGGGCCTGCTGGCCCTGGCCGATGATCTCCTCCACCTGCTGGCGGACCGCCTCGAGCGAAATCCCGAGGCTCTCAAGGGCCTTGGCGGCGACACCCTCACCCTCGTGGATCAGGCCCAGGAGGATGTGCTCGGTGCCGATGTAGTTGTGGTTGAGCATCCGGGCTTCTTCCTGAGCCAGGACGACAACCCGCCGCGCGCGGTCGGTGAACCTCTCGAACATCGTTAATCGCTCCTCAGAGCGGTCAGGCAGTGAGGGGACGCTCCCCTCGCTGTCCTTCCGCAGCTTAGTCCCGCAAGCGGGGACCGCTCATTCCAACTGCCGACACCGGACCGAGAACCAACACTGCCTCCTGACCCCGAACGCCGACATCTGCTCCAACCCGATGGTGCGAGACGATGTTCCCGCAGGCCAGACAGTTACCCCCACCATCAGTACGCCGATGGCGAACGTGAGACGTCCTGATCTGCGTGTCGCCCCCCTCCCACTAGGGATGTCTTACCCGCTGCTACGGACGGTCCATGCCGCGTGCACCGGTTCCCTCCGCTATGGGCGAACAACCTTGCGCCACACCGTGCCCCCGCACGCCCCCCGATTCCGGCACTCTGCGCGTTTACCGGAATACCCAGCGTAACTCGGGGGCCGTTCCGACGGTTGCACTTGGCATGGTTGGCAGCCTCCCTCCGGTCACGGTTCCCCTCCCCCGCCGGCCGCTCGACATGAGCGATCAGGTTCGCCGTTGGTACGAGAACGAACTGGGGTGGCCCACGGTGCCCGCGGGTCCGTCAGGCCCCGGAAGCCCCGGACGTCCGGTACGGCTCCGCACGGGCCTGCGCTTCGACGTCCTGGATGTTCCGGCCGAGGCGGGACGGGCGGCGCTGCGGCACCTGGCGCCGGGCTCTCCGGTGGCCGTACAGGGCGACCGGATGCGGCTGCTGGTGGCGGCGGGGAGCGCGGACGAGTTGCCCGGCGTGCTGGTCTGGCTGGAGTGGGGCGCGCTGCCACTCGATCTCGCTGTGACCGGCGAGGGCGGGCTCATGGACGCGCCGCTGCCCCCTGCGGGGGGACGGGCCGGAGCGCGGCCGCCCGGGCCGGACCGCTTCGGCGTCCTGCAGGGGGCCGCCGTGTGGCTGCGGCCCCCCGACCCGGGGTGCGAGGTCGAGGCCTCGCTGCCGACGGTGTCGGCCTTGGGGGGCGGCGGTGCCGGGGCCCCCGATCTGGTACGCGTGCTGGACACGGTGGCGACGCAGTGCCACCGGCTGCGGCTTGTGCGCGCGTGCGCTCAGCCGTTGGCCTTCTCGTAGGCCTCGCGAATGGACGCGGGAACACGGCCGCGGTCGTTGACCTCGTAACCGTTCTCCTTGGCCCAGGCGCGGATCTGTGCGGTGTCCTGGCTGCCGCCGGCAGCGGCGCGCGCCTTTCCGCGGCCGCCCGAAGCACGGCCTCCGGTGCGACGACCACCCTTCACGTAAGGCTCGAGAAGGCCGCGCAGCTTGTCCGCATTGGATGTCGTGAGATCGATCTCGTACGTCTTGCCGTCGAGTGCGAACGTGACAGTCTCGTCCGCCTCGCCGCCGTCGAGGTCGTCGACAAGAAGGACCTGAACCTTCTGTGCCACCGGATTTCCTTTCATCCATAACTTGAGGGCCGGGGGCCTGCGGCGTCCGCCGTTTCGCCGTCCCTTGTTATATGCAGTACTGCAGTACGTCGGAAAGCAAACCGCTTTTGCTGGAAAAACACAAACCCCCGGGAGAGACCCGTAGGCCCGCCCCGGCCCGGAAACATGCGCGTTTCGGACATAGGGAACCTGGGCACGACGGGCCCGGGTGGAATATGTCTTGACGATCCTTGTGGAGCGGGCCGACGAAGCCTGCGGATCCTTGGCGATCACAGATGCAGAAGCATCCGGCTGTTGCCCAAGGTGTTCGGTTTCACCCGTTCGAGACCGAGGAACTCAGCCACGCCTTCGTCATAGGAACGCAGCAGCTCCGCGTAGACATCGGTGTCGACCGGCGTCTCGCCGATCTCGACGAAGCCGTGCTTGCCGAAGAAGTCCACTTCGAAGGTCAGACAGAAAACACGGCGAACGCCGAGCCAGCGTGCGGTCTCCAGCAACTTCTCCAGCAACTGATGACCGACGCCGGCACCCTTGAGTCCGTGCTTCACGGCGAGAGTGCGCACTTCCGCGAGGTCTTCCCACATCACGTGCAGGGCACCGCAGCCGACCACCTCGGTACTTGAGCCGGCGTCCCGTTCGGCAACCCAGAACTCCTGGATGTCCTCGTAAAGCGTCACCGTGGCTTTGTCGAGCAGGATGCGGTCACGGACGTACGCGTCAAGGAGACTGCGCACGGCCGGGACATCGCTGGTACGGGCCCGCCGGACGGTGATGGCTTTTGCGGTGGCTTCGGGGCGCTCTACGGACATGTGCGGACGCTATCGCCCGCCGCCCTCCAGTGCCGAGCCGGGGTTCTCGCCGCCGGTATCGGCCGCGGTATCCGTGGCGGCCTCGGAAGTTTCCGGGCCCTGGACGATCCGTACGGCGTCCCGCAGGTCCTGTCGCTGTTCGTCGCTCATCATCCCGAAGAAGGCCACGAGCGCGGCGGCGGGGTTGTCGCTCTGCGACCAGGCGTCGTTCATCAGCGCGGCCGCGTAGGCGGCCCGTGTGGAGACCGCTTCATATCGATAGGCCCGGCCTTCTGCCTCACGGCGCACCCAGCCCTTCTGATGGAGATTGTCCAAAACGGTCATCACCGTGGTGTAGGCGATGGACCGTTCCTGCTGAAGGTCTTCCAGGACTTCTCGAACGGTCACCGGGCGGTTCCACTTCCACACCCGCGTCATGACCGCGTCTTCGAGTTCTCCCAATGGGCGAGGCACAGCTCAGCACAATAGTGGGAGATCCAGGCATTGGCGTGCCGGACGTGCACATTCACTGGCAAACAGCGACGAAAAGGGCGTACGACTCGAGAGTCGTACGCCCGGGAGGGGGCAGGCAGGGACAGCCGGGGACGACTCAGGCGTCGGCGTTCGGGGACACCTGGCGGGCGCCCTCCGCGCGAGCGAGGGCGGCGTCGACGACCGCATCCTCCTTCGCCTTGTTGGCACCGCCCTGGGTCTTCACGATCACCCTGATGAGACCGATGAAGAACACGGCCATGACGACCGGGGGCACGAGCGCGGAGACATAGTCCATGCGTCCAGGGTAGCCACGGGCGCCTGGGGACGGGCGGGGCGGGGTGGGGCGAAACGGGCCCGACGGCCGGGCTGCTCAGCCCGCGGCGAGCTGGTGCGGCGGGTTCGCGGACGGCGGGGTGGGTTTGCGGCGCGGGAAGACCTCGCCCGGGGTGGGGATGGGACGGCCGGGCTTCGGAGCGGCGGGGGCGGGCTTCGGAGCCGGCCTCTCGGCGGGCTTCTCCGCGGGCTTCTCGGCGGGCTTCTTCTCGGGCCGCCGGGCGGGGTCCTGGCCACCCTCCTCACCGACTTGGCGCGCGCCCGCTCCGGAAAGGCCGCCGGGGAGGGCCAGGAGGCGTGTACGGGAGGTGGGGACGGCCGGTGCGGCCTGTGCGGCTCCGGCCGCCGTCCGGCGGGCGAGACGGGCGCGTACGTCCTGCTCGGCGAGATTCTGGCAGCGGTCCAGCAGGGCGGCTGCCACGGGGTTGCCGCGCAGGGCCCGGAGCGCGGCGAGGTCGTCGGCGTCCGGGCGGTATCCGGCGCCCAGCGCCTCCTCAAGGAGCGAGAGGTAGCCGGCGGCGGTGCCCGGCAGGGCGGCGCGGTACCGGGCCAGGTCGGCCACCAGGAAGGCCCGCAGCCGGGCCCCCTCCCGCATCGCCTCGTCGAGGGACTCGGCGAGGAGGAGACAGTCCTGAACGTCCTCGGCGGAGGCGGGGCTGGGCTGAAGGGCGAGGGCGAGAGCGCGGCGGAGCACACGCAGCTCCTCCACGCCGAACGCCATGCCGCCGCGGGATCCGTATGGCGTGGGCATGCTCCGACAGTACGCGCTAATCGGACAAACAAGACATAAGGGCTGGGTGTGGCGCGGTGCGGGCCACCCGGGTGGGCGGGTGGCCTCGCCGGACGGCGCACACAGGCTTTGCGCTCCGCAGGTGATCACGTCACATGCGGGAGACGTTCCGCTCGTACACCAGCCGCAGGCCGATCAGCGTCAGCCACGGCTCGTGCTCGTCGATGACCGAGGACTCGCCGAGGACCATCGGCGCCAGACCACCGGTCGCGATGACCGTCACGTCGCCGGGATCGTCCGCCAGCTCCCGCGCCATCCGGGTCACGACGCCGTCCACCTGGCCCGCGAAGCCGTAGATGATGCCCGCCTGCATCGCCTCGACCGTGTTCTTGCCGATCACGCTCCGCGGCCGCGCCACCTCGATCTTCCGCAGCTGCGCGCCCTTGACGCCCAGCGCCTCGACCGAGATCTCGATGCCGGGGGCGATGACCCCGCCGACGTACTCCCCGCGCGCGCTGACGGCGTCGAACGTCGTCGCCGTACCGAAGTCGACCACGATCGCCGGGCCGCCGTAGAGCTCGACGGCGGCGACCGCGTTGATGATCCGGTCCGCGCCGACCTCCTTCGGGTTGTCGGTGAGGATCGGCACGCCCGTCTTCACGCCCGGCTCGACGAGAACGGCCGGCACGTCGCCGTAGTAGCGCCGGGTCACCTCGCGCAGCTCGTGCAGCACGGACGGCACGGTCGCGCAGATCGCGATGCCGTCGATACCGTCGCCCAGCTCGTCGCCGAGCAGCGGGTGCATGCCCATGAGGCCCTGCAGGAGCACCGCGAGCTCGTCGGCCGTGCGGCGCGCGTCCGTGGAGATGCGCCAGTGCTCGACGACGTCCTCGCCGTCGAACAGACCCAGGACCGTCTGTGTGTTGCCCACGTCGATCGTGAGGAGCATGGCCTTACTCCGCCTCACGCAGGTCAAGGCCGATGTCCAGGATCGGCGAGGAGTGGGTGAGCGCCCCCACGGCCAGGTAGTCCACGCCCGTGTCCGCGTACGCCTTGGCGTTCTCGAGGGTCAGCCGGCCCGACGCCTCCAGGGCCGCGCGGCCGTGGACGAGGGCGACCGCCTCCTCGCACTCGATGGGCGTGAAGTTGTCCAGCAGGATCAGGTCGGCCCCGGCGTCCACGACCTCGCGCAGCTGGTGCAGGGTGTCGACCTCGACCTCGATCGGAACGTCCGGGAAGGCCTCGCGCACCGCCTTGAAGGCCTGGGCGACGCCGCCCGCGGCGACCACGTGGTTGTCCTTGACCAGGGCCGCGTCCGAGAGGGACATGCGGTGGTTGACGCCGCCGCCGCAGCGGACCGCGTACTTCTCCAGGGAGCGCAGGCCCGGCGTGGTCTTCCGGGTGTCCCGCACACGGGCCTTCGTCCCCGCCAGGACGTCCGCCCACGCGCGCGTGGCGGTCGCGATGCCCGACAGACGGCACATGAGGTTGAGGGCGCTGCGCTCCGCGGTCAGCAGGTCACGCGTGCGCGTGGTGACCGACAGGAGCTTCTGCCCGGCCTCCACGAGGTCGCCGTCCTCGACGTGCCGCTCCACTTCGAACTCGTCCGTGCAGACCACGGAGATCACCGCTTCGGCGACCCTGAGGCCGGCCACGACGCCCGCCTCGCGCGCGCTGAAGTCGGCGGTGGCGACGGCGTCCTCGGGAATGGTCGCCACCGTCGTCACGTCCACGCCGTGGGCCAGGTCCTCCTGGAGGGCGACGCTGGCGATGTCCTCGACCTCCACGGGGTCGAGTCCGGCGTCGGAAAGGAGCTGCGCGAGCGCGGGGTCGAGACCGCACTCCAGGAATTCTTCGTCGGCTTGCGCGCCGCAGGCACAGCCGTCGCCGCAGCCGCCGGTCGACGCGAGGGGAAGGTCGGGGGTGCTCACTTCTGTCACTGCTCCTGGAGGCGCTGCCGGTTCTGCCGGGTCGGGGGGAAGTCTGCGGTATCGGTGGTGTGCAGGGCGAGTGTGCGGTCCGGATTCAGCCGTACGACGATGTGGCGGCGCCAGGTCGTGTCGTCGCGCTCGGGCCGGTCCTCGCGCCAGTGGCAGCCGCGGGTCTCCTCGCGCTGCAGGGCGGCGGCCACCAGGACGCGGGCCACGCACAGGAGGTTGGTGGCCTCCCAGGTGTCGACGCCGGGCTCCGCGGTCTTGCCGTTCTCGTCGAGGGCGTCGCGGGCCTCGGTGTGCAGCCGCTGGAGCTGGTCGGCGGCCTTGGCGAGGGAGTCGGCCGAGCGCAGGACGCCCGCGCCGTTCGTCATGATCCGCTGGATCGCGAACCTGGCCTCCGGCGCGAGCAGGGGGTGCGCGGGCTTGCCGGGGTGGGGGACCGGCTCGGGTACGCGCGCGTGGAGGCCGCTGTCCGCCTGGCTCTCCGCGATGTCGGCGACGATGCGCTCGGCGTAGACGAGGCCCTCCAAGAGGGAGTTGGAGGCGAGCCGGTTCGCGCCGTGCACGCCGGTGCAGGCGACCTCTCCGCACGCGTAAAGGCCCGGGACCGTCGTACGGCCCCGGGAGTCGGTGCGCACGCCTCCGGAGGCGTAGTGGGCAGCCGGGGCGACCGGGACGGGCTCGGTGACCGGGTCGATGCGGTTCGCCCGGCAGGCGGCGAGGATCGTCGGGAAGCGGTGCTCCCACATCTCGGCGCCGAAGTGCCGGGCGTCGAGGAACATGTGCTCGGCGTCCTGCTCCTGCATGCGGCGCATGATGCCCTTGGCGACGATGTCCCGGGGCGCGAGTTCGGCCAGTTCGTGCTGCCCGGCCATGAAGCGCACGCCGTCCGCGTCGACCAGGTGGGCGCCCTCGCCGCGTACCGCCTCGGAGACCAGGGGCTGCTGGCCCTCCGCGTCCGGGCCGAGAAACAGCACGGTCGGGTGGAACTGGACGAACTCAAGATCGCTGACCTCCGCGCCCGCGCGCAGCGCGAGGGCCACGCCGTCGCCCGTGGACACGGACGGGTTGGTGGTCGCGGAGAAGACCTGGCCCATGCCGCCGGTCGCGAGGACCACGGCGGGGGCGTGCACGGCGCCCACGCCGTCGTGCTGGCCCTCGCCCATGACGTGCAGGGTCACGCCTGCGGTGCGGCCGTCCGCGTCCATGAGCAGGTCCAGGACGAGCGCGTTCTCGATGGTGCGCAGACCACGCGCGCGGACCGCCTCGACCAACGCGCGGGAGATCTCCGCGCCGGTCGCGTCGCCGCCGGCGTGCGCGATGCGACGCCGGTGGTGGCCGCCCTCGCGGGTGAGCTCCAGGCCGCCTTCCTCGGACTCGTCGAAGTGGGCGCCCGTGTCGATGAGGCGCCGTACGGCGTCGGGGCCCTCGGTGACGAGGATCCGTACCGCCTCCTCGTCGCACAGGCCCGCGCCCGCCACCAGCGTGTCGTCCTGGTGCTGTTCGGGTGTGTCGCCCTCGCCCAGGGCCGCGGCGATGCCGCCCTGCGCCCAGCGGGTGGAGCCGTCGTCGAGGCGGGCCTTGGTGACAACGACCGTCGTCAGGCCGGCGGCCTCGCAGCGAAGGGCTGCGGTGAGGCCGGCCACGCCGGAGCCGACGACCACCACGTCCGCGGCGATGGACCATCCGGGGGCGGGGGCGTGCAGTCGTATGCCTGTGCTGGTCACGAGGCGGCTCCGAAGGTGAGGGGGATGTTGTCGATCAGCCGGGTCGTCCCGACCCGGGCGGCGACGGCGAGGACGGCCTCGCCGGTGAAGTCGTCCTCGATGTCGGTGAAGTCGGACGGGTCGACGAGGGCCAGGTAGTCCAGGACCAGCGGCGGGTCCAGGCGGAGGGCCTCATCGAGGACCAGGCGGGCGGCCGCGCGGACGGCCGCCGGGCCGCCCGGGGACGCCTTGGCGACCGCGTGCGCGTCGGCCGCCGCGCGGGACTCCCCTATGGCGCTGAGCGCCTCGGCACGCGCACGCGTGGCGGGCACTTCGCGGGCCCGCGCCCGCAGCGCCTCCTGGGCGGCGTGCCGGTCGCTGCCCGCGAACAGTGCCTGGGACAGCGCGAGCGCCGTGCGCCGCTCCCCGGCGGACAGGTACCGGTTGCGGCTGGACAGGGCCAGACCGTCGTCCTCACGCACGGTCGGTACGCCGACGATCTCGACGCCGAAGTTCAGGTCGCGGACCATGCGGCGGATCAGCGCGAGCTGCTGGGCGTCCTTCTGCCCGTACAGGGCGATGTCCGGGCGCGTGAGGTGCAGCAGCTTGGCGACGACGGTGAGCATGCCGTCGAAGTGGCCGGGCCGCGAGGCACCCTCCAGGCGCTCGCCCATCGGGCCCGCCGTGATGCGGACCTGGGGCGCGCCGCCCGGGTAGACGTCCTCCGCGGCCGGGGCGAACACGACGTCCGCGCCGGACTGCTCCGCGAGCTTGAGGTCG
Source organism: Streptomyces sp. NPDC040410 (assembly GCF_055595715.1). Classification (NCBI taxonomy): domain Bacteria; kingdom Bacillati; phylum Actinomycetota; class Actinomycetes; order Kitasatosporales; family Streptomycetaceae; genus Streptomyces; species Streptomyces sp. NPDC040410. The sequence continues at coordinate 55,468 of NZ_JBVIVK010000002.1, forward strand.
GCGTCCAGGGTGCGCGGGTAGCGGTCGAGGTCCTCGCCCTCGCCGAACTGCAGGGGGTTCACGAAGACGGTGACGACGACCTCGCCGTCCGCCCCGGCGATCGCGCGCGCGGCGCGGATCAGGGTGGCGTGGCCCTCGTGCAGGGCGCCCATGGTCATCACGACGGCGCGGCGGCCCACGCGCGTGCGTGCGTGCAGTTCGCCGGTGGTACGCAGCAGCGTGGTGGTCATCGGGCGTCTCCCTCGGCGCCGTTGGTCCCGTCGGTCCTGTCGGCCCCGTCGGCGAGTACCCCGAGGAGGTCCTCGGCGAGTTCCGGCTTGAGCAGCCCGTGGGCGAGCGCCCGGTCGGCGGTCGCGCGGGCCATCGCCAGGTAGCCGCCGACCGTCTGCGGGGCGTGCCTGCGCAGCTCCGCGACGTGCGCGGCGACCGTGCCCGCGTCCCCGCGCGCGACCGGGCCGGTCAGCGCCTGGTCGCCTGAGCGCAGGGCGTTGTCCAGGGCCGCGCCGAGCAGTGGGCCGAGCATCCGGTCGGGGGCCTCGACGCCTGCCGTGCGCAGCAGCTCCAGGGACTGGGCGACCAGCGTCACCAGGTGGTTGGCGCCCAGCGCGAGCGCCGCGTGGTACAGCGGCCGGTTCTCCTCGGCGATCCACTCGGGCTCGCCGCCCATCTCGATGACGAGGGCCTCGGCGGCCAGCCGCAGCTCGTCGGGCGCGGTGACCCCGAAGGAGCATCCGGCCAGGCGCTGGACGTCGACGGGCGTGCCGGTGAAGGTCATCGCCGGGTGCAGGGCCAGCGGCAGCGCACCCGCGCGCAGCGCGGGGTCCAGGACCTTCGCGCCGTACCGCCCGGAGGTGTGCACCAGCAGCTGCCCCGGCCGCACGGACCCGGTCTCGGCGAGGCCCGCCACGAGCCCGGGCAGCGTGTCGTCCGGGACGGTCAGCAGGACCAGCTCGGCGCGCCGGAGGACCTCTGCGGGCGGGACCAGCGGCACGTCGGGGAGCAACGCCGCGGCGCGCCTTCTGGAGGCGTCGGAGACCGCCGAGACGGCCACCGGGCGGTGCCCGGCGAGCTGGAGCGACGCGGCCAGTGCGGGGCCCACGCGGCCGGCGCCGACGACGCCGACGGTGAGCCGCGCGGGGCGGTCCTTGGGGTCTGGCTGGTGGACTGTACTCACGCGACGGCGGCCTTCCCGTTCCAGTCCGCTCTGGGTACCGGACGATTTCTCGTCATGTTAACGCTAATCGCTTCCGGGGCCGCCCGGCTGTCCACAGGCTGTGGGTTTGGGCACATCTCGGGGACCCCCGATCGGGAACGGCGTTGTCGGTGGCGGAGCACCCTCGTGGGCTTCGTGGTGGCCTCGGGCACGGCGGCGTCGATCGCCGGGCCCACGCGCGGCCGGGTCCGCGGTCGGCGGGGGTTTTCCCCTCCGACTCGGCGGGGAGCCGGGGGACGAGCATGAAGCGCGGGGTGTGGTACTTCGGGGCGACTCTGCCGCCGCGCGTGCGGCAGGCGGGACCGGCCGGTGTGACCCTCCGGCGGGCCTCCGCCGGCCGGACGGGGCCGCGCGTCAGCCGTGCCCGCCCGCCCTGACCAGTCCCGTCTCGTACGCCAGGACCACCACCTGCACCCGGTCCCGCAGCCCCAGCTTGGTGAGGATGCGGCCCACGTGCGTCTTGACCGTGGCCTCGGACAGGACGAGCCGGGCGGCGATCTCGCCGTTGGACAGTCCCTGGGCGACCAGCACCATGACCTCGCGCTCGCGCTCGGTGAGCCGCTCCAGCTCCTTGTACTGCGGCTCCTTGCCGGTGATGGGCAGCATCGGCGCGAACCGGTCGAGCAGGCGCCGGGTCGTCGACGGCGCCACGACCGCGTCGCCGCTGTGCACGGATCGGATGGCGGCGAGGAGTTCACCGGGCGGCACGTCCTTCAGCATGAAGCCGGAGGCGCCCGCCTTCAGACCGGAGAAGGCGTACTCGTCGAGGTCGAAGGTGGTCAGGATCAGCACCTTCGGCGGGTCGGGCTCCGAGCAGACGCGGCGGGTGGTCTCCACGCCGTCCAGCTTCGGCATGCGGACGTCCATCAGGACGACGTCGACGGCGGTCGAGCGCAGTACCTGGAGGGCCTCGACGCCGTCGCCCGCCTCCGCGACGACCTCCATGTCCGGCTGGGCGGCGAGCACCATCCGGAACCCGGTGCGCAGCAGCACCTGGTCGTCGACGAGCATCACGCGGATCGTCATCGGGCCTCTTCCGTCTTTTCGGGTTTTGTCAGCAGGGTCGTTGCACGTGGTCGTCGCAGTGTCGGCGGTCGGCGTGCGCCCGCTCAGTGCGCGGGCTTGAGCGGCAGCAGCGCGCTGATGCGGAATCCTCCGCCCGGGCGCGGGCCCGCGTCCAGGGTGCCGCCGACCATCCCGACCCGCTCGCGCATGCCGATCAGGCCGTGGCCGTGGCCGTCGGCGCCGCCTTCCTCGTACAGCTCGTGCGGGGCGCCTTTGCCGTCGTCCTCGACGAGCAGGCCGAGCCCGTCGTCGAAGTAGACCAGGCGCACGCTCGCGCCCGCGTTCGGCCCGCCGTGCTTGCGGGTGTTGGTCAGGGCCTCCTGCACGATGCGGTACGCGGTGAGCTCGACGCCGCTGGGCAGCGGGCGCGGGGTGCCCTCGATCTTGAAGTCGACGGGCAGGCCGGAACCGCGGCACTGTTCGACCAGGTCCTCGATCTGCTCGACGTCGGGCTGCGGAACGTACTCGCCGCTCTCCTGGTGCTCGCCGGTGCGCAGTACGCCGAGCAGGCGGCGCATCTCGGCGAGGGCCTGCCGGCCGGTGGACGAGATGGTCTCCAGGGCCTTCTTCGCCTGGTCGGGGGCGGCGTCGAGGACGTAGGCCGCGCCGTCGGCCTGCACCACCATCACCGACACGTTGTGCGCGACGACGTCGTGCAGCTCGCGCGCGATCCGGGCGCGCTCGGCGGCGACCGCGACCTTCGCCTGTGCCTCGCGCTCCTTCTCGAGCCGGGCGGCCCGCTCCTCCAGCTGCGCGAAGTAGGCGCGCCGGGTGCGGATCGAGTCGCCGAGCACCCAGGCGAGGGCGTACGGCACCGTCAGGAAGATCGCTTTCGCGACGTTGCCCAGCGCGCTCGTGTCCTCCAGCGGCCAGCGCAGCTGCGCCACGGGGGCCGCACACAGGCCCACGGTCAGGGCGAGCCGGGAGGCCCAGCGGGCACCGGTCGCGGCCACGGTGTAGACGATCACCAGCATGGCGAAGTCGGCGGCCATCGGCGCGACGTCGAGCGCCAGCTGCGCTCCGCCGAGGGCGATGGCCAGCAGCAGCATCTTCTCCGGCATACGGCGGCGCAGCGCGATCACCAGGCACAGCAGGAGCGTGACCGGAACGATCACGGCCATCGAGTCGGTGCCCCTCGCGTCCTCACCGGCGGCCCCGCTCACGACGGTGATCCCGAACAGGAAGACGGCCCAGAAGCCGTCGACCCATGTCGGGTGCCTGCGGAGAAAGTCATAGAGGCGCTGCACGTAACCCAGCGTAGGGAAGCGCGATGCGTGCAGGGGTCAACCGGAGGGCCGATCCGCACCGGGCGCGCATACTCCGCAAGGTGGAGGCACCGTTCCCCTGTACGCCTAACCTGGCCCCGTGGCAGGTGACATGACAGGTCGGTGGCTCGGCTGGCGGGCGGCGGCACAGACGGCCCTCTACGGGCCGGACGGCTTTTATCGAAGGCCCGAGGGCCCGGCCGGGCACTTCCGTACGTCCGTGCACGCCTCGCCGCTGTTCGCCGGGGCCGTGGCCCGGCTTCTGTGCTGGGTCGACGAGGCCCTTGGGCGGCCCGCCGCGCTCGACTTCGTGGACATGGCGGCGGGGCGGGGCGAGCTGGTCGCCGGGGTCCTTGCCGCGCTGCCCTCCGACGTGGCCTCCCGCGCGCGGGGGTACGCCGTCGAGGTCGCCGGCCGGCCCGAGGGCCTCGACCCACGGATCGAGTGGCTGGCCGAGCCGCCGCAGGGCATCACGGGGCTGCTGTTCGCGAACGAGTGGCTGGACAACGTACCGGTGGAGGTCGCGGAGGTGGACTCAGCCGGCGTGGCGCGGCTGGTGCTGGTGCGGGAGGACGGGAGCGAACGGCTCGGGGACCCGGTCTCCGGCACGGAGGCGGACTGGCTCGCACGGTGGTGGCCGCTGCCGGCCGAGGAGGGGCTGCGCGCCGAGATCGGCCTGCCGAGGGACCAGGCGTGGGCCGGCGCGGTCACGTCCGTCCGCCGCGGGCTGGCGGTCGCCGTCGACTACGCGCACACCGCGGACGCGCGGCCGCCCTTCGGAACGCTCACCGGTTTCCGGGAGGGGCGCGGGACGGCGCCCGTGCCGGACGGGTCGTGCGACATCACGGCGCACGTGGCACTGGACGCGTGCGCGCTCCCCGGTGCACGACTGCTCACACAACGCGATGCCCTGAGCGCCCTGGGCATCACGGGCGCACGCCCCCCGCTCGCGCTCGCCTCCACCGAGCCCGCCGCCTACGTACGCGCCCTGGCGAGCGCCGGCGAAGCCGCCGAGCTCACCGCGGCGGGCGGACTCGGCGACTTCGGGTGGCTCATGCAGCCGGCAGGAATTCCGGACCCGCTCGACCCGCCGCTGTGACGCCCTGGTCGTGCTCGTGGCCGCTATTTGTCGATGTCCCCGACGACGAAGAACAGTGACCCGAGGATCGCCACCATGTCGGCCACCAGCGTCCCCGGCAGCAGTTCCACGAGCGCCTGGATGTTGTTGTACGAGGCCGAGCGCAGCTTCAGCCGGTACGGCGTCTTCTCGCCCTTGCTGACCAGGTAGTAGCCGTTGATGCCGAGCGGGTTCTCGGTCCACGCGTACGTGTGGCCCTCGGGCGCCTTGAGCACCTTGGGCAGCCGCTGGTTGATCGGCCCGGGCTGCAGGTCCGCGAGCCGGTCGAGGCAGGCGTCGGCGAGGTCGAGGGAGTTGTGCGTCTGCTCCAGCAGGCACTCGAAGCGGGCGAGGCAGTCGCCCTCCTGCCGGGTGACGACCTGGAGGGTGTCCTGCAGCTCGCCGTACGCCAGGTACGGCTCGTCCCGGCGCAGGTCGAAGTCCACGCCGGAGGCGCGCGCGATCGGGCCGCTCACGCCGTACGCGTGCACCGTCTCCGGCGCGAGGGCGCCCACGCCCCGCGTGCGCCCACGGAAGATCTCGTTGCCGAGCACCAGGTCGTCGAACCGGTCCAGGCGGGAGCGCAGGGCCGCGACGGAGGCACGCGCGCGTGACGTCCATCCGGCGGGCAGGTCCTCCTTGAGGCCACCGACGCGGTTGAACATGTAGTGCATGCGCCCGCCGGAGACCTCCTCCATCACGTGCTGAAGTTCCTCGCGCTCCGTGAAGGCGTAGAAGATCGGGGTGATCCCGCCCAGCTCCAGCGGGTACGACCCCAGGAACATCAGGTGGTTCAGCACCCGGTTGAGCTCCGCGAGCAGGGTGCGGGTCCACACCGCGCGCTCGGGTACCTCCATGCCGAGCATGCGCTCCACCGCGAGGACCACGCCCAGCTCGTTCGAGAACGCCGACAGCCAGTCGTGACGGTTGGCGAGCATGATGATCTGGCGGTAGTCGCGGGCCTCGAAGAGCTTCTCCGCGCCGCGGTGCATATAGCCGATCACCGGCTCCGCGTGCGTGATGCGCTCGCCGTCCAGAACGAGCCGAAGGCGCAGCACGCCGTGTGTGGACGGGTGCTGGGGCCCGATGTTGAGCACCATGTCGGTGCTCTCCGCGGCGCCGCCGATACCGACCATGGTCTCCGTCGTAGGAGTCATGGACACAGTCTCTCCTACGTACGCCTGCCACATGGAGACGGGGAGTGCGGGGAGTGCGGCGAGCGCGCAGGACACAGGATCCGCCGACGCGCCCGGGGGCTCGCCGACGTGCACGTGGACACCGGGGCGAACAGGACGGTGACGGCGCGGCTGCGGGACGCGCAGGAGGCCGCGGAGCTGTTGCGGAAGCAGGCGGAGCGGTCTCGGACCGGACGGCGGGGGGCACGGCCGGATCGCTGGATGGGCTGCCCCCGCCGGACGCCATCTGCCGGACGGGTCTGCCTGACGTCACCTGTCCGACGTCACCTGTCCGACGTCACTCACGAGACCGCGCTGCGCAGGCCCTGTACGTCGATCTGCTCCGTTTCGTCGTGCGCCGTCAGGTCGATCACCTGGCCCACGCCCCGGGACTCCTCGCCGGCCGGCTTGAACTCCGACTCGGACTCGGCCTTGTGGACGGCGAGCGCCTCCTGGCCCACCACATCGGCCAGATCCTCGTTCTGCACGGCCTCAAGGGCCGCTGGCGTCGTCTCCTGCTTCGTGCCGAAGAAGTCGAACCCGCCCTCCACCACGGGACGCCGCACGGGCGTCGCCGGTACGACGGCCACGGCGGTCGGCGCGACGAAGTGCCCGGAGGGCCGGTGGACGGGCTGGTCGGCGGATCTGGCCGGGAGGGTGGCGGCCGCGTGCTCATGCTCGTCGACCGCCTCGGGCTTCCCCCGCGCCTCGTCCTCCTGCGCGGCCTCCGCCCCGGTCCCGCCGGCGGCCTCGGCCTCGACGGCGGTGGCCTCCACCGGCTCGCCCTGCGAGGGCGACGGAATGGCGACCTTGCTGTCGGCCCTGACGTCAACCTTGCCGTGGGACGTGCCGTGGGACGTGCTGTTGGGCGTGACGTCGGCTTGGTAGCTCGCCTTGGCGTCGGGCTCGACGTCGGCCTTGGCATCGGAGCCGGAGGCGTCGCCGGTCCGTGCCGGCTCCGGCTCGTCCTTCGGAGACGGGGCGTCGTCGCGGTCGAGGCGGACCAGCGCCGTCTTCGCCCGCAGGAAGAGCTGCGAGCCCTCCGGCGAGAAGATCGCGGGCGCTGTCGCCCTCTCCTCTGCCTTGACGTCGGCCGGGGCAGCCACAGCCTCGGCCGTCTCTTCGGGCGCCGTCTCCGCCACCGGCCCCGGCGGCAGCGCGGGCGTCGGAGCGGTCGCCTCGATCTCCAGCAGACGGCGGCCCTCCAGGGCGCTCGCGCGCTCGGTCTCCGCCGTGGCGTACCTGCGCAGCAGCGCGGCGTGCTCGTTGCGCAGCCCGGCCAGCTCTCCGCGCTTCGCCCGCAGCCGCTGCTCCAGCTTCACACGCAGCTCGCGCGACTCGTCGAGGTCGGTCTCCAGTTCGGCGACCCGTTCCTCGTGCCGCCACTCGTCGCTCGCACGTGCGCGCGTGAGATCGGCGACCTGTTTGCCGGCCTGGGTGTCCCAGCGGCGCATCACGACCGCGCCGCCGACCGCCGTCGCCGCGGCGGCCGCGGCGAGGCCCCGGAGCACCGTCGGCTGACTGAACACCCAGGGGCCCAGGGCGCAGACGAGGGAGACGCCTGCGATCGCCGAGAAAGGCAGCAGCCTGTGCAAGGGCGGGGAATGGCGGTGACGTCCACGTGGCATGGCCAGAAACTTACCGCGCGTACGCGAGGCTTGGCGCCCCCGCCTCGTAAAAACACAGCCATCCCGCAGCCTTCATATGACATCAGGAATCAAGCCCCCGCCGAATCCGGCTGCTCCTCTGTCATCGGTCGCTCAGCCGCCCGCTGATCCACTGCAGCGTAGGGGGGATCTCCCGCCGCCAGGTGTTGAAGTTGTGGCCGCCGCTGTCGAGGATGACCGACGAGATCCGCGTCAGCTTCGTGGCCTTCACCCGCTCTATGAACTTCAGCGTGTCCTTGTAGTTGGCCTCGCCGATGCGGCTGCTGGTGACTAGCAGCGAAGTGTCGGGAGCGGGCATGTGCTCGAGGTACCAGAACAGGTTCGCGCGGTCGCGCAGTTCCCCGTCCCCGTGGAAGAGGTCGCCCGTGGTGGGGTCGATCGGCGCGTTGTAGTACGCGGACAGACCCGCCCCCGCCGCGTACGCCTCGGGGTGGTGCATGGCGAGCTTGAGCGCGCAGTAGCCGCCGGTGGAGTCGCCGATGATGCCCCAGCTGCCGGGCTTCCCGCCCACCCTGTAGTGGCCGAGTACGGCGTCGGGCAGGTCCTTGGCGAAGAACGACTCGGTCCGCGGCCCGTCCGGGATGTCCACACACTCCGTGTCCCGCGGCGGCGCCACCGTCGGCCGCAGCATCACCAGGATCATCGGCTGCGCGCGCCCGTCCTTGGCCAGCTCCAGGGCCGTACGCGGGTAGTGGAGCTTGTCCACCAGCGCCTGGGCGGTGCCCGGATAGCCGGTGAGGACGACGGCCGCGGGGAAGGTACGCGTGCGGTACTGCGGCTGGAAGTACTCGGGCGGCAGGTACACGTACGCGGGCGTGGCGATGCGGGTCGTACGGCCGACGATGTCGACCTTCTGGATCTGCCCGCCGACCTCGGGCCGGGAACTGCCCTTCTCCCTCACCCGCCGGGTCTCGACCACCTGGAGCGGGCCGCCCGCGCCCGCCGTGTGGTCGACGACCACACCCTGGCCGTCCTCCTGCCCGAACAGGTCCGCCCAGGTGGCGTAGAACCCGAAAGCCTGGTTGGCGGACAGGCCCACCGACAGGAAGACCGCCAACTGGGTGGCCAGCAGCAATCCGATCCGGCCGCTGACGGCCCGCCAGCCACGCCGCGCCAGCCGCGGCCACAGCCACACCGTGACGACGAACAGCAGTACGGCGAACGAGACCGCCAACGCCAGTGCCGTATTGCTCGTGAGTCCCATGAGCTGCTTCCCGCCTGCGCTTTCCGCCCGGACATCACTCCTTCGCGAGGGCTTGTCCGGGACTTTCCTCGGCCTTTGAACCGGCTTTGGGGAGGCGAGTGAACCTCTCCCCCCGAGACACCGTCCTAGAGGGCGCAATGTCGCCGGATGCCCGAATCGGCACCGGATCCAACGTCACTCGCAGAACCAGTGGGATGCGATGTCTGTCAGGACAGATGAGGAAATGTCGGTCGAGGTTCCGAAACGATCACACCGTCTGCAGCGCGTCCTGCGTGGTCCGCGCCCCGAGGTGGTGCCCGTCCTCGTCGCCAGGGCCAGTGCCCTGGTGGGACTCCTGGACATCGCCGCGGGCGTGTTCCCGCGCTTCAGGCACAGCCGTATGCACACCCTCGCCGAGGTGCTGCCGGGCGCGCTCGGCCCGTTCGCGGCCGCGCTCTCGCTCAGCACCGGCGTCCTGTTGCTGCTGCTCGCCCACGGCCTCAGGCGCCGCAAACGCCGCGCGTGGCGGGCGGCCGTGGCGCTGCTTCCGGCGGGCGCGGTCACGCAGTTCACGTACCGGCACTCCCTGCTGGGCGTGGTTCTCTCGCTCGCGCTGCTCGCACCGCTGCTGCGCCACCGCGACCAGTTCGCGGCCCTGCCCGACCCGCGCAGCCGGTGGCGCGCTCTCGCCAACTTCGTCCTCATGGGCGCCGGTTCCCTCGTCCTCGGACTGGTCATCGTCAGCGTCCACCCGAACCGCCTCGTCGGCGACCCGAGCCTGGCCGATCGCATTACCCACGTCCTCTACGGCCTCCTCGGCTTCGAGGGCCCGGTCGACTACCAGGGCAGCACGTCGTGGACGGTCGCCTTCTCCCTGGGCGCCCTCGGCCTGCTCACCGCGGTGACCACGATCTACTTCGCCTTCCGCCCCGAACACCCGGCCGCCCGCCTGACGGAGGAGGACGAGGCCCGCCTGCGCGCCCTGCTGGACAAGCACGGCGGCCGCGACTCCCTCGGCCACTTCGCGCTGCGCCGCGACAAGGCCGTGGTCTTCTCGCCCAGCGGCAAGGCGGCGGTGACCTACCGGGTCGTGTCCGGCGTGATGCTCGCCAGCGGCGACCCGATCGGCGACGTCGAGGCCTGGCCAGGCGCCATCGAGCGCTTCATGGACGAGGCCAGGGCCCACTCCTGGACGCCCGCCGTCATGGGCTGCTCCGAGACCGGCGGCGAGGTGTGGACCCGCGAGACCGGCCTGGACGCCCTCGAACTGGGCGACGAGGCGGTGGTGGACGTCGCGGATTTCTCACTGGCCGGCCGCGCGATGCGCAACGTGCGCCAGATGGTCAAGCGCATCGAACGAGCCGGTTACGAAACCCGGGTACGGCGCGTCCGTGACCTCGGCGAGGCCGAACTGGAGCGGATCCGCCGCGCCGCCGACGACTGGCGCGGCACCGACACCGAGCGCGGCTTCTCCATGGCGCTCGGCCGCATCGGCGATCCGTCGGACGGCGACTGCCTCATCGCCACCGCCCACAGAATCGAGGGACCGGCGCGAAGCGCCTCAGGCAGGGCGGCGGCGGGAGACGGGTGGGCGGACGACCAGCCGGGCCCGTACGGCGACCTGAAGGCGATCCTGCACTTCGTGCCGTGGGGCACGGACGGCGCCTCCCTGGACCTGATGCGCCGTGACCGCTCTGCCGACCCCGGCATGAACGAACTGCTCATCGTGGCGGCCCTCCAGGCGGCCCCGCGCCTCGGCATCACGCGCGTCTCGCTCAACTTCGCCATGTTCCGCGCGGCACTCGCCCGCGGGGAGAAGATCGGCGCCGGCCCGGTGCTGCGCGCCTGGCGCGGGCTGCTGGTCTTCCTCTCCCGCTGGTTCCAGATCGAGTCCCTGTACAAGTTCAACGCGAAGTTCCGGCCCCGCTGGGAGCCCCGCTTCGTCGTCTACCGCGCGTCCGGCGACCTGCCGCGCATCGGCTTCGCCGCCATGCAGGCGGAGGGCTTCGTCAGCCTCGCCCTCCCACTGCCGCGTCTCCTGCGCCGCCGCACGGCCGCCCCGCGCGCGTGCGCCCACACCGTCGCGGAACGGGGCATCCGCGCGGCATGACCGGGACAGGTCCGAACGGAGGCCCCCACCACCTCCTCCAGCCCGGGGACCTCCGTTCGGGCCGCGGGGCTTGCCGGCTTACCCGGCCCGCCCTGGGCCTACGCTGAACGTATGAGCAAGCAGAGCGGACGCGGGCGCGTCGCGGGCCTTCCGGAATGGGACCGCTGCGCGGTCATGGGAGTCGTGAACGTCACCCCCGATTCCTTCTCCGACGGCGGCCGCTGGTTCGACACGACGGCCGCCGTCGAACACGGCCTCGCCCTCGTCAGCGAGGGCGCGGACCTGGTCGACGTCGGCGGCGAGTCCACCCGCCCCGGCGCCACCCGCGTCGACGAGGCCGAGGAACTCAGGCGCGTCGTCCCCGTCGTCCGCGGTCTCGCCTCGGAAGGCGTCACCGTCTCCGTCGACACCATGCGCGCCTCCGTCGCCGAGAAGGCCCTCGCCGCCGGCGCCGCCCTCGTCAACGACGTCAGCGGCGGCCTCGCCGACCCCGCGATGATCAGTGTCGTGGCGGAGGCCGGCGCCCCCTTCGTCGTCATGCACTGGCGCGGCTTCCTGGAGGGCGGCAACGTCAAGGGCGTGTACGACGACGTCGTCACGGAAGTCGTCGACGAACTGCACGCGCGCGTGGAGGCCGTCCTGGCCGGCGGCATCGCCCCGGACCGCCTCGTCGTCGACCCCGGCCTCGGCTTCTCCAAGGACGCCGAACACGACCTCACGCTCCTCGCCCACCTCGACCGCCTGCTCGCCCTCGGCCACCCCCTGCTCGTGGCCGCCTCCCGCAAGCGGTTCCTCGGCCGCGTCCTCGCCGGACCGCAGAGCGCGCCCCCGCCCGCACGCGAGCGCGACGCCGCCACGGCCGCCGTGTCCGCGCTCGCGGCGCAGGCCGGCGCGTGGGCGGTACGTGTGCACGAGGTACGCGCGACGGCGGACGCGGTACGGGTCGCACGCGCTGTCGAGGGAGCGCGCGCCGCAGGAGGCGCGCCGGGCGCGGACTCCCCCGAAGGAGAGCGGTGAGCGCCCCCCACACCGATGTCGAACAGGTGGAACTCGCCAACACCGCCTTCTACGAGGCCATGGAACGCGGCGACTTCGAAGAGCTGACCTCGCTCTGGCTCACCCCGGCCGACCTGGGCATCGACGAGGAGTACCACGACCCGGCCGACGCCGGCGTGATCTCTTGCGTGCACCCCGGCTGGCCCGTGCTCACCGGCCGCGGCGACGTCCTGAGGTCGTACGCGCTGATCATGGCGAACACGGACTACATCCAGTTCTTCCTCACCGACGTGCACGTCTCCGTCACCGGCGACACCGCCCTCGTCACCTGCACCGAGAACATCCTCAGCGGCGGCCCCGCCGAGGGCGGCGAGGAACTCGGACCGCTCGTCGGCCAGCTGGTCGTCGCCACGAATGTGTTCCGCCGCACACCCGACGGCTGGAAACTCTGGTCGCACCACGCCTCCCCCGTTCTGGCCGAAAACGACGAGGACGAAGGCGACGACACACCCACCTGAGTGGGTAGGCGGGCCCCAGGAGGCCGCCGCGGGACCGCCGGAGGCCGCCCGCAAGGAGCAAGACGTGGTTGGAATCACGCAGCCCGGGGTAGGGGCGGCTACCAGCCCGTAAGCCACCGGGTTCGCCAGGGGAAACGCACGGTGAAGACTCCTGGACCCGGCTCGGGCCCGAGCCCCCGTGGCCCGGCCCTGTCAGTGCCCGCAGGTAGATTCGTTCGAGGCCGGTGTGCCGCCCGCACACGGCAGGAACCGGCCGTCACCGACGATTGCAGGAGTGATTCGCGTGGATCGTGTCGCGCTGCGCGGCCTGAAGGCCCGCGGGCACCACGGGGTGTTCCCGCAGGAACGCGAGGAGGGCCAGACCTTCGTCGTGGACCTCGTCCTCGGCCTGGACACCCGACCGGCCGCGGCCGACGACGACCTGGCGAAAACCGTGCACTACGGCATCGTGGCGGAGGAGGTCGTGGCCGTCGTCGAGGGCGAGCCCGTCAACCTCATCGAGACCCTCGCCGAGCGCATCGCCCAGGCCTGTCTGGAGCACGAAGGGGTCCGGGAGGTCGCGGTCACCGTCCACAAACCGGACGCACCGATCACCGTCCCCTTCGACGACGTGACCGTCACCATCACCCGGAGCCGAGTATGACCGCGTCCTTCACCGAGGGTCACAGCGACCCGACCGTACAGCCGGTACCCGCCTCCGTCGTCGAGAAGGTCGACGCCGCCGACACCACCCTGCACAACCCCAAACGGGCCGTGCTCTCGCTCGGCTCCAACCTCGGCAACCGCCTGGAGACCCTCCAGGGAGCCGTCGACGCCCTCGAGGACACCCCGGGCGTGCGCATCAAGGCCGTGTCGCCCGTGTACGAGACGGAGCCGTGGGGCGTCGAGCCCGGCAGCCAGCCGTCGTACTACAACGCCGTCGTGATCCTGAAGACCACTCTCCCCCCGTCCTCCCTCCTGGAGCGGGCCCACGCCGTCGAGGAGGCCTTCAACCGGGTCCGGGACGAGCGCTGGGGCCCGCGCACCCTCGACGTCGACATCGTCGCGTACGCCGACGTCCTCTCCGACGACCCGCACCTCACCCTCCCTCACCCGCACGCCCACGAACGCGCCTTCGTCCTCGCCCCCTGGCACGACGTGGAACCGGAGGCCCAGCTGCCCGGCCGCGGCCCGGTCGCCGCCCTCCTCGGCACCCTCACCCGCGACGGCGTCGAGCCCCGCGCGGACCTGGAACTCCGGCTGCCTGAATAGTCGTTAAGGTCAAGACGACCGACCACGGTCCGTGGGGACCCGGGGGAACTGAAGGGACACCGTGAGAGAGCTGCGCATCAGGGTGCTGGCCGGCGTGTTCGTCGTCGCCGGGATCCTGTCCTGGGCGGGCGCCCGCCTCTGGAACTCGATCGGGACCCTCCCCAGCGTCCCCCTGGCCGCCCCCATCGTCCTCGCGGTGATCGCCGTGGTCCTCCTGGCCACCGCGCTCTCTCTGCGCGCCCGCCTCAAGGCCCAGCGAGAGCGCCGCCCCGGGGCGAAGGGAGTCGACCCTCTGATGGCGGCCCGCGCGGTCGTCTTCGGCCAGGCCAGCGCCCTGGTCGCCGCCCTCGTCGCCGGCATGTACGGCGGCACGGGCGCCTTCCTCCTGGAGTCCCTGGACATCCCCGCCCGCCGCGACCAGGCCATCTACGCGGGCTTCGCGGTCCTGGCAGGCATCGGTGTCATAGCGGCGGCCATCTTCCTGGAGCGAGTGTGCAAACTCCCGGAGGACGACGACCGGAACACGGGGGCGACTTCGGCGGCGTGACCTGCCGAAGCGTCAGTACCCCATGAATCAGGGGCCCATGAATCAGTGAGCCATGACTCAGTGAGCCATGACTCAGTGAGCCATGATGAGACTCATGGCCTCGTTCCGGGTCGCGGGGTCACGCAGCTGGCCACGAACCGCCGACGTGATCGTCTTCGCCCCGGGCTTCCGCACCCCCCGCATCGACATGCACATGTGCTCGCACTCCACGACGACGATCACACCACGCGGCTCGAGGATCTTCATCAGGGAGTCCGCGATCTGCGTGGTGAGGCGTTCCTGCACCTGCGGCCGACGAGCGTAGACGTCCACAAGGCGGGCCAGCTTCGAGAGGCCCGTGATCTTGCCGTCGGTGGACGGAATGTACCCGACGTGGGCAACACCGACAAACGGCACCAGGTGGTGTTCACAGGAACTCAGGACTTCGATGTCCTTCACGAGCACCATCTCGTCGTGCCCCAGGTCGAACGTCGTCGTCAGCACGTCTTCAGGCTTCTGCCACAGCCCCGCGAATATCTCCCTGTACGCCCGCGCCACCCGCCCCGGCGTCTCGCGGAGACCCTCCCGGTCGGGGTCCTCTCCGACCGCGATCAGCAGCTCGCGGATGGCGTTCTCGGCGCGCTTCTCGTCGAACTCGCCGATGGAGCCCTCGCCGTCCAGCGTCACGGGGTCGGTCATCTGGTGCCTCGTTCCTGTGTATCTCGCATGCGGCCAGAAACGCCGCGGCCCCCAGGCTAAAACCTGGGGGCCGCGGCGTTCATTCCGGGTCCCGTCCGTGGTCCCGTGAGGTCACAGGGGCCGGTGTCAGGCCTCCGGACGGTCCTCGGTGGCCGTCTCCGTCGCCGGGGCGGGCTCGCTCGCGGTGGACTTCGCGGTGGAGATCGCCGGCGTCGCGCCGTTGGCGCCGTTCGTCAGTGCCAGCTCCTTGGGGGAGAGCACCGGCGGGCGGGTCGAGGGCGTGCGGCGGGAGGAGCCGGTCCAGGCCGGCCGCGGGGGACGCTTGACGATCGGGGCGAAGATCTCGGCGATCTCCTCCTTGCCCAGCGTCTCCCTCTCCAGCAGCTGAAGCACCAGGTTGTCGAGGACGTCGCGGTTCTCGACCAGGATCTCCCAGGCCTCGTTGTGCGCGTTCTCGATGAGCTTCTTGACCTCTTCGTCCACCAGCGCGGCGACCTCTTCCGAGTAGTCGCGCTGGTGAGCCATCTCACGCCCGAGGAACGGCTCGGTGTTGTCGCCGCCGAACTTGATGGCGCCGAGACGCTCGGTCATGCCGTACTGCGTGACCATCGCGCGGGCCGTTGTCGTGGCCTTCTCGATGTCGTTCGCCGCGCCCGTGGTCGGGTCGTGGAAGACCAGTTCCTCGGCGGCGCGACCGCCCAGCATGTAGGCGAGCTGGTCGAGCATCTCGTTACGGGTGGTCGAGTACTTGTCCTCGTCCGGGAGGACCATCGTGTAGCCGAGGGCACGGCCCCGCGAGAGGATCGTGATCTTGTGGACCGGGTCGGAGTTCGGGGACGCCGCCGCGACCAGGGCGTGGCCGCCCTCGTGGTACGCGGTGATCTTCTTCTCCTTGTCCGACATGATCCGGGTCCGCTTCTGCGGGCCCGCGACCACCCGGTCGATCGCCTCGTCCAGCATCTGGTTGTCGATGAGCTTGCGGTCGCTGCGGGCGGTGAGCAGCGCAGCCTCGTTCAGCACGTTCGACAGGTCGGCGCCGGTGAAGCCCGGCGTGCGGCGGGCGACAGCCGACAGGTCGACGTCGGGAGCGACCGGCTTGCCCTTCTGGTGGACCTTGAGGATCTCCAGACGGCCCTGCATGTCCGGGCGGTCGACCGCGATCTGGCGGTCGAAGCGGCCGGGGCGCAGGAGGGCCGGGTCGAGGATGTCGGGACGGTTCGTGGCGGCGATGAGGATCACGCCGCCCTTGACGTCGAAGCCGTCCATCTCGACGAGCAGCTGGTTCAGCGTCTGCTCGCGCTCGTCGTGCCCGCCGCCGAGGCCGGCGCCGCGGTGGCGGCCGACCGCGTCGATCTCGTCGACGAAGACGATCGCCGGGGCGTTCGCCTTGGCCTGCTCGAACAGGTCACGGACTCGGGAGGCACCGACACCGACGAACATCTCGACGAAGTCGGAACCGGAGATCGAGTAGAACGGGACGCCGGCCTCGCCCGCCACGGCGCGTGCGAGCAGGGTCTTGCCGGTGCCGGGAGGGCCGTACAGGAGTACGCCCTTGGGGATCTTCGCCCCGACTGCCTGGAACTTCGCCGGTTCCTGGAGGAACTCCTTGATCTCGTGGAGCTCCTCGACGGCCTCGTCCGAGCCGGCGACGTCCGCGAACGTCGTCTTCGGGGTGTCCTTGGTGATGAGCTTCGCCTTGGACTTCCCGAAGTTCATGACGCGGGAGCCGCCGCCCTGCATCTGGTTCATCAGGAACAGGAAGACGACCACGATGAGGACGAAGGGGAGCAGGGACAGCAGGATCCCGACGAAGGCGTTCTGCTTCGTCGGCGAGACCGTGTAGCCGTCGGGGATCTGCTTGTCCTGGTACTTGGTCTGCAGCGTGTTGGCGATGGCCACGCCCTGGTCGCCGATGTAGCTCGCCTGGATCTTCGAGCTGCCCTCGACCTTGTCGCCGTCCTTGAGCTGGACCTTGATGATCTGCTCGTCGCCGGTGGTCAGCTTGGCCGACTCGACCTTGTTGTCATTGATCGCCTGGACGACCTGGCCGGTGTCCACCGTCTTGTAGCCGCCGGACGAGCCGACGACCTGCATCAACACGACCACGGCAAGGACGGCCAGCACGATCCACATGACCGGCCCACGGAAGTATCGCTTCACGTCCATCCATACGGAGCGGTGCCGCCCCGTCCCTCCTGCCATAGTGAGTTTGATAAAGACAGTTCTTCTGACGGTACCCCAGCTTTGTCGCGCGAAGGCGCACGGACCGGCTGTCGAACCCGTCTGCATGCTCCAACGGCGCGAGGTCCGCCGGGGTTCCCGATCGTCCTACGGGCGTCCCGAAGGCGCCCGGCCCTTCGGGTCAGCCGCCATAGACGTGGGGCGCGAGCGTACCGACGAACGGAAGGTTGCGGTACTTCTCGGCGTAGTCGAGGCCGTAGCCGACGACGAACTCGTTGGGGATGTCGAAGCCGACCCACTCCACGTCGATCGCGACCTTGGCGGCCTCGGGCTTGCGCAGCAGGGTGCACACCTTCAGGGAGGCGGGCTCGCGCGAGCCGAGGTTGGAGATCAGCCAGGACAGGGTCAGGCCGGAGTCGATGATGTCCTCGACGATCAGGACGTGCTTGCCCTTGATGTCGGTGTCGAGGTCCTTGAGGATCCGCACCACACCGGAGGACTGGGTGCCCGCGCCGTAGGAGGACACGGCCATCCAGTCCATCGTGACGGGGGTGGACAGCGCCCGGGCCAGGTCGGCCATCACCATCACCGCGCCCTTGAGGACGCCGACGATCAGCAGGTCCTTGCCCGCGTACTCAGCGTCGATCTTCGCGGCCAGATCGACCAGCTTCGCGTCGATCTCTTCCTTGGTGATGAGCACCTGCTTGAGGTCGGCACCCATGTCTTTCGCGTCCACCCGCATCACTTTCGGTCGTCCCACCGGCTGCCCGGTCCCTCGGAGGGGCCCGGTCCTCCCCGAAACGGGGTGGGATTCAGCCTTGCCGAATCACCAGTCTGCCACCCTGCCGCTGGGCGACGACTTTGCCCGGGAGATTGATGGCCCCCTGGCCGCGCCAGCCGGTGATCAGCCGGTCGACTTCCTCGATGTGGCGGGCGAAGAGCGAGCCTGCCGGAGCGCCGGCCTCGATGGCGGCCCGGCGAAGGATGCGACGGCGCACGGCGGGCGGCAGGGCGTGCAGCTTGGCGCATTCGAGGAGGCCGGTGGCGTCGCGTACGGAGGCCTCGGCCTGGCCGGCCCAGCTGTCCAGGGCGTCGGCGTCGTCGCGGGAGAGTTGGGCCGTACGGGCGAGGGCCTCGACGACGCCCTTGCCGAGCGCCTTCTCCAGGGCGGGCAGGCCCTCGTGGCGCAGCCGCGAACGCGTGTACGCGGGGTCGGCGTTGTGCGGGTCGTCCCAGACGGGGAGGGACTGTGCCATGCAGGCCGTGCGGGCGGTCTGCCGGTCGAGTTGGAGGAAGGGACGGCGGTAACGGCCGTCGGCCCCCGAGACCGCGGCCATTCCGGACAGGGAGCGGATGCCGGAACCGCGGGCCAGACCCAGCAGGACGGTTTCAGCTTGGTCGTCGCGGGTGTGGCCGAGCAGGACGGCGGCGGCGCCGTGGCGGACGGCGGCGGCGTCGAGCGCGGCGTAGCGGGCGTCGCGGGCGGCGGCCTCGGGGCCGCCTTCGCGGCCGACGGTCACAGCGGTCGACTCCACCGGGTCGAGGCCGAGTTCGCGCAGCCGCAGGACGACTTCCCCGGCGCGCAGGTCGGAGCCGGCCTGCAGTCCGTGGTCGACGGTGATGCCGCCGGCCCGGATGCCGAGTTTGGGGGCTTCGAAGGCCAGGGCGGAGGCGAGGGCCATCGAGTCGGCGCCGCCGGAGCATGCCACGAGCACGAGCGGCGACGGGGGGCGCTCGTGCGGGGTCGGTGCGGGGGTGGCGAGGATCTCGGTGGTCTGGTGGTCGTTGAGGATGTCGTGGAGGACGTGGCGCACTGCCAGGCGTATCGCCGCGACCGCAGGATGGGGACCCATGTCCGGTTCCCTTCATGAGGTTGTCGGGGGGTGAGCCCGAGCTCGGTCACTCAGAGTGTGTCGATGGTGACAGAACCGGGTCGTTCCCCGAGCATTGCACGCCTACGCACGGCTCACGGTCCCTCCAACGGGTGATTGAAGGGGCGTTCGCCTGCCGTCGGCCGGATTAGTTTCACCATGCCCCGCGGCGTTCACGACTCGGCTTTGCGGTGCACCCGGGCGACCCAGTCCGCCGGTTTGGCGATCTCGGCCTTGGTCGGAAGTGTGTTCGGGGAGGTCCACACGCGGTTGAAGCCGTCCATGCCGACCTGGTCGACGACGGCCCGTACGAAGCGTTCGCCGTCCCGGTACTGCTTGAGTTTCGCGTCCAGGCCGAGCAGTTTGCGCAGGGCCAGGTCGAGCCGGGAGGCGCCCTTGGCGCGCCGCTGCTGGAACTTCTCGCGGATCTCCGCGACGGTCGGTACGACCTGGGGGCCGACGCCGTCCATCACGAAGTCGGCGTGTCCTTCGAGGAGGGACATCACGGCGGTGAGGCGGCCGAGGATCTCGCGCTGGGCCGGGGTCTGCACGATCTCGACGAGGGAGCGTCCGCCGTCGTCCTCCTCGCCTTCGGGGCGGCCGCCGGCGAGGGACTGTGCGGCTTCCCGGATGCGTTCCAGGACAGTCATGGGGTCGACGTCGGTCTCCCCGAGGAAAGACTGGATTTCGCCCTCGAGGTGGTCGCGCAGCCAGGGCACGGCCGTGAACTGGGTGCGGTGCGTCTCCTCGTGCAGGCACACCCACAGGCGGAAGTCGTGGGGCTGGACGTCGAGTTCGCGCTCGACATGCACGATGTTCGGGGCGACGAGCAGCAGTCGGCCGCCGCCGCCCCGGCCGGCCGGCAGTTCGCGGGTGTCCGGGGCGAAGGTCTCGTACTGGCCGAGGACGCGGGAGGCCAGGAAGGACAGGAGCATGCCGAGTTCGACGCCGGTGACCTTGCCGCCGAAGGCGCCGAGGACCGCGCCGCCGGGCGTGTTGCCGCGCCGCTCCTGCATCTTGTCGAGGAGCGGTTTGAGGATCTCGCGGAATCCGGCGACGTTGGCCCGGACCCAGCCGGGGCGGTCGACGACGAGTACCGGGGTGTCGTGGATGTCTTCCGTGCCCATACGAGTGAAGCCCCGGACGTGTTCCTCCGAGGCTTTGGCGTGTCGGCGCAGTTCCGCGACGATGGCGCGGGCCTCGTCACGGCTCACCTCGGGACCCGGCCGTACGAGCCGGGTCGCGGTCGCCACCGCGAGATTCCAGTCGACCATGCCGGATGAAGCAGCACCACCGATGCTCGTCATGCGTCAACCGTACGTGAGCACTGCCGCTGGGGGCAGGCCGTGCTGTGGCGGCGGCTATCCGCAGCCGCATCCCGCCAGCGCCGTCGCCGTCCTGTCCAGTGCCGACTGGGCCGCCTCCCGATCCGTCGTGTCCGAGGCCAGGAACGCGAAGGCCAGGAGGCGGCCGTCCTGGTCGACGACCGTTCCGGCCAGGGTGTTCACGCCCGTGAGGGTGCCGGTCTTGGCTCGTACGATGCCTGCCGCGCCGTCCGTGTAGCGGCTGGTCAGGGTTCCCGTGAAACCGGCCACCGGAAGGCCGGTGAGGGCCGGGCGGAGTTCGGGGTGGGCGGGATCGCCGGCCTTGACGAGCAGCGCGGTGAGCAGGTTCGCCGTGAGCCGGTCGGCGCGGTCGAGGCCGCTGCCGTCGTGGAAGGCGGCGCCGGACATCGGCAGCCCCAGCTTCTTCAGCTGGGCGTTGACGGCGGCGGCGGCGCCGGCGAAGTCGGCGCGTGTGCCCGTCGCCACGGCCGTCTGGCGGGCGAGGGCCTCGGCGATGTCGTTGTCGCTGTTGGTGAGCATGCGTTCGACGAGGTCCGAGAGCGGGGGCGAGGAGACGGCGGCGAGGGTTTTCGCGCGGCCGGTGGCCTTGGAGGGGCCGGGGGACGTCGTCCTGATGCCGTGGTCGCCGAGGAGGTCGGCGAACGTGCGGGCCGCGTCCGCCGCCGGATCCGGCACGCGGGCCGCCGGGCCGCTGGTGGAGTCGTCCGTGCGGGCCTCGTCGGCCATCAGGGCGCTGACCGGGGCGAGGTTGTCGTTGGCCCCGATCGGGTGGGTCCGGGGGCCCGAGTAGAGGGTGGTGTCGTACGAGAGCGTCACCTCGCGCACGTCACTCTTCTTCAGGGCGGCCGCGGTCCTGTCGGCGAGTGTGCGCAGGCTGGCCCAGCCTTCGGCGTCCTCGTGGGCGGTGAGGGTGGGGTCGCCGGCGCCCACGAGGACGAGTTCGTCGGTGTCGGGTTCGAAGGCGGCGCGGGTGGTGAGGCGGTGGTCGGCGCCCATGGCGGACAGGGCGGCGACGGCGGTGGCGATCTTGGTGGTGGAGGCGGGGGTCAGCGACACGTCGGCGCCGGTGCCGTAGAGGCGTTCGCCGGTGGCGACGTCCACGACCGCGGCGGCGCGGCTGGTGCCGAGCGCGGCGTCCTTCAGGAGCGGGTCCAGGGCCGCGGCGAGGGCCTTCGCGTCCGGTGCGGCCTCGACGGTGCCGGCGGAGCCGCCGAGGCCGGTGAGGACGGAGACGGCGCTGGGGGCGGGTCGGGGTGCCGAGGACGTCGTACCGGAGCCGGGTTCCCCGCCGTGATCTGTGCCACCCGTGCCCCCCTGGGCTGCTGCCCTGTCCCGCTCCGCCGTACGCTGACCGGAGGAGTCCCAGGGGCCGGCGGCGGTCACCACTGCGGCGGCCAGCGCCAGCCCGGCGGTGGCGGCACCGGCGGTGTACTGCCAGGTCTTCGGCCTCGTGATCCGCGCGACCTGCGGTTTCGCGGCCGCCGCGGCCCGTGCCAGACGCGGTCGTACGGCGTTCGCGGCCCGCACCACGTGCGGTCTCGCGGTCCGCCAAGGCCTCAGCTCTGGCACGATCACCAGCCCCTTTCGCGATCACACACCTGCGTGAGGGACACTTAACCACCAGAACTATGTGCTGATCATGGAGGAGCCACCGGTGGAGTTCGACGTCACGATCGAGATTCCGAAGGGTTCGCGGAACAAGTACGAGGTGGACCACGAGACCGGTCGGATCCGCCTGGACCGTCGCCTCTTCACCTCGACCAGCTACCCGGCCGACTACGGCTTCGTCGAGAACACCCTCGGCGAGGACGGCGACCCGCTGGACGCGCTGGTCATCCTGGACGAGCCGACCTTCCCCGGCTGCCTCATTCAGTGCCGCGCCATCGGCATGTTCCGGATGACGGACGAGGCCGGCGGCGACGACAAGCTGCTGTGCGTGCCCGCGCACGACCCGCGTGTCGAGCACCTGCGCGACATCCACCACGTGTCCGAGTTCGACCGCCTGGAGATCCAGCACTTCTTCGAGGTGTACAAGGACCTGGAGCCCGGCAAGTCGGTCGAGGGCGCCAACTGGGTGGGCCGTACGGACGCGGAGGCCGAGATCGAGCGGTCCTACAAGCGCTTCAAGGAGCAGGGCGGTCACTGAGCCCTCTGTCGCGAACGGGCCGCACGCGTACGCGTGCGGCCCGTTGCGCGTCTGTGCGCATACTGAGGCTTGCTGGACGGGTCGTACAGGGAGCGCTGGGGAGTGACGGACGCGGAGAACCGCAAGCCGCGATCGGACGAGGCGAGGAGTGTGTTCGCACCTCCGGGACCTCCGTCGGCGGACGGCGAGTCGTCGGCGACGTCCGAGTTCGCCGTCCCGGACGGGCTCGCCGTGCCCAGGGACCGCGCGGAGCCGGAGACGACGTCCGAGTTCGCCCTCCCCGACGGGCTCGACGTCCCGCAGCCGCCCGGCGCCGACGCCGAGGGGTCGGCCTTCAGCCCGCCGCGCACCTACAGTGACAGGCAGGCGCCGGCGGCGTTCACGCCGCCCGGGGGCATCCCCACGGTGAGCCTGACCAAGGACGTGCCCTGGCAGGACCGGATGCGCACGATGCTGCGGATGCCGGTGGCCGAGCGGCCCGCGCCGGAGCGGGTGCCCAAGGCGGAGGAGGTGGGCCCCGCCGTCCCGCGCGTGCTCGACCTGACGCTGCGTATCGGCGAACTCCTGCTGGCGGGCGGCGAGGGCGCGGAGGACGTGGAAGCCGCGATGTTCGCGGTCTGCCGCTCCTACGGCCTCGACCGCTGCGAACCGAACGTCACCTTCACCCTGCTGTCGATCTCGTACCAGCCCTCCCTCGTCGACGACCCGGTGACGGCGTCCCGGACCGTGCGCCGCCGGGCCACCGACTACACACGCCTCGCGGCCGTGTTCCGGCTGGTGGACGACCTCAGCGACCCGGAGACCCACATCTCCCTTGAGGAGGCCTACCGGCGGCTCGCGGAGATCCGCCGCAACCGGCACCCGTACCCCACCTGGGTGCTCACCGGGGCGAGCGGTCTGCTCGCGGGTGCGGCCTCCGTGCTCGTCGGCGGTGACCTGATCGTGTTCGTCGCGGCCGCGCTCGGCGCGATGCTCGGCGACCGGCTGGCCTGGCTGTGCGCGGGGCGCGGGCTGCCGGAGTTCTACCAGTTCACGGTGGCCGCCATGCCGCCGGCCGCGATCGGGATCGCGCTGACGCTGGCGCATGTGGACGTGGAGGCGTCCGCGGTGATCACCGGTGGACTGTTCGCGCTGCTGCCCGGGCGGGCACTGGTTGCGGGCGTCCAGGACGGGCTGACCGGCTTCTACATCACCGCGTCGGCGCGCCTGCTGGAGGTCATGTACTTCTTCGTCGGCATCGTCATCGGCGTGCTGGTGATGCTCTACGTGGGCGTGCAGGTGGGCGCCCACCTCAACCCCGACGCGGCCCTGAACATCGCCGAACGGCCGCTGTGGCAGATCGGCGCGTCGATGCTGCTGTCCCTGACCTTCGCCGTGCTCCTG
Organism: Streptomyces sp. NPDC040410; assembly: GCF_055595715.1. Lineage (NCBI taxonomy): Bacteria > Bacillati > Actinomycetota > Actinomycetes > Kitasatosporales > Streptomycetaceae > Streptomyces > Streptomyces sp. NPDC040410. The sequence goes on from NZ_JBVIVK010000002.1 coordinate 79,180, forward strand.
CAGCAGGAGCGGTCCACCGTGCTGGCGGTGACGCTGAACGGGGGTGTCGCGTGGTCGGTGTACGGCGCGCTGCACTACGCCGGCGGTATCTCACCGGTGGCTTCCACGGCCGCGGCGGCGGGTCTGGTGGGGTTGTTCGGGCAGTTGCTGGCCCGGTACCGGTTCGCGTCCGCGCTGCCCTACACCACCGCCGCGATCGGGCCCCTGCTGCCGGGGTCCGCCACGTATTTCGGGCTGTTGTCGATCGCGCAGAACGAGGTGGACGAGGGGTTGGTGTCGCTGACGAAGGCGGTGGCACTGGCGATGGCCATCGCCATCGGCGTGAATCTCGGGTCGGAGATCTCGCGGATGTTCCTGCGGATCGGCTCCGCCGACAAGCGGCGGGCCGCCAAGCGGACGCGCGGGTTCTGAGCACCGGTGCCCACGCGGCGGAGCCGTACGTCGTCGCAGCCCCGTGCCCCTGACCGGGTTTTCAGTGGCCCTCGTTGTACGGGTGCTGCTGGTTCTGCTGGGCGTCGTACGGCTGTTGGGCGTAGCCCTGGGGGTACTGCTGGGCGTAGGGCTGCTGCTGGGGGGTCTGGCCGTAGTACTGGTCGTAGCCGTACTGCTGTTGGCCGTGGTCGCCCTGGTTGCCGTACTGCTGCCGGTCGTTGTGGGGCTGGTCGGTCGGGGGGATGCGGCGCAGCCGGGTCGTGGCGTCGTCCATGACCGGGGGCTGATGCCGGGCGGTCGCCGGGGCCTGGGCGGCGGCGCGCTTCTTCTTGGAGCGCTCACGCAGGAACTCGATGATGATCGGCACCACGGACACCAGGACGATCAGGACGAGGATCGCCTCGACGTTCTTCTTGATGACGTCGATCTGGCCGAGCCAGTAACCCGCGAGCGTGACGCCGGTGCCCCAGGCCACGCCGCCGATGAGGTTGTACGTGAGGAACGTGCGGTACTTCATGCGGCCGGCGCCCGCCACGATGGGGGCGAAGGTGCGCACGATCGGCACGAACCGGGCGAGGACGATCGCCTTGGGGCCGTACTTCTCCATGAACTCGTGGGCCTTGTCCAGGTTCTCCTGTCTGAAGAGCTTGGAGCCCGGCCGGTTGAAGAGTTTCGGGCCCAGGAACTTGCCGATCATGTATCCCACCTGGTCGCCGAGGACGGCGGCCAGCACGATCAGGAAGCAGACGAGCCACAGCGGCTGGCTGATGTACTGCCCCTGGGCCACGAACAGGCCCGCGGTGAACAGGAGCGAGTCGCCCGGCAGGAAGGCGAAGAGCCCCGACTCGGCGAAGACGATCAGCAGGATGCCAGCCAGGCTGAAGGTCTCGATCAGGTAGTCCGGGCTGATCCACTCGGGGCCGAGCGCAAGGGTGGTCACGGGTTTGTGGCTCCTGCAGGGGAGGGCGGGCTGGGGCGGGCTGCCCCAAAAGTACCAACGCGGCACCGGCGGCCCCGGTTCCGATGGCCCTCCCAGGATGCACTGTGCCCCGGCTGGGACAAAGCTGGGGACCATGGGCATCGAAGAATACGGCGGCGGTCAGGGTCCCCAGCCCGACGTCCTCGTAGTGACCACGAACGACGTACCCGGCCACCGCGTGCAGGAGGTCCTCGGCGAGGTCTTCGGACTGACCGTGCGCTCCCGGCACCTGGGCAGCCAGATCGGCGCGGGGCTGAAGTCGATGATCGGCGGTGAGCTCAAGGGGCTCACCAAGACCCTCGTGCAGACCCGGAACCAGGCCATGGAGCGGCTCGTCGAGCAGGCACGCGCGCGTGGCGCGAACGCCGTCCTGATGTTCCGCTTCGACGTCACCGAGGCGGCCGACGTGGGCACGGAGGTGTGCGCGTACGGCACGGCGGTGGTGCTGGCCCGGGAGTAGGCCTCCCGGGGGCCGCTACGCGGTGCGGCGGGCGGCGTTCGCCAGGATCGCCTCCTTGAGGTGCTCGGCGAGGCCGGGCCGCACGGAGTCGTAGAAGGCCTTGAAGCGCTCGTCCGAGACGTACATCTCGGCAAGGCACCGGTGGAGTTCGTACGAGCACTCGTAGAACCATGTGCAGATGTGCTGCCGGTGCTCCTCGGCCAGGTCCGTCGCCGCCTCGCCGGACGGCTCCTCACCCGCGGCCATGAGGGCGGCGTAGCGCTCGCTCCATGCGGCCGCTTCGGCCTGGATGCGCTTCCAGTCGTCCTTGGTGTAGCGGGCGGCCCGGCGCTGCGACTCGGCGTACTCCTGCGTGCCGCCCCAGCGCTGTTCGGCCTCCTCGGCGTACTGTTCGGGGTCCTTGTCGCCGAAGACCTCGAACTTCTCTTCCGGTGTGAGGTTGATGCCCATCGTGCGTGCCTCCATGGCGTGCTCCACGGCCGCGGCCATCTTCTGCAGCTTCTCGATCCGGGCGGTCAGCAGTTCGTGCTGGCGGCGCAGGTGCGCGCGCGGGTCGGCTCTGCCGGTGGCCTGGTCGTCGAGCAGGGCGGCGACCTCGTCGAGCGGGAAGCCCAGCTCCCGGTAGAACAGGATCTGCTGGAGCCGGTCGAGGTCGGCGTCGCTGTAGCGCCGGTGCCCCGCATGGCTGCGCTCGCTCGGGGCGAGCAGGCCGATGTCGTCGTAGTGGTGCAGGGTGCGCACCGTGACCCCGGCGAAGCCGGCGACCTGTCCCACGGAGTAGCTCACTTCGTCCGCTCCCTTCTCGGTACGCCTCCACGCTGATGCCTTACGCCACGTGAGGTGCAAGTCCCGCCCACTCAAGATGTTCTGTCTGTTTTGCCCGCTTATGGTGAGCCCGTGGCACAGGACACCGCGCCGCAGGCGCCCACCGCCCCGGCGACACCGGCGCGCACTCTGCTGCCGCTGATCCTCCCCGCCCTCGTCGTGGGCGTCGGGGCGAGTCTGCTGCTGATCGGGGTGGACTCGGCGGCCGAGCAGCTCCAGGACGTGCTGTGGCAGGACCTGCCCGACGCGCTGGGGGTGGGCAGGTACTCCGTGCTGTGGATGCTCGTCGTGCTCACCTCGACCGGCATCCTCGTGGGTCTCGTGGTGTGGAAGGTGCCGGGGCATGCGGGGCCCGACCCGGCCACCGTCGGGCTGAACGCCCCCGTGCTCCCGCCGGCCGTGCTCCCGGGCCTGCTGCTGGCGGCGGCGCTGATGCTGGCGGGCGGACCGAGCCTCGGCCCGGAGAACCCGATCATCGCCGTGAACGTCGGGCTGGCGTTCTGGGCGGGCCGCAAGCTGTTTCCCCGCAGCCCGGGAGAGGTGTGGGTGGTGCTGGCAGAGGCGGCGACGATCGGCGCACTGTTCGGTACACCGGTCGCGGCGGCGCTGGTCATCTCCGAGGCGATGGCCGGGCGCCGGATGCGGGGGCCGCTGTGGGACAGCGTCTTCGCGCCACTCGCCGCGGGCGCCGCGGGCGCCGTCACGACCGACCTGGTGACCGAGCCGGCCTTCGACCTGCATCTGCCCCCGTTCGGCCATCCGGGCTGGGGCGATCTGCTGGCCGCGGTGGTGATCGCGTCCGTGGCGGCGGTGCTCGGCATGTGCGCCGTGTACGCCTTCCCGTACGTCCACCGGGCCTTCTCCCGCCTCCGGCACCCCATGCTCGCGCTTCCGGCCGGCGGGTTCGTGCTGGGCCTTCTGGGAGCCTTGGGCGGCCAGCTGACGCTCTTCAAAGGCCTGGAGGAGGTCGGGGAGCTGGCGAGCGATCCCGACGGCTGGTCGGCCGGGGAGTTCACCAAGATGGCGGTGGTGAAGCTGGCCGCGCTGGTCGTCGCCGCGTCCTGCGGCTTCCGGGGCGGGCGGATCTTCCCGGCCGTCTTCGTCGGCGCCGCCCTCGGCCTGGGCGCCCACGCCCTGGTGCCGTCCGTGCCTGAGGCGATCGGTGTCGCCGCCGGCGTGCTGGGCACCCTTCTCGCCATCACCCGGCAGGGGTGGGTGAGCCTGTTCACGGCCGCCGTCCTGGTGGCCTCGCCCCCGATCCTCGCCGTCCTGTGCATCGCCTCGCTGCCCGCCTGGCTGCTGGTCACCGGGCGGCCGCAGATGCAGTTGCGCGCGGACGGAACCTCCGTCCGCTGATCCCCGTTGAACCTCTCAAGGAGACACGTCATGCCGCTGCACAAGGGACCCGAGCAGCCCGACGAGCGCCCGATGTCCGTCAACCCCTTCTTCGGCGAGGCGAATCCGGTCGGGGGCATGACCGAGGCCCCGCCCAAACACCGGCTCCCCGACGCTCCCCTGCCGCCGACGACGGCCTACCAGGTGGTGCACGACGAGCTGATGCTGGACGGCAACTCGCGGCTGAACCTCGCCACCTTCGTCACCACCTGGATGGAGCCGCAGGCCGGGATCCTGATGGCCGAGTGCCGGGACAAGAACATGATCGACAAGGACGAGTACCCGCGCACCGCCGAGCTGGAGCGGCGCTGTGTGGCGATGCTCGCGGACCTGTGGAACGCGCCCGACCCCTCGGCGGCCGTGGGCTGTTCGACGACCGGGTCGAGCGAGGCGTGCATGCTCGCCGGGATGGCGCTCAAACGGCGGTGGGCAAGTCGCAACGCCGACCGGTATCCGGGGCGGGACGTCCGCCCGAACCTGGTCATGGGGGTCAACGTCCAGGTCTGCTGGGATAAGTTCTGCAATTTCTGGGAGGTGGAGGCCCGCCTGGTCCCCATGGAGGGCGAGCGGTTCCATCTCGACCCGCAGGCGGCGGCCGAGCTGTGCGACGAGAACACCATCGGTGTCGTGGGCATCCTCGGCTCCACCTTCGACGGGTCGTACGAACCGATCGCGGACCTCTGCTCCGCGCTGGACGACCTCCAGCAGCGGACCGGCCTCGACATCCCGGTGCACGTGGACGGCGCGTCCGGCGCGATGGTCGCGCCGTTCCTGGACGAGGACCTGGTGTGGGACTTCCGCCTCCCGCGCGTGGCGTCGATCAACACCTCGGGGCACAAGTACGGGCTCGTCTACCCGGGTGTCGGCTGGGCGCTGTGGCGGGACAGCGAGGCGCTGCCCGAGGAGCTGGTCTTCCGCGTCAACTACCTGGGCGGCGACATGCCGACCTTCGCGCTCAACTTCTCGCGCCCCGGCGCGCAGGTGGCCGCGCAGTACTACACGTTCCTGCGGCTGGGCCGCGAGGGCTACCGGGCCGTGCAGCAGACCACGCGGAACGTGGCCCGCAGCATCGCCGACCGGGTGGAGGCGCTCGGCGACTTCCGGCTACTGACCCGCGGCGACGAGCTGCCGGTCTTCGCCTTCACGACCGCGCCGGACGTGAAGGCGTACGACGTCTTCGACGTCTCCCGGCGGCTGCGCGAACGGGGCTGGCTGGTGCCCGCGTACACCTTCCCGCCCAACCGCGAGGACCTGTCCGTCCTGCGGGTCGTGTGCCGCAACGGCTTCTCGACCGACCTCGCCGACCTGTTCATGGACGACCTGGGACAGCTCCTGCCGGAACTGCGCCGGCAGGAGCGTCCCCAGGCGCAGGACAAGGGCGCCGCCACCGGGTTCCACCATTAGGGAACGTCAGGTGCCTTCAGCGGCTCAGGCGCGCGAACCGCCGTACCGCCAGCGGGAAGAACACCGCCAGCAGCGCGAGCGGCCAGACGACGGCCGCCCACACGTGCCCCGGCTCGCCGCCGGGGCCGCCGAACAGGTCGCGTACCGCCGTGGCGGTCTGGGACATCGGGTTCCAGTCGACCACCGTGCCCAGCCAGCCGGGCATGGAGCCGGGGGTGGCGAACGCGTTGGACAGGAAGCCGACCGGCCAGACCAGGATCTGCACGGCCTGCACCAGCTCCGGTTTTCCGGCCACCAGGGCGAGGTGGATGCCGATCCAGAGCATCGCGAAGCGGAACAGCAGGAGCAGGCCCATGGCCGCGATGAAGGCCGCCGGTCCGCCGTGCGCGCGCCAGCCCAGTGCGTACCCGACGCCGGTCATCACCGCCAGCCCCAGCGCCGACTGGAGCATGTCCGCCGCCGAACGGCCCACCAGGACGGCCCCGTTGGCCATCGGCATCGACCGGAAGCGGTCGATCACCCCCTTGTTGAGGTCCTGGGTGACGGCGAGCATCGTGCCCTCCAGACCGAAGGCCATGGTGAGGGCGAGCATGCCGGGGACCAGGTAGTCGAGGTAGTCGCCGCTCACGCCCCGGCCGCCGCCGACCAGGTAGCCGAACATCAGGAGCAGCATCACCGGGAAGACGAGGGCGACCAGAACCTGCACCGGCTGCCGTGCCCAGTGGGCGAGTTCGCGGCGCGTCATGGTCCAGGAGTCGGTCAGCGCGTAGGTGGTCACACGGCCTCCTTCGTACGGTCGTCCCGTCCCGTCAGGTGCAGGAACACCTCGTCCAGCGTCGGGCGGCGCAGGGCGACGTCCACCGCCTCGATGCCGGCCTCCTCCAGGGCCCGTACGACGCCGGAGAGCGCCGCCATGCGGTCGGTGACCGGGGCGCTGAGCAGGCGGCGGTCGGCGTCCACGGAGATGCCGTCCTTGGGCAGGGGCAACAGGGCAACGGCCGCGCCCAGTTGGCCGGCGTCGCGCAGGACCACGTCGATGCGGTCGCCGCCCGTCGCCGCCTTCAGCTCGTCCGCCGTGCCGTCGGCGATGACGCGGCCGTGGTCGACGACGGAGATGCGGTCGGCGAGCTGGTCGGCCTCTTCGAGGTACTGGGTGGTGAGCAGGACCGTCGTGCCGCCGCCGACCAGGGAGCGGACCGCGGCCCACACCTCCGCGCGGCCGCGCGGGTCGAGGCCCGTCGTGGGTTCGTCGAGGAACAGCACCCCCGGTTCGGTGCTGTCCTTGGTACCGATCAGGGACGCCGCGAGGTCCAGGCGGCGCCGCATGCCGCCGCTGTAGGCGCGGACCGGCTTGCGGCCGGTGTCGCCGAGGCCGAAGCGCTCCAGGAGTTCTCCGGCCCGCACGCGCGCGTGGCGGGCGCCCAGGTGGTGGAGGCGGCCGAACATCTCCAGGTTCTGGCGGCCGCCGAGTTCCTCGTCGAGCGCCGCGTGCTGACCGAGCAGGCCGATGCGGAAGCGGACCGCCTGCGCCTCGGTCACGATGTCGTGCCCGGCCACCTCGATCCGGCCCGCGTCGGGCCGGAGCAGGGTCGCCAGGATCCGGACCAGGGTCGTCTTGCCCGCGCCGTTGGGCCCGAGCACTCCGTGCACCGTGCCGCGGGCGACCCGGAGGTCGAGCCCGTCCAGTGCCTTCTTGTCGCCGTACGTCTTGTGAGCGCCTTCGACGGTGATCGCCGTGTCGGCCACGTGCCCGCACTCCCCTCTAGTCAAACTTGACTACATGACGAACGTAGCGCGTTCGATCCGATTGGTCAAACTTGATTAGCGCGCATCTCCCGGATGCGGCTCCCCCGTCGCGTACGGGTTCTCCTGCCCCTCCGCCAGCACGCCGACGAAAGGCTCGCCCTCCCCCGCGAACGTGTACGCCCCGCCCTCGATCCGCCGGATCAGGCCCCCGGTCCACTCGGCCTCCGCGTCGGCCGTGTGGATCCAGAGGTTCATGATCTCCCCGATGTGACCGAGCTGTTCGGGGACGTAGTGCTCGGTGACCGCCGAGCGCCACTCCTCGATACGGCGGATCCGCTCCTTCAGGAGGGCCACCGCCTCGCCGCGCGGGAGGTCGACGATGAAGCCGATGGCCGCCGACTTGATGTCCATCTTCTGGTCGTACGAGGTCAACGCCTCGCGCACCAGCCTGAGGTGCTCCTCGATGCCCTTGTCGGTGATCTCGTACTCCGTGCGCGGCGGGCCGCCGGCCGTGGACGGGGCGATCTCGTGCGCGCGCAGCAGGCCCTGCTTCGCCATCTGCTTGAGCGCGTGGTAGATCGAGCCGGGCTTGGCATTGGACCACTCGTGCGCGCCCCAGTACTCCAGGTCGTTGCGCACCTGGTAGCCGTGGGCCCGCCCGTGCTGGCGGACCGCGCCGAGCACGAGAAGACGGATCGCTGACATGCGGTCCAGCGTAGGGCCCGCGGACATCACCCCCAGGAGGCGCCCTGCTCCTGTGCCACCAGCTCGAACGCGGTCTTCCCGTCCAGCGACTCCCGGATGATGTCGGCGTGACCCGCGTGCCGGGCCGTCTCTCGGATCAGGTGCAGAACCAGCCAGCGCACGGAGACGCGCTCGTCCGGCGGGAACCACGGGTCGTTCGGCAGCGGGAAGGTGTCGTCGAGACCGGCGACCGAGCGGACGTACGCCTCCGTCTCGGCGGCGACCTTCTCCCAGTACGCGAGCTGCTGCTCCACGCTCTCGCCCTCGGTGAGGACGAAACACTCGTGCCAGTTCGACTCGTCCCGCCGGACGGCCGGCGGCTCGCCCTTCGCGCGGGCGACCCAGCCCTGTTCGACCTCGGCGACATGCTTGAGCAGGCCGGACAGCGAGAGGCCGCTGGCACTGGGCTTGCTCGCGGCCTGCTCCTCGGTCAGTCCGAGCAGGGCCCGGCGGATGCCGCCCCGCTGCTCCGCCAGGAAGGAGAGCAGCGCTCCGCGCTCGTCGCCCTGCGCTTCTGCTCGCACGTGAGTGACCATGACCGGCTGCCTTTCGTCGGGTCCGACGGCTTGGGTTTGCCTGACACCGACGAAGCTACGGGCCCTTGCGGACAGTTTCTGTCCTCTGTCTTTTTGGGGCTCGGTTCGTCTCCGGGGCTACAGCCCGTGTCGAGGGGCCCCGCCCGTCCTCAGCCCTTCGGGCCTCCGCGCGCTCGCCCCCTCGACACAGGCGCGCGGGCTGTCCTGATCGTCGATGGCACCGGGTTGGAGAGGAACCACGTGCGTCTGCGTAGGCCCCTACGTAGAACCCCCGATGTGCCGACGCGCCCGCTCCGGCGAGGATTGCGTGCCCACGTACTTCCCCGGTCTGAGCGAAGGACGTCAGCTTCCATGTTTCCGTGGATCATGTGGTCGGTCATCATCCTGGCGCCGTTCGTCGTCGGAGGAACTTTCGCGTTCCGTACCGGCCGCCGGGCGAGCAAGGCGGACCGGGCGATGCGCGTGCTGGCCGAACGTCCCGGCTGGAGGCGGCTCGTGCCCGCCAGGGACGGCGGACCGTGGGCCGGGTACGCGGGCCACTTCCCCTGGCTGCTGCGGACCCATTACGGCACCGCCGTCGCCGGCCCGCTCGGCGAGCACGTGGTCACCGTCGCCAGGCTCTGGGAACCCGTCAGGCAACGGGATATGCAGCACTGGCTGGTCGTCTGCTTCGACGTGCCGGACAGCGGGCCGATGCTGCGTCTGGAGCGGCACTGGAGCGCGGCGGAGCTCGACCTCCGCTTCTCCGGGGATATTCCGTACCTGGTGATGAGCGACGACCGGGCGGCGATGACCGAGCGGTTCTACGCCTCGGATCTGCCGGAGCGGCTGACGCGGTTCGCCGCACCGGCGGTCTCGCACGCGAAGTACGGGGTGTGCTTCGTCTACCCGATGCCGGAGGTGGTGGACATGGGCAGGCTCCTGAACGAACTGGCCGCCATGGTCCCGGACCTCGCCGCGCTCGCCCGGTCCGCCGCACCGCACGCACCGTCCGCACCGGAGGAGCCGCAGGACGCGTCCGAGGGCCACGACTGAGCCGGCCGGCAGTCACGGCAAGCACCGTTGCAGTACTGGTGCCGCGTGGTCCCGTCGCGACGCGGCACCAGGCGCTGTTTCTCGGATCATGTGCGGAGCCAGATGATGAGGGCTGCGAGGGTGACGGTGCCGAGGTAGGTGTAGGCGCGTTTCTCGGAGCGTGTGGCGACGGCCAGGAAGCCCTTCAGCCGGTTGATGGCGCGTTCAACGGTGTTGCGCTTCTTGTAGCGCTCGCTGTCGAACCCGGTGGGTCGGCCGCCCTGGGAACCGCGGTTGCGCCGGTGCTTTTGCTGGGCGAGGCGTTCGGGGATGGTGTGTGAGATTCCGCGTCGTCGCAGGTAGCGGCGGTTTCTGCGGGCGGTGTATGCCTTGTCGGCCAAGACGTGGTCGGGCCGGGTGCGGGGTCGTCCGACACCGGTGCGGGGCACGGAAACCTGGTTCAGGACGCGTTCGAGCTGGGGGCCGTCGCCGAAGTGTCCTGGTGTCAGCAGGAGGGCGAGGGGCCGGCATCGTCCGTCGGCGGCGAGGTGGATCTTGGTGGTGTAGCCGCCGCGGGAGCGCCCCGGACAGTCGCCGATCTGACCACCTCCTCCAGTCTGACGACCAGTTTCCGAAGCACCGGATCGACCTGGTTCGTCCCTCGGTCGATCCTGGCATCGTCACCGACACGGCGGTCGCCGACTACCTGCTTGGATGACCTTTGGGAAATCGACCATCGGATCGTGGCTGTTGTCGGTTCGGGCACCGCAGCCGCCTCATTCGGTTAACGGGAGATGCCGATCATGCAATGACCTGAACGAACCCGTGTGGTTCCGACATCTGAACGGGCAATATCCACGAAGCGACGGGCACCTGCCTGGAGAAGTAGGGCGCATAGCGTTCGAGGCATGACAAAGGACACGCTAAAGTCAACTGCGCCGCACTCCAGTTGGGGTGTGTGGAAGGGGACGGCAGCCGTGCTCGCCGCCCTGGTGCTCGTCGGCGCCGCCGCGGCTCCGGCCGCCTTAGCCGACGAGGGATGCCGGGCGGGCGGCAGGGGCCGGGTCCTCTCCGTCGTACCGGTTGCCACGCACAGCAAGGCGGAGATCGCGCAGGCGTTGGAGCAGATGCACGTCGGCACCGACTCGCTGCGCTACGGTGTCCGGGCGTACCGCGTGACGTACGGCACGGTGGACCCGTACGGGCGGCCCACCACCGCCACCGGGCTGCTCACCCTCCCCGAGGGTGGCGGCCCCAGCCTCGGACTCGTCTCGGACGCGCACGGGACCATGGTCAATCGAGCCCACGCCCCCTCCGTCTCCGAGGACGCCCGCGCCCAGTCGTATCTCTTCGCCTCCGCCGGGCACGCCGTGGCGGCCCCCGACTATTTGGGTCTGGGCGAGGGTCCGGGACCGCATCCGTACATGGACACGCGCTCCTCGGTGACCGCCTCCGTGGACATGCTGCGGGCCGCCCGGACCGCGGTCGGACGGCTGGGGCGCACGGTGAACCACGACCTGTACGTGACCGGGTACTCGCAGGGCGGGCAGGTCGCGATGGCGGTGGCCAGGGCGGTACAGGGCGGGGACGCGCCCGGGTTCCGGCTGAAGGCGCTCGCGCCGGTGTCTGGGCCGTACGACCTGCTGGGCACCGAGGTCCCCGCGCTCACCGACGGGCGGATCGACGACATCAGCGGGGTGTTCTACATCTCCTACTTCCTCGTCGCGCAGAACCGGCTGCACCGCATCTACAAGGACCCGGCGGAGGTGTTCCGGCAGCCGTACGCCGGGCGCGTGGAGCAGCTCTTCGACGGGCGGCACGAGCTCGAGGACATCGTTTGGCAGCTTGCGCCCAACGTGAAGGAGCTGCTGACGGACGACTTCTACCGGCAGCTCGGCCACCCGACCGGGGGGCTGCGCGAGGCGCTGGAGGCCAACGACCGCACGTGCGACTGGAAGCCGGACGTGCCGGTGCGGCTGTACGCCGGTGACGACGACACGGAAGTGCCGATCGACAACACCCGGGCGTGCGCGCGCACCCTCGCCGAGCGCGGGGCGACGGTGCGGATGCTCGACATGGGGGCCGTCGACCACCAGGGGTCGTACCAGGCGGCCTTGGCCGGGATCGCGCGCTGGTTCAGCGGCGGTGGCGCGGGAAAGACGGCCTAGCGACAGTACCGGTGATTTAGGTTGTTTTCCGGCTGGTCGAGGTGGCTTTGGTTGGCCCGAAAAGCCTGACCGTCCGGGGGGTGTGGCCGGGGTGCGCTATGGTGCTCGGTTCGTTTGAGAGCCCAGTTGGACATCTTGCGTTTGATCACGCGGGGGTTGGAGCGCAACCGCCGTGCGGGCAGTAGGCGTCGGTGAGCTCACTCAGGGGTGATGGACCGGGCCAGTCGCGAGGGGGAAAGCGCTGCCTGCCCGGTGACGTGGCGGCGGACGACGCGAAGGGTGCGGGTGAAGGAGATCCGGTCGGGATCGTGGCCGGCCTTGAGTGCGGCCTGGTGCATCAGGTCCAGCAGCGCGTGGTGGACAAGCAGAAACGCATGGATTTCCTGTTCGACGCCGCTTGGGTTCTGGGAACGTGGCACCAGCCCCGGGACGCCCTGGTGGCTCTTGATCCCGTCGAGGGTGTTCTCGATCTCCCGCCATGGGGCATACAGGGCGGCAAGCCCCTCGGCCGGTGCCTGGACGGGGTGGAGGAGGGTGGTGATCAGCCGGTAGACGGTGTCGTCACCGCCGCGTGGGCCGACGGTGTACTCGATCACCCGCACCCGCTCGGGGTCCGCGCGCCGGTAGTTGTCCCGCGCGGCGACGATCTCCGACAGGTAGGAGCCGTCGGCGAGGGTCTCCGGGACCGGCAGCACCACGACGCTTCGGACCCGCCACAAGAGGCCCGCGCCGCCAAGTCCTCGGTGGTCACACGGCGTTGAGTCGGTCCTCGAAGACGAGTGAGCACTGGTTCAGCGCCGTCTTCCAGTTTGCCGCGACGTGGTTGGTATCGCGGGCTTGGGGGTGATCAGCTCGCGGACGGCGAGGTAGAGCACCTTCAACGCGGTTTGGTCGGAGGGGAAGTGCTCGCGGTTGCGGGTGGTCTCCCGCAGCCGGGCGTTGATCGACTCGATCAGGATCGTGGAGTAGACCACCCTCCTTACCTCCGGCGGGAAGGCCAGGTAAGGCGTGAATTCGCTCCAAACAACTCTACCTTCTTCCTAGAACGGGAAGCCGCTCCTGCCGTGCTGGACCGAGATCCACTTCAGCGTGGTGAACGCGTCCAGCATCGTCTCGCCGTTGAGGCGGCCGAGTCCGGAGCTCTTCTCGCCGCCGAAGGGGACGATCGGCTCGTCGTGGACCGTGCCGTCGTTCACGTGGAACATGCCCGTGTCGATCTGCTTGGCGAAGTTCACGCCGCGCTCGATGTCACCGGTATGGACCGCGCCGCTGAGGCCGTACGGGGTGTCGTTGACGAGGCGTACGGCCTCCTCCTCGCCGTCGAACGGGACGAGGAAGGCGACCGGGCCGAACAGTTCCTGCTGAAGCAGGGGCGAGTCGGCGGGGATGCCCGTGAGAACGGAGGGCTCGACCAGGTTGTCGGTGGTCGCGCCGTGCACCAGCGCCGTGGCGCCCTCGGCGATCGCCTGCTCCACAGCGGCCGAAATGGCGTCCGCCTGAGAGGAGTTGATGACCGGGCCGATGATGGTCTCGGGGTCACGCGGGTCGCCCGCCTTGAGGGTCTTGACCTTGGCGACGAACTTCTCGGTGAACTCGTCCGCGACCGAGCGGTCGACCAGGACACGGTTGGCGGCCATGCAGACCTGGCCCTGGTGGACGTACCGGCTGAAGACGGCCGCGTCGACGGCGTAGTCGAGGTCGGCGTCGTCGAGGACCACCAGCGCGCTGTTGCCGCCGAGTTCGAGGATCGAGCGCTTGAAGTGCGAGGCGCAGACGGTGGCGACGTGGCGGCCGACCTTGTCGGAGCCGGTGAAGGAGATGACCTTCGGGACGGGGTGTCCGATGAAGGCGTCGCCGATCTCCGCGATGTCGGTGATGACGACGTTGAGCAGGCCGCCGGGCAGGCCGGCCTCCTCGAAGACCTTCGCGACCAGCGAGCCGCCGACGATCGGGGTGTTCTGGTGCGGCTTGAGGACCACGGCGTTGCCGAGGGCCAGCGCGGGCGCCACGGACTTGATCGACAGCAGGAACGGGAAGTTGAAGGGGCTGATGATGCCCACGACGCCGACCGGCACGCGGTAGACGCGGTTCTCCTTGCCGTCGATCGGCGACGGAATGATCCGGCCCTCGGGGCGCAGCGCCAGGTGGACCGCCTCGCGCAGGAACTCCTTGGCGAGGTGGAGTTCGAAGCCGGCCTTCAGACGCGTGCCGCCGAGCTCGGCGATGATCGCCTCGGCGATCTCCTCCTCGCGCTCCTCGATCACTCTGAGGGCCTTCTCGAAGACGGCGCGGCGGGCGTAGGCGTTGGTCGCCGCCCACTCCTTCTGGGCGCGCGCGGCCGCCCGGTAGGCGTCGTCGACCTCGTCGACCGTGGCTATGGTGATCGACGCCAGCTTCTCGCCGTCGTACGGGTTGAAGTCGATGATGTCCCAGGAGCCTGTGCCCGGGCGCCACTCACCGTCGATGTACTGCTGGGCCAGGTCGGTGAAGTAGGACGACGACATGTGATCCCTCAATCCCTTGCTGCCGTGCGGACGCAGCCGCAGCAGACGAAGCAGACACCCTGATCAGCTTCACGGTCTGATCACACGTCATCGTACTTGTGTTTCAAGTGAGTTGGGGTGGGCGCACGGGATCCGCAGGCGGACATGGGGAGAACCCTCAGGAGAGCTGGAGCAGCCCCCTCAGCAGGTCCCGGCTCTCGTCCGGTCCCGGGCTCTCCTGCTGCAGTTCCTTGAGCGCCTTCTCGTACTGGGCGACGTCCTCGTGCTTGTCCAGGTACAGCGCGCTGGTGAGCTGCTCCAGGTAGACGACGTCCGACAGGTCGGACTCCGGGAAGCTGAGGATGGTGAACGCGCCGGACTCGCCGGAGTGGCCGCCGAGGCTGAACGGCATGATCTGCAGCCGCACGTTGGGCCGTTCGGAGAGGTCGATCAGGTGCTGGAGCTGGCCGCGCGTCACCTCACGGTCGCCGTACGGCCGGCGCAGGGCCGCCTCGTCCAGGACGATGTGGAACTCCGGGGCACTGTCCGACAGGAGGTACTTCTGCCGCTCCAGGCGCAGTGCCACGCGCCGCTCGACGTCCTCCTCGCTCGCGCCTTTCATGCCGCGCCGCACGACCGCGCGGGCGTACGCCGGGGTCTGCAGCAGTCCGTGCACGAACTGGACCTCGTAGGCACGGATGAGGGAGGCGGCGCCTTCCAGGCCCACATACGTGGGGAACCAGCTCGGCAGCACGTCCGAGTAACTGTGCCACCAGCCCGCGACGTTGGCCTCCCTGGCGAGGGAGAGCAGTGAGTTGCGCTCCGCCTCGTCCGTGATGCCGTACAGCGTCAGCAGGTCTTCCACGTCCCGCGTCTTGAAGCTCACCCGGCCCAGCTCCATCCGGCTGATCTTCGACTCGGACGCACGGATCGAGTACCCCGCAGCTTCACGCGTGATGCCGCGCGCCTCACGCAGTCGCCTGAGTTGCGAGCCGAGCAGCATGCGCCGCACCACCGATCCGGGCTCTCCCGCGCTCACGTTCGCCAGCCTCCCCAACCGTCTTCAGGGGCCGAAGTCTGCCACTAAATCACTCCGAGCAGTACTCGCCCGATTACAGAGATGGCAATAAGTCAAAGATTCCGCACAGGACCGGGGTGGGTTGCGGGGAGGAAGTGACAAGCACGGGACGCGAATATGGCGGAAAAAATGACCAACAAGCGGTACGGGAGGGCCCATTTCGGTCGCGTGCACGTGCATCTGCCCTTGCATCTGCTGTACGCATCCGAAACCATGGTCCCGCGCAACCGCTGCATCGCACCGACCGCGAATTCCCGGGAGTGCCTCGCATGGGGACGAATGGATCGACCATGCTCGAGCCGTTACGGCAGGGCCTTCCGCCGCTGGACCCCGCGGCCGTGTCCAGCGCCGCCTCCTGCGCTCTGCCCGCCCGCTACGAAGCGGTGCGCGACGCACGCCAGTTCACCCGCAGAACGCTGGAACAGTGGGAGCTGGGCGACCTCTTCGACGACGTCTGTCTCGTGGTCTCCGAACTCGTCACCAACGCCCTGCGGCACGCACTGCCGGCCAACGCCCCGCGGGTGCCGGAGCAGAAACAGCCCGTGCGGCTGCACCTGATGCGCTGGACCGAGCGGCTGGTGTGCGCGGTGCGCGACCCCAGTCACGACAGTCCGGTGACGCGCGCGGCCGACGACTGCTCGGCGGAGTCGGGCCGCGGCCTCTTCCTCGTCGACTCCTTCGCCGACAGCTGGGGCTGGCACCCGCTCGCCGGCACGCTGGGCGGCAAGGTCGTCTGGGCGCTGTTCCTCCTGGAGCCCCAGTCGGCCGAATGATGAACCGCGGCACCTTCTGACGCCACGGTTCTACGCGCGTCACACACCGTGGAGCCCGTGTCACGCACCGCAAGACTCCGCCGCGCCCCGTGGGGAGCCGTTCGCCGACGGCGGCTTCCGCGGGTCGGGCCGCCGTCAGCCCGCTATCAGGTGGTCGAACTCGCCGTCCTTGATGCCCAGGAGCATCGCCTCGATCTCCGCGCGCGTGTAGACGAGCGCGGGACCGTCGGGAAAGCGGGAGTTGCGCACGGCCACGTCTCCACCAGGCAGCCGGGCGAACTCCACGCAGGATCCCTGCGAGTTGCTGTGCCGGCTCTTCTGCCAGGCCACCCCCTGCAGGTGCGTGGCCGCCATGCCGTTGTGCACGTCGATCACGTTGTACCCCCCGTACACGCCGTCAACGTCGTGGTCCACAGGTCGCTCCCCGGTGGTGCACTGGCTGGTGTGCCATTGATGCAGTACTCAACAGACCCGGATCATAACCCTGTTCATGTGCAGACGCATGGGCAGATGCACGTGCACGTGGGGTGGTCCTGCGGTTACGGCTTTGACGACCGCCTTACCGAACTCGTTCCAGCGTCTGCCCCGGCGCTCGCAGTACATGCGACAGCCGGCCTCCGCCCATGATCCCGCGCGCCGCAACTGAGCTGGATCGCCCGGATCGACCACCCTGCTACTAGAACCAGACGCGTTCCGTGGCCTTCATGTTCCGGCGTCCACGTGATCGTCCGGTCGACGGCACCGGCCGGATCCGCGTCGGCCCAGCGGACGATCAGCATCCGCTCAACCTCGAAGGCGAGAAAACCGCACGTCAACCACGCTGGAGCAGCTCGGGTCCGGGCGCGGTACCGAGGTCCGGGCGCGGTACCGAGGTCATTCGATTGCGGTGCCCGGCCTCCGGCCGAAAGTTCTCGGCACTCTGCATCTGCCACTGCACGAGCAGTTCGGGCTCGGTCGGAGATAGGCAGGAGATGCCGTATGCGTCCAACCGGGGCATCTCCTGCCCGTGGGACCTGCCTGTAGGACCTGCCTGTGGGACCTGCCTGTGGGACCTGCCTGTAGGACCTGCCTGTGGGACCTGCCTGTGGGCCGCCTTCAGCGGCTGGAGTACGGCAGCAGCGCCATCTCCCGCGCGTTCTTGATCGCGCGGGCCAGCAGCCGCTGCTGCTGTGCCGTGACCCGGGTGACGCGGCGGCTGCGGATCCTGCCGCGGTCGGAGATGAACTTCCGCAGCAGATCAGTGTCCTTGTAGTCGATGTACTCGACCACGGCCTGGTCCAGCGGGCTGGGCCGGGACGTGGCGGGCTTGCGGTCGGCCTTGCGGGACATGAGTGGTCAGACCTCCAGGAGGGTGTCGAAGGCGGGCGGGAGCCGCTTCCAGGCGTCGCGCCCGGCGGCGTACTCGGCGTCGGTCAGCAGGCAGGACTCGAGAAGTCGCTCAAGGCCGTCGCGGTCGAGGCCGGGGGACGTGAAGACGAGGTGCTGGCAGCAGTCGCCGTGCGCGGGGTGCCAGTCCAGCGCGGCGGCGGCGCGGCGCACCGGCGGGACCATCTCCCAGGCCGCGTCCGGCAGGGCGGCCAGCCACGGGCCGGCGCTCTCCACGCACAGGGCCCCGCCCGCGGCGTCCCAGTGCAGCAGCATGTCGGGCCGGTCGGCGAGCCAGAACCGGCCCCGGCTGCGGGCGGCCGCGCAGGCGATGTCCTCCAGCGCGTCGTACAGCCGCTCCGGATGGAAGGGGCGGCGCCGGTGCCAGACCAGCGTCGACACTCCGTGCGCGTCGGCCTCGGCGGGCAGGAGCGCGCAGGCGGGGTGCTGGGCGGCCGCCGCGGCTTCCACGTCGAAGCCGGCGAGGGCGGCCCGGGCGAGTGCCGACGGTGCGCCCGCCAGGTCACCGGACGGTGCGCCCGCCAGGTCGCTCGACCGTGCGCCCGTCAGGTCACCGTGGCCGATCGGGACCTGACGGGCCGTCGGATGCAGCTGGGCGAGCAGCTCGCGGTCCTCGTCGTCGGCCTCCGGGGAGTCGGCCACGGCAAGGACGGGGGCGTACTCCAGCTGGCGTGCGAAGGTGTCGGCCACCGTCCGCCGGTCGGTGGCCGCGGCGGCGAGTCCGCATTCGGCGAGGTCGTCGCCGTTGCCGAGGCACGGCAGCAGCAGCGCGGGATCGACGGCGGTGATCACGCCGGTGACGGTGAGCCCGCCGGCCGCGATCACCTCGGCCATGGCCTTGGGCTCGACGGAGTCCCACAGCTCGACGACCGCGAGGCTCGTCGCGCCGCCTTCGGCGAGCCGGCGCAGCTCCGGCACCAGGTCCTCGCGCAGGGCACAGCACGCGCAGTCGTTGACGAGGGGCGTCTCGCCGACGGACAGGACGCCGGTGGCGTCGCGGAGGGTCCGTACGACCGTGCCGGCCGCGGCCGTCGCCAGGTCGTGGTGGAGCGCGACGCTGCCGGGCACGTCGGCGAGGAGCCGCGCGACGGCCGCGCCGCGGGCGTCGGCGTGCAGCCCGCCGACGATCACGACCGACAGGCTCATGCCCCGCCCCGCTTCCCGTACCGGCGCTCGAAGCGCTCGACGCGCCCGGCGGTGTCCACGACGCGGGCCGTGCCCGTGCAGAAGGGGTGGCTGACGTCCGAGATCTCGACGTCGACGACCGGGTAGGTGGCGTCGTCCTCCCACTCGATCGTCCTGC
The DNA here is from genome assembly GCF_055595715.1 of Streptomyces sp. NPDC040410. Taxonomy (NCBI): domain Bacteria; kingdom Bacillati; phylum Actinomycetota; class Actinomycetes; order Kitasatosporales; family Streptomycetaceae; genus Streptomyces; species Streptomyces sp. NPDC040410. The sequence goes on from NZ_JBVIVK010000002.1 coordinate 97,906, forward strand.
TGCCGGTCATCGTCGAGCGGGTGAGGAAGGCGTGGTTCGCGGCGCGGTCGCGGAAGACGACGGGGCCGTATGGCGGGTGGATTCCCTTGCGCATGGCGGTTCAGCGCTCCTCTCGGAAGTCGATGTGACGGCCGAGGACCGGGTCGCACTTGCGCAGGGTCAGCCGGTCCGGGTCGTTGCGGCGGTTCTTGCGGGTCACGTAGGTGAAGCCGGTCCCGGCGGTGGACCGGAGCCTGATGACCGGGCGGAGTTCGTTGCGTGCCATGCTGGTATCTTACTGAAAATGAATTCCATTAGCATCACAATGGACGGCATCGACCCAGGAGAGGTACGTCACCCGTGTCCGCGCACTGCATGCTGACCGGCGCCCAGCCCGGCTTCGGCAACCGCGTCTCCCACTCCCACCGGCGCACCGCGCGCCGCTTCGACCCCAACATCCAGTCCAGGCGCTACTGGCTGCCGAGCGAGGGCCGGTACGTACGGCTGCGGCTGAGCGCCAAGGGGATCAAGACCGTCGACGCGATCGGCATCGAGGCGGCCGTGGTCCGGATCAGGGCCCGGGGGGTGCGTGTCTGATGGCGAAGAAGAGCAAGATCGCGAAGAACGAGCGGCGACAGGAGATCGTCGCCCGCTACGCCGCGCGCCGTGCCGAGCTGAAAGAGATCCTCCGCCGGCCGTCGTCGACGGAGGCCGACCGGCTCGCCGCCGGGCGGGAACTGCGCCGGCAGCCACGGGACGCGAGCGCCACCCGCGTACGCCACCGCGATCAGGTGGACGGGCGGCCCCGCGGCTACTTCCGCGCCTTCGGGCTGTCCCGGGTGAGTCTGCGGGAGCAGGCGCATGCCGGGTATCTGCCGGGGGTCCGCAAGTCGTCCTGGTAGACCCCCTGGTAACTTGCTGCGATCGTTCCGGCCAAAGGCCGACCGGCAGCGGGCCCGACCGCTGCGGGCGGCCCCGACCGGCTACAGCTTGGGAGCTTCCAGTGACTACGGCGACTTCGGCGACCGTCCCGCGTCCCTCGCGCCGGCCGACCCGTCGGCGGGCGCGGACGGCCGCGGCAGCCGCGGGCCTCACGGGCACGCTGCTGCTGACCGCGTGCAGCGGTGACGGCGGCCCGGACGACGAGACGCCGGCAGACGCGAGCGCGTCCGCGAGCGCGGACACGGGCGGCGGCACCGGCGGGTCGGCGTCCGCGTCCCCCGCCGGCAAGCTGGAGGGCAGCTGGCTCGCGACGACCGACGGCAAGGCCGTGGCGCTGGTGATCACCGGAACCCGGGCCGGGCTCTTCACCACCGGCGGGACGGTGTGCAGCGGCACCGCGGGCGAGGAGGCGGGGATGCAGATGATCCACCTCGAGTGCACGGACCGCAGCAAGGACCGGTCCAGCGGCATGGTCGACTCCGTCGGAACGAAGACGCTGAAGGTGACCTGGGAGAACGGTCTCGGCGCGGAGACGTACACCAAGAGCGAGGGCGGCACGCTGCCGTCGGGGCTGCCCACGGCCGGCCTCGGGTCGTAGGGCGCCCGCACGGGACTCTCAGCCGGGGCGGGCAACCGGCGCCCAGGTCCGTGCGTGATGATCCATGCCCGAGATCACCGACGTACCGACGTCCCGCCCCGGAGGACCCCACATGCGCGCCATCCCCATCGCCGTCACCGCCCTCACCGCGGCACTCCTCCTGACCGCCTGCGACGACAGCGGGGACAGCGGCGACGGCTCCTCCGCGGGCCAGGACAAGACGGCGTGCAAGATCGACGAGGTCGCGGTGGACGTCGGGCCCGCCAGCGCCGCTCCCGCCCCCGGCGACACCGGCAACGTCCCCGTCACGATCACCAACCGCGGCTCCGGGTGCACTCTCGACGGCCTGCCCGCCGTCGGCCTCCACGCGGGCGGCACCTCCGCCACCGTCGCACCGGACGAGGCCGCCAAGGCCCGGAAGCTGACCCTCGCGAAGGGCGCCGCCGTGTCCTTCACGATCACCTACGTACGGGGCGAGGCGGGGGGCGGGAAGAGCCTCGCCGTGAAGACGGTGAAGTTCAGCCTGCCCGGCGCCACGGACACCCACAGCTTCCCGTGGTCGTACGGCGACGTGGCGTTGAAGGCCGTGGGCGAACCGGACGCCTCGGTGAGCCCCTTCCAGCAGGCGGGCGACTGAGGTCGTCGGCGGCGGCGTCCCTGGCGGGCGCGCGACCGAGGTTCAGAAGGGCGGCCCGGGTCTCAGCGCAGTGGTCGCCGGGCCCTGACCCGCGCCCGGTCGGCCGCCTCGGAACCCTCCGTCCAGCCCGCCTCGTCGCTGACGCCGCGCAGGCGGGTCGTGGTCGTCTCCGGGAAGAGGCGGTCCAGACGGTCGCCGACCGCGATCTCGCGGGTTGCGAGGACCGGGAGGAGGTCCGCGGCCACCCGGGTCTCGGCGGCCGCCGTGAGGTGGGTGCCGATGCGGTGGGCGTAGGCCGCGAGGAAGGACTGCCGGAAGGTCTTGGTCCGCTTGCGGCCGCCCGCCCGCTGGGCGGCCTCCGCCTTCGTCAGCGCGCTCTGGGCCTGTACGAGGAGGGAGGTGTAGAGGAGTTCGACCGCCTCCAGGTCGGCCTCGAAACCGACGACCGTCGAGAAACCGAGGGGTTCGTTCCACACGGCCCGGCAGTGGTTCGCGCCGGCCACCGCGTCCAGCAGCACCGCCTTTGCCTGCTCGTACGGCGGCTCGACGCCTATCCGGCAGGCGCCGGGCGCGTCCCCGGCCGGCGCCCGCGCCGCCAGCAGCGCCTCGTCGATGCTGTGCCGGGCCATCAGCTCCTGCGCCTTGGCACTGAGCGCCTCCGCCTCCTGCGGGAAGCCGGTCGCCTCCGCCTTGGCGAGCAGGGCACGGATGCGGGACAGCATGCGGGACTCGGGCCGCCGTTCACGGTGCGGCTCCTCCCGCGGTTCCTCCAGCGGTTGCAGCGCGGGCAGCCGCAGCAGCAGGCGGTACAGCTCCAGGACGGCGGTGGCGTGCGTGAAGCGGTCGGCGCGGGGCGGCGCCTCGGTGGCGGGTCCGTCCGGCTGGGCGAGCTGTGCCAGCTGCGCGGTCCAGCGGGGGCCACGCGGCCGGTCCTGCGACGCCTGCGCGTGGATCAGCGCCGACACCAGGCGTGTGTGCACGTCGTCCAGCTCACGCCGCACGATCCGTACGACGTCCGCGGGCTGCCAGCCGCGCCGCCAGGCCGCCGCCACGAACTCCTCGCCGCGCCAGGCGAGTTCGGCGTCCGCCGACAGGTCGGCGGCGAGCAGGGACGCGCCGGTGTCGAGAGCGGAGTCGGTGTCGGCGTAGAGGGCGGCCTGGAAGGCGCGGTCGACGGTGCTGGGCGTACTCACCCGGCGATCGTCTCACTCCCCGGAAGTCGGCCGCCCGCCCCCTGGGCGGCTTCGAGGATGGCGGCCGACCCCGGCCGCGAGGCTCGTGCGGCCCGCGCGGAGCAAGGGTGGGCCCGCGCCGAGCAAGGGCGGCCCCGCGCCGAGCAGGCGCGAAGGCAGCCGTGAGGGCTCGCCCAAAGCCGGGCCGAGCAGGGCCGGGGTCGGGCGCGAAGGCAGCCGTGAGGGCTCGCCCAAAGCCGGGCCGAGCAGGGCCGGGGTCGTTGTCAGACCCCCCTGCCACACTCGCAGCATGGCCGACCGGTGGGCTCTCGCTCCGGCCGAGGACGGTGGCGTGGAGATCGCCCCCCTCGGTCCCGGCGGGCTGCCCGCCGGGCCCGTCCTGCGGGAGGCGGACCTCGCCGCGGCCGTGCGCGGGCGGCCCGGGGTCACGCGGTGGGTGTGGCGGTCGACGGCCGAGGTCTATCCGCGTCTGCTCGCCACGGGGGTGCGAGTGGAGCGGTGTTATGACATCGAGGACGCGGAGACGCTCCTCCTCGGCCACGAGGGCCGGTACGGCGAACCCCGCTCGGCCGCCGCCGCCCTGGCCCGGCTGCGCGGCGGCCCCGTACCGCCCGACCCGCCGCAGAGGTCCGCCGAACCCGGATCGCAGTCCCCGCTCTTCGAACCGCAGACCGTCCACCTGCCGCTGGCCGACCTCGCCGAGGTGTACGCCGACCAGCAGCGCCGGCACGACCGGGCCGCCCACCCGGAGCGCATGCGACTGCTGACGGCGGCCGAGTCCGCGGGGATGCTGGTCGCCGCCGAGATGAACCGGTCCGGACTGCCGTGGAGCGCCGACGTACACCGCGAGGTGCTGCACGAACTGCTCGGCGAGCGGTACGCGGGCGGTGGCGAGCCCCGCCGTCTGGCCGAGCTCGCGGACGAGGTGTCCGCCGCCTTCGGCCGCCGCGTCCGGCCCGACCTGCCCGCCGACGTCATCAAGGCGTTCGCGCAGGCGGGAATCAGGATCAGGTCGACCCGCCGCTGGGAGATCGAGTCGATCGACCATCCGGCGGTGAAGCCGCTGGTCGAGTACAAGAAGCTGTACCGCATCTGGGTCGCGCACGGCTGGTCCTGGCTCCAGGACTGGGTGCGCGACGGCCGGTTCCGGCCCGAGTTCCTCGCGGGCGGCACCGTCACCGGCCGCTGGGTCACCAACGGCGGGGGCGCCCTGCAGATCCCCAAGGTCATCCGGCGTGCCGTCGTGGCCGACCCCGGCTGGCGGCTCGTCGTCGCCGACGCCGACCAGATGGAGCCACGCGTGCTGGCGGCGATCTCCCGTGACCCGGGTCTGATGGAGGTGGCGGGCCGGGAGAGCGATCTGTACCAGTCCGTCTCCGACCGGGCCTTCTCCGGCGACCGCGCCCAGGCCAAGCTCGCCGTGCTCGGCGCGGTCTACGGCCAGACCTCCGGCGACGGCCTCAAGAACCTCGCCGCGCTCAGACGCCGCTTCCCCAGGGCGGTCGCGTACGTCGACGACGCGGCCCGCGCGGGCGAGGAGGGGCGGCTCGTCCGCACCTGGCTCGGGCGGACCTGCCCGCCGGCGGCCGGGGCGGGCGACGACGCGGCGGAGGAGGCGGGTATCCCGGCGACGGAGGACGAGGCGGGCGGGCAGGAGTGGGTTCCCGGATACGCCTCGACCGACGCCCGGGCCCGCGGCCGCTTCGCCCGCAACTTCGTCGTCCAGGGAAGCGCCGCCGACTGGGCCCTGCTGCTGCTCGCCGCGCTGCGCCAGGCCTGCGCGGACATGGCGGCCGAGCTGGTCTTCTTCCAGCACGACGAGGTGATCGTGCACTGTCCGGAGGAGGAGGCCGAGGCGGTCGTGACGGCGATCCGGGAGGCGGCGGACCTGGCGGGCCGGCTGACGTTCGGCGAGACGCCGGTGCGGTTTCCGTTCACGACGGCGGTGGTGGAGTGCTATGCGGACGCGAAGTGAGCGGCAGCTGTCGGGCGTTGCGCCGGCCGGTGGCGGGCGGCAGCTGTCGGGCGTTGCACCCATGTGGCGAGTGACGGCTGTCGGGCGTTGCGCCGACCGGTGGCGGGCGGCAGCTGTCGGGCGTTGCGCCGACCGGTGGCGGGCGGCAGCTGTCGGGCGTTGCGCCGGCCGGTGGTGAGCGGCGGGCCGCGGTCGGCGCGCTGCCGCGCGATGATCAACCCGCTGCGCCCAGCAACTCCCTCAACTCCGCCACCAGCGCTTTCTCGTCCGTCCCGTCCAGCGCGTCGAGGGCCGACCGCCACTCCTCGTACGCCTCCCCGGCGCGCCCCTGTTCCCGCAGCAGGAGCCCGTGCTGGTGGCGGGCGAGAGCGCCCGTGTAGTGGTCGCCGCGGGCGTCCGCGCGGCGCAGCAGCTCGGCGCACTCCCGGCGGGCCCGTTCCGCGTGTCCGAGCAGTTGCAGCGAGCGAACCAGGCCGAGCCGGGTCTGCGACTCGCCGTGCCAGTCACCGCGGCCGCCGAGGATGCGCAGGCTCTCCTCGAAGTGGGGTACGGCGGCGGCCGGTTCGCCGAGGGCCTGATGCGCGTAGCCGATATTGCAGTGCGCGGAGTGCTGCACGATGACGTTGCCGATCTCGTCGCCGATGGCGAGTGACCGCCGGTGGTGCTCGATGGCGGCCCGCGGGTCGGTGTGCTCGTACAGGTTGCCGAGGTGGCTGTATGTCACGGCCTCGCCGTGCGGGTCGTTCAGCTCCCGTGAGTACTCCAGGCTCTGGCGCAGCGCCCGTGCGGACTCGGCGTAGCGGCCCAGCCCTTCGAGCAGCAGCCCGCGGTTGTTGAGGCACCGCCGCATCCAGGACACCGCGCCGAGCCGCCGCCAGATCGTCAGGGCCCGGTCGTTGAGGGTGAGGGCCTCGCTCTGCCGGCCGGTCAGGAAGTGCACGCCCGCGAGGTCGCCCAGCGCGTACGCCTCGGCCGCCTCGTCACCGAGCCGCCGCGCCACCTTGAGGGCGGCCCGGCCGAGGACCTCCATCTCGGCCATACGGCCGCTGCGCAGGAGGTACGGGAAGAAGAGGCGCAGGAGGGCGGAGACGCGGGAGGCCGTGCGGTCGTCGGGGGCATCGGCGTACCGCTCCACCAGCGCCACGATGTTCTCCAGCTCCAGGTCACCCCAGGCGAAGGCCTCTTCGGAGCTGCCGAACGGCCGGGCGGCGGCGACGTGCACCGCGTGTTCGCGCAGCTGCGCCGCGGTGGGCCGGCGGCGGTCGTCCTGGTCGCGGCCCGGTTCGACGATCGCGGTGAGGGTGCGTTCGGCGACGGCGGCGTACCAGCTCAGGGCGTCCTCGGCGGCGCTGGCGTCGGGTTCCGATCCGGCCAGTTCGCGGGCGAAGTCGCGGACCAGGTCGTGGGGTGCGTAGCGGCCGTACGCGGTCTCCTCCAGGAGGGCCACGTCGACGAGGCGGTCGAGGGCGGCCTCGGCGCGGGCCGTGTCGGTGCCGATGAGGCGGGCGAGGAGAGGGGCGCCGTAGGCGGGGAGGTCGAGGCCGCCGATGCGGCGCAGGGCGACTGCGGCGTCCCGGTCGGCGCGGCGGTCCGAGGCGGCGAGCGCGTCATGGGCGACGGCCAGGGAGCGGCGGACGCTGAGGTCGTCGTACTCCAGGTGCTGCAACCGTCCTTCGGTCGCTGCCAGTTGGCCGGCCAACGCGTCCGCGGTGAGGGCGCTGCGCGCGGCCAGCCGGGCGGCGACGACGCGCAGGGCGAGCGGGAGGCGGCCGGTGAGTTCGACGAGGGGGTGGCCCGCGTGGAGGGCGTCCCGGCCGGAGACAGCCCGCAGCAGCGCCGCGCTGTCCTCGTCGCTCAGGGGGGCGAGCGGGAAGCGGCGGGCCCCGTCGAGCGCGGTGAGCGGCGAACGGCTGGTGACGATCACCGCGCACCCGGCGCCGGCGGGCAGCAGCGGTCGTATCTGCGCGGCGTTCGCGGCGTCGTCCAGCACTATCAGCGTGCGGGTCGGCGCGAGCAGCGAGCGCAGCAACGCAGCGGCGGCGTCGGGGTGTTCGGGGGTGCGGCGGGCTTCGGCGCCGAGGTCACGGAGCAGCGCCTTGAGCGCCTGACCGGGCGTGAGGGGGGTCATGCCGGGGGTGGCGCCGTGCAGGTTGACGTAGAGCTGGCCGTCGGGGAAGCGTTCCCGCAGCCCGTGCGCGACATACAGGGCGAGCGCGCTCTTGCCGACGCCGGCCATGCCGCTGATGACGGCGACGGACGGCTGCCCGCCGGCGGTGACGGCGCGGCGCAGGCCGTCCAGTACGGCGCTTCTGCCAGTGAACTGGCCGGGAGGCGGCGGGAGTTGGGCAGGGCGCGGTGGCGGCGGGACGACGGTGGGCGGGGTGTCCGGGCGCTCGGACGCCGGGTGGACTGCGCGCTCGGCTGCCGTGGGGGCGGGGGCGGCTGCCGGGTCTGCAGTGCCGGAGGGGGACAGGCGGGCCGTGCCGGCGGCGGGTGGGCGGGCCATGTGGGCGGCGGCGTGGCTGCCGGCCTTGCCCGCGGCGGCGTGTCTGCCGCCCGCATCGGAGGCGACGGCGTCGGGAGCGCCCCGCAGCACCTCCACATGCGCCTCCCGAACTGTCGGTCCCGGCTCGATGCCGAGTTCCTCGACGAGACGGGTGCGCAGGTCGCGGTGGACGGCCAGGGCCTCGGCCTGCCGGCCCGTGCGGTGCAGGGCGAGCATCAGCTGGCGGTGGTACGCCTCCCGCAGCGGATGCTCCGCGGCGAGCGCCGCCAACTCCGGTACGAGGGCGTCGAGTCGTGGGCCGGGGGCGGTGAGCTCGGCGTCGTACCGCCACTCGAGGAGAAGCAGCCGCGCCTCCTCCAGCCGCTGCACGAAGGCGTACCCGCCGAAGTCGGACGGCAGGCCGCTCAGCGGCGTGCCCCGCCACAGCGCGAGCGCCGCCTCGCACTCGCGCACGACCCGCTCCCAGTTCCGGGCGGCGTATGCCCCGCGCGCCGCGGCGACATGCCGTTCGAAGACGTGGACGTCCAACTCGCCCGGCTCGACCCGCAGCAGATAGCCGGGCGCCACCGCCCTCAGCCGCTCGGGCGCGTCGAGCAGTCGCCGCAGCCTGGTCACATGGTTGTGCAGCGAGGCCCGGGCGGACGGCGGCGGGGCGCCGCCCCACAGCGCGTCCTGGAGCGAGTCGACGGAGACGACCCGGCCGGCTTCGAGCAGCAGGGCGGCGAGCAGGGCCCGTGCCTTGGGACTTCGGATGGTCCGCACGCCCTGCTGGACTTCGCCGGAACCGCCCTGGGCGTCGTACAGGACCGGCGGCCCCAGCAGCCCGAACCGCAGCGCGCACCCCATCACGCCGTCCACTGCCTTCCTGCGTGCCTTCCGGCCTTGCGGTCCGACGTCATTGCGTCCCGGGGTCCCGCGGACCCGCGGTACCGCGTTCTTGCGCGCCTGCGGTCCTGGCGGAGTTCCGCTCCCTGCAGGGCGGTTCCCGCCAATGGGAGAACCGTTGGCCACATGTTAGCGATTCGTTGGTGCGGCCTGATGTGATCACTTCATCGGATCTGGCCGGAGGGCGCGCGCGTATGACGCGCAACTCGGGGGAGTGCCGCCGTCGCGGCCGGATCCGGGGACGCAAGAGGGTCCCGGTCGGCGGAGGTGAACGACCGGGACCCTCGTCCAATCGCTCGCCGGCCCGCATCAGATGACGGGTGGCCGCCCCAGCCGGCGGAGCCGCCACACCGTCCCCCCAGCGCATCGGCCGCCGCTCACCGGCCGACTCCCGTACACCCTCCGCGAACCCACCGAACCAGGCACGCGGCCCGGCCGCCCAACGGACCCCTACGAGCGTGTTCGGGCGCGTACCGGATCCGCCGGCCCGCGTCCGCGGCCCGGTAGGCCAGGTCCGTCTCCTCGTGTGCGAAGAAGGACCCGGCCGGCCGGTCCTCGATCTGACGGAGCATCGCCGTCCGGAAGGCGCGACCGTCGCCGAGGAACCCGGGACCACCGCCGAGGAACCCGGGATCACCGCCGCGGGACAGCCATCGCCGCGGCCCTCGCCAAGCAGTACGGCATGTTCCGCCGCCTCCACAGGGTCACGCGAGGGGCGGACCTCCGCGTGACCCGGCACCTGGCAGAACTGCCGACGCGAACACATGCCGTACGACCGCATCCGGCTGCTGCGGCGATGACTCTCGAAGCCCGGTCCCCCCGGCTCCTCGCAGTCGTTCAGCGCCGCGGGCGCGCGCTCGCCAACAGCCTGAGCACGTCGCCGAGTTGCCGGCGCACGCCCGGATCGGCGATGAGCCCCTCCGCGTCGGCCTTGACGCGGTCCACCGAGATCTTCACGCAGGCCGGCTCCACGATGTCCGCGCCGGTGTAGCCCAGGACCGTCCTCAGCGTGGCCTCCGCGCCCTGACCGCGGCCCGGGGCGGCGGCGTTGACCCAGGCCACCGGCTTGTCGCAGATCTCGGTGCCGCCGACCGTCCAGTCCAGCAAGTTCTTGAACGAACCCGGCAGGGTGCCCGCGTACTCCGGGGTGCAGATCAGGATCCCGTCCGCCCGCTGGATCGCCGCCCGCAGCCCGGCCACCGGAGCCGGCAACGGGTCGGCGTCGTCATCGGGGTTGAAGTGTGGAAGGTCGGCCAAGCCCTCGTGCAGGACGGTGCCAACCCCCACGGACGGCGCCACGGCCTGCGCGGTGCGCAGCACGGCCTCGTTGGTGGAGCCGTTTCGCAGACTTCCCGACAGCAACATGATCAACGGCAGGGTCGACATCCGATCAACCTACCGCCTCGGTCCCGCGATCCGAACGCCTACGGGCGGCGCAGCCTCACCCTCTGAGCGACGCGGGACGACTGCGGAGGGCCGAATGTCAGGCCCGGCGGCGGAGTCGTATCTCGATGACGATGGCAGCACCCATGGCCAGAACCCAGACGACCCCGTACAGGGCCCACCTGTTCGTCGCCGCCCCACCCAAGCCAACTGGCGCCCATCCCGGTCAGTGTCAGTCCGCAGGCCAGGGCGCCCTGACCTGCCCGCCCCGGCGGCGGCCGAGTCGGGCCGTGTGGCGGTGCCTGCCCCGCTCTGAGGGTTTTCTGGGGCATCGAGTACGGCGGTCTGCGGTGCCGGAGGGGCCAGAACCGAGGTCGGCGCCTCGTGCCAGGCGGACGTGGAGCCGGGGCCTGCCGCAGCACCAGCGGCGGCGGTGGCTGGTGCCGGGGCGCTGTCTTCGAGCACTTCGGTCAGGGCCTGGCGCATCCTGGTCGCGCTGCTGAAACGCTCCTCGGGGTTCTTGGCCAGGGCCCGCAGGATGACGGCGTCCACAGCCGGTGGGATCTGGGGACACAGCCCGGACGGCGGGACGGGATCCATGCTCAGGTGCTGGTTCATCACGGCCACAGACCCAGCAAGAGGCGATGCGGGACGCCGCCGGCGAACGGCGGCAAGACCACGACGTCGTGTTCTCACGACCGGACGGACGCCCACTCGACCCGCGCGCCGACTATTTGATCAGCGTCCGACACCGCCCCTGCCGTGAGGCGCTGGTCGGCGGCCCACGGGCGCCACGGTGGCACCTCGGCGCGCGCTGTCCGCCATGCCTCGTCGGGGGCACACTGGAGACGACGGGGCGACCGCCGGGCAGCCTCCGGGCGGGCCGAGGGCCGCTCCTCCAGGCTGCCTTCCGGCCGGCCGGCCGGCCGGTGGCGGGCGGATCAGTACGGCGGGAGCGGAGATGGCTGAGGCTTCCGAAGCAGCCACGCGGGACGGACCTACGAGCGTTGGTTGCCAGATGGACGAGACCGGGTTGCGCCGACTGCTCGCCGGTCTGACTGCGGTCCGGGACGGCGATTTCCGCACCCGGATCCCCGAAGACGGCGACGGGCTGCTCGGCGAGATCGCCATGGTCTTCAACGGCATGCTGGACCAGCTGTCACGGTTCACCTCCGAGGTGACCCGGGTGGCCCGCGAGGTCGGCAGCGAGGGCCGCCTCGGCGGGCAGGCCCGGGTGCCGGACGTGTCGGGGTCGTGGAAGGACCTCACCGAGTCGGTGAACGCCATGGCGGGCAACCTCACCACTCAGGTGCGGAACATCGCGCAGGTGGCCACCGCCGTGGCCTGCGGCGACCTCTCCCAGAAGATCACCGTGGACGCTCGCGGGGAGATCCTGGAGCTCAAGGAGACCATCAACACGATGGTCGACCAGCTTTCGGCGTTTGCCGACGAGGTGACCCGGGTGGCCCGCGAGGTGGGCACCGAGGGCAACCTCGGCGGCCAGGCCACCGTCCGCGGGGTCTCCGGCACCTGGAAGGACCTCACCGACAACGTCAACGTCATGGCGTCCAATCTCACCGGCCAGGTGCGGAACATCGCGCAGGTGGCCACCGCCGTTGCCCGGGGAGACCTCTCCCAGCGGATCGTCGTCGAGGCCAAGGGGGAGGTCGCCGCACTCGCAGAGGTCATCAACACCATGGTCGACACCCTGTCCGCGTTCGCCGACGAGGTGACCAGGGTGGCCTCCGAGGTGGGCACCGACGGCATCCTCGGCGGCCAGGCCCGGGTGCCGCATGTGGCGGGTACCTGGAAGGACCTCACGGACAGCGTCAACTCCATGGCGAACAACCTGACCGGCCAGGTCCGCAACATCGCCCAGGTCACCACCGCCGTCGCGGGCGGCGACCTCACCCGCAAGATAGACGTGGACGCCCGCGGGGAGATCCTGGAACTCAAGACCACCATCAACACCATGGTCGACCAGCTGTCCTCCTTCGCAGCGGAGGTGACCCGGGTGGCCCGCGAGGTCGGCAGCGAGGGCCGCCTCGGCGGGCAGGCCGAAGTGGAGGGCGTCTCGGGCACCTGGAAGCGGCTCACCGAGAACGTCAACGAGCTGGCCGGCAACCTCACCCGGCAGGTCCGCGCGATCGCCGGGGTCACCAGCGCGGTGGCCGAGGGCGACCTCACCCGCTCCATCACCGTGGACGCCTCCGGAGAGGTCGCCGAGCTCAAGGACAACATCAACGCCATGGTGAAGTCGCTGCGCCAGACCACCCAGGCCAACCAGGAGCAGGACTGGCTCAAGACCAACCTGGCCCGGATCTCCGGCCTGATACAGGGCCGCCGCGATCTCGCCGACGTCGCCAGGCTGATCATGGACGAGCTGGTGCCGCTGGTCTCCGCCCAGTACGGCGCCTTCTTCCTCACCGAGGACACCCACGAAGGCGTGCAGCTGTGCCTCATCGACTCCTACGGACGTCCCGAGGGCTCCCGCCGCCCCACCCGGTTCAGCCTCGGCGAGTCGCTGGTGGGTCAGGCCGCCCGCAGCCGACGCACCATCGCGGTGGACCGCGTCCCGGCCGACTACGTCACCATCTCCTCCGGCCTCGGCGATGCGGCCCCCGCCAGCCTGGTCGTGCTGCCCGTCATGGCGGAGGAGCAGGTGCTCGGCGTCATCGAGCTGGCCTCCACCGGCCGCTTCACCCCGGTGCACCGGGCCTTCCTGGACCAGCTGATGGAGACCGTCGGCGTCAACGTCAACACCATCATCGCCAACGCCCGCACCGACGAGCTCCTGGGCGAGTCCCAGCGCCTCGCGGGCGAGCTTCAGGCCCGTTCGGAGGAACTCCAGGTCCGCCAGGAGGAACTGCAGTACTCCAACGCCGAGCTTGAGGAGAAGGCCGCGCTGCTGGCCAGCCAGAACCGCGACATCGAGACGAAGAACCTGGAGATCGAGCAGGCACGGCAGGAGCTCGAGGCCCGGGCCCGGGAGCTCGCCCGTGCCTCCAAGTACAAGTCGGAGTTCCTGGCCAACATGAGCCACGAGCTGCGGACCCCGCTCAACAGCCTGCTCATCCTCGCCCAGCTGCTGGCCCAGAACCCCGGCCGCAACCTCACCACGAAGCAGGTGGAGTACGCGGAAGTCATCCACTCCGCCGGCTCCGACCTGCTCCAGCTGATCAACGACATCCTCGACCTGTCCAAGGTCGAGGCAGGGAAGATGGACATCAGCCCCGAGCGCTTCCAGCTGCGTGAGCTGCTGGACTACCTGGAGGCCGCCTTCCGCCCCCTGACCTCCCAGAAAGGACTGGAGTTCCGGGTCGTCACGGCAGCCGGAGTCCCGTTCGAACTGGTCACCGACGAGTCCCGGCTGCGCCAGGTGCTCCGCAACCTGCTCTCCAACGCGGTGAAGTTCACCGAGGCAGGCCATGTCGAGCTGCGGATCGAAACCGTCGACACGGGCGCCTCCGACCTGCCCGACGCCGTCCGCCGCGGCAGCCCCGCCCTGGCCTTCCGAATCAGCGACACCGGCATCGGCATCTCGGCCCAGCACCTGGAGAACATCTTCGGAGCCTTCCAGCAGGCCGACGGCACCACCAGCCGCAAGTACGGAGGAACCGGCCTCGGCCTGTCCATCTGCCGCGAGATCGCCTACCTGCTCGGCGGCTCCATCCACGCCCGGAGCACCCTCGGCGAGGGCAGCTGCTTCACCCTGTACCTGCCGACCGTGCACCCCGCCGTCCAGGACGCGGCGGCCCCACCGGCAGCCGCATCAGCCCCTGCTGCGGCTGTGCCCGGCGCCGAGCCACGCGACCGCCTGGGCACCGCGCCCGGCGGCCTGGGACGCCCAGGCGAAGTCGGCCTCGCCGCGGACGCCGACGGGGCGCCACCCGCGCAACGCCGCGTGCTGGTCGTCGAGGCCAGGCCGCGCGGGCTGCTGTCCCTGCTGACCGAGAGCGCCGTCGCCGATCTGCCCGGGGTCCCCTCGCCCGTCCGGGTGGGCACCGCCGCCGACCCCGGGGAGGCGGCGGCCGCACTGGCCGGCCGGACCCACCACTGCGCAGTGGTGGACTGCGGCCTGCCCTGCGAGGGTGCGGGCGAACTGCTGCATCTCCTCGACGCCGACCAGGCCCTGCGCCATGTCCCCGTCCTGGTCCACTGCGGCCACCCGGCGCCCGCGGCCGAGGAGGAGCACCGGCTCCGGGCCCGCGCCGGCGCCCAGCCGCTCGAAGTGCTCACCAGTCTGGACGAGCTGCGCGAACGCATCGTGCTGCACCTGACCGCCGAGGGCCCCGGCGACGCCCTGCCGCTGGTACACACGCCGGGAACCATGCCGGAGCCCGCACATCCGGAGGCCGAGGCGCTGGCCGGCCACACCGTACTGATCGTCGACGACGACGCCCGGAACGTCTTCGCCCTCACCAGCATCCTGGAGCTGCACGGCATGCGCGTCGTGCACGCCGAGAACGGCCGGGAAGGCGTCGACGCACTGGCCGACGAGGACATCGACCTGGTCCTGATGGATGTGATGATGCCGGAGATGGACGGCTACGCCGCCACCGCGGCGATCCGCGCCCTGCCCAGGCGCCGCCGTGTGCCGATCATCGCGGTCACCGCCAAGGCCATGTCCGGTGACCGGGAGAAGTGCCTGGCCGCCGGGGCCGACGACTACGTGCCCAAGCCCGTCGACGCGCAGCAGCTCGTCACCTGCATGCGCCGCTGGCTCGACCTGTGATGTGCTTGGGCTGGGTACCGGGCGAGCAGCCGCCCGCCCGGATCTCCGGGCCGAGGAGTGACCCCCATGGTGGATCAGCAGCGCGACCCCACGCGGCAGCGGCCCCCTTCCGAACCCGCCGTGCGTGCTGCACCACCCGGTGAGACCGGAGCGGCCGGGCTGGCGGCCGCGGTCGACCGGCTGAGTACCGAGATTCGCGCCCTGCGGGAGGACCGCGAGGCCCGGGTTCTGGTGGAACTCGCCGAGGGCGTCCTGGTGGAACGGCTGAACTGCGCTCCGGCCGAAGCCGCACGGCAGTTGCAGAGGCTCGCCTCCGACGCCCGGACGGCCCTGCCCGAACTGGCCGCCGACATCGTCAACCAGGCAGCCTCGGACGCCACCGCCCGCGCGGTCGCGGAAGCCCGCGCCGCCCATGCCACGCCCGGCACGGGCCGGACGGCAGAGGGAACCGCGGGCCCGCAGGACGAAGGGACCGCCCTGCGGCTGCGTACGGCGGAGGCCGCCGCCATCCTGGCCGGTGACGACACCCAGGCTCTCGCCCGCGCCCTCCTCGACCGGGGCCTGAGGCCATTGGGCGCCACCGCCGCCGCCCTGTGGTCGGCCGCCCCCGACGGCTCCCTCACGTTGGCGGGAGAGGCAGGGTTCGGCCCGGCCGAGGCCGCCCGCTGGCGCTATGTACCGCCCGGGCTCGGCACGCCGGCCCAGCAGGCCATCACCGAGGACCGAACGCTGTGGATCACCGAGTCCGGCGCCACGCTGCCGCCCACCATCGCCGGCGGCAGAAGCGGCACACGGGCCGTCGTGCCTGCTCAAGGCGGCGGTCAGCGGGTGGGCGTCCTGGAGGTCCACTGGCCCGGCCCCCACCCCGCGCTCGCCCTCCAGCGGCAGCTGGACGCCCTGGCCCAGCTGTCCGCCCTGTCACTCTCCGACCACGTCGTGGAGTCGGTCAGCCCTCCCGGCGGGGCTGCCGCCTGGCTCGTCGGACTGCTCGACGGCCTGCTGGACTCCGCCGCCCTGCTGCGGCCACTGCGGGACCGCGACGGCCGGATCACCGACTTCATGATCGAACACACCAACGAGCGCTTCACCGACCCGGCCGGTCGTCCCCGTAGCTCGCTGACCGGGCTGCCACTGCTAGAGGCGTATCCGCTGTTCGCTGCGGAGGGCGGGCTGTTCGAGCGGATCAAGCGGGTGCACAGCACCGGGACCGCGTACCGCAGCCAGAGCACGGTGCTCACCTTCCCGGGCAGCCCGGCGCCACCGGCCGTGATCGCTGCCGTGGGGCTGGCCCGCTTCGGCGATGTGGTGCTGCTCAGCTGGCAGCTCCCGGAGGGCGACGCCCGGCTGGCCGAACTGCTGGAGCACGCCCAGCGGGTCAGCCAGATCGGTGCCTTCGAGGAGAACCTGACCACCGGTGAGATCACCTGGACCGAGCAGCTGTCCGCCCTGTACGGGCTGCCGCCCGGCGCGGCCCCGGTGCCGCTGCACCAGCTCTCCGGACATACGCACCCCGACGACACCGGCGCCGTAGGGCGCTTCCTGCGCACGGTGCTGCACCAGCGGGAGGAGAGCGCGATCACCTTCCGGCTTCGGCGCGCCGACGGGGTGGTCCGTCACCTGCGGCTGGTCGCCGAACCCCTCTGCGACGCCTCCGGGCTCCTGGTCGCGGTGCGCGGCGCCTACCAGGACATCTCCCCCCACCGCTGGACCGAGGTCGCGCTGGCCGCCACGCGGGACCGGCTGGCCGGTGCCGAGCAGCAGGCCGCGGAGCGTCACCGCCTGGCCCGGCAGCTGCAGCGGGCGCTCATGCCCCCGACGGCACACCCGGTGTACGGGGCGGGACTGCGGGTCGCCGTGCGCTACCGCCCGGCCGAGGAGGACCAGCGGGTCGGCGGAGACTGGTACGACGCCGTCGTACTGCCCGATGGCTCGGTGCTGCTCACGGTCGGCGACATCGCCGGCCACGGCATCGCCGCCGCGACGGAAATGGTCGTCCTGCGCAACGCCTTGCGCGGCCTGGCCATCACCGGTGCGGGGCCGGGTCGGCTGCTCTCCTGGCTGAACAGCGTCGCCTGCTGCCTCACCGAGCAGGTCACCGCGACAGTCGTATGCGGCCTGTTCGATCCCGCCGCCCGCACCCTGCGCTGGGCCAATGCGGGACACGTGCCGCCGATCCTCGTCAGCGGCGGGAAGGCCGAAGCCCTCACTCCTCCGGACGGCGTGCTGCTGGGCGCCGTCGACGTCGCCTCGTACGAGGAGACCCGGCACGAGCTGCAACGGCAGGACATCCTGCTGATGTACACCGACGGCCTGATCGAGCGCCGGGACAGCAGCATGGAGCAAGCCCTCGGACAGCTCCTCGCCGCCGCCAGCCGCCCGGTGGACAACCTCGAGGACTATCTGGACCATCTGCTGTCCTGTGACATCGCCGACACCGACGACGACACCTGCCTGATCGCCGTTCAACCGACCTGATCGCCGTGCTACCAGCGTCTCGTCGCCGCCTCCGGCCTCCCGCCGCTCCGGCCACGACCTCCGCCACGACGCGGCCACCCTCATGCGCGCCGCCGGCATGGACATCAAGATCGTGTCGGACACCGTCGGGCACGACGACCCACCCGGACAGGCGGGACGTCTACCAGAGCGTCCTCCCCCACGTCGGCAAGAGTGCCGTCGAGGCACCGCCAAGCTGGTCCCGCTCAGCGCAAGTCCGAGAACGAGAAGGCCCGCAAGGTGCCAAGAGGGCCAAGGCGAAATAGAAGAGTGCGCAGAAGAAAACCTAAGAAGCAGGACACCCCGCCACTCCGCTCACGCAAGCCCCCCGGTGCTCCGGCCTCGTGACGCGACGCCCTCGAAGCATCGAAATGGCCAGGTCACGGGCAATGCGACCTGCCTTTTCGGGAGCCGCCTCAGGGATTCGAACCGGAGACCTACGCATTACGAGGGCGACAGGCGTCGTGCCGGGTCCCACTGATCGCATCCCGTGTTGCACCGTCCAAAGGCGTCCGCGCTCCCCTGATCGCCGCCAGTGACGCTCCAATCCCGGACAGCGTCCCTAGCTCCCTGTCTGGAGCCGAGTTGTCAGCATCGGACAACGCGAGCGGGGGGCTCGGCGCCTTCTGACTGCCTCCCGACGCTGCCCGTTGCGGCCTAACGAGCCGTGTCGAGGCGGTTGCGACGTGACTCAACTAGGTAGCGCCATCGTTCGCGGGTCCGTCGTTCTCCATCGATCCACCGTGCTCGCGCAGTCTCCTCGGGGCGCGGAAGGCCAGCCATGAAGTGCGCGATTTCGACGTAGTAGGCGTAGTGGCCGCTCTGCGTGAGTTCGCGCAGGCGAGTGATCGCGGTGGTGAGGTCGCTCTGGGCGCCGAGGACGGCGTAGTGGAAGCACAAGGCGAGTTGCAGTTTGACCGCGGCGTAGGAAATGCCGGAGACGCCGATTTCGGCGAGCAGGACGGCCGCCCGGTCGGGCACGCCTGCGGCGACCCCGGCGTCGCGTACGAGTGCGGCGATGCGAGCGGTCATCTCGCTGGAGCGCAGGCTGAGGCGCGACAGCAACCGGGCGGCCAGGTCGAGTTCGTCATCGGCTCCGCTGGGGTCGGCGAAGGAGATGGCGAAGGCGAGATGTGCCTGGACCATGGCGGTCTCGCCGGCCGCACCGTGTTCTTCGGCTTCGCTCCTGGCTGCCAGGTAGGCGGCAGTCGCCCGTTCTATGTCTCCCTGCACCCACCAAACATCTCCCAGGACCCGATGGTGTCGGCCTTCCCAGCCCAGCCTCCCGGCGGCTTCCACCGCCGCAGGGAAGTCTCCGGACAGTCGGCTCAGGTGTGCCAGGCCGCGTCGAGCGGCGGAGGCGAGCCGACCGTCGGCGGACGCGACGCGCTGCATGCTGCGGCGAGAATCGTCGGTCAGGCCGAGGTCTCGCTGGGCCTTCGCCAGGTAGTACGTGGCCATTTCGACCAGGTCATCTGGGAGTAGCTGCGATGCAAGGACGGCGGCGAGCCGACTGGCCGTACCGTCGCGGTGTTCATGCTGGCGCCGGGCGATGGCGCTGAGCGTTTCCACCAGGGCGTCCACCGCAGTCTGCAGGCCGTCCGACGAGGTGGCATCGGCTGCGGGGAGTGCAAGCGGTTCCCAAATCGAGTCTCCTATGTACTGGAAGGCGGCATCGGCGAGCCAGCCGAGATCGAGACGGAAGTCCCGTGCGAGGAGCAGCCCTTGCTGGAGGCAGCCGACCAGGACGGCGCGGTCGCGTCGCAGGTCTTGGCGCCACTGCGATTCCAGGGCGTGGAAGGCGCGTTGGGCCGCGCGCTGCCAGTCCTGGTCCGACCAGCGGTCGTCACTGCCGTCGTCCGCGGAGCGAATAGTGGCGCGGATCAGGTCGTGGACATGGAAGGGCCACAGACCGGAAGAGGACTCCCGGATGAAGGGGCGCTCGGTCAGCCGTAGGGCGGGCGCGTCGTGCTGCATGCCGGCGGCCTGGGTGGCCAGGGGCACGGAGAACGCGTTGAGCAGGCTGACCGAACGGAGTACGTGGCGTTCTTCGGCGGTCAGGTCGCTGAGGGTACGGGCGATCAAGGCCGGGAAGTCGTGGTCGAAGTCGGTGACCTGCGGCTGTCTGCCGCCGCGCCGAAGCTCCAGGTAACGCATGACCGACAGGTCCAGGTACAGAGGCAGCCCATGGGAGCGCTCGGCGATGATCCGGCGGACCGGTTCGTCGATCAACGGCTGCCCGTCGCGGCTCAGCCTGCGGACCAGGTAGTCCTCGCAGTCTTCTGGGGAGAAGTCGCCGATCAGGATCTGGCGGCCGGATACACCTGACCCGACATGCGTCGTCTCAGGGACGAGGCCGGGCCAGGCGTTCGGCCCGGTCCAGTCGAGTTGCCCTTCCAGACTTGCCTCCGCCCACTGAAGGCGGTTGCGTCCGGTGACGACGAAGAACGCGTTGGGCATCAGCCATACGATGCGCTGGAGCAGGCGCTCGAAGTCACGGTTGGTGCGGTCGCCGGTGTCCTCGAAGCTGTCCAGCAGGATCACGGGTAGTGCGCTCTTGTCGGCCGGGAGTTGGGCCAGGTCCCAGGCGAGAAGGTGCGGGTAGAAGCTGAGGGCTTCCAGGTCAGGCTCGGCCTCGAAGAGGTCGGCCAGACGGGAGCAGCCCGCGAGGGCGCGTACGGACTGGCGCCGCTCGCGTAACGCCTTGATGAGCGCTCCGGCCCCGTGCCCGAGCGCACTCCCGACGCTGCCGGGAAGGAGCAGAGCCTGGGCAACGTCGCTAAGGGCTGACTGCATCTGCTGGGGAAGGGCGGCAGCGGCGCTGAAGCGGCTCAGCAGCCCGCCCCGGCGCAGGTAGTCCTCGATCGGTTCGCCTGGGTGGTTGTGCTCCCAGTACCGGCGCAGGGCGAGGTCGAAGGCGGGCATCGGCCGGCCGAGTGCGGCAACCGCGAGACGGACGGTGAGGATGACACGTTCGAAGTCCATGCCCGCGGCGCGCGCAAGATCGATTCTGACCGGTAGCGTCCGCTCCTCGGAGTGGGACGGCGAGTCCCATTGCACGGGGCGGTGCTCGCTGCTGGCGAGCGACGCCTCGATCTTGCGAGAGAGCGTGGACTTGCCGATCCCGCCCACACCGTGGAACACGAGGATGTTGTGGCGGGAAGCTTCCAGGTCCTCCACGTCGAAGTCCGGACGGGTCACGTTGCGTATGTGGTCTGCGAGGCCGGCCGTCACCGCGTGCCACTGCGCCTGCCGGTTCGTGAACGCCTCACTGGCGGCGATACTCCGGTCGTTCGAGCTGAACAGCGTTCGAAGATCCCGCCCTGCCACCGCTCCCCCTGACGATCAACTAGAGCCAATCTATGCTCCCTTGAGGACAGCCTGGCAAGTCCGCATTCAGGCAGGGTCTGCAGGTCGCATTAGATTCGCGTCCACGGACGTGGTGTCACTCGCATGGCTCATTGCCCAGGGCGGGGGTGCCCTGCGGCCGACCACTACGGCCACCCCGTGGCCTGTCCGATCCGCTCGCAGGGCACGACGGGCAGCCACGGGCAGGAACTCATGGTCGGTCTCTTCCGCGACGGGCACGGCGTGTTCAACGGCACCGCGCTCAAGGAGGCGTCGGACTTGATCGAAGCCCTTGCCCTGACCAAGGACGTGCAGCCGGTCCATATCCGCGTCGCTCTCGGATTCGACGGGGCTGGCCGCACCTGGGCCGCAATGACGGACAGTCCGCATCCACCCCACCGGCTGGGACTTCGCCATCCCCGACCCGCGCGAGGTGTGCTGGCGGCGCACCCAGCTCACAGGCGAACTGCCCCTGCCCGTCAGGGACACCGACAGCAAGGGCATCACCTCCTGCTGAGGCTGTGCAACTTCGCCAACGCGGAAACCGAATGCCTGGCAATCGGCTGCCTCGGGCCGTCCGTCCACCGGCGGGCGCATGCTCGTGCGGATCATCGAAGGGATGCCCGGCGACCTGCGCCGGGCACCGAAGGACGAAGAGAACCTGATCGCGGCCGTGGCGATGGGTCACCGCCCTGGACAACCTCTCCCACATGACCCCGGACCTGTCCGCCGCGATGTGCTGCATCGTCACCGGCGCCGAGTACGTCAAGCGTGCCCTGTACACCGACGGGGACGTGGTCCGCGCCCGCTACCGTCGCCCGATGCTGCTGACTGGCATTGATGTGGGAGTCATCCGGCCCGACCTGGCCGAACGGCTCCTGCCCCTGCGCCCTGAGGGCCTGGAGGCCGAGGAGGTGATGGCCACGCTCCAGCGGTGGCTGTCCGACCTGAAGGTCACCACGATCATGGTCGACGGCACCCGCCCGCAGGCTCCCAACGAGCGGATCGCCGAACAGTTCGCCGAGTACGCGCAGACCTCGATCGAGGACTCGACGGACGAGGACTGCACGACCGGGGCCTGCCCGGTGCGATGAGTCAGGCAACGGGCGCCCCCGGCGGGTTCGGGGGCGCCTGTCGCTGAGACCAGAAGTGAGACCGCCGACACCCGCGCGGCCCGCGCCCGGCGTCGCCGCCGTATCCAGTAAAAGCAAAAGCCCCAGGTCACGGCGAGTGAGTCCTGAGGCTTCCACAGAGCCGCCTTCGGGATTCGAACCCGAGACCTACGCATTACGAGTGCGTTGCTCTGGCCATCTGAGCTAAGGCGGCGCGCTGTCCGCACTATGGTGCGATCAGCAACGTCGGTAAGTCTACACAGTTTCCGGGGGTGCTCCGTACCGGCTCCGGGAGCGTGCTCCCAGGGCCGGCGGGACCCACTATGAGCAGTGCTTTCCCCGGGTGGGAGGGGTGCCGCGGAGCAGGTACGCGTTGATCGTGGAGTCGATGCAGGTGCTGCCCCGGCCGTATGCGGTGTGGCCGTCTCCCTCGTAGGTGAGGAGGCGGGCCGAGGAGAGCTGGCGGGACAGGGACCGGGCCCAGCGGTAGGGGGTCGCCGGGTCGCGGGTGGTGCCCACGACCACGATCGGGGCGGCGCCCTTCGCCTCGATGCGGTGCGGCTCGCCCGTGGGTGCCACCGGCCAGTACGCGCAGTTCAAGGAGGCCCAGGCGAGGCCCTCGCCGAAGACGGGGGACGCCTTCTCGAACGCGGCGAGCCCGTGCCGGACCTCGTCGGGGGTGGAGAAGGCCGCCGGGAGGTCGAGGCAGTTCACGGCCGCGTTGGCGGACATCAGGTTCGTGTAGCTGCCGCCGGCGTCCCGCTCGTAGTAGCTGTCGGAGAGGACGAGCAGACCCGCGCCGTCGTTCTCCTCGATCGCTGAGGTGAGCGCCTCGCGGAGCTGTTCCCAGGACCCCTCGTCGTACATCGCCGCGATCACGCCGGTGGTGGCGAGGGCCTCGCCGAGCTTGCGGCCGTCCACATCCCCGGCGGGGATCGGGTGCGCGTCCAGCTTGTCGAAGAACGCCTTGAGGTTCTTGCCGACGTCGGCGGGCTTGGTGCCCTTCGTCCCGAGCGGGCAGTCCGGCTGCCGCGCGCAGTCCTGCGCGAACGCCTGGAACGCCGTCTCGAAGCCTGCCGTCTGGTCGAGGTTCAGCCGCCGGGCCGGCAGCGACGGGTCCATCGCGCCGTCCAGGACGAGCCGGCCCACGCGGTCGGGGAAGAGGCCCGCGTACGTCGCCCCGAGGAACGTCCCGTACGACGCTCCCACGTAGTTCAGCTTCGGGTCGCCCAGCGCCGCCCGCACGATGTCCATGTCCCGGGCCGCCTCGACCGTGGACACGTGCCGCAGCACTTCCGCGGAGTGCGCGCCGCAGGCCTCCGCGAACTTCTGGTACGCGTCGACGAGTTGGTCCGTCTCCTTCGTGTCGTCCGGCGTGGCGTCCGTCTGTGTGTACATGTCCATGTCCCGCCCGTCCAGGCACTCGACGGGCTCGCTGCGTGCGACGCCGCGCGGATCGACCGCCACCATGTCGTAGCGGGCGCGGACCTCGGCCGGGTAGCCGATCGCGGCGTACGCCTGCAGGTAGTCGACAGCCGAGCCGCCCGGCCCGCCCGGGTTCACCAGCAGCGAGCCGAGCGGCTTGCCCGGGCCCGTGGCCTTCTTGCGGGCGACGGCGAGCCGGAAGTCGGCCTCGGCCGGGTCGGTGTAGTCGAGCGGCGCCCTGAGGGTGGCGCACTCGAAGCCCGGCACCCCGCAGCTGCGCCAGTTCGGTTTCTGGCCGTAGTACGGCGCGAGCGCGGACGGCGTGGCCCGCGGCAGCGCGGCCAGCGCGGCCTCCGCCGCCGAGTTGGCGGAACCCGTCGACCCGCCGAAGGTGCAGGCGGAGACGAGAAGCGCGGCGGCGGCGAGAAGGCCGCCGGTACGGGCCGTGCGGGCCGGCAGGCGCCGACGGGGCGGGCGGAGGTTTCGCCTGATGTGCATCAAGCGAGCGTAACGCTGCGCAACGAACTCGACACCCTGCGTGCACGCTCTGCCTCGTACGAGTTACGCCGTCAACCTGCCGAGTTACGCCGTCGACATGCCACCCGCAGGGCCGCGGTCCGGTGCCGGTCAGCCCGCTCTCAGGGCCAGCGCCATCGCTTCCACTGCGAGCAACGGGGCCACGTTGCGGTCGAGGGCGTCGCGGCAGGCGGCGATCGCCTCGATACGGCGGAGGGTGGTCTCCGGGGAGGTGCCGCGGGCGAGCCGCTCCAGGGCGGCCTCGGCGTCCGCGTTGGCGATCGCCACGCGGGAGCCGAGCTGGAGGGCGAGGACGTCGCGGTAGAAACCGGTGAGGTCGGTCAGGGCGAGGTCCAGGCTGTCGCGCTGGGTGCGGGTTCTGCGGCGCTTCTGCTTGTCCTCCAGGTCCTTCATCACGCCGGCCGTGCCGCGCGGCATCCGGCCGCCCTGCACCGCGCCCAGCGCCGCCTTGAGCTCCTCGGTCTCCTTGTCATCCATCTCCTCGGCGAGCTGTTTGGCATCCTCCGAGGCCGCGTCGACGAGTTCCTGGGCCGCCTTGAGGCAGCCACCGATGTCGTCGATCCGGAGGGGCAGCTTCAGCACGGCGGCCCGCCGCTCGCGCGCGGCCGGGTCGGTGGCCAGGCGGCGGGCCCGGTCGACGTGGCCCTGGGTGGCGCGGGCCGCGGCCAGGGCGGCGGCCGGCTCTATGCCCTCCCGGCGTACGAGCATGTCGGCCACGGCGTCGACCGACGGCGTCGAGAGGTTCAGGTGGCGGCAGCGGGAGCGGATGGTCGGCAGGACGTCCTCGATGGACGGGGCGCACAGCAGCCAGACCGTGCGGGGGGCGGGTTCCTCGACGGCCTTGAGGACGGCGTTGGCCGACTTCTCGTTCAGCCGTTCGGCGTCCTCGACCAGGATGACCTGCCAGCGGCCGTTCGCCGGCGACGTGAACGACTTGCGGACGGTGTCGCGCATGTCGTCGGCGAGGATCTGGGTGCCGACGGCGGCGACGGTGCTGACGTCGGCGTGGGTGCCGACCAGCGCCGTGTGGCAGCCGTCGCAGAAGCCGCAGCCGGGGGCCCCGCCGAGGGCTCGGTCGGGGCTGACGCACTGGAGCGCGGCGGCGAAGGCCCGCGCCGTCTGGTTCCGGCCCGCGCCGGGCGGGCCCGTGAACAGCCAGGCGTGCGTCATCTTCGACGCCTCGGGCGGCGGTGCGGCCGCCGCGGCCGCGGTGACCAGGGCGTCGGCGTCCCGGGCGGCGGCGTCGAGCTGCTCGCTCACCCTCTCCTGGCCTACCAGGTCGTCCCAGACGGTCATGCCTCACCCCGCCCCTTCGTCACGTTTCGCGGTGCGGGATCCATTGTGCGCGGTGCCACTGACAACGAGACCGCGGCCGGCCGGGCACGGGGCTCAGCACCGTGCCCGGAACAGGCCTCAGCGCCGTGCCCGGAACAGGCCTCAGCGCCGTGCCCGGTACGGGTCTCAGCGCCGTGCCCCGTACGGGTCTCAGCCCCGGCGCCCCCGGCCCCGTCCACGCTCGTCGCCCTGCTCCTCATAGGCCCCGCGGTCCTCATAGGCCCCGCGGTCCTCGCGGTCCCCGAGGTCCTCGCGGTCCTCGTGCGGACCGAGCAGCTCGTCCGCCAGCGTGGGCAGGTCGTCCAGCGGTGTCTCCTCGGCCCAGTCCGACCGGCCCCGGCGCCGCGGCGCGCCCTCGGCATCGAGCTGGGGCATCTCACGCGTACGGTCCTCGGTCCCGTCCGGCTGAGGCGCCGCCGGCTCGTCGCGGAAGAACCCGGGCGGAACCCGGTCCGCAGGCTGCTCGTCCCGGACGGGAGGAAGTACCGCCGTCTCATCTGCCGCACCCGGCGGCACCGGCGGCAGCACCGCCGTCTCGTCCGCCGCACCCGGCGGGACGGGCGGCTGGGGCAACCGGGTCGTCACCTCGGATGCGGACTCCTTGGCGGACGGGCCCGTGGCTGGTTCCTCGCCTCGCACCGGCGGCAGCACCGCCGTCTCGTCCACCGGCCCGGCCGACGCGTTCGTCGGCGTCACCACCGGCGTCGGCACGGTCGCCGCGTCCTGCGGCGCGGCGGCAGGCTGCTGCGGGCCGGTCCTGGCCACGGCCGTGGCCTGCTCGGCCAGCCGTCGTGCCTCCTCGGCGCGCAGCAGCGCCTCCTCGGCCTTCCGCTGCTTCTCCAGGCGCCGTGCCTCGGCCTCGGCCCGCAGCCGGGCCTCCTCCTCGGCCTGCTTGCGCCGCCGCTCCTCCTCGGCCTTGCGCCGGGCCTCCTCCTCGGCCCGCGCCTTCTCCTCGGCGAGGAGCCGCGCCCGCTCCTCCTCGGCGCGCCGACGCGCTTCCTCGGCCCGCTGCCGGGCCTCCTCCGCCTGCCGTTCGGCCCCGCGCCGCTGCGCCTCCTCCAGCTCGCGCCGCTTACGCTCCTCCTCCTCGGCGCGCAGCCGCTCGAGCTGTTCCTGGCGCTCGCGCTCCAGGCGCTCCTCCTCGGCCTTGCGGGCGGCCTCTTCCTCGGCCTTGCGCCGGGCCTCCTCCTCGGCGGCCCTGCGCGCCTCCTCCTGGGCCTTCACCTCGGCCTCGGACAGCGGCAGCATCTGGTCGAGCCGGTGCCGGACGACGGTGGTGACGGCCTCCGGCTCCTGGCCCGCGTCCACGACCAGGTAGCGGCCGGGGTCGGCGGCGGCCAGCGTGAGGAAGCCGGACCGCACGCGCGCGTGGAACTCGGCCGGCTCCGACTCGAGGCGGTCCGGCGCCTCGGTGAACCGCTCGCGGGCGCACTCCGGGGAGACGTCGAGCAGCACGGTCAGGTGCGGCACGAGTCCGTTCGTCGCCCACCGGTTGATGCGGGCGATCTCGGTCGGGGACAGGTTGCGGCCCGCTCCCTGGTAGGCGACGGAGGAGTCGATGTAGCGGTCCGAGATGACCACCGCACCGCGCTCCAGGGCGGGCCG
The DNA here is from genome assembly GCF_055595715.1 of Streptomyces sp. NPDC040410. Classification (NCBI taxonomy): domain Bacteria; kingdom Bacillati; phylum Actinomycetota; class Actinomycetes; order Kitasatosporales; family Streptomycetaceae; genus Streptomyces; species Streptomyces sp. NPDC040410. The sequence continues at coordinate 124,594 of NZ_JBVIVK010000002.1, forward strand.
TACGACCGTGTCGACGTGTTCCGCGCGGTCCGCCGCGTACAGCAGCGCCTCCGCCCGGTGCGAGAGCCCGGCGCTGGACACGTCCAGCAGGATCGACCGCAGCCGCTTGCCAACCGGTGTCGCCCCCGGCTCGCGCGTCACCACGACCTCGTGGCCCTTGGCCCTGATCCACTCGGCGAGTGCCTCGGCCTGGGTGGACTTGCCGGCCCCGTCGCCGCCCTCCAGGGCGATGAAGAAACCTGAAGACGCGGGCGCCGTCACCGGGTCGTCGCCGCCGAGCAGCGCGTCCCGCAGGTCGTGCCGCAGCGGTACGCCGGAGCGGTCGTCGACCTTGGCCAGCACCACTGCGGCCACCGGCAGCAGCAGCGCGCCGGCCAGCATCAGCGTGAACGCGGCGCCGCCGTGCGCGAACACGAACTTGCCGTTCTCCAGCCGGTGCGGCCCGATTCCCGCGGCCACCACGGGCGCCACCAGAGCGCCGAGAGCCACACAGACCCGTACAACGGCCTGCAGGTGCTCGGTCGTGCGCGGACGGCGGTAGTCCTCGGTCTCCTGGTCGAGCAGCGTGTGCCCGGTGTTGGCGGCCACGCCCGCGCCGACACCGGCCAGCGCGACGATCAGCAGCACGCTGGTGACATCCGGGACGAGCCCGGCGGCCAGCAGCGCGACGCCGGTGAAGGCGATCGCCAGCGACAGCAGCCGGCGCCGCGACAGGGCGGGCAGCACGGAGGGCGCCGTGCGGATGCCCACGACGACCCCGCCGGTCAGCGCGAACACCAGCAGCCCGTACAGCACGGGGCCGCCGCCAAGGTCCTTGGCGTGCAGCACGGACACGGCGACCGCGGCCGCCACGGCCCCGGCGACGGCCGCGCAGGCGAGCACCAGCAGCGGGATCGCACCGGTGCGGCCCTTGTCGGCGCCGACGCCCGTCTTGGGGCGGCGCAGTCCCTCGAGGGGCGACCGCGCGCGCGGGGTACGCGTGTCGGCGAGTTCCAGGGAGGTCAGTACGGACAGGGACGCGGCGAACAGTCCGGCCGCGACGTACGAGGCGAGGGCCGCCTGGTGCTGGGCGAACCAGTCGATCCCGGCGCCGAGCAGGTTGTTGACCAGCGATGCGCCGACGAGCGCGGCGGCCGCGAGCGGGACGGCGACGAAGCTCGTACGCAGCGACAGGCGGCGCAGGGCGTCCAGGTGGTCCGGCAGCGGTCGTACCGTCGCGCCTTCCGGGGGCGGGGCGGGCAGCAGCGCGGGCGCCGCGCTCTCGCGGCACACCGTCCAGAAGCGCTCGGCGACACCGGTCACGAACACGGTGACCAGGAGCATGGCCAGCGCGTCGTCGGGCATCCAGTCGATCCACAGCGGCGCCACGATGAGCACCGCGGCCCGCAGGCCGTCCGCGCCGACCATGGTCCAGCGGCGGTCGAGCGGGCCCTCCTTCGAGGTGAGTGAGCTGACCGGGCCGAGGAGGACGGCGCCGAAGAGGAGCGTCGCCAGGATGCGCACCCCGAAGACGGTCGCCACTGCCAACGCCACGCCGCGGTAGCCGCCGCCGAACGAGCCCTCGGCGATCGCCGCCTGGAGGGCGAGGACGATCAGCACCAGGAGGGCGAGGGTGTCGCCGACACCGCTCACGAGGTGTGCGCTCCACAGCCGTTTCAACTGCGGGCGGCGCAACAGGGCGCGCACGGCGCGCTCTCGGGAGTCCGCGACCAGGGCGTCGTCGGGGGCCGGGTGGTGGGCCGTTGGATGCTCGGCTCGCGTCATGCTTTCAGCCTATCGGGAGCCGCCGACAGCCCGTGGCGCCCGTCCGAACGGACGCCCGCCCCGACACCAAAGTGATGCCGAGGCGTTCGTTTCGCGAACCCGTGGTGGAGAAATCGCGGGGAGGCAGGCGCGCCGATCAGTCTTCCGAGGCCGAATTCGAAGCAGTCGCCTTCTTGGCGGCGGTCGTCTTCTTCGCCGTCGTCTTCTTGGCGGCCGTCTTCTTCGCAGCCGTCGTCGTCTTCTTGGCCGCGGTCTTCTTCGCAGCCGTCGCCGTCTTCTTGGCCGGGGCCTTCTTCGCGGGGGCCTTCTTCGCGGTCTTCTTGGCCGGACCCTTCGCCCGCTTCTCGGCGAGCAGTTCGAAGCCACGCTCCGGAGTGATCGTCTCGACGCTGTCGCCGGAGCGCAGGGTCGCGTTGGTCTCCCCGTCGGTGACGTACGGGCCGAAGCGACCGTCCTTGACGACGACCGGCTGCCCGCTGACCGGATCCGCGCCCAGCTCCTTCAGCGGCGGCTTGGCGGCGGCCCGGCCACGCTGCTTGGGCTGGGAGTAGATCTCCAGCGCCTCTTCGAGGGTGATCGTGAAGAGCTGGTCCTCGGACTGCAGCGAGCGCGAGTCCGTGCCCTTCTTCAGGTACGGCCCGTAGCGCCCGTTCTGCGCGGTGATCTCCACGCCTTCGGCGTCCTTGCCGACGACGCGCGGCAGCGACATCAGCCTGAGCGCGTCCTCGAGCGTCACCGTGTCGAGTGACATCGACTTGAACAGCGAGGCCGTACGCGGCTTGACGGCGTTCTTGCCGGTCTTCGGGGTGCCCTCGGGGAGCACCTCGGTGACGTACGGGCCGTAACGGCCGTCCTTGGCGACGATCTGATGACCTGTCGCCGGGTCGGTGCCCAGCTCGAAGTCGCCACTCGGCTTGGCGAGCAGCTCCTCCGAGAGCTCGACGGACAGCTCGTCCGGCGCCAGGTCCTCCGGGATGTCAGCGCGCTGGTGGTGCTCGGAGTCCTTCTCGCCGCGCTCGATGTACGGGCCGTAGCGGCCGACCCGCAGCACGATGCCGTTGCCCACGGGGAACGACGACACCTCGCGCGCGTCGATCGCGCCCAGGTCGGTCACCAGCTCCTTGAGGCCGCCGAGGTGGTCCCCGTCGCCGTTGCCGGCGTCCGCGGCGCCGCCCTCACCCGTGCCCTCACCGAAGTAGAACCGCTTCAGCCACGGCACGGCCTGTGCCTCGCCGCGCGCGATGCGGTCGAGGTCGTCCTCCATCTTGGCGGTGAAGTCGTAGTCGACGAGCCGTCCGAAGTGCTTCTCCAGGAGGTTGACCACGGCGAAGGACAGGAAGGACGGGACGAGCGCCGTGCCCTTCTTGAAGACGTATCCGCGGTCGAGGATGGTGCCGATGATCGACGCGTACGTCGACGGGCGGCCGATCTCGCGCTCTTCGAGCTCCTTGACCAGGCTGGCCTCGGTGTAGCGGGCCGGGGGCTTGGTGGCGTGCCCGTCGACCGTGATCTCCTCGGACGTCAGCGCGTCACCCTCGGCGACCTGCGGCAGCCGGCGCTCGCGGTCGTCCAGCTCGGCGTTCGGGTCGTCGGCGCCCTCGACGTAGGCCTTCAGGAAGCCGTGGAAGGTGATCGTCTTGCCGGAGGCGCTGAACTCGACGTCCCGCCCGTCGGCGGCGGTGCCAGCGATCTTCACCGTGACCGAGTTACCGGTCGCGTCCTTCATCTGGGACGCTACGGTCCGCTTCCAGATCAGCTCGTAGAGCCTGAACTGGTCGCCGGTCAGACCCGTCTCGGCGGGGGTGCGGAAACGATCACCCGAGGGGCGGATCGCCTCGTGCGCCTCCTGCGCGTTCTTGACCTTCCCGGCGTACGTCCGCGGCTGGGCCGGCAGGTAGTCGGCGCCGTACAGCTGCGTGACCTGCGCACGGGCGGCCGCGACGGCGGTGTCGCTCAGCGTCGTGGAGTCCGTACGCATGTACGTGATGTAGCCGTTCTCGTACAGCTTCTGGGCGATCTGCATGGTCGCCTTCGCGCCGAAGCCCAGCTTGCGGCTGGCCTCCTGCTGCAGCGTCGTCGTACGGAACGGGGCGTACGGCGAGCGGCGGTACGGCTTCGACTCGACGGACCGGACGGAGAACCGTGTGTTCTCCAGGGCGGCGGCCAGGGCGCGGGCGTTCGCCTCGTCGAGGTGGAGGGTGTTCGCGCTCTTGATCTGTCCCAGGGAGTCGAAGTCGCGGCCCTGCGCGACCCGCCTGCCGTCGACGGTCTGGAGGCGGGCGACCAGCGACGACGGGTCCGACGAGTCCCCCGCGCGGCCGGTCGCGAAGGTGCCGGTCAGGTCCCAGTACTCCGCAGAACGAAAAGCGATGCGCTCGCGTTCCCGCTCGACGACGAGCCGGGTGGCGACGGACTGGACGCGACCGGCGGACAGCCGCGGCATGACCTTCTTCCACAGGACCGGCGAGACCTCGTAGCCGTAGAGACGGTCGAGGATGCGGCGGGTCTCCTGGGCGTCGACCATGCGCTTGTTGAGGTCGCGCGGGTTGGCCACGGCCTCGCGGATCGCGTCCTTGGTGATCTCGTGGAACACCATCCGCTTGACCGGGACCTTGGGCTTGAGCACCTCCAGGAGGTGCCACGCGATGGCCTCGCCCTCGCGGTCCTCATCGGTGGCGAGGAAGAGCTCGTCGGAGTCGCGCAGCAGGTCCTTGAGCTTCTTGACCTGGGCTCTCTTGTCGGCGTTGATCACATAGATCGGCTGGAAGTCGTGTTCGACGTCCACGCCGAGCCGGCGCACCTCGCCCGTGTACTTCTCCGGCACCTCCGCGGCGCCGTTGGGGAGGTCGCGGATGTGCCCGACGCTCGCCTCGACGACGTATCCGGCGCCGAGGTAGCCCTTGATCGTCTTCGCCTTGGCAGGCGACTCGACGATGACGAGTCGGCGGCCGCCCTGTGCGGTCTCGCTGGTCGGGGACAACTTCGCTCTTCTCTCCGGTCGACGCTGGGGTATCTCCCCAGGCCTGGTCCCGGGGTCGGGTCATGCTGCGGAGTGTGACGGTACATCCCGCCCCCGTGTCAAACGGGAAAAGCCCGCAACGGCCACTCGAACGGTAACCCGACTACCGCCATTCCTGCCGCCCGGAGTGCCCACCGGTCTTGTCGAGCCTGTCCGGAGTGTGACCTCCCAGTTACCGGAACGGCAGCTTCGCCGCACCGGTACCGCAGCTCCACCCAGCTTCTCAGAGGCGCGTCAGGGACCACGTTCCTAGGGCCAGCGCGATCACCGCGGCGAGGGTCGCGACGCTCGCCGAAGCGACGGGGCTCACGCCGTGCGCGACGGGTTCGCGGCGCCGCACCCGTGCGGCCGTCCACACCAGCAGCCCGCCTCCGAACAGGGCGAACACCACTCCCGCGAAGATCGCCGGTCCGCTCTCCATGGCTCCGCGCGCCCCTTCTCTCCCGTCCACGTGTGCCCAGCCCGTGGAGGCTGACACGCTCGGGCGGCGGACAGGCGAACCCTGGGTGAACGCGGGGCCGACACGGCTGTGGACTCCCCCGGCTCGCCCTGCCCGGGCGCGTGGCCGGGCTCACACCGAGCCGGGCGCAGGTATTTTTCCGGTCGTCTTCTCGTTGTCGGCCCGGCTCACCGTGCACACGACCTTGTTGAAGCCCTCGTCCCAGTCGTCCTCGTCGGCGACCCAGCCGTAGACGATCCGCTCCGGGCCCGGCGCCCAGGTCGACTCGAACTTGTTGCCGCACAGCTTGGTCGCGTTGTCGGTGCCCTTCTTGTAGGTCATTTCGTCGGGGGCCCGGACGCTCCCTATGACCTGGTCGGTGTGCGGCTTCGTACAGTCGGCGAGCGGCGCTTTGTAGCCGTCCTCCACCCTCTCGTAGACCCAGCAGTCGCCGACGCTCATCTGCCCGACCCACAGGTCCGTGCCCGTGTCGCGGAAGCGGCCCACTTCACCGCCTATCGCGGCATGGCGGCCGAGTACGAGACACGCCGTACCGCTGCCCGCCGCCGTGAAGCCCGCCTCGGTCGGCACGACGGCGTAGCCGGCAGCGTCCGGCAGCGCGTCGACGACCGCGCGGCTCTGGTCCGCGCAGCGCTGCGCGCCCCGGTCGCGGGCGTCCGCGTAGTCGGTGGCCGTGTCGACCGCCACGACCTGACCGTCCGGCCAGTCGTCGGCGCAGTCGACCACGCCCAGGTTCGGCGCCGACTTGAACGGCGCCCCCGACCAGACCGCCTGCACGCAGTCACCGGTCTCCAGCGGCTCCCCGAGCCCGACCACATCGCCGTACGGCGGTACGGGCCCGGTCGGCGACGGAGACCCCTGCGAGCCGCTCGGCGCGGGCGACTTCTTCGTCGCGGCGTTCTCCTTGCCACGGCCGCCGTCGCCGGTCAGCAGGACGGCCGCCCAGGCACCGCCCGCGATGACCAGAACGGCGGCCACGACGAGCGCGACGAGCGCCACGCGCCTCTTCTCGCCGGGGGGCGAGGGTGCGGCGGGAAACCCACCGCCGGGCGCGGTGGGCCCGCCGGAACCCCAGGTGCCGCCAGGGCCGCGCGCGTAGGGCGGTGGCGTGGCGCTTCCGGCGTACGGCGACCGGCCGCCGCCTCCCGCATACGGTGGAGGCGCACCACCGCCCGTGAACGGGCTCTGGGCGCCGCCGGAGTACGGGGACGCGTACGGAGAAGCGGCCCCCTGCACATACGGGTTACCGGGGGCCGGGTTCCGTGGCTGGGCGGTCTGCCGCCACGGGTCGTACGGCGTCGGTCCGGGTGTCGCCGGACCGCCCCCTGCGGTGGCCGGCGCTCCCGCACCGGCATCCACCGGGCTCCCCGGACCCGCACCGCCGCCCGCCGGGCCGTAGGGATCGGGACCGGCCGCCGGAGTGTGCGGCGTGCGCGGGGTCGGTGGCGTGCCCGGCGTCTGCGGAGTGCTCGGCGGCGGACCGAACCCCGCCTGCGGCGCCCCCGCCCCAGGCGGTGCCGCGCCCCACCCGTGCGGAGCAGCGAAACCCCCGCCCGCCGCACCCTGCACGACCCGCTCCAGCCCGCGCGCCACCGCCTCCGGCGCGGACCTGCGCACCGGGTCCTTGACCAGCAACCCCTGCAGCACCGGCGCCAGTTCACCGGCTCGGACCGGTGGTGTCGGCTCCTCGCCGAGCAGGGCCGTCAGGGTCGCGTAGTCGCCGTGGCGGTCGAAGGGAGCGCGGCCCTCCACGGCGGCGTACAGCGTGGCACCGAGGGAGAACAGGTCGGCGGCCGGTGTGGGCGGCTCGCCGCGGGCCCGCTCCGGGGCGAGGTAGCCGGGTGTGCCGAGGATGCCGGCGGTGGCGGTGAGCCGGGGCTCGCGGGACTCGGGCTGGAGGGCGATGCCGTAGTCGGTGAGCAGGACGCGCGCGTAGGCGTCGCCGGAAGCATCCGGTGCCAGAAGGATGTTGGCGGGTTTCACGTCCCTGTGGAGGATGCCGATCCGGTGCCCGGCGGTGAGCGCGTCGAGGACGGCGAGCCCCACGCGGGCCACCTGCGCCGGCGGCAGCGGCCCGGAACTCCGTACGGCCGCCTGGAGATCGACCGCGTCCGGCACGTACTCCATGACGATCCAGGGCAGCCCCTCGTGGACCACCACGTCGTGCACCGTCGCCACGTGCGGGTGGCCGCGCAGCCGGGCCGCGTGCCGGGCCTCGCCGCGGGCCCGCGCGATACGCTGGGCGGGCTCGCTCGCGTCCATCGGCACGTCCGGCAGTGCGATCTCCTTCATCGCGACCTGGCAGGCCAAGTCCTCGTCGTACGCGAGCCAGACGCGGCCCATGCCGCCCGCGCCGAGCGTCCGCTGCAGCCGGTACCGCCCGTTGACGACCCTGCCTTCGCCCTGATCCGGTGTCTCCCCCGCCATCGCGCCTCCCCCCGAGACAGCGCGCCTCCCCGAGGACGCGCGGAGTTTGTCCCTTGAAGGTAGCTTCGCACCCGCCACTGACAGGAGCCCTTTTCCGGATCAATCGCGTCAGAGCAGACACGGCGGCCCCAGGAGTGCGAACACGTCCCGGGCGTGACGCGGGCGCGTGCGACGGTGGCTCAGGCAGGCTCGATGAACCCCTGCTCCACCAGCAGCCGGATCTGCGCCGGCGTGCGGTCGCGCAGCAGGACCGGGTCCTCACCCATCAGTTGGGCGATGGCGTCCAGGATGCGGCCAGCGCTCAGTGTGCCGTCGCAGACGCCGGCGAAGCCAGCGCCGACCGTGTCCACCATGGTGGCCCGGCGCATTCCGCGGTTCTGGCGCAGCACCACGTGCTCGGGATCCTCGGCGCCGGGCAGCCCGACCTGCTCCTGGACGATCTCGGCGGCGAGCTTGAAGTGGCCTGCGAGCAGGCCTGCGTCGTCGTGCTCCCGCAGGTAGTCGAGGCGGGCGAAGTGCGCCCGGACCGCGCCCCCGAGCGGCTGCTCGACCGGATGCGGCCACTCCTCCACGGTGACCGAGGGCACGGCGGCGACCGTCCTGCGCAGCGTGATCCAGCCGAAGCCCACGGCCTTCACCTTGCGCGCCTCGAACTCGTCCAGCCAGGCGTCGTACCGCGTCTGGTACTCGACCGCGTCGCCGCGGTGGTCGCCCGCGTCCCTGAGCCACAGCTCGGCATACTGCGTGACGTCCTGCACCTCACGCTGCACGATCCACGCGTCGCACCCGCGCGGCACCCATGACCTGAGCCGGTCCTGCCAGTCCTCCCCTTCCACGTGCTGCCAGTTGGCGAGGAACTGCGCGAACCCGCCCTCGTTCAGCCGTTCCCCCGCCCCTTGAACGAGCGACCTGCACAGATCGTCCCCGCCCATCCCGCCGTCGCGGTAGGTGAGCCGGGCACCCGGCGAGATCACGAACGGAGGGTTGGACACGATCAGGTCGTACGTCTCGTCGTCCCGGACCGGCTCGAACAGCGAGCCCTCGCGCAGGTCGGCGGCAGGCGCGCCGGACAGCGCCAGCGTCAGCGCGGTGATGTGCAGCGCGCGCGGGTTGAGGTCGGTCGCCGTCACGCGCGTGGCGTGCTGCGCGGCGTGCAGTGCCTGGATCCCGGAGCCGGTGCCGAGGTCGAGGGCGGCGGAGACGGGCGTACGCACGGTGATGCCGGCGAGGGTCGTGGAGGCACCGCCCACCCCCAGGACGACCCCTTCGTCCCGGCTGCCGATGCCCCCGGCGCCGCCGACCGCGCAGCCCAGGTCGGACACGATGAACCAGTCCTCGCCGCCCGGACCGCCGTACGGCCGTACGTCCACGGTCGCGGCGACGGCGTCCCCGGCGTCCTGACCGACGCGCACCAGCCACCCGCTCTCCAGGCACTCCGCGAGGGGCAGAACACCCTCCACGCGTGCGTGGGCCACGGGCTGCTGCAGCAGGAACAGCCGTACGAGCACCTCCAGCGGCGTGTCGCCCCGGGTGGCCCGGAGCGCGGGCACGGTCTCGCTGCGCGCGAGCGCCGCGTACGCCGGGGCGCCGAGCAGCTCGAGCAGGCCGTCGGCCGTGAAGGAGGCCCCGAGCAGGGCGTCCCGCAGCCGGACGACGACGTCGGTGCGGTCGGAAGCGGGCAGGGCGTGCAGGCTGGAGTTACTCACGCCCCCCATTGTGACCCGCACGGCAGGGACGCCGCCGATCGCGCCGCGGGCTGTGCCGGCCGGCGGTCGCGGGCCGCGTCAGCTCG